>NZ_MEHJ01000001.1:0-681250 GCF_001746415.1 Streptomyces agglomeratus
CTTCCCCAACACCACGGACGTGCACGAGCTGGTGGAATGGACCAGGGGCCTGGACAAAGTCACCGTGTACGCCACGTACGCCAGCCTCGGGCTCGGCACGCTCGAGCGGCGCACGCGGCGGCTTGAGGGCTTGGGACCTGATCGTCGTGGACGAGGCGCACCGGACGTCGGGCCGGATCGGCAAGCCGTGGGCGGTCGTGCACGACAACCAGAAGATCCCCTCCCTGCGCCGGCTGTACATGACCGCCACCCCCCGGCTGTGGCAACTCGCAGACGACGAGACCAGGGGCAGGGTGGCGCGCCGGGTGAGCTGGTCGCGAGCATGGACGACGACCCCGAGGGCCCTTCGGCAGCAGAGCGTTCACCTTGACGCTCTCGCAGGCCATCGACCGGGGAATCTGCGCCCCCTACCAAGTCGTATGCGTGGACGTCACCGACACCCAGCTCCAAGCCGCGCAGCTCCTGGGCGTGGAAGGGCGTTCGGACGAGGTCCGCGGGGCGCGGCTCGCCGCTCTGCAGACCGCGCTGGTGAAAGCGTCCGCCGAGGAAGGATTCCGGCGCACGCTGGTCTTTCACCATGTGGTGAAGGAGGCCGAAGCCTTCGCTGCCGGGCTACCGGATGTCGCCACGCGGCTGCACGATGCCGATCCGGAGCTGTACCCGAAGACGGTCTGGGCCAACTGGCTGTGCGGGGAGCACAAGGCGCTCCACCGCAGGCGGGTTCTCGGGGAGTTCGCCGCCTCGATCGCGACGGACGGCACTGTCGTCGAGAAGGCGTATCTGGGGTCCGTGAGGGTGCTCGGGGAAGGTGTCGATACCAAGAACTGCGACTCCGTGTACTTCGCTGATGTACGCGGTTCCATGCCCGACCTCGTCCAGGCCGTGGGCGGGCGCTGCGCATGCAGCCCGGCGAGGGAAGGTGGCCTCGCTCGTGGTGCCGGTGCTGCTCGGCCGGGCGAGACGGCGGACAGCATGCTGACGTCCAGGGCGTACGGCGGGCTCGCCAAGCTGCTGGAGGCTCTGCGAGCGCACGACGCGCGTGTGGTTGAGCAGCTGGCCGAACAGCAGGCGCAGAGCCGCGTGCGGGGCGTACAGACCCGCAGCCGGCCGAAGAAGGCGAAGCGGCCGGCAGCGACCGGAGCGACCGTGAGCTGTCAGTACCGGCCCGGGCGCTGCTGAAGTTTTCCACGCCGCGCGACCCGCGCAGCTCGCGGCGTTCATCAATCTGCGGTTCTCAGTCCCGAGCACGCGCACTGGCGGCGCGGGTAGAAGCCGCCGTCACCTACGCCCGCCGGCACGGCCACCTGAAGGTGCCGTTCACGTTTCGAGTCCCGGCCGGGCCGCAGGACCAGCCGGGCGAGGAACGCGAGGACGCGGCCGTATGGCCGGCCTCGCTCGCCGGGTACCCGCTGGGGCAATGGGTGGCCGACGCCAGGAGGTTCTACGCCCGCGGCGACATGGACGACAACCGCATCGCGCAGCTGGAGAAGCTCGGCATGATCTGGTCCCACTACGACATCGCATGGGAGGAAGGATTGTCCGCGGCGCGCGGTGGGCCGCCGAACACGGCCACCTCCTCGCCCCACTGGACGCCACCTACCAGGGAGCGGCCGTGGGTATCTGGCTCAAGAACGCACGGGCTGCGGCCCGGAAAGCTGCCGAGGTCGAACGGCGGCGTGCCGAAGGGCTGCCGGTCCAGTCGTCGGCCGGGCGATGCCGCGGAGCGGCGTGAGCAGCTGGAGGAGATCGACCCGTCCTGGTGCCCCGCATGGCCGGTGAATGGCAGCGGTGCTTCCACCTGGTCCGGATGCACCTGGACGCAGGTGAGGCGCTGCCCACCCGGGCGGGCGAGATCCTGCGCCAGGGCGAGGATCTGGGGCGGTGGGTGATGTCGGTGAGGCTCGGGTGGGACCGGCTCACCGGCGTGCAGCAGTGGATGTGCGAACACGTCCTCGGCATCGCACCCGTCAGCGAGGACGAGAAGCCCAAGCGGCGGACCAGCCAGGCACAGAAGTGGGCCATGCACCTCGCCGCCGCCCGGCAGTACTACGAACGCGAAGGACACCTTCAGGTCCCGAGGAAGCACGTCGAGCGGATGGTCGGCGAGGACGGGAACGGTGGTAGTGGCGAGGACCAGGAGGTACGGGAACTCAAGCTGGGGGCCTGGATCGGGAATCAGCGGAGCAGGGCCGCAACGCTGACGCCGAGCGCGTGGAGCAACTGTCCAAGATCGGCATGCGGTGGACATGAGCGATCTGATGTCGCGATCTTGTGAACCCGTCTGGTTTGGATCACAACGGACTCAGGGCAGCGGGCAAATCCCTCGGCTGCCCTTTCACCTCAAGCCTTACGCACTATCGTGGTGGCGCTGCCCAAGGAGGAAGTGACCATGACCACCGCCCCCCGCCCCTCCAGAGGCGTCCCGCCGATGCCCGAGCGCAGCATCGCCGCACTTCGCGCGGCGATCGCCGCGCACGCCCCGCAGCTGCTGGACGACTTCGAAGCCAACTGGCGGACGAAGATCGCCGACACCTACGACATCGGCGCAGCCCCGGCGTTTCTCGCACGCTGGTGGGGCGAGTACGCCCTGGCGCGGGACCCGAGCTCGACCACCACGTGCGCGACCTCGAAGCACGTGCCGCAGAGTGCACGGACCCGGACAAGGCGAAGGACTTGCTGGAAGAGGCGTCACGGATCCACCACAGCGTCCGCAGTCTCGGGCCCGGCGAGTGAGCGAAGAGTTCACCGGCCCGCCCTGGGCCGCGGACTGGACCAAGCTGGCCGCCGAGTACCGCGACGCTCTACCCGCCCGCGTGCGGGACCTCATCAATGACGCGGTCATCGACCTCATCACCTGCCGTCACCCCTACCGCGACGACGGCCTCGACCTCACACAAGTCAGTATCGAGCCCGTCCGCTCCACCGAACCGCGCGGCGCCCACATCTTGTACTTCGACCACGGCCACGGATGGCTGCGGTATACCTTCGTCCACCGCACCGCAGAACCACAGATCATCATCGAAAGCCTCTTCTGGCAGTAACACCAGCCAGCGAAGACAGAAAACGGCCGGACAGCCCCTTGGACGCCGGGGGCGCCACCGGCTGTGCGGGCGACGGCGAACGCCAACACGGGCACGAGGTGCGCCGCGCTTCGTCGCGAACGGGCGCTAGGCGTGTCAGCTTTCCTCGGGCATCGGGCTCCTGTGCCTGGTCGCACCGGCCCTGGACGCCTCACGCACTCTCGGCTCGTGGACCTGTTGCATAGGCCAGCGGCGGCGCGATCGCCCGTACGTCCGCATGCTCTGCCACCCACAGTCCGATGAACAGCGCGGCGGTCGCCTCCAGCAATCCGGCGCGGTCCAGCCCGCCCCCGGCCACCGGCTCACAGCCCATGTCCCGCACCAGCTTGCGTGCCAGTGCGAGTGCCGCCTCGTCGTCCCCGCAGATCGGAACGGTCAGGGGCTGACCGTCGAAGACCGGCGGGGTCATCCGCCACACGTCCTCGTGGCAGAGGTTGAACGCTTTGACGACGTGCACGCCCGGTGCCGCCGCAGCCAGCCGGCGCGCCGCCGAGGGGCCGCCTTCTGTCAGCAGCCGGAAGCCGGGCCCGACCGGATTGGCGCAGTCGACCAGGATCTTCCCCTGCAGTGCCGACTGATGCTCCCTGACGATTTCCGCTCCCGCGCCATACGGCAGCGCTGCCAGCACCACCTCGCCGAAGCCGACCGCCGCCTGCAGAGTCCCGTGCCCCGCACCGCCCCGATGCGCGTCGCGAGCCGCTGGGCGTTCTGCTCGTCCCGGCCTCCGACGAACACCTCGTGCCCGGCCCGCACCCACTGCGTGGCCAGTGCGTCCGCCATGTTCCCCGTTCCCAGAACACCGATCTTCATCGATACGCCCCTCTCCGAATCTGCTCCAACCGCTTTCGGGACGACACTAGGAAACCCGTCAGGCACCATTTGGTACGTGACGACCGATGCCTACCTCGCTGACTGCCGCGCCCGCCTCGCCTTCGACCTCCTGTCCAACACCTGGAACGCCGTGCTGATCTGGGTCCTGCGGGACGGTCCCAAGCGCCCCGGCGAACTACGCGAGCGCATCGGCGGCATCAGTCCCAAGGTCCTGACCGAGACGCTGCGGCGGCTGGAGTTCAACGGGCTGGTGGTACGGAATGCCTATGGCGAAGCGCCGCCTCGTGTGGAGTACGAACTCACCGCTCTGGGGCGGACGTTGCTCGGTCCGATCGACGCGCTTGGCGCGTGGGCCTTCGAGCACGGCGATGAGGTCATGGCCGCCCAGGAATGGGTGGGTGAGCTCCCAGCCCGTGACCTCCTCTGCACGCGTTAGCGCACTTTCATCGGGGTGAGTTCAAGCGCCGCCAGCAGACCAGCGCGCATCCCAGAGTGAGGAACGCTTCGGGGATGTCGTCCCGGACCTCCCAGCGGATCCGCAGGCGGCGGAACCAGTGCAGGTGAGCGAACGCGCGCTCGACAATCCACGTGATTGCGAAGCCCGGAGCCGTGCTCGGTGCCGCGGCGGGCGATCAGCGGCTTCACGCCGAGCCGGCGGACCAGGCATCAGTACCTGTCGTGGTCGTACCCGCGGTCGCCGAGCACGACGTCGGGCGGCGGCGGGGCCGGCCGCGTTCGCCCCGCACGGGCGGCACGGCCTGGAGGAGTGGGATCAGCTGGGTGGCGTCGTTGCGGTTGTCGCCGGTGAGTGTGGCGGCGAGCGGGATGCCGGTGGCGTCGGTAATCAGATGGTGCTTGCTGCCGATTCTGCCCCGGTCGACAGGGCTTCGTCCCGTCTTGGTGCCTTGTAACGCCCGGATGTGGGAGCCGTCGGCCACTGCCAACGCGTCAACCGCTGACTGTCGGCCTTGAGTACGGGCGTTCGCGGTGCTGCGCCTGGAGGCCTCGGCCACGACTGGGGCTGGCGCCCGGACACAGAATTGACCCATGATCTGGACGTCAGAATGCACCATGAGGTGGGTCTCTTGCTGGCATAGATTGATCAGCACAAGGCCCCGGGAGACGCCCGAAGCCGCAGCTCAGCACAGGGAGTACGACTATGAACGCCGCCGACACCCCGCACTGACACCGGTTCTGACTCGCGCCGCTACCGCCGAGACCACGAGTGACCCGAGCAGTGTGATGACGCTGCTGGCCGACTGCGGCACGGATGGCAGCTCGCTCACCAGCTACCGCTCGCAGTTCGCCAAGGGCGCTGTGGGTGCCCCGGCGCACTTTCACACCCGTGCCTCGGAGCTGTTCTTCGTCATCGGCGGCTCTCTTCAGGTGCTTGTCGACGACGAGGTGAAGATCCTGGATGAGGGCGACCTTCTGCTCGTGCCGCCGCGCACTCCGCACGCTTTCGCGGCGGCTCCCGGCGCGGAGGCCGACGTGTTGTTCGTCTTCACGCCCGGCATGCCACGCTTCGACTATCTCCGGCTGCTCGGCCGGGTGATGCGCGGTGAGGCGAGCCCGCAGGAGATAGCGAGTCTTCCGAGCGCTTCGACAACCACTACGTGGACAGCCCGGTATGGCGCGCCGCTCTGGAAGCCGCACACTGAAGGAGGATGTCGCACGTGGTCACTCTGTCTGACGGGCCCCTCACTTGGCCGACGCTCGAGTCGCTGTCAGCCAGCCGGGCGGGAGGTGGCTTGTTGACCCTCACACCGTGTCAGGTGCTGAACTCGGAGACATCATGTTCACCATCGGAGACTTCGCCCGGCACGGCCGCGTATCGGTCCGGATGCTGCGTCACTACGACGCGACCGGCCCACGTCGACCCTGCCACCGGCTACCGCCACTACACGGCCGCCCAGCTGGCCCGTCTCAACCGCGTCATCGCGCTCAAGGAACTGGGGTTCACCCTCCAGCAGGTCCAGGACATCCTGGACGAAAAGGTCACCACCGAGGAACTGCGCGGCATGCTACGGCTGCGGAGGGCCGAGCTGGAGGCCACGATGACCGCGGCGGCGGCGCGGCTGGTCCAGGTCGAGGCGAGGCTCCGGTCGATCGAGAGTGAGGGGCACATGCCCACGAACGATGTCGTTGTGAAGAGCGTCCCTGCGATCCGGGTGGCGGAGCTGACCGCGACTGCCGCGAGCTTCGAGCCGGAGGACATCGGCCCGGTCATCGGGCCGCTCTACGACGAACTGTTCCGGCGCCTGCACACGGCCTGCGTCACGCCTGCGGGGCCCGGTGTCGCCTCCTACAAGGACGCCCCGGAGGGCGGCGGCAGGATCGTCGTCCACGCCGCCGTCCAGGTCGCGGCCCCGCTCCAGGACGGCGCTTCCCGGGTGCTCGACCTGCCGCCCATCGACCGGGCGGCGACCATCGTGCACCGCGGCTCGATGGACACCGTGCTGCCCACGGCCCAGGCCCTGGCCCGCTGGATCGACGCCAACGGATACCAGTCAACCGGATACCCCGGGAGATCAACCTCGAGTGCCCGGAAAACAACGACGACTGGGTGACCGAACTCCAGACGCCGTTGACCAAGCCCTGAGACCCAGCGCCATCGTCCCAGACCGAGGCCCACAGGCTCGAGCGTCACGGCTGTGGCCTCGGCGTGCGGCCCAGACAGCGGCGTCTAGGCGGGGGTTGTGCGTTGGTGTGCCTGCGGGACCGCAGGGTGGTGAGGCCGAAGACCAGTCCGCCTGCAATGAACCAGGGGTTCCAGAGGGTCAGCGTCCAGGCCCATTGCCCCACGCTCACGGAAGTGTCCAGGTGCGTTGTGTTGGTCAGCAGCAGCAGCTCGGTACCGATGCCGCGGACCGACCGGTAGGAGGGCACTGACGGCCCATCCCAGCTGCCTTGCCAGCAGAGCGGGAACGCCCCGGCGCGTGGACCGGGCAAGCAGCCATGCCAGCAAGGCGCCGAGGAGGGCAGAGCGCACCCACGCCCCTCAAAGCCGTCGCACCCGCCGGCAGCCGGCCCCACATGCCCACCGAGGGCCGTCCGCGAGCGCGCCGAGGGAACCCCGGAGCTGCCCGCGTCCTTGACCCGCAGGCCCGCGAGGGGCGCCGAGCGAGCCCAGGAGCCTGGCGGCAATCTCCAGGGAAACGGATCTGCTTGTCGAGTTCGGTGTGGGACGGGCCTGAGGTCGCAGTTCCGGGATCGGCCGGGGTACCGGTGAAGGCGCCGGGTCGCCCGGCCTCCAGACCGCCCAGATCGGGGACTGGCGCTGCCCGCCCTGGCCGAAACCGGTTGAGGCCGCGCGAAGACCCGCACCGACACACAGGGCGGAGTGCTGTTCGCCGTCACCCCCGCACACGCGCACGCCAAGACCACCCAACGTGGCCTCCTCTCGTGTGCGTCTTCAAGAGGCTGAAGGCGAAACGTCGGCGCAGTCACCGGCCCTCTCGCCGCTCACCGCACGCTGCCGCTCATCACGCTGATGGAACCAGAGCCGGTCGCGGAAGTCGGCGTCGACATCACCCGGACGCCTCCAGCCGAAGGCGACACCCCGCACGCCGGCACCACGCCCGCCCTGACCCTCTCCCCACCGATGCCCCCGCCCGACGTCACCATCACCCTGACGGCAGCGCGGCGGCCCGGCCGACGCGCAACCCGGCCCAGCGCCCGTGATCCCCGGCTGAGTCCGCGCCGCCCACCCCGCCCTCCCCCCAACTCCAACCAAGGACATGGGTAGAGCGGCCGCAACGGGGATGTCAGCAAACCGACCACGGCGAAACCGTGTGGTGACCTGCACGGGCAGGGGGACGCTTGTGCGGGGCGCGCAACAGTAGGCGCAACCTGTGGCGCCACATCCAGCGCAACCGATAGGCGCAACCCTTGTCGCAACCTCGTGCTCCTGGTCGGCCGAGGCGTTCCGGTCACGCGGCCTGGACGGCTCGCCGGGCTCGGGTCCTCTGCCGGAGCTCGGAGCGCGCGGCTGGCACCGAGGGGACGGTCTCCCAGGAGGGGGTGCCGCCACAGCCGTACGGACAGGAGCAACAGGCGGCGGCGCGGGGCGGTGGTGTCGCGGGGGCGGGGTGCGGCGAGCGCTTGGTTGGTGGCGTTCCGGGCGGCTTGCGTCTGCGCCAGGTCGTCGGGGAAGTCGGTGACGTCCATACCTGCATTAGATCGCTCGTTCGAATTCGGTGTCACTTCGGGCACGCCCCGACCGAGGCCGTGGACGCTGTCGCGCCGGGTATGGCGGCTTCATGGTCGGGACTGCGGTCGCCCCCACCACGCGAGGCATCCAGCTTGGTGACCTGGCGGTATGGCCTCAGCGGGGACCGTCGTCCACGGTGGGGCGATGAGCGCACTCGGACCCGGTGACATCACTGACGAAACGACGTTAGGTGACATGTGGGGGTGTCTCAGCCCCACGGCGTCTCAGGCGGCGCAGCCGCCGATAGACGAGATGTGACGGGCGTCGCGGCCCCGTGCCGCAGCGGCCGCTCAGAGGTGGCCGTCCAGGAGCTTCCGTACCTCGGCGATGGTCATAGGCCCCGTGCCGTGCGCCACCGCCTCTCCCTCCTTCAGCAGGACGTAGGACGGGGCTCCGGTGATCCCGTATCGCTCGGTTGCGGCCGGACAACGCGTGATGTCGGCGCGGACAGCCGTCAGGCGGCCCGTGTAGTGGTCGGCGATTCCACCCACGACGAGGTCCATCACCCGGCAGGGCTCGATTGCCTTGGGCCATGTCCCGGTGAAGTATGCGAGGACCGGAACTTCGCTCATCCCGAGGATGAAATTGAACTCCGCGTCCTCACGGGGTCGGTGAACCCGCTTCGCCATGGAAACTCCTGACCTCACGTCCGTTGTTCCATCCCCATCATCCCTCGCGCGGTGTGCCAGGCCGGCCCGGTCGGTGGTCCGGTTGACCCTGTCGGAAGGCAGGCACGGGGCCGTCGCAGAAGCACGGTGGTCCCCGGCCCCCGGCCCCTGGTGACCCGGCCTGGCCGCCCCGCCGGTCACCCGGCTGCAGCCCGCCGCGGGCCCGTGGGTCAGCTCGTGCCGGACAGCGCCCTTCCACGACGACATGACAGCCGTTTTCCAAGGCATAGCGGCCCAGACCACCGACCAGATGCTCGATGAGCGGGCCGGTGCGCATCGTCCGCCGGATCCAGTCGAGCCGTATCCGCTACCGCGCTTCTCAAAGACAGCGAAACCCCGACGGGCTTCCCGAGGCCTTGTCCGGTCTTCACATCCCCCTCCGCTGGCTATACCGCTCTTGTCCGGGTCGCATGAGCCAGCTGATGGCACCGAGAACGAGGCACGATTCTTGGACCGCTCGCGGACGCAGTCGTGGACGGTCGAAGTACGCGTCAGCTGACCCGAAGACCGAGCGCCAGCGTCAGTTCAAGGACCCGGTGTGGCGATGCGAGATCCGGAAACAGCTCCCTCAGCTGCGACATCCGGTAGCGGACTGTCTGGGGATGGACGAACAGCTCCGCCGCCACTTCGTCCCGCCTGCCCTGGTGCAGCAGCCACGCCCGCAACGTTTCCTCCAGCCGCCGTGCGGTCGCGACAGGCAAGGTCCGCAACGGTGCGAGGGCTCGGGCACGCAGGTCTGCGAACGCGTCCGCGTCGGCGCTCAGCACCAGCTCGGGCAGGTGGTCCTCGGTGTCGCGAATGTCAGAGGAGAGCAAGCGCGCGCGTACGGCTCGTGCGTACGAGGCGGACGCACGAGTCCAGGGCCGGGCCGGGCCGACCACTGCGGTGCGGTCGGTCAGCTGCCGCAAGAGATGTGATCGGTCGGCATCGGGGACGAGCAGCACACCGGTGGCGTCCGGCAGATCGTCGAGGACGAGGGTGCTCGGGTCGAGCGTGCGGTAGGCAGGCCGGGCCTGGGCGGCGGGCAGCAGGACCGCGGTCAGCGAAACCGGAGGCTGCCACCCGGCCCGTTGCACAGAGGCCAGCAGCACGTCCGGGCTCGCGCCGGCGAGAAGGTCGCGGGCCAGGTGTTCCAGGTGGCGCTCGTGGGCCCTGCCCCGGGCGGCCAGTTCGTCGGCGTGGCCCGCGGCGCTCGCGGCGGAGAGCTCGTCGATGTAGGCGAAGGTCAGCTCGGCGAACTTGGCGACCTCGGCGGCGGGCAGACCTGCGGGTACGGCACCCGCTGCCAGGCATCGCCAGGCCACGCGGGCGCCGACGCGGTAGGCGCTGAGCAGGGCGTCCATCGAACGGCCGTCGCGCACCTCGCCACGGCCCAGCTCGTAGGCTGCGTCACCGGCGTCGCCGCCTGTGGCGTCCCCGGTCGCGAGGTCCAGGTAGTGCCCCAGGGCGGTGCGGACGGCTCGGCGGATGGTGGCGCCCATGTGGCCCGAAAGGGCGTTGGCGTAGGGAGGGACCTCGTCGATGATCGCCTGGACAACCTCGTCGGCGGTGCTCTTCAGCGCGGCCCGAAGTGCGGTGACCGTCGTCTCATCCAGGGCCAGTTCGCTGGCCCTCCGGATTGCATGGCTCACGCTTCTATTCCCTGCGAACAATTCAGCCGACCAGATTTACGTCCTGCGGTCAGGACTTTACGCCTTGAGGCGCAGCAAGCTGGAGTCATGACGAGTACAGCCCTGCGCCGCAGGGCGTGGAAACTGCTGGAGATGGTCACGACGCCGCTGCTGCCGTCGGACTACCTCGACCTGGTCAGCCCGCTGCGTGCGGGCGCCGACCTGCGTGGGCGCATCGAGGCCGTGCACCCCGAGACGGGTGACGCCGCGACCCTGGTGATCAGGCCGGGACGGGGCTGGCGCGGCCACACGGCCGGTCAGTACGTGCGGATCGGGGTCGACGTCGACGGGGTGCGCCTGTGGCGTGCCTACTCCCTCACCTCGCCGACCAACCGCAAGGACGGCCGCGTCACGATCACCGTGAAGGCGATCTTGGACGGCAAGGTCAGCAACCACCTGGTCCGCAGGGCGAAACCGGGCACGCTGATCCAGCTCGACCAGCCGACCGGTGACTTCGTGCTGCCGCAGGCCAAGCCCGCCAAGGTGCTCTACCTGACGGCCGGCAGCGGCATCACGCCCGTGATGGGCATGCTGCGCGACACCGAGTTCGACGACGTCGTCATGGTCCACTGCGCGCCACGGCCGCAAGACGTGATCTTCCGCAGCGAACTGCACGACCTGGTCGCGGACAAGAAGCTGCGGCTCACCGAGGTGCACACCGACACGGACGGCATGCTCGACATCGCCCGTCTCGACGAACTCGTGCCCGACTGGGCCGAGCGCGAGACCTGGGCCTGCGGGCCCGCGGGCCTGCTCGACGCCGCCGAAGAGCACTGGATGGAGCACGGCGCACAAGAGCGCCTGCACACCGAACGCTTCCGCCCCGGCATCGTCGTCGCCGGCGACGGCGGCGGCGGCGAGGTCACGTTCAGCGCCACCGGCAAGAGGGTCGACGCGGACGGCGCCACACCGTTGCTGGACATCGGCGAGGAGGCCGGCGTGCTCATGCCCTCCGGGTGCCGCATGGGCATCTGCTTCGGCTGCGTCACGCCGCTCAAGGCGGGCGCCGTCCGCGACCTGCGCACCGGCGAGATCACCGAGGCCGAGCCGGGCGTCCTCATCCAGACCTGCGTGTCCGCCGCGGCGGGCCCCTGCGACATCGAACGGTAGGAGCACCGTGACCGCCATCGACCCCACCGCCCACCTGAGCGCGGAGCAGATCGAGGAGCTAGGCCGCGAGCTGGACGCGATCCGCGACGAGGTGATCGCCGGCCGCGGCGAGAAAGACGCCGCCTACATCCGTAAGGTCATCTCCACCCAGCGCAAACTCGAGCTGGTCAGCAGGGGCGTGCTGCTGTTCTCGATCTTCCCGCCCGCGTGGCTGCTCGGCACCGCCGGCCTGTCCGTGGCCAAGATCATGGACAACATGGAGATCGGCCACAACATCCTGCACGGCCAGTGGGACTGGATGCGAGACCCGAAGATCCACTCCACCACCTGGGAGTGGGACCACGTCTCGCCGGCCGACCAGTGGAAGCACTCGCACAACGAGCTGCACCACACATACACCAACGTGATCGGCAAGGACAACGACCTCGGCTACGGCATCATGCGCGTCGACGAGGACCAGAAGTGGCACCCGTTCCACCTCGGCCAGCCGCTGTGGAACTTCATCAACGCCTGCTTCTTCGAGTACGGCATCGCAGCGTACGACCTGGAGCTCGGCAAGAACCTGAACAAGCGCCGCCGCAACAACCCGGAGTTCCGCGCGCAGGCCAAGGCCGTGGGCCGCAAGATCCGCAAGCAGGTGCTCAAGGACTACGTGATCCACCCGCTGCTGTCGGGCCCGTCGTTCCTCACCACGCTCGCCGCCACGTTCACCGCGAACCTGGTCCGCAACATCTGGACCCACTCGGTGATCATGTGCGGGCACTTCCCCGAGGGCGTGCAGGTCTTCGAGCGCCACTCGATCAAGGGCGAGACGCGCGGCCAGTGGTACCTGCGCCAGATGATGGGCTCAGCGAACATCAGCGGCAGCAGCGCCATGCACTTCATGACCGGCAACCTCTCGCACCAGATCGAGCACCACCTGTTCCCCGACCTGCCGAGCAACCGGTACGCCGAAGTCGCGGTGAAGGTGCGCGCACTGTTCGAAAAGTACGAGCTGGAGTACGTCACCGGGCCACTGCCCAAGCAGGTGTTCTCCGCATGGCGCAAGGTCTTCCGGCTCTCGCTGCCGAACAAGAAGCCCAAGATCAAGACCCCGGACCGCGAGCAGGAACTCGTCGCGGCCTGATTCCCGGAATTGGTTCAGACTTCCAGCACTACCGGCAGCACCACCGGTTTCGCTGAGATCCGTCGCGGACGGGTAGGCAACCAACCGCGACATCAGACCGCACGACACGGGACCCGGGACAGCCAGTGTCCGGCTGCGCTGCCGGGACGTGCGCCAAAAGCTCAGCACACAGCCCCCGGCAAGGCGTCGCAGTGCGCCGACCTGCCGCGGTCGGGCCGGTAGCCGGGTGCGTACGCGCACTCGGTTCGCCGACGGGCGGGCCGGGTGGAAGGCATCGGCTGTGACACGGGGCAGCGGCGGGCACCTCCCGGACCCGCACCGCCGAGCAGTGCCAGATCACCGTCCGGCGGCTCGTGCGACAAGGCGCCCAGGACGCTCTGCCGATCCCGATGACCGGCCGACCGCTGTCGGCACCGTCCCGCGCGCCCGCCCGGACCGCCTCCAGTTGCCGCTCGGAGCGGTCGGTGCCCCTGGCAGCGCTCCGCCGCAGAAGGCCAGTGCATCGCCGGACCCCAGGGACAGCACCACCTGCCCCCATCAACGACCCGGGCGCAGAGCAGTCACATGATCGGCCGGACAGGTCCTGGTCAGCCTTGTTCACGGCCGTCTGCTGAGCCGGTCGTGAACAGCAGGTGCGCGGCAACTGCGGTGGCCTTGCCTTGATTGAGCGGCAAGGCCACATCCATCCGCGCCTTGAGCAGCCCGTTAGCCGCGCCGGGAAGCCGTAGCGGTACTGCTCCTGAACATCGCCGCACTCCCCGACTCGGGCTGAAGTGGGCATAGGCCCCGCAACGAGCTCTGGAGGCGGCCGGCCCCGTACCGGTCAACCACGATAGGCGCGGTGGGCGCGGTGGTGGGGGTTTCGGCAGGTGCATGTGACGGGGCGGGCTCGCCGGCCGGCTGCAGCGCTACTGCAGTTCCGCCGGTGCTACTGCCCATTCCCTCCGCAGCCAGAGTTCTTCCGCGGACACCACGCGCGGCGTGGTCGGCCATGCGTTCCCGGTCAGGCCCAGAACGCGTCGGTGACGGTGATCTGGGGATCGGCGTGACGACGGATGAGGGTGAAGATGAGCCAGCCCCGGCCGCGCGGCGAGGTCGGCGATGTGCGGGCCGCCCGGACTGGTCGAGGCCAGTGGGCGGACGGTGAGCCAGTGAGGCAGGGACACGTCGGCGTCGATGCCCCGGTAATACGGATCGGACGCTGTGATCAGCTCGGCCCGGGCCGCCAGAAACAGCTGCTTCCCGTCCTCGGGCATGCTCGCGAATTCACGGAGCGCCTCTGCCGTCCAGTCCATCTTCCAGCGCGGGCGTGGGAGCTCATCGCTCACCGGCCGGGCTCCACGGCGGCCGCCTGGCGGCGCAGCCGGCTGTACTCGGCCAGGAGGGCAGCGGACTCCTGGGCGTCCTCGGACTTCGCGGCTCGGGCTTCGAGGTCGCGCAGGTGTCCTTCCAGGTTGGGATCGCGGGCGATGGCGTACTGGGTCCACCACAGGCGCATGAAGGCCGGTACCGGGGTGAGGTTGAAGGCGTCAGCGATCGCGCGGCGCCAGTGCGCCTCGAAGTCGGGCAGCAGATGCGGGGCGTGTTCCTGGATGGCCAGGCGCAGGGCCTGCGGGGTGCGTTCGGGCATGGGCGGCACCGGGCGGGGCCGATCACCGCCGCGGCCGTCGAAGTGGATCGGCTGCGCTGTCATGACGAGAGGACTCCTGGTCTGCCTGGTGTCCGGCCTGGTCAGGCCGCGTCCTGGTCGGCGCCAGAGGCTGTCGGGCGCTGTGCCATGTACTGCTCGAACCATTCGGCGGGCACAAGGTAGGCCAATGTTTTGCCCTTACGCGTGATCGCGGCCGGGGCTGACCTGCATCGTCCACTCTATTTTCGTGTCAGACCCCGGCTCTTCTGCAGTGACCATCACGAAGCGTCCGCATCGTGATCGATGAGGGACATGTCGGATGCCAAGGCGCGGGCGGTGTCGGCAAAGTACTGCTCGTCGGCACCAGGGGCGAGGCCGAGGGTGACACCCTGGCTGAGACCGACGAACAGTGCCCTGAGCGCGGTGGTCAGACGTTGTGCCTGGTACGACGTCACAACACTTGCGTTGTGCGACCTTCCGGTGAACAGCGCGATCAGGTGGTTCTCCTGCGATCGGATGGACGTGGCGAGCTGAGACCCCAGGTCCGGGTCATGCAGGGCCATATCCAGCAAGGTGATCTGGAGCGACAGTCCAGACAGCGCGTCCGGGGCGTCACAACTACGCCGGTAGTACCGGGCAAAGGCGTCGACCGCTTCGAGCAGATCCAGTCCAGCCGGAACCGCCTGCTCGACGTCTTCGTAGTACGGCCGCAGGTAGTCGGCGACCAGGGCGACCACCAGGCCGTTCTTGCTCCCGAACAGTGAGTAGATGGCACCAGTGGTCACGTCAGCGCGTTCGGCGATCTCATCGAGCCTGGCCCGGTACCCGTCTCGGGAAACGATCTGGAACGCAGCGTCCAGCAAGGCGCGGCGGTTACGTTCCTTGGCCTCTGCTCTCGTCATTCTCATAGTTTTATTATTGCCGTAATTTCATTACGAAACCAATCGCGACGAGCTTCAAGGAGGACGCTCATGGCCCAGGTCTCGGCATCGCGGGTGACCCGCCAGACGGTGGGTGCCATCGCCGATGGCGCCTTCAAGGTGTTGCTTGCCGCTGTCTCCATCGCCGGCGCTGCCCCGCTCGGCCGGTTACTCGGAACGCCAGCCTGGCTGATGGTCGTCTCAGGCGTGGCCCTGCTGATCGGCGGCGGCATCGAGATCAGATACACGCGCAGCCGGTCGATGCGCACCTACACGCAGCTCATGATTGCCTACGACAGTGGCTGGGTGTTGGCGGCCCTGACCGGTCTCCTGATGGCGTGGCAGGGCAGCAGAGCCGGGGGTGAAGTCTGGATGGGGTACCAGACAGTCGCCCCCGTCGTGTTCGCCGCCCTGCTGGTCGCCGCTGCCCCTACGCAGGTAACCCCGGACACTCAGCGCGACACCTCAGTTTGAGCGGCCCGCCCCCGTCTCGCTCAAACTGAGGCAACCCAGGTCAGACACTGACTCTGCCTCACCTTGAGCGAGACCGGACACTTGTTGATCACACCCCGAGCACACCAACCACCAGCCGGCGAAGAGATCAGAACTCACGAAACTGAGACAGCATCACCCCTCATGCGATACCCCCACGACATCGATCCCACCTCGATCTCTCACATCCCAGGACAGTGACCCCACAACCCGAAACAGCCACCGACCAGCATCAACACACCAACATCAACTGTCCCTCACACCACCGCCCCGAGACCAAGAGATCGCAACCGGCCGACCAAGTCGCGGTGGCCGTTGCACACCGGGGGCGCCGCAAAGGCGGGGGGCCGTGGTGCAGATGCGCGCGGGATGCGTACTCCTGCCCGCCCATGGCCACTGGCGTTGTTCCGGTGGCCATGGGCGGGGTGAGGTCAGTCGAGGAAGGTGTTGCCCGATTCGGGCAGTTCGTACGAGCCGGTGGCTGTCGGTCCGGTGGACGAGCCGGGCAGGAGGCGACCGCTGGAGGCCGCGGCAACGACGAGGTCCGCCTTGCCGTCGGCGTTGAAGTCGCGCAGGCGCAGGCCCTGGCCGAAGGCCGCGTACTCTTCGGAGCTGCCCATGACGGACTGCGGGATCCAGGAGGAGCGGGACCCGGACAGGCCGCCGGAGCCGCCGCGGAAGAGGTGGACGCCGCCCTGGTCCTCCTGGCCGTCCACGTCCTCGTGGGGAACGCCAACCACGAGATCCGCGTAGCCGTCGCCGTTGGAGTCGGCGGCCGAGACGTCGTAGGCGAAGCCGTCGTAGGCCTCGGGCGTGCCCGAGACTCCTGTGGTGGCCTGGGTGAGCTTCGCCGAGCGGGTACTGCTGGGGCCGGAGGATGCGCCGTACCAGATGTTGACCGCGCCCTTGCCGTTGCTCTCATCGGGCTCGCCGACGGCGATGTCGCCGTAACCGTCCTTGTCGAAGTCTGCGACGGCGGCGTTCAGGCCGTCTTCGTCCTGTCCGGCGGCGAGGGTCTTGGAGGCGCCCGAGGACAGGCCGGTGGAGGTGCCCTTGAGGAACCAGGCGCGGACGTTGTAGTCGGTGCCGGACACCTGCACTCCGAGGACGACCAGGTCCGCCTTGCCGTCGCCGTCGACCCGGCCGGCGGCCAGGCCGGATGAGGACCAGCTGATACCGGCCTTGTCGATCTCGCTGACGCTGCCCGTGGTGCCGGACTTGGTGAAACCACCCCGGTACAGCCACGCCTCGCTGCCCCCGACGACCGCCACGTCCGGGGAGCCGTCCCCCGTGAAGTCGCCCGTGACCAGGTCCCTGCCGAAGTGGCCCTTGGCGCCGCTCTTGGGCGTGATGGCGGTGCCGCCGGCCAGGCCGGACGCGGAACCCCAGAGGACGGTCACCGAGCCGCGGTACTCCTCGTCGCCGACGTGCTCGAAGGGGTTGCCCGCGACGAGGTCCGCATAACCGTCCTTGTTCAGGTCGGCGCCGGCCAGGCTTTCGCCGAACATGTCGTCTTCCTCGCCCGCGCCGGGGACACCCGGGCTGTCCTGGTGGATCACCTGGGTGCGCAAGGGGTCCAGGCCGCGGGCGCTCCCGTAGGTGATCGTGACGGCGCCACCGGACCAGCCGTCCGGTCCCGAGATGCCGGTGTAGGCGTGGCTGTACGCGATGTCCCGGTATCCGTCGCCATTGAAGTCGTCGTAGTGCTTGGCCACCGCGGCGGCCGCCGGGGGCGGGTTGAAGGCGAGCAGACCGGTGGTCAGCGTGACCACGGCGCCTGCCGCCAGGGCGAGACGGACGTGCTGGTACATGCGGGAGACTCCTGCTGCTTGCGGCCGGGCGCGGTGGGCGCCCTTGGCCGATAGATTCATCCGTCCACAAATGGCCCGGACTTGGTGAGGTGTAGCTGGCCTGCGGCGTACGGAAGACCACGGGAAGGGCTTGTGGGTTGTACGAAGCCGCTGAAAAATCTCAAGATTCCTGGGCAGCGGACAACCAACCAGTACCAGATCCTCGAACCGTTGAGGATCGACCACTGCGTTCAGGAACGTGTCCCGGCCGGTCGGGTCGACCTCGATTCGGCACCGGCTGGGGCGGGCGATTGGTGGTGCCGCTGGAAATGGGCGGCTACACCCGCTGCCTCACCCTCGTCCGGCGCGACGACGTGCTGCCCTGCGAGCACTGCACAGTTGGTGTCCTGCCGCAGCGAGAATGGCCTCAGTATGCGGGGCGGGCCACCGCGTCGTCTCAGACGGTGGCCCACCCCGCTCCGCAACAAAGCGGTGATCTACCCTGCGGTGCAGGCCGAGTCCAGGAGCAGGTCCTTGAGAGCGATGGCGACCTCGCGAACGGGCTTGACCGGTGATTCCAGCGGCCTCGAGGTACATCACGGCGGTGACCGCAGCCCTAAGGCCTGTCTGATAATTGATCTTGTGGCAGGTAGAGGTGAGTTGAATGATGCGGCGTGGGAGCGGATAGAGCCCTTGTTGCCGCAGGTGGACGGGCGTGGTCGGCCGTGGCGTGATCACCGGCAGGTGGTCAATGGTGTGCTGTGGCGGTTGCGGACCGGGGCTCCGTGGCGTGACCTGCCGGAGCGGTATGGGCCGTGGCAGACCGTCTACGAGCGATTCGCCCGCTGGGAGGCGGATGGCACGTGGGCAAGGCTGTTGGAGCATGCGCAGGTCCGTGACGACGCGGTGGGCCGGGTGGAGTGGACCGTCGCGGTCGATTCCACGGTCAACCGTGCCCACCAGCACGCCGCCGGCGCACGTAAAAAGGGGCCGCAGACGGGGACGAACTGGAAGATCCGGGCCGCTCGCAGACGCGCCAGGCCCTCGGCCGGTCCCGAGGCGGGCTGACCACCAAGGTCCACCTCGCCGTCGACGGCCGGGGCCTGCCCCTGTCGATCGTGCTCACGCCCGGCAACGTCAACGACGCCACCGCATTCGGTCAGGTCCTGGACGGGATACGCGTTCCGCGAGCCGACACCGGCCGCCCGCGCACGACACCGACCCGAGTCCTGGGCGACAAGGCCTACTCCAGCCGGGCGATCCGGCACCTGCTGCGGCGTCGGGGCATCGCCGTCACGATCCCCGAGCGCCGCGACCAAGCGGCCAACCGCCGGCGCCGAGGGCGCTTCGGCGGCCGGCCGCCCGCCTTCGACAAGGAGATCTACCGCGACCGCAACGTCGTCGAACGATGCTTCGCACGCCTTAAGCAGTTCCGCGCAATCGCGACCAGGTTCGACAAGCTCGCCGACCGCTACCGCGCCGGAGTCGTCCTGGCCTCGCTGATCCTCTGGCTCCGCGAACCCGTCCGTGATCATTTGTCAGACACGGCCTAGCCCCGCTCCACACCTGGACTCCACGAGGCATGGACGCCGCCCTGTACTGGATCAACCACCCCACCAACACCACAACCAGCGCATAGGAACACTCAACGAACGTGATCACCACTCGGGGAAACTGACCACAGTTGACCAACGCTCACTCCACCTGACCAACCGCCAGCTCAACACGCAGCCCATGCCCGCATCTCCTCCATCACCGAGCCGTCGCGACCGGGGCTTGAAGCGCTCCCACCACCAGACACCAAACTGATCAACCCAGGCCAAACCCACGACGTACTGATCAGAAAAACCGCCCCTGGACACCAACGCCTTCCAGAACGGCAGAGGCCCATCGGTGGGCTTTCGGCTCTCCCAGACCAGCTCATGCCTTCGCGTCGAGGTCTCCGTGAGGTTCCCCCGTTGTGCGGGAGGTGCTGATCAGCTGGTCAGGGCGGGGTGACGGGGTTCCAGGTTCGCTTGTTCGGCCGTCGCCTGGTCGGTGTAGTGCTTCTCCTCGAACTCGATGGGGCTGAGGTAGCCGAGCCGTTGCTGGATGCGCCGGCTGTTATAGAAGCCGTCGATGTACTCGAAGAGGGCCAGGTTCGCCTCAGCCCTGGTCGCGAAGACGCGGCCGCGGACGCACTCGGTCTTGACCAGCATCCATAGATTCTCGGCCAGAGCGTTGTCGTACGAGTCCCCGACGGACCCCATGGACGCCTCAATTCCTGCCCGCAGCAGTCGAGTTGTCAGCTTGATCGATGTGTACTGACAGCCGTGATCCGCATGATGAACCAGCTTGCCGGGCTCGACCTCGCGGCTGGCCAGGGCGTACTCCAGCGAGGACAGGACCAGGTCGGCGTCCGCACAACCGGAGGTCTCCCAGGCCACCACCCGGCGGGAGAAGGCGTCCCGGATCGCGGAGAGCCACAGCGGCCCTTCGCCGGTGGGGATCATGGTGAGGTCGGTGACCCACAGCCGGTTCGGACCGGGCGCGGTGAAGTCTCTGTTCACCAGGTCCGGGGCGAGAGTGGCCTTCGGATCCCGGCGGGTGAAACCCTTACGACGGGGGCTGACGCCCGCGAGATCGGCCTCGCGCATCAATCGCTCGACCCGCTTGCGGCCCACGTGGACACCCTCGCGCCTCAGGACGGCATGCACGCGTGGGGAACCGTAGATGCCGCCGGAATCGGCGTGGATCCGCTGGATCTGCTCGGTCAGCTCCGCGTCACGGCGCCGCCGCTCGCACGGCTCCTGCTCTTGCCGGCGCCAGCGGTAGTAGGTGGACGAAGCGATGTGCAGTTCCCGCAGGACCGGCTCGACCCCCAGATGCGGGTGCTCGTCGAGGAGCGCCGTCACCTGGGCCGGGTCGGGTCGAGCTGCGCGGCGAAAAAAGCCGACGCCGTCCGCAGGACTTCATTCGCCCGCTTGAGCTGCGCGTTCTCCTTGCGCAGGGCCGCGAGCTCCTCACGTTCGGCGGTGGTCAGCCGGTCATCGCTCTCACCAGCGTCGGCCTCGGCCTGGCGGATCCAGCCGCGCAGGGCCTCGGGATGCACACCCAGCTCGACGGCCAGCCGCTTGATCACCGGCCTCGGCTCGGTCGTGCGATACATCCGCACCGCACGCTCCCGCAACTCCAGCGGATATTTCCTCGGGGCAGCCATGGTCAAAGGTCCTCTCATGAGACCCATCTGACCAGCTGTCACCTCCCGCCGCATCTCGGGGGAACCTCACCGACGACACTCCCGTGGTCCCAGTCATGCGCACGCCCGGCCCTCTCGAGGAGAGCGGCCGTGGGCTTCCCATCGTTGACGCCATCGCCGACTCCTGGGGATTCAGTCCCGACGGCACGACGACCTGGTGCTCCCTCGCCCTTCACGAAGGACCCGCCGCCATGGAACCCGCCGCGATGATCACTGCGGTTCTACACGAGTCCCCACCCATCGACCTCCCCGGCAACGCCCACGCTGCGAAGCAGGCTCGGGCCCAAGCCGTTCGCAGCTCACGCTCCTCGGTTGGCAAGGGAGCATCCACGTGGCCACGGATGTTCTGGGCCGCCTCGTGGACAATGCCGTCCGTCACGGCATGGCTGAGCGCGTCAAGGCCCGCCTCGCGATCACCGAGACACAGCAACTCGTGATCGACGTAGAGGACCCCACCCCGCAGTTCCTCGCCTTTGGCGCAGCTGTGCAAGGCGACACGGGCCGCGGGCTGTGGGAGGCCAAGCGCCTCGGTGCACGTGTCGTCTGGTTCCTCCGCAATGACGCCGGCAAGACCGTGCGCGCGACGCTCGCCCCCGGGCCGGGACCTCTACCAGCCCGTCTTCCCCCGCCGTCGGCATGATGCGCCAGCTCGTGTATTCGGCCGGCCCCGCGTACCGCCCGGCCGA
The DNA here is from genome assembly GCF_001746415.1 of Streptomyces agglomeratus. Taxonomy (NCBI): domain Bacteria; kingdom Bacillati; phylum Actinomycetota; class Actinomycetes; order Kitasatosporales; family Streptomycetaceae; genus Streptomyces; species Streptomyces agglomeratus. Next base: position 21,455 of record NZ_MEHJ01000001.1, read on the forward strand.
GGACATGCAAGACCTCGCCGCCGTGATTCGCCCCCTTCTCCACGTCAAAACAGGCAAGGACGCCCGTGTACGCCTCGGCAGCGGTCTGTTCGACGTCGTAATCACCGGTGGCGGAACCCACACGCAGTCCGCCGTAGCCGAGATGGACGAGATCCAAAGCGGTTGCGGGCCGGTCATTGAGGACCCAGACAGCGGATGGCAGTACTGGTTGGTCCCACCCGGCTCGCGCAGCAAGTGGGAGCCCCACGAGTACGGCGTGTGCCTCGGCGCTCCCCACACGGTCACGCTGCCCTCGCTCAACCGCACAGCGCCGCCCGGTCCGTACTGGCTGCGTCCGTCCGCGAGTGACCGGCTCGTCCCGCTACACCCGCTCCGTCGCCTCCTGACAGAGCTGCGTCCGCAGCCGACCCCACACGCGTCCCTCGCGGCCGCGCTCAGCATCACCACCCCCTGATCACCGCGCTCACCCGCGGACACCCTGCGGTCGCTGGTAAGCGCGGGTACCAACCGCCCCCCCCATCAGGCAGGCCTCAGCCCCATCCCCAGGGGCCCGCACCCCCAGCGGAGGCCATCGCACTCAAGAAGCCTCATGTGCCCGCCGGCTGCCTGCCCCACAACTGAGTCCCCTGACCAGTGCGTGGTGAGGTGGTCGGCGAGCACGGTCACCTCGGCGGCATCGCGTCCGAGCCGCTTCATCGCGTTGGTGCAGGGCGTGCGCCTTGATCTCCCAGGCGGCGGCGAGCGCGGCATCGAACTTCCCAGTCTGCAGCCGTGCCCGTGATCGGCTCACCGGCGCGGTCACCCTGCCCCCGGTTCTTGCAATACGGCTGCCCGACGGCCGGACTGCGCTATACGAGTGGCTGACCACGCCGCTGTCGAATATGGCCGCCACACCCCAAGTGGGGCCCGGGCCCGGCCCGCGCAGATACACCGGTGTGGTGACCTCTACACCTCCGCTACAGCGGAGCTGACGGTGAAGGTCGCAAGCGGCACGATCCACCACGCAGTGGGGACCATCACCCGCATTCGCCAGTAGCGGCCGGTGTACGCCCGCAGCGCAGGGTTCTCTGTTGCGGGCCGGCTCTGGCTCTACGATGAGCCGGTGACCGAGACGCTGCCCCCTGCGGGTATGGACCTCTTCGACGTTGTACACATTCGTCTGGCGGAGGTTGAAGCGCCCCCACTGTCACCAGAGGCTGAATCGGCCATGGACCGGGTGTGGGACAGGGCGGTCCAGGCCAACCCGGCCCTCTTCGACGGGCCGGTGGTGGCGTGCGCGGGACTGGAATGGACCGGGCCGCGCAGCGTGCGTCTTTCCTGGGTGCGTGTGACCTACCGGCACTACGCCCTGCGCTGGGTTCCGGACGGACCGCGGCCGTCGCCCAGATGTCCACCCGTGTCCTGCTGGACCTGCTCGGATGGCGCGGCCAGATCCTCGCCAGCAGCCGCCTGACCGCCCGGCCGGGCCGATCCGTCCGGCTCGTCGACCTGGCCGCCGTGAGGCGCCCGCACGTATCTGTGCGGGACCGGCGGCATGACCTATCTCGATCCGATCCCGTTCGCGGCCCGGAACATCGCCGTGGCCCCGTTCCGGCCGCCGACCACCGGCATCTGGTCCTCCGGCCGCCGCCTCAGTGCCCTGTGGGCCTTGGCAGCACTCGGCCCGGACGCCGTGGCCGCCCGCCTCCGGGCTCTCGCCAGCGACCACTGCCGTCTGCAGCCGGCAGCCTGAGCGAGCCGTCCCCCCCTCCTCGAGGAGAGGGAGAGACGTACCACTGAACGTCCCCAGTCGCGTACGACTCCGTGACCGACGTGCGCCGTTCAGGCGTTCTCCCGCCGGATCATCTCCCGGAGACTGGTCCGCGCGGCAGCCAGATCCTCCTCGGCCTCCTCCAGCTTCTGAGCCAGCTCGGAGTTTTCCCGCCTCAACGCGTCGCGTTCAGTGGCAAGCAGCTGGTATTGGCGAGTCAGTTCCTCGATGCGGGCGACCAGATCCCCAGCGGCGGCCTGGTCGAGTTGCTGGCCGAGCTGCCTGCGCAAGGCATCCTTGAGTCGTGTCGCCGCCTACGGTGGCGGCCTTGGAGTCCGGCGTCCCGCATCAGCCTGGCGACGCGGCGCCGTCCGCATCTTTCGCCCTCGCGTTGCACAACGGCGTGGACGCGCGGGGCCCCGTAGGTGCCACGGGAGTGCTCGTGGGCTTCGGTGATCTTCTCGGTCAGCTCCAGGTCGCGGACCGCGGGGGCCAGGAGTGCCGTTGCGGCGGGCGTAGAAGGCGGTGCGGGAGACCTTGAGCAGCTCACACGCCCGTCTGACGTTGTGGCCGCTCTGCTTCTCCGCCTCGATGAACGGGTTCACCGTCAGCGGGTCTCCTTCGCGAAGAATGCCGTGGCCCGCTTGAGGATGTCGACGTCTTCTCGCAGGCGGCGGTTCTCCCGCCGCAGCGCGGTCAGCTCCTCACGTTCGCTGCTGGTCAGTCCCTCGCGCTCGCCCGTGTCGACCTCGGCCTGCTTTACCCAGTCCCGCACCGCGGTCTCGATCAGATCGAAGTCCTTGGCGATCTGACCGACCGAGCGGTCACCACGCCGGCACACGATCTCGGCCTTGAACTCCGGTGTGAACGAACGGCGAGGGAGATTCCCCATGCTCTCCGTGATCAACATCCTTCCGGGGACGAACCCCTGATCTTAAATGTCCGTCAAAGCGGATCAAGCCCAGTCGCCAGTCGGACCGGGCTGGGACGGTACTGCAGCGTGCGCTGTCCCTGGCGAGGCTCCCGCTCCCGTGACACTGGTGCGCTTGACGGCGCGCCGTCCCACCCGTCCCACGGCGCGGTAGAAGCGGTCGGGCAGGAACACGGCATCAGCGACAATCATGGCGCCACTGAAGAGCGGCAGTCCCATGAGCACCGCGATGTTCACGTGCATGCCCAGCAGCATGGCTAGGACCGGGTATTTGAGCCTGCCGAACAGGACGAACGGAAAGGCGACCTGAACCAGCACCGTCAGATAGCCGACGGCGGCAAGCAGCACGTGATGACCGTCGATCATCTGCGACAACTCAGGCCATGGCCGGAACAGGTCGATGTTCAGGATGTAGTGGAGGGCTGTGCCGTCGCCCCACTTGAGGCCCTGCACCTTGTACAGGCCTGCGCATCCGTAGAGGAAACAGACCTGGGCTGCGATGACGAACATGCCGCAGTTGTGCAGCACAGTGATCACGCTGGTGCGGGCGCTGTCGAGTTGGTATCGGAGGCCGCCGCGGTGTGGGCCTGCCATCTTGCCCACTGAGGCCTGGAGCCGGGTCCTGCGGGCGTCAAGGGACCAGCGCCGGCCGCACGCGGTGAAGATGAGGTAGACGGCCATGAGGACCATGAGATTGTCCCCGCCGTCCGCCATAAAAATCGCCTTGGCGTGGAACGACACGACCATGACCGCGAACAGCACAGACACCGCCCGCGTCCGCCAGCCCAGCACGAACAGCGCGCAAGTGACGAGAGCCACGGTGTAGCACACCTCGAAGTACACCGGGTTGTCGGACAGGGTGAGGACGCTGGCCCACCCACTCTGATCGAACATCTGCCTGGCTAGCTCGGGCGTCCACGGTGAACCGGGGCCCCACATCTCGTCGCGGTGTGGGTACTCGCGAAGCAGGAAGATGAGATAGAGCAGACCGTACCCAATGCGCAGCATCGCCGCCGCGTAGAGGGAGACCGGCCGCTCGGTCAGGAGGAGGAAGAACGCATGGATCCGTTCGAAGACGTGCTGCGGCACACGCCCACTCGCCCGCTCGGTGGTGTTTCGGGACGCTGAGGGTGCCACGACCGTCGCCTGCTCAGTCCGTTCCACGCGTGGCCACCTTCCACCAGGGCAGATACCGAGTTTGGCCTCGCACAGGTGCCGTTGCGGCGGGGGGTCCGCCCGCTTCGCGGGGCGCCGCGATAGGCAGGGTGATCACCCGTAGCTGGATCGAGTCGAAGGTGCCGCCACGTTGGGCGGTGACGCGGTCCGCTGCGATGTTGCGCAGATACTTCTGAATCATCAAAGCTCGCTCCGTGCGCGGCCGGTCGTCACTGCCGTGCGTTTTGAGGTAAGCATTCCAAGCTTGGCGCAAGATATTCTGTGCTGTATGGCTGGGGAAGACGTTGTGCTTGACGGCAGAATTGTCTTTGGCACTCAGGCTGACCCAGTCGCTCACCTGTGTGGTGCCGTCCGGTGCTGTGTGCCTGACCCTCGCCGAGATGTGCCGGTTAACTGACTGCGGATTAGGGGCGAAGAGCCGCCAGTTTTGCTCGAAGACTGGCCGGACCCACGCGTTGGTCTGTTGGCTGTACATTTTCGAGATGGCGTTCGGGGGCGCCACGTACAGAAATACCAGAAGCACATGAACCAGGGTCGCTGCCAGACACAGGGCCACCGCGGCTCCCGTCACCGCGGTCAGCAGGCATGGTGGCCCTGAAATGCCACGAGTTCTGCGGGCCCCTCCGCCCCCGTCCTTCGCGGCCAGCTCGAGCTCGGTCCGTTGCGATTCCTTCATCTTCGTCGACTCAGCGTTGCCCAGCACAGCCCCACCCGGTCCTTCCCAGCCCGACTGCTCGCACCTGCTTCTCCTGCTTCCGCAGGTAACGCGCGATGGCATCGACGACGATCCACCGCGCGCCACCCGTATTTGTTGCGTGTCGGAGCATGCCCACCCATGCGCGCGCTCCGAAGAAAGGACCTATGCGCGACTCACTGCTCCCAGCGAACCGCAAGGGAGAAATTCACTCAGCTGGCGAAGGCCGGCTTGGACTGCCACTTGTCGTGGTGGTCGTTCTTCCCCCACTTGTCGTGGTGGTCGTTCTTCCCCCACTTGTCGTGGTGGTCGTTCTTCCCCCACTTGTCGTGGTGGCCAGTCCCCGGCTTCCCGGGCTTCTCGTCGCAGTCGCAGTCTCCGTGTCCGCCCGTCGCGGCATCGCCCGTCGCGGCATCGCCCGTCGCGGCATCGCCCGTCGCAGCGTCACCCGTCGCAGCGTCACCCGTCGCAGCGTCACCCGTCGCAGCATCGCCCGTCGCAGCATCGCCCGTCGCAGCGTCACCCGTCGCAGCGTCACCCGTCGCAGCATCGCCCGTCGCAGCGTCACCCGTCGCAGCGTCACCCGTCGCAGCGTCACCCGTCGCAGCGTCACCCGTCGCAGCGTCACCCGTCGCAGCATCGCCCGTCGCAGCATCGCCCGTCGCAGCATCGCCCGTCGCAGCATCGCCCGTCGCAGCGTCACCCGTCGCAGCGTCACCCGTCGCAGCGTCACCCGTCGCAGCGTCACCCGTCGCAGCATCGCCCGTCGCAGCATCGCCCGTCGCAGCGTCACCCGTCGCAGCGTCACCCGTCGCGGTGGTGTCGTCGTCACATGTGGGCCTGGTAATCACGTTGTCGTCCAGTGTCACGGCCCCGTTGCGGGCCAACGCCCGGCCCTGGATGGTCGCCCCATTGGTGACACTGATCGAAGTGAGTGCCATGAGGGTACCCACGAAGTTGGAGTCGGTTCCGAGAGTGGCCGATTCATCAGTCACCCAGAACACGTTGCACGCCTGGGCGAGGTTCTGAAGGACCACGCTGCTGGCGGATGCCGTCGTCAGGCCGGCAGGAACCTTGAACACCCAGACGGCATCGGGATTGTTTTGTCCGTCCAGGGTCCAGGTCCCGTTGATCAGGAGTCCGGACGTGACGGCGTAAGTGCCGGGAGCCAGCGTGGGATTCACTGGCGCTGCGGGAAGGTTGAATTCCGTGGGCTGTCCGAAGGCGTTGTCGTACGCAGTGGCCAGGTCGGCTTTCGCCTGCATCGCCACACCGTCCGCCACGTGGATTGTCCCGCCCGTGACCGTCCCAGGCGGGAATCCCGTAACGGCCGACCCTGGATGTACGCCGAGGTCTCCGGTGACTACTGAGGGGCCCTCGTTGGTGACCGTCGAACCGGCCAGCACCGCGAAGCTTTCCGCGGTACCCAAAGGTACAGATGTTGCCGCAAGTGCCCGAATAGGCGTCACTGCCACAACGGCAACGGCGACCAGCAGGGTGAGTACCCCCGCGATCCAGGCGGACATTGTGCGCCGATGCGGCGCATCGGGCATGTTCAGTGTCATTGAGGAACCAACTCCTGTAGGGGTGGTAACGTCCGGCGAAACTTAATCGCCTCTCTTGTCGGCGGGAGATTACCCAGATAACCCTTCATAGCTACGATCCATCGGGCGGTGTCGCCGGAATTTATGTGCATCACGAAAATGTATGACGAACGTTGACCCGACTGGCTATCCCTCATCCAGCGGCGATCCATCGGTGGCGCGGTCGACCGCCAATGGAATAGGCCTGCACCTACAATGTGCCTCGGCTGAATCGCGCTTAGCGCGGAATGGGGCGAGTGAGCAGCGACACTCCCCTGAATAGCGCAAGCCAAGAAGCGTCCGCCGAGCCGGAGCCGAATGCCGCAACTAATCACATATTCATATCGTCGAGTCCGATAGCGGGAACTGAAGTTCGCCAAAGCGTCGGGCGAGTGGTGGCCAGGACGACCTAGACGCCATCGCGGCGAAGCTCAACAACCGTCCGCGCAAGTGCCTGGGGTTCCGGACGCCAGCCGAGAGCGTTGCCTTGACCGGTTGAATCTAAGACGGCTTTCTTTGCGAAGGAGAGCCGGTGACGGTGCACCCGTTCATCGAGGCGGAGAAGCAAGACGGTCACAACGTCAAGCGCGCATGTGAACTGCTCAAGGTCTCCCGAGCCGCCTTCTGCGCCCGCCGCACCGGCAAGCCCGGTTCGCGGGCGGTCCATGACGCGGAACTGACCGGGCAGATCTCCGAGGTCCACGCCCAGTCGCGTGGCACCTACGGCGCTCCACGCATCCAGGCCGTGCTGAAACGCCAGGGTGCTGTCTGCGGACGCCGCCGCATCGCCAGACTGATGGGAGCGGCGGGCCTGGAGGGCCGCCACCGCAGACGACGGTATCTGACCACCGTCCCCGACTCTCGCGCCGCCACCCGGCCCGACCTCATCCTGCGGCAGTTCGGTCCCGACCCGGCCGGCGCCCACACCCGCTGGTGCGGCGACATCCTCTACGTCCCGACGGAGGAGGGCTGGCTCTATCTGGCCACCGTCATCGACATCGGCCTTGCGCCGGGTGATCGGCTGGGCGACCGCCGACCACCTGCGCATCGCTCTGGTCGCCGACCCGCTCTCACGGCGGCCTGCCGACAGCGTCGTCCCACCCGGCCGGTGATCTTCCACTCAGGACCGTGGCTGTCAGTACACCAGTCGGCAATGGGCCTCGCCGGCAACAGAGTTCGGCATCCGCCTGCCGGTCGGCCGCACCGGACAGTGCTGGGACAACGCGCTCGCCGAGTCGTTCTTCGCCACGATCAAACGGGAGTTGCTCGACACGAGTTCCTGGCCCAGCAGGGCCGCCGCCCGCACCGCGATCTTCGACTTCATCGAGGGCTGGTACTACTTGCACCGACTGCACAGCAGCCTCGGCTACCGCAGTCCCGCCGAATACGAGAACGCACTCGCAGCCTGACCACCACACCAATGGTGGACTCTGCTGCGTAATTGGTGGGGTCACGCGATGAGTTGGTAGGCGAGACGTTCGAGTCGGCTGGTGCGGTGCGCCGGAGGGGATGGTCGGTCCAGTACGCGTCGAGTCTGATCACGTTGAGGGCGGTGGCGAAAAGGCGTGCTGGGGGCGGACTTTCGGCAGGCCTCGGTAGTGGGCTCGGCGGATGCCGGTGATGTCGAGGGCCTGGTGGATGGTTGCCTCGACGCCGGCGCGGAGGGCGTACGTGTTCTTCCAGGTGTCGGTCTTCTGCTCGGCGCGGGCCCGGGCGAGGGTTTCGTGGAGTTCCTTCGGCCGCAGGGTGAGCATGCGGCGTCCGGGCTTCGAGGTGGTGCACTGCTTGTGGAAGGGGCAGTCCCGGCAGGTCAGGACGCTGAAGTTGGTGACGATGGCGTCCTTGCCGTGCTGTTTCACCGGGTTCCGGTGGGAGCTGGTGCGGCCGGCGGGGCAGCGGGCCCGGCGGGTCTTCCAGTCAATGGTGAAGGCGTTCTTCTCGAAGCCTTCACCGGCCCTTGCCTGCGTGGAGTGGTCCAGGAGGACCGCGTGGCCATGCGGACAGGACTGTCACGGTGCTTTGGCGAGTCGGCTCCAGGCTCCTGTCAGGTCACGTCCGTCCGGCGGCAGCGCTTGCTGCGTGCCCGGCCGGGCGGTCGACAGATCAACGCCAGGACACCCGCAGGGTCAGTCGTAAGCAAGAGTCAGACCGCCTCGACCGGGGCTACCCGATCCTTGCGGGATCCGGCGCGAAAAGGACTGACAGTCGAGTGCGTCGCCGACGGTGCCGAGGATGGGTGCGGCGCCGGCTTCGGACAGGCGCTGGGTGTAGCGGATGGACAGGTATTGACTGCCGGCATCGCTGTGATGCACCAGCCCGTCCAGGTCGCCCACGCCGTCGCGGTCAGGGGACCAGATCGCCATTTCCAGCGCGTCCAGGACGAGCGCGGTGCGCATGTGGTCCGCCGCGCGCCAGCCGACGATCTTCCGGGAGGACACGTCCAGGACGAAGGCGACGTAGACGGTGCCGACCCGGGTGGCCACGTAGGTGAAGTCGGTGACCCACAGCTGGTTCGGCGCCGTGGCGGTGAAGTTCCGTTTCACCAGGTCCGTCGGCCGCTCGGCGGCCGGATCGGTCACGGTGGTGACCTTCTTCCTCCCACGCACCGCGCCGGTCAAGTTGAGGACCCGCATCAGGCGCTCGACGGTGGAACGGGCCACGAGTATGCCCTCCCGGCGTAACTGCCGGGTGATCTTCCTTGCTCCGTAGACCCGGAAGTTGTCCTCGTACACGCGGGTGATCTCCTTCTTCAGCCATTGGTCCCGCAGCTCGCGGGCGGACGGGCGGCCCTTGCGGGCAACCGCGGCGTAGTAAGTGGACGGGGCGAACTGCAGCTCATTGCAGATCGGCTCGACCCCGAACTGGTCGCGGTGGGCGTCGACGAACCCGGTCATCTCGGCAGTCGCGGGTCGAGCTCCCGCGCGAAGAAAGCCGACGCGGCCTTGAGGGTCTTCACCGAACGCCGCAGCTCACGATTCTCCCGCTCCAGCTCCGCGATCCGCTGAGCATCCACGGTCGAGGTTCCCGGCCGCTGCCCGACGTCGATCACCGCGCGCTTGACCCACTCCCGCAGGGCCTCACGGTGCACCCCGAGCTGAGTGGCGACCGGGGAGACCGAGCCGACCTTCTGACCGGTCTTCTGGCGTATCTCGAACACGAGCCGCACGGTTCGCTCCCGCAGCTCGGCGGGGTACTTCCTCGGTGCCGGCATGACTCCAACCCTTCCAGGGATCAGAGCCTCCGAAGAACACGGGGCGGTTCAAAACGGGCTGGCAGCTGGTCCTTGAAAGACCAAGCGGTTCGGCACTACAACCGCCGAAGTTCGGGGCTTGCTGGCCTGGCTGATGGAGCGGCAGGTCAAGATGGTGGTGATGGAGGCGACCTCGGACTACTGGCGGCCGGTCTGCTACCTGCTTCTGACGCAATCGCATGCGTCACACTACCGAGCAGGGCACCGTTCCTGATCGGGCGCTCGCCAGCCGATCAAATGTGTGTGTCCGGCTCGCGACGCATATGGGCCGGAAGGGAGCAGGTGATTGTGCCGCCCGGAAGGCGATGGCGGTTCCTTGCGACCACCTGGTAGACGCCACCTGCCATCCAGTTGAAAGGCGGCATCCTGAGAACAATCCCGAGCCACCTCCAGCGTTTTCGTCCAGACATCAGCATGGCGGAAAGGGCGCGCGGTCCGCCGTACACAGTGCCGCCGACCGGGCTGATCCAAAGGACCTCGCGGTCGGCTCTGTCTTCGGTGACACCCAGGGTGGCGAGGTCAGCATACTGCCAGGGGATGAATCGGACGCGCGGTTGGATTACGCGTCTAGCAATCTCGATTGTTCTGCCACAAAAACCGCAGTCTCCGTCAAACAGTAGAATCGGCTGGCTTACCACCTTGGCTACTTTCCTTGCATTGGCTGTGGCGAGGAGTCTCTATATGCGGTAATTAAAAGGATTGGCGCACAAAACAGCCAGAACTCCAGTCCATACCGCATGGCGTGGAATGCTACCTCGGACCACCGTGCCGGCCCGGCATTCTCCCACCTACAGAGCGTCGACTGATCCCGTCTGTGCCGGGGTAGAAAGGACGTCGTCAAGTTGTCCGTGACCTGGACGGCTTCGCGCTTTTTGGTGTCCACGCTGATCACCGGCTCGCCGTCGGCCTGGTGCTGTTTGACCTGCTCGTTGATGTAGCGGAGCTGGGCGTCCCGGTCGGGGTGCTGGGCGCCCTCGAGGGTCTTGACGTTCGCCTGCGGGCTGAAAGCCCCTGAAGTTCTCCTGTCGCGGCAGCCGACCCACGTCGACGCGGACACCGGGTGCCCCTGCCGCTCAGATCCTCGGCCAGGTGCCGCAGCGACCTCGTCGTCCACCTCAGCGGCGACTGGGCGATCACCCCCTCGTTTGGCTCCGCCAGTCGCAACAACGCCTGGAGCAGGGCTGGATTGGTATCTTCGGTCCGTGTGCTGGCTCTGCCCGGTGCACGCACCGGCCGCCGGGCATCGGGTCCGGCCCCCGCTTCCAGCTCCGACATTCCACGGCGCACGGTGGTCTCGCTGACCTGGGCGATCCGGGCCACCGCCCGTACGCCGCCATGCCCAAGCAGCCGGGCCTCGGTGGCCGGGGCAGCCGCCGCTGCCGCTCGTTCTAGTGCGCAACAACACCGAGCATCTGCAGCGGAGTCAGGAACAGATTTTTTTCGGAACTGCCATACCTTGACAGCGAGCCCGCGCTCGCAAAGCAGCGCCTTTGCGAACGCCGTCGCGCGTCCGCTGGGGCGGCGTACGGCCGGACATGGACCCCCTGGGCGGCCTTTCGAGGATCGCCCCGCCGAAGGGTCCGCTCGCAACCATGCGGCTTCCGGATGCTTCCGCAACACGATTGCGAGATCAGCGCGCCGCAGGGCGTTTTGTGGCATTTCGGGCTAATCTCCCGTGACTGTACGAAGTCGATCTATTACTGATCGCCTCAACCTCACTCCACCGGAGATGACATGTACAAGCTTCGCAAGGCTGCCGTCCTGGTCGCCGCCATCGCCAGCGTCGGACTCATGGGCGCCGGCACTGCCCACGCCGGCGGCGACAAGGGTAACGACAACTTCAACATCAAGCAGAGCTCCATGTGCAAGTCGCGCGACCTGAACGTCGACGTCCTCGGCCAGGTCGGCATTCTCAACGGCCTGGGCGGCAACCTGCTGAACGGCGAGGGCAACCCGGGCGCACAGGACACCCACCTCGGTTCGACCATGGGCTGCAACAACAGCGCCTTCTGAGGCCGTGTCCGGCGGATCATGACGGATCGATCACTAGCACCGGGCGCTCTCCCGGCGCCGATGCGGTCATGGTCCGCCGGACACTCCCTAGCGGTCCCCTCGTACCGATTCCGTGAAGGGTCCCCGCGCCGCCGTCCTCCCGCCGCTGTGCGCACGTTGTCAGGCAGTCACGGCAGCTGTAGATAGCTCTTGCCTGTCGCTCATCGCGGCTGGTCAGGGCACTGTCACGTTGTCGGTGACCGGGACCGGCCTCGAACTCGCCCCACCCGCGTCAAGCCCATAATCAAAGATCAGTATCTCGCCACGAAAGCGTCCACGAACGGGGAGTTCGGTCTCCACCGGGGTGGAGATGAGCCGCGGGCCCGGTGGTCAAAGGACACACTTCCACAAGACCATCTCGGAGTCGTTCTTCATCCTCGACGGGACGGAGCGGCTGTTCAACGGGGTGGACTGGGTCGATGCGAAGAAGGGCGACTTCCTGTTCGTGCCGCAGGGCGGCTTGCATGCCTTCCGAAACGATTCGGACGCCCCGGCGGAGATGCTGATGCTGTTCGCGCCGGGGGCACCACCGCGCGAAGAGTATGCCGAAGGGCTGTCGCAGCTCGCCAACGCCACCGACGAAGAGCGCACCGAGTTCTTCATCAAGCACGACTCGTACTTCGTTGAACAGGGCAGGCCCCCAAAGTCCGCGCCCGCTGCACCCGTTCGTGAACCCGTCGCGAGGACGGCTTCGCGAACGGGAGAGCCACGGGCCCGGCTGCTGAGTACCGAAACCGCTGCTGTTACGCGCGCCGCTCAGCGGGAGCCGGGCCCGCAGCCGAGCCGTGGAAGGGCCTACCCGGAGCGGGCGTCTGCCGGACCGGGCCGGTTCGGCGCCGGCGGCCGGGCGATGGACGATCCGCGCCCGATCGCTGCTTCGTGCGCTGCGCCTGGACGCCCGCGTTGCCGATGTTCCGCTCTCCGGCGTCAGCGTCGCGGCCCCCGGACCCTTGCTTCCCGACCCATGGGGGCGTTGTCACTTCATCGGGGGTGTGGTCGTCTGAAGGCAAGCCGGAGCTCGGGTTTCGGTCCGGTTCAGATCGTGGCGGGTCTGCCGATGAGGCCGGTGATGTGGTCCCAGGTGGTGAAGCGGGCCCTCATCTCGAAGCGGTGGCGGCTGGCGGTCATGAGGTGACGTCCGGGCCGGAAGTGGGGTGAGATTGCGGTGAAAACGGACAGGAACCGCTGCGCTGCGCCGGCGGAGCGGAATCGGTTCATCGCGCGTTCGCGCCGCCGGGTTGGTTGGTGGGAGCTCTCGGCCCGTTGTGCAGGCCCTCGTGCGAGCGTTGCTCCACCGAGGGCATCACCTCCCGGTGGGCCGTGCCGTAGGAGCGGAGCTTGTCGCCCGCCGACGCACGCACCGCCGAAGCCCACTTGGACGCCGTCCGCTCTTAGAGGCGACGTCTTCAACGCGATCCTCTACATAAACCGCACCGGGATCCCTTGGGAATACCTCCCGCACGACTTCCCGAACCACGGCACCGTCTATGCCTACTACGCCGCGTGGCGCGACGAAGGGGTCTTCGCCCAGCTCAATTACGACCTGACGGGACTGGCCCGGGTCAAGGAAGGGCGCACGTCCGAGCCCACCGCCTCCGTGATCGACACCCAGAGCGTGAAAACCTCCAACAACGTGCCCCTGACCAGCCAGGGAACGGATGCGGCCAAGAAGATCGTCGGAAGGAAGCGCGGCATCCTCACCGACACGATCGGCCTCATCCTCGCCGTGACCGTCACCGCCGCTGGCCTTTCGGAGAACGCCCTGGGGATACGCCTCCTGGACAAGGCGAAGGAGACGTACCCGACCATCTCCAAGAGCTGGGTCGACACCGGCTTCAAGAACGCCGTCGTCGAGCACGGGGCGAAGCTTGGAATCGACGTCGAGGTCGTCAACAGAAACCCTCAAATCCGTGGCTTTCATGTCGTCAAAAGACGCTGGGTGGTGGAGCGGAGTATTGGATGGATCATGATGCACCGCCGCCTCGCCCGCGACTACGAGACCCTCACCGCCAGCTCCGAAGCCATGATCCATATCGCCTCGGTCGACAACCTCGCCAAGCGCATAACGGACGAGACCACCCCAACCTGGCGAGGGACTTACTAGGGCATCAAGGGCAATCTGCCTACTTCAAACGCCCTCTGAGATCGCGGACGCGGTACGCGAGCAGGCCGACCTCGCCGAGCAGCACGTCCGGATGCGCACCAGCACCCAGGTGCAGCTCGAAGCCGCCGAAGAGACCGCGCGCCGGATCCAGGCACTGACCACCGGGCAGCTCGCTGCCGCTCAGCGGGACGTCGAGGCGCACCTGGCGCAGGCCGACCGCGTCCTCACCCAGGCCCGCGCCCAGGCGCAGCAGGTGGCTGTACTGGCTGGTCCCGCCCGGGACGTCGAGCCGGTGGGTACCTCCCTCCCACGCCGTATGCCTCGGCGCCCCTCACGTGATCACCCTGCCCTCCCTGAGCAGCCGCACCCCGTCGGGCCCCTACTGGCTGCGTCCGTCAGCGAGCGACCGACTCGTGCCGACTGGACCGCTTCCCGAGGCCCAACTCCGTGTCGCTGGCGCTGTCCCCCTCATATTCCAGCGACACGGTCCGCTCCCCCGCTGCCAGAACGGATCCGGTTCCGGCAGCGGGGGTCCTTTGAGACGAGATACGGATAATGACGATGCCCACCGACACCGTGGACCGGGGCATGGAGCGGCGCCTGGCGTCTGCCGTTTGGCTGGTCAGGCAGTACATCGCTCAGCACTGCTCACCGGGTGGGCCCCTCCCAAGTGCCCGCTCCCTGGCTCACCATCTTTCGGTGCCGTACAGGACCTTGAAAGCGGCACTTGTCCACCTGGACGGCATCGGCGAAGTCGTCTGGGGCATGCACCAGCGCGGCGAGGTTCTGGCACCCGGCGACGTGCACCCCGACGACGTGGACCTGCTCAGGGAGGTTCAAGCACGGATCAGCGCCGGCATCTACCACCGGGGCCAGGCCATGCCGACCTCAATCCTCGCCGTCGCGCATGGCATCCAACCAAAGTGCATCCCGCGCGCGTTCCGCCACCTGGTGGCCGACGGCACGCTGCACCACGACGAGCACGGCCCCCACGGGCCGGGCTACTACGTCAGCGCCCAACCCCTGCCCCTGCCCTGAAAGGAGTCCTCGGCATGACTAGCCAGCCCAGCACAAACACTAAGCTTGACGTTTATCCAGCTCTGCTGCTTGTGATGGTTGTCGTGAGGTCCGGTTGGCCCTGTTTCCCGACGGTGCGTTCGCGTGCACGGTGCTTGTTCTTCGTGCCGATTGGTCGGCCTGGGCCTGCGGTGCTGGGTTTCGGTGCACCGGCCGGTTGAGGGGCCTTGCCGTGGAGGCGGCGAAATCCTCGGCGGACCCGTGCAGGGGTGAGACGTCCTTGGCGTGCGGGCCGCTCCCAGGGTCTGCGAAGGTCCTCGGCAAGGGGCCGGGCCAGGCGGAGTTGGGTGTGGGCGGCGATGACCAGCCAGGTCCAACGGTCAGCGGCGGCCGGCTCGCGGAGTTTGGGAGCCGTCCAGCCCAGCGTCTGCTTGAACATCCTGAAGGTGTGTTCCAGGTCGAATCTGCGCAGGAACGCCTGCCAGAGCCGGTCCACGTCCCCGGCGGTGGCATCGGTGGCCGACCACCACAGCCAGATCGGCCGGGGGTGGCGGTCGCCGCGAAGGTGGTCGACCCGCAGACGGATGACGGTGCCTTCGATGATCGGCAACTCTCCGGGATGGTCGGCCCAGGCCGAGCGCCGGGTCAGCAGTGGATGCAGGCGGTCCCACGCCGTGGCGACGGCCTGCCCGTAGTGAGTGGTGTCGGTCACCGTGGTGATGGACGGGACCGGCAGGGTGGCCGGGTACTCGAAGGTGAACTCTGCCCCGTGCTTGGGTTTACGCCCGCGCTTGCCCGCCGGCTGGGGCGTAGGCGGAAAGTACAGGACTCGGTCCGAACGCATCCGGCCCAGTAACTCCACGGGCAGGTCCGCGAGCAGGAAGGCCAGGCGGGTCACGTCGTAGCCGGCATCAAAGACGACGAGGACGGGCGGGTCGCCGATCTGCCACTGGCCTGCCACATACAACCGCTGGAACACCTCTCGGACCTGGCCGGCGGTGACGGCGATCGCGTCGTCCCAGGGCCGCAGCCGGAGCACGTCCAACACGGCCGTCCACGAGGTCCGGCCCGGCTCCACAGCGGCAACGAAGGAGTAGGGCCAACCGGGGATCATCTGGGCCGAGCCTCTGCCTCGCCCGTATGTGTGGCAGAACATCCGGTCCGGGCTGGTATTCGCGTCCGGCCGCAACCAGTTGCTCACATCGACCGCCAGGACCAGCCGCCCCGACGCCGTGCGGGGAAGCGGCAGCCCTGCCAGCGTCCTGCGCAGGCGTGCCACATCCAGATCCCCGCAGTTCAGGCCGCCGTACAAGGCGCCATGCCCACGCCGGTGCTCAGGCTCCAACGACAGCTCGACCAACGTCCTCACCGGACCATCCGCGCACAGCAGGGCATCACTCAGCTCGAACAGCGCATCGCGCCGCCCGGTCAGACAGGCATAGAGCTCCGTCCGGAAGCATGACAGTTCGGCAAACGCATCCCGCGGGACGCCGTGTTGCAGCACACTCATATCTACGGCCTTCGTGTTGATCCCATGCCTCTGTGACGGAGCACAGGATCAGGCGAAGGCCGCTCTTACGTCCGGAACTCAGGCAAACCCATCAGCAAGTTCGAGGCCGTGTTCGACGGCAGACCATAAACGCCAAGCTAAGGGCTGTCCCGTAAATGATCTCTGAGTTGGTGTGGCCAAAGCTGCTGGGTTACCCGCTCGTCTCCCCGGTGAGGGCGAGGTTGTAGAGGTGGGCGATTCCGAGCATGGCGTGATGGACGCCGTCGCCCTTGAGACGGCAGTCTCGGAGGATCTTCCAAGTCTTCATGCGGGCGAAGACATGCTCGACGCGGGCGCGGACCTGTTTGTGGGACTTGTTGTGAGCCTGCTTCCAGCCGGGCAGCTCTTCGCCTGTGCGGCGGCGGTGGGGCATGACGAGACCGGTTCCGGGATAGCCGCCGTCGGCAATCGTCACGGTCTGACCGACGGAGGCCTTGGCCCCTGACTCCTCCCATGCCTTGCAGTCGTTGCGGTTGCCGGGCAGCGGGCGGCCCACCAAGACAACTAGGCGGGTGTCGGCGTCGATGACGACCTGGTGGTTGGTGGAGTACCGATAGTTCTTGGACTGCTCGGCGATGGTGTGGTCACGGGTGGGCACCAGCGTCCCGTCCACGATCAGTACGGTGTCTTTGGCGAAACGCTTGCGGGGCCGGAGCGCGATCATCGGCCCGAGACGGCCGATGATCCGGTCTACGGCCGACTTCGACACACCGAAGAGCGGGGCGAGCTGTCGCACCGTCAAGTTCGTGCGCCAGTAAGCCGCGACCAGCAGTGTTCGGTCCTCCAGAGACAGGCTCCACGGCCGGCCCTTGCTGACGGCGTCCGCACCCTCGCGCCGCAGAACCGTCACCAGCTTCCCGAAAGAGCGCGGGCTCATCCCGGTGAACGGGACTATCCAGGACGGCTGCGACGCCGTGATCACACCAGTCACAACTAGATCATCTCAGCTGCCACTGCTGCCCTATGTCCTGGATCCGGTGGGGTTGGCTTGATCGGTCGGCCTGTCAGGTACGGTGCAAGCTATGGACGGCCGTGTGTACGTGCCCTGGTTCTCGGTCGGAGAGACCGATGAGGACGCGTTCGAGACGCTGGAAGGTGCATGCTGCACGTTCGTGTCCGTACTGCGCGAGCGGGCTGTCACCTGGCCCTGCGAACCCGACGACACCCTCATCCTCCGCCCTGAGGAGACCGGATTCGCGCATCTGCTGGCCCTGCTCTACGCGGTGACGCCTGGAACCCATGTCATCTCCCATGTGTTCGGCGCGTTCTTCGACGGGCAGGGTGTGCTCGGTACCGAACTGCACGATCAGATGTACATTCCCCTCCAGGGGTCTGTGGTGGGAATACACCGCGTCGCCGGTTCACCCGCCCGCTGCGCGGAACTGACTGCGGACTGGTTTGAGCGCATCCTGCGGGGCCAGGCCTAGCCGCCCCGGGGTCGTGATCTTCACGTTGCGGTAATGGCCAGCCTGGGCTCGGGCCTGGTGGCGGCGTCGCCAGGCGGACCAGCGGAGCCGGTGGGCTGCATCGCACTGGGCCGGACGACGAGCGTCGTGAACAGTCGCTGGATCTCGTTACAGGTAAGCGGAATCAGCCCGTCCGTGCCCAGTAGCCACAGAAGGGCAGCTACCAGCTCCTCCGGCAATACATTGCGGAGACCTTTAGCCCCTGGGCACCGATGAGTTTTCTGCCCCGCGGGAGTCTCATCGGCAGCACCCCACGCCACAGCAGTACGGCCCCTACGTGAACCGGAGAGATGGATATGTCAACAGCCCGAGAGCAGTCGGCCAGTGCCGGAGCCCGCGTCGTCTCCGCCGACGGCACCGAGATCGCATTCGAGCAATCGGGCAGCGGGCCGGCCGTCGTCCTGGTGGCCTCGGCGCTGGCCGACCGCTCCGACACGACCAAACTCGCGGCTCTCCTCGCCCAGCACTTCACTGTAGTCAACTACGACCGACGCGGACGGGGTGCCAGCGGTGACGCCAATGCTTACGCCCCCGACCGCGAGGTTGAGGACATCGCCGCCCTGATCGAACACGTCGGCGGTTCGGCGTCGCTGTTCGGCTCGTCCTCCGGAGCAGTCCTCGCCCTGCGCGCGGCCGCTGCCGGAGTAAACGTCGACCGCCTGGCCCTGTATGAGCCGCCGTTCGTGGTCGCCGAAGACGACGACGGACCGCCCAAGGATCTCGCGCAGCACATTGACGCGCTGCTTGCGGAAGGCCGACACAGCGACGCGGTCAAGTACTTCATGACCAGAGTGCAGGGCATGCCCGGCGTCGCCGTGTTCTTTATGAAGTTGATGCCGAAGATGTGGGCGAACCTCACCAAGCTGGCCCGCACTCTGCCCTACGACATTGCGGTCATGGGCGATACCCAGCAAGGCAAACCGCTAGACGCCGAGGAGTGGAAGGCAGTGGCCGTACGCACCCGTGTACTTACTGGCAGCAAGAGCCCGGCCGCCTTCCAGCGCGCCGCCCGCGCCGTCATCGAGATCCTGCCGCAGGCCGACCACCGCACCCTGCCCGGCCTCAACCACGGCGCCGTCGTCATGGCCCCGAGGAAAATAGCCCCCCCGATCATCGAGTTCATAAAGGGATGAGCTTGTCGTTCGAGGGGTTCGGCGGGGCCTGATGACGCCCTTCATGGTGCTCTGAGTGGAGCGCGACTCACCTCCAGTTGACCGCCGGACCCCGGACGGCCACAACTTACGGGACAGCCCTTAACTTGATCTTTAACCTCGGGAACCGAACGGCTCCTCGTACTTGATCACTCGGACTGGTAACTGCGGTACACGCAGGCGGCCTTCGGCTGAGCATGTGATCCGACCAAGGAACACACAAGCTCAGCACGAAGGCCGTGGGGATGAGTCTGTTGCATCATGCTGTCCGGCAGGATCCGTTTGCGGAACTGTCACGCTTCCGGGGTGAGTTCTACTCCTGTCTGACCAGGCGTGCGGATGCGTTGTTCGAGCTGGGCGACGCCGTGCTGTGTGCGGATGGTCCGGTCAGGTCGCTGGTGGAGCTGTCGCTGGTGGGCGAACACCGTCGCGGGCACGGTGGGCTCTACGACGCCCTGGCCGCAGGCCGAGTCGATGTCGCCCGGCTGCGGCGGGCGCTGGCCGCGGTGCCTCTGCCGCGGGCGGCGGACAACCAGCTGGTGCTGGCTGCCGACATCACTTGCTGGCTGCGGCCCGACGCGCACACCTCACCGCAGCGGATCCTGTGCCACACCTACGGGCGGGGCAAGGACCAGCACATTCCCGTTCCCGGCTGGCCGTACTCGGTGATCTGCGCGCTGGAGACGGGCCGTAGTTCGTGGACCGCGCCGCTGGACGCGCTGCGTCTGGCGCCGGGCGACGACGCTGCCACGGTCACCGCCGGGCAGATGCGCGAACTGGTCGAGCGACTGATCGCAGCCGGGCAGTGGAGGGACGGTGACCCGGAGATCCTGATTGTGGTGGACGCCGGATACGACGTGCCTCGCCTGGCCTTCCTGCTGAAGGATCTGCCGGTGCAGGTGCTGGGCCGGATGCGCTCGGACCGCGTCCTGCGCCGGGCGGCACCGCCCCGCACCCCTGGCACCCGGGGCCGCCCGCCCCGCCACGGTGGCGAGTTCGTCTTCGGCGACCCCGCCACCTGGGACACCCCCGACGCGGCAACCGTGACCGAGACCCGTCTCTACGGCACCGCCACCGCCCGGGCCTGGGACAGGCTCCACCCGAGACTGACCCACCGCTTTGCCTGGACGGCCCAGCTGGGCGCGTTGCCCGTAATCGAGGGCACCGTGATCCGCCTGCAGGTCGACCACCTGCCCAGCGGCGCGACACCCAAGCCGGTCTGGCTGTGGTGGTCGGGCACCGACGCCACCGAAACCGACATCGACCTGCTCTGGCAGGCATTCCTTCGGCGCTTCGACATCGAGCACACCTTCCGCCTGTTCAAGCAGACACTGGGCTGGACCTGCCCGAAGATCCGCACCCCGGAAGCCGCGGACCGCTGGAGCTGGCTCATCCTCGCCGTCTTCACCCAGCTCCGGCTCGCCCGCCCGCTGGCGGCCGATCTACGCCGGCCGTGGGAGAAACCGAGCCCGCCCGACAGGCTCACCCCCGCCCGGGTCCGTCGCGATTTCCGGCACCTCCGCCCGAACGCCGCCTGTCCCGCCGAAGCACCGAAACCCTCCCGCCCCGGCCCCGGACGGCCACCAGGACGCAAGAACACCCGGGCAACCCCACGCCACGACGTCCACACAGTCCGCAAAACAGACACCGCGAAACCACGACAGAGGAAGTCAACAACCCCACGACCCCGCCGCACAGGTTAAAGATCAAGTTAAGCCAAGTTCAGCTCAGAGGGGATACTGCCGTCCACACGGTGGCACGCGCTGGTGTGCTGGGTAACTCCCTCTTCAGGCCGCCCCTATGGTTTTCACGAGTTCCACAAACCGGCAGCTACGGGAAGGATCAGGCTGATGGACTTTGAGCGCCCGGACTGGTTCGACCGCGCCACCGAATGGTGGTGCAGCACGGTGGGAAACGACCTGGCCCGCCATGCCCAGCCGGTCGGCATCTCATCGGACGGCGAGCTTGGCGTGCTCTGCTCAGATCAGGCCTGGTCCACCCAGATGAGACTCATGGCGCACCGTGTCGTCGAGCGCCTCAATGGGGCACGCCCCGATGACCTGCCGAAGGTGGCGGGCATCACCGTATTGAAGCCGGCCCCGGTCCCTGAGGAGCTGATCCAGCTGTGGTCGGACTTGGTGGGATCTGATCTTGCCGACCGGGTCCGTCCGCGCAGCCTGAGTGACTGGGGTCGGGAGTTGGCCACGGAGGCGGAGTGTGCCCACGCACGCGATCTCCTGGCCCAACGCACACCCTTCGTTCTCGCCCGTCTACGGGCGACGCTGCCGGGCAGCTCCATCGTCCGGTTACGCACAAGCCACCTACGGTCCGTCGGGGTCCTGATTGCTTCGTCGCCCGAGTTCTCCGACCGGGCCGCTGTGGAGGGGGCCTCCCCCTGAGTGGTGGACACGCTGATACTGGATCTGCTTGATCCGGAGGAAGCGAGAAGACCGCCGATGGCGATGAAGGACTATTCGGACGAGTTCAAGGCCGATGCCGTGGCCCTGTACGAGTCCACACCCGGGGCGATCTACAAGAGCATCGCCGCTGACCTGGGCGTCAACCGGGCGACCCTGCGGGAGTGGGTGCTGCGGGACCGCGAACGCCGTGGCGTAACCGCCGCGGCTGCGAAGCCGGGCGCCCAGCCTCGGGAGGCGGTGCCGTCCGCTGATCCGGACGAGCGGGTGCGGCAGTTGGAGGCCCGGGTGGCCGAGCTCGAGGCAAGTGAGCGCAAGCTCGCGACCGAGCGGGACATCCTGCGCAAGGCGGCCAAGTATTTCGCCGGAGATTGTGTCCTGAACACGAAAGAGAGCTGGTTGTAGGACAGCTTTCAAGAGTGGCGCTGTGCGGAAGATGAAGGTTTTATGGCCCTTCGGAGCCGCCCTGCGGGGGGAGGCTTCAAACCGCCTCATGCTGCGTTAGCTGAAGACTGTCGTGGTGAGCGATGAGGAAAAGGCGCCGTAAGAGGCGTCAGGTGGGGACCGGGAAGACGAACGCAAGTGAATCGCTGCTGACGTGTCGAAACGAAAACAGACGACATCAAAACCGGGGTGTTCTCCGGACTCCGGGATGAGCCTGGCGGGAGCCCGTCTATTGGCCAGGTGGTGTCCGGCATGCAGGCGACGTGAGCCCGGTCTGCGGCTTCCGCATGGAACAGGAGAAGGCAAGCCCCGATACTGCCCGCCGTGCAGCGGCGGCGAGAGGGAGCGCCTCAAGCAGTGGACACTGCGAGGGGCTGAGTACCGATGCGGGGCGGGCCGGCGGACCGGCTCGTAGTAGTGGTGAAGCCCCTGTAATGGGGGCGGAGCGAAGGGGCCGGGTCGTTCGTGACTGTGTTGATCGCATCAACCGGACGGTGTCCGGGAGGAGTTCGGTGGACCAGTTGAAGTCGCAGACCAAGCCGTTTGAGATTTCGAAGTGGGCAGTCAAGGAAGCCTGGGAGGAAGTCAGAGCGAATAACGGAGCCCCGGGAGTGGACGGGCAGAGCATCGACGACTTCGAGAAGGACCTGAGGAACAACCTCTACAAGGTCTGGAACAGGATGTCGTCAGGTTCATACTTTCCGCCCCCGGTGCGAGCGGTGGCAATTCCCAAGCCACAGGGAGGCGGCGAAAGAATGCTCGGCATTCCTGCTGTCGCCGACCGCGTGGCTCAGACCGTCGTGGCCCGGCATCTCCTGCTGAGGGTGGAGCCAATTTTCCATCCCGACAGTTTCGGATACCGGCCTGGGCGGTCGGCCTTGGATGCGGTGGAGAAGTGCCGGAAGCAAGGCTTCGGCGTAGTCGCACCTCGTCCTTTTTGATCATGTGAGGCCGAGATGGGTGAGGGTGCGGGTTTGGTCCCTGGCTGTCCGGCGGAGGCCGGCGGCGATGTTGCGGACGCCGGCGAGGCGGAGGGCTCCGATTGCGAGGTTTCTGTAGGTCGCCATCGCCTGGGGTGCGTTCCCGGTCCGCAGTTGGGAGGCGTCCTCGGCGAAGGTGACGTCTCTGATGTGGTGCAGGGCCTCGACCGTCCAGTGCCCGCGGATCAGTTGGGCGACCCGGGCGGGCGGGGCCTGTTCCGCGGCGAGGCTGGTGACCGCGTAGATGGTCTTGAGGCTGATCTTCCCCGTCGTGCGATTCACGCGGCGGCGGACGATCTGGACGGCCTGGCGGGCGCCAGGGAAGAGCAGGTTGTTGACCGTGCAGACCTTCAGCCTGCGGATCTCACAGCGTCCGTGCCCGTCGTGCGGGTGCGGTCCTGGAGCGGAATCTGTTGCCAGGGAAGGGATTTGAGCTGCGTGCTGAGTTTCTTCGTGTTGCGCTTCACGATCACGATGTAATGGGCGTCCCGCCCCCGCAGATAGGTGGCGTGGTCGGTTTGAGTGTGCAGGGCATCGCTGGTCACGACGGTGCCAGACAGGTCGGGCAGCGTGTCCAGCAGGGGTCGGAAACGAGTGATCTCGTTGGTCTTCTCACCGACGTCCATCTGTGCGAGGACCAGCCCGCCGACGTGGTCGCAGGCGGCCAGGAGGTGGACTCTCCGGCCCTTGGCGCGGGCGGCGCCCCGCAGCGACTTCCCGTCGACGGCCAGTGCCCGCAACCCGCCCGCGTGCTGCTGCCGGCCGGCAAGCCAGGTCCCGACCGCCCGGTCCAGGGCGTTTGCGTCGATCCTGGCCAGGACTCTGCGGATCGTTGTCTCCGCAGGCCAGGAGCGTTTCGGGAAGAGTGGGTCGACGCGGATACCCAGCCGCTCGAGGAGTTCTTCGGGGGCCTCGGCCACCCATTCACTCACCGCCAGCAGCGACCTCGCACCGGCGAGGACCGCGCAGGCGGTCAGGGCCAGCACCGCGGCGAGCGGATGCCGCACTCCGCGGGGATTACGCGGATCGGGGACCTGGGCGAGGCACTCCAGCAGGTCGGGGATCTCCCTGGGGGTGGCTCCCGGACGGGGGCCGAGTTGATCCAGGGCAGGGGGATCAGAGATGATACGTCGGCAGGCACGGACTTCCCAGGATTACAGAGCGTAGAGAACTCCATGATCGCGGGCGTCCGTGCCTGTTCTGCACCCGACCCCGCCCAATCTGGTCATCCGTCAGGGAGCGGGCGTCATCCGACAACACCGAAGCCCTGTGCCGAAGCCCTGGGGCTTATGTGACCACGGAACGGCAGCCGACCAAGGCTCTGCCCACGGACCTACTCGCCCGGCGGAACTCGAACGAAGCCCTCGGTCCAGTCATCCTCATCGAGCTCGCAGGGGTCGAAGTAGAAGCACTCCGGTTCATCACGGAAGCCCGGTAGCAGTCGAGCCTGACGCACACGCTCTTCAACCCGTTCAAGGGTTGAGTAGATACCGAGCAGCTTTACGTCGTCGCCGTCCGACTCGTCGCAGAACACGCCACTCTCATCAACGTGCACTGTCGAGCCGTCGTCGCCAGCTTCGTTCTGGTGGCCGACATGCCACAGCGGATACACGATCACGGGCGCGAAGCTACCAGCACTCAAGTTCCTGGACGTTCGGCACCCCTCGCCTCCTGGGCCCCCACGATCACAAACCGGGCATCACGCGACTTCGCCGAGGCCCTGGTGCCGGAAGCGCTGTTGGAAACGGGACTGGGTGGTTGAATTCGACATCGCCAAGTTCTTTGACAGCGTGCCCTGGGACCTGCTGGTCAAGGCAGTGGAAGCGCATACCGACGCCGTCTGGGTGAACTTAGAGGTCGTTAAGTCCGTTTCTGGTAATGGCCTCGTCCGGGTTGGGTGAGGAAGCCTTGGCGGGTGAGGCGGCCGAGGCGGCTGCGGGTGATGTTGACGGATGCCTCGTCGGTGGGCATGCCGAGGAGTTCGTGCAGCTCGCGAGCTCGGAACACCTGGTCGGGGTGCTGGTTGAACGCGTTCACGATGTCCTGGTAGGCGGTGTTCGCCTCGGGTGGATCGGGTTCGGCTCCTGCTGGTGCGGCCTCCGTGATGACTTTTCGAGTGGTGGCCAGATCCGTGAGTCGCGCTTCGCTCTCGGCCAGGGCAGCGGTGAGGTGCTCGATCTGGCCGCGTAGTTCTGCGGCCCGGGTGGTGGCCTCGTCCTGCTGGGTTTGAAGGTAGGCCAGGAGCTCGGAGACGTTCACGCGGCCAGCCCGAGAATGTCGCGCCAGGCCGGAGCGGGGGTGGTGAGGCGGCGGGCCATGTTCGCGGTGGAGGCCCAGTAGACGCGTGAGGCGGAGGTGTCGGGCCGGTGGTCGTACTCCCGGGCCAGACGCCGGTGCAGCATCAACGTGCCGTTCGTCTGCTCGACCACCCACCGCTTCGGCTGCGGACAAACCCTTTGCCCTGGTCAGCAGGGTTGCGACGGACGACCTCGACGTCGATGCCCAGCAGGACGCCGTGGATGATGACTTCGTCCTTGAAGCCCTGGTCCACCAGCGCTTTCTCCAGGCGCATCCCGCACCGCTCGGCGGCCTGGTCGAGCAGGGCGGTGCCGGCGGCGTTGTCGTGCGCGGAGGCGGCCAGGACGACGACGCCGATGATCAGCCCCAGAACGTCGACGGCCAGTCCCCGCTTGCGCCCCGACACCTTCTTGTTCGCGTCCAGCCCCGTCGTGGTCTTCGGGACACCCGCCGCGGCGCGGACGGACTGCGTGTCGATGATCACGAGGGACGGGTCCTCTAATCGGCGGGCCTTCTCCCGCACCTGGCAGCGCAGGAGTTCCTGGATCCGCTGGTCCAGCCCGTCCTCACGCCACAGGCCGAAGTAGTAGAACACCGCCGACCAGGCCGGGAAGTCATGCGGCAAAAGGCGCCACTGACAGCCCGTCCGGTTCTGATAGAAGATCGCGTTCACGACCTCCCGGAGGTCGCAGGACCCGGGATCTCCGGTCGCCGACCGCGCCACCCTGTCCTGCTTCCAGGCCGTGATCATCGGCTCGATCAACGCCCACTGCTCGTCTGATAAGTCGCTGAGGTACGGCTCTCTCTTCACGCTCGCATCTCAACATGGACATGCTCACCAGGCGGCCGGGACGGCGATCAGTACCACGATCGAGCGATCACGAACCGAGGAAGACCGGACTTAACGCCCACTTATATGTGCGGCGGTGGCTCGCTGCCCCGCTTCAGATGCCCGACGGCTCTCTGCTGGAACGGGAGCGGGAACCCCGCAAGGGGCTCCCGTGTCGCCCGTCATGGCGAACCTGTTCCTGCACTACGCGTTCGACACCTGGATGGCCCGGGAGTTCCCGTCCGTCTGGTTCGAGCGGTATGCGGATGATGCGGTGCTGCACTGCGTCACCGAGCGTCAGGCCCGCCAGGTACTGGCCGCGCTCACGGACAGGATGGCCGAGGTCGGGCTGCGTCTGCACCCGGCCAAGACCCGGATCGTGTACTGCCGGGACGGGAATCGCCAAGGCTCCTACGAGCACACGGCGTTCACGTTCCTGGGATACACCTTCCGCGCCAGGAGGAACCGGAGTCGACACGGGAACCAGTTCCTGGCGTTTGACCCGGCGGTCAGCAAGGACGCTCTCAAGAAGATGGGTCGGGAAGTGCGGAGCTGGCATCTGCACACCCGCACCGATCTGACCTTCCAGGAGCTCGCCCGGAGGATCAACCCTGTCGTGGCGGGCTGGATCAACTACTACGGCCGTTTCAGGCCCTGGGAGTTCACCTCTTTCATGACACGCATCAACTCCTACCTGGTGCGTTGGATCCGCAAGAAGTACAAACGGCTCGCGGCCAAGCGGAAGGCGCTGGCGAAAATGCAGGAGATCGCCCGGCGATACCCCCGCATGTTCGCGCACTGGCGCATCACCCCGACCGTGAGTGCCGTGCTGGTTTGAGGATCAGGACGACAAGAGCGGAGTGACGAGAGATCGTCACGCTCCGTTCTGTGAGGGCCGGAGGGTGAAATCCCCTCCGGCTACTCGGCGACGAACTGGTGATGAGCCGCTTCCAGTTCGTTGACGACCATCGCAACACCTACGAGGTGAAGCGGCTCTGCCAGGTCCTGGACGTGAACCGGTCCAGCTACTACAAATGGCTCGCCGGCGCCGAGGCCCGGGCCACCCGGCAGCGGGAGGACCGGATCCTGGCCGAGGAGATCCGCGAGGTCCACGGCGATCCGGCGGCGCCTACGGCTCCCCGCGCGTGACCGCCGAGCTCCGCGAGAAAGGACGGCGGGTCAACGAAAAGCGGATCGCCCGGATCATGCGGACGTTCTCCATCACCGGAATCCGCCTGCGCAGACGCGTGCGCACCACCGTCCCCGACCCGGCCACCTCACCGGTCCCGGACCTGTTCCAGCGGGACTTCACCGCCACCGAGCCGGGGCGGAAGTACATGGGCGACATCACGTATCTCCCACTCTCATGCGGGAAGTTCCTCTATCTCGCGACCGTGCTGGACTGCTTCAGCCGCAAGGTCGTCGGCTGGTCCATCGCCGACCACATGCGCACCGGCCTGGTCGCCGACGCACTGCGGATGGCGGCCTCGACCCGAGGCGGCCTGGACGGTGCCGTGTTCCACTCCGACCACGGGGCGCAATACGGCTCCCGGGCCTTCGCCGCCTCTGCGACCAGTTCGGAGTGACCGATCGATGGGCGCGGTCGGCACCAGCGCCGACAACACGGCCTGCGAAAGCTTCCACGCCTCCCTGAAACGCGAGACCCTCCAGGGCACCCACGACTACGGTGACGCCGACACCTGCCGCAGGACCGTCTTTGCCTGGCTGACCCGCTACAACACCCGCCGCCGGCACTCCGCCAACGGCCACCTCAGCCCCAACGAATACGAACGCCGACACCACACCGCTAAACTCACGCTCGCCGCGTGATCAATAACCGCGTGCCCACCTTCACGGGGAAGGCCCGAGGCCGCACTCATGGACGTGTGGCACGATGCGACACAGGCTTTCGGGCCTGAGCACCCACTGTGGATCGCGCACTCTGGAGAGACGGCGGCAGACCAAGTGGTGGAGGAAATGGGTGGACGCGATCCAGAGCGCCACCCCCCTGCCTCGACCGCTTGACGCGTTCGCGTACAGGGCCAACGTGGACAGGGACGGGCCGGAAGCCGTTCGCCGACGGAACGAACGGCTGGTGGCGGGCCACCACGACCTATGTTTGGTCCTTGCTGCCCGGGCTGGCGAGAGCCTCCCCCCTTGCCGACCTTGCCCGCGAACGCGGCTTGCCTATGCGGCAGCACACGCAGCAGGCAAAGGGTTGACACCCGTACGGGATAGGTGGCCAGGGCGAAGCGGGGGTCTCCCCCGCTGACACGGCGGGCGCGACCTGGGCTGTTGCGGTCAACACGCCGTGTAGATAAAAGAGTTGGAGCGCGTCGACCGGTTTTCCTAGGGTGATGAGGCGTACTGGACCGGTGCGCATGGTTCACGAAGGGGGAACAGCTCGAATGAACCGCACGAAGATAGCCGCGGTCGCGATCGCGGCCACCGCCACTCTGGGATCCATCGGAAGCAGCCCGGCTTCAGCTGCGGCCAACGAAGGTGCCCAGGTACAGGCAGACCCGGCGTACAAGATCCTCAAGCACCTTGAATACCGGGGCCCCGGGCGGGTGTCGCTGCGGCTTGGCTACTACAACGCGGCGGCCGACAAGGGCTTCGGATGGACGAAGGTCAAGAAGAAGCACAACATCACGAAGTACTCGGCTGTGGAGTACATCGCGAAGTCGCCGGTGCGCGAGCACATCGGAGGCCAGTCCTACCGGCACACGGGTTACGCGGGTAAGTACAAGTGCCGCAACGGGGTGTGCGAGCTCGTCAAGCAGTACAAGGTGCTGATGACGGCCAACGAGAAGAAGCTCCGCGACGATCACGACAAGGGCGTCATCACCGAGTACTGCGTGGGCATCACCAGGTGCCCGAACTGGGTGACCACGGCCCTGGCCAAGTCCAACAGGAGCTCCGTAGCAGCTGAGGGCGACAACAAGTATGTGGGCGCGTACAAGCCCTTTGCCCGAACCGTGCTATCCGCGGACGTGAAGGCCGGCGTCAACAAGAACGCTGCAACGAGGTAAGAACCTCACCCGTTCGGTGGCCGGCCGTTGCTGGGTCTCCGGCATGCCGTTTCATTGATGCCTGAGCACTGTGACACCTGCGCGCCCAGGCTGATCAGTCCACAGCGCCGTTCCCGACGGCAGCACGCCGTCGGGAACGGCGCACCCGCTCTCCCGTTCTTGAAAGGTGACTCGTGGCCAGTCCCGACAGCGAATTCCTCACCCGCGTGTCCGAGGCCGCCTTCGAGCTCGGCACGGACGGCTTCCGTGTGACAGCAATGACGATCAAGTCCCGGCAGATCGGTTTCACCGACACCGGGACCACACCCGATCCACCGCTCTACATGCAAGGCGAGCCGCCCCCCGTGCCGGGACGCCAAGGCCGACGCGAATACGACTGGCAACCCGCCACTCACGCGCCCGCGTGGATGAACATGGCATGGCTGTTGGAAGACCTGGCCACGTGGATCCAACCATTGGCCGACGAACACGTCACCCTGCTCGGCATTGAGGCACCGCTCCCACACTGGTGCGACATCCTGCTCCGCGACGGCGACACGGCCTACCGGGTGCGCGTGGCGCTGGCCGACCGCAGCGAGCCGCTGGACTTCCCCGGCATGTATCTGCGCGACATGCTCACCGAAGGCCGCCACCGCGACCACCTCACCCCTACCGATAGTGAGGACGAGACGCCACTCGTGGACCTGCGCACGGTTCTCTGAAGTATGCGAGGCGTGTTTCAGCTTCAGGCACTCCGCCAGAACGCGCCCATGAGGTGTCGCAGGGTGAGCGCCGCCCGGCACCCGCACCGGTGCGGCCGCCCTCGTGGCGCCGCGCGCCGCTCACCTGCGGAATCCGGCCAGCAGATCGTTTTATTGCCAATCCAAGGCAACTGAGACGCGGCGGCGCGGAGGTCGGGCTACACAAGAGGAAGGGGGCGGGCATCCGCCGCCCTTTCAGGGCGCTCGTGGTCTGGTGGGAGGTCTGGCGGTTGCTGACGATCAATGTGGCGGTGCTGCTCGCGGTCATCGTCTTCTTCCGGCTGCGCCGCCGTACGGAGGCCCGCAGCCGACTCGACGAGAAGTTCACCGTGGTCATCGTGCTTGCCCTGGGAGTTCTCATCGCTCCGACGCCAGTGGGCCAGGGAATCCTGGACTTCTTGGGCCAGCTCGCCAGCGGCATCACGCAGTCCAGCCGATGAGCTGCGCCGCGCGCAAGGGGCGTCCCGCGTGCAGCGCCCGCCACCACGCTGCGGCGTGACCGAGGCTGCCGCCCTGCGCCGGGTCCGTGCCGAGCGTGCAGGGACGTTGCCCCGCGAGACCGCGCCTCAGTCGTTGGGTCAGAGTCAGCGTCCAGTGGAACGCCCCGCGGTTCGCTGCCTCCGTCGCCATACGGACGGTGATCTTGTCGACTGGATCCAGCATGCGGCGGGCAGCTGCGTGCAGCGCCTGGTCGTACGGGCGGTCTCCGTCGGCTGACTCGTACTCCCGCAGATCCAGGATCTTGCGCAGCTGGGCGGATTCACGCAGCAGGGTCATCATCAGGTGCTCTTGAGCGGCCCCGGTGGATGCCGCGTCTTTCGGGCCGTTCACGTGCCCCGCTCTCTGAAGGTGGTTCGTAGGTGCCCGGCCACAGAAAGGTGAACTCACCAAGCAGATGGCAGGCGTCGGCCCTCCCGTGGGGAGGCCGGGAGGGACGGCGTGGCCCCGCCCACGTGGCAGCACACGGGCGGGGCCAGGGTGAGGGATCTCCGCCTTGGGGGAAAGAGGATCACCGCCGTCACAGCATTGCACTGGTTCCAGCCATACAACAGGGTTGTGACTGGAATGCGTTGCGAGCGGTCGGCAACGAGCGATCCGGTCCGTCGGCAGGCCAGCGTTTCCGTACATGAGCGCTGGCCCGGGCTGCGCAGCGGGTGCTCGGCCCAGGGCATGAGAACGCCCCCTGTCACCGTCAAGCAAGGCCGGCAAGGGGCGCCAGCGTTTCGTTACGGGGCGGGTTCGAAGTGGACTTCGGTGGTCGGGCACTGCTCGGCAAGGTCGAGCAGCTCGGCCTGTTCCTGCGGGTCGATGGTCAGGTTCCAGCGGAGTTTGGTTGCGGTCCATTCGCCGGCGTACTGGCAGTGGACGTCGGCGCTGGGCGGCATCCAGGTGCCCGGGTCCTGGTCGGACTTGCTGCGGTTGGACCTGGCGGTGACGCCGACCAGCGAGGTGGGGGCATCCAGGTCGTTGGCGTATGCCTCGCGGCGCTGGGCCGTCCACGTTGATGCGCCAGCTGGTGGGAGGCGTCATTCGAGACAAGCCATATTCCCGAGCACCGGGTGGCGCCCAGTCCGGGGCGGGTGGATTGCTTGCTCAGCAGGTCCGTCGGATCTGCTCCATGCTCTGGCCGTTCACTCCTGGTAGCGCGGGAGGATGTCGCCGTTCTTGACGAAGGTCAAGGCGGCGGCGACGTCGTATGCATGGATCGCGGAGGCGTGCGGTGCCAGCTGGTTGGTCAGGCCCTCGATCGCGTTGCTGGTGAAGAATGCGTCCCGTGCTGCGCTGTCGCTGAACCCGAGGACGAGGGAGGCGTGGAATCGCTGGTCGTGGGGGTTGTCGTGGGCGACGTTCGGGGTGTCCCAGAGCTTTTCGCTCCAGGGCAGGAACGTCTGCGTGCGCAGTTCCTTCAACGCTGCAGTGTCGGCGAGTGCGGGAACGAGCTGCTGGTTGACGAACTTCCGCAACTCGCCTGCGCCGACCCCGTCTCTGCGGCGCAGGTAGATCAGGGTGCGGGCACCGACCGTCTCGCCGGGGCCGGCGACGTCGTACCAGCGGGAGGAGTTCGGTGGGCCGGCGTAGAGCAGGGTGCGGCGGAACACGTTGATCTCGTCGGCGTGGGCCAGCTTCGTCTGCTTACGCCCTTTCAGGGGCGTAAGCGCCGATTGGAAGGTGACCTCGGCGACGCCGTCGATCTTCCGGTCCGGGGGGATCGAGGTCTGCACCCCGTCGGTCGCCGGCCACCGGCCCGGGTTGTGCTCGGCGAGGTGGATCTGTCGGTACTCCTCCAGGCCCGGGGTGGCGGAGATGATCCCTGAGTGCGGTCCCTTCCAGTGGTCCATGCCGGTCTGGCGGGGCTGGTCGGTGCGCACCCACAGCAGGATCGAGGAAGTGAGGTGCTTCTTCTCCACGCCCAGCTGAGCGGCGGACGGTGAGGTGCTCATGGTGCTGCTCTTCTCTTCCTGGTCGCCGAACGTGCAGTTGCGGTGTTCGCCGGTGGTCAACGGGCGAGGAACTCGACCGCGAGGGGGGCGAACTGCTGGTGGTACTGGAAGATGCCGCCGTGCCCGGAGTCGGGGTAGATGATCAGCTCGCTGTCCTTGATGCGCCGGTGCAGGTCCTCGGAGAGGACCGAGGGCACCATGCGGTCGTTGTCGCCGTTGGCGATCAGGGTGGGTTGCGTGATCGTCGACAGGTCGTGGGGGGTGGAGCGCCCCCACTTCTTGATCGCCTTGAGCTGCGTCTGGAATGCCTTGACCTTGATCTTCGCATCGCGGTCGGCAGTGCGCTCCTTGAGCCGGTTGACGAACGCACGCGCGGCGGGCTTGCCGGTGGCGTTGCGGTTGAAGAACAGGAACTCCTTGGGGTCCGACCGGGTCAGGGTGGCGCGCAGGATGTCCCAGTAGGTGGTGCCGACGACCTTGTCGATGTCCTTGCCGCCCTTGGGACCGGTGCCGGTGAGGACAAGCTTGCGGATGAGCTCGGGGTGCTTCACCACCAGGGCCTGGGCGACCATGCCGCCGAGGGAGAAGGAGAAGACGTCGATCTTGTCGAAGCCGAGCGCCGTGATGAAGGTGTAGGCGTCATCAGCCATCGCCTCGATGCTGTCCGGCACCTGGCCCGTCGAGGCCCCGACACCGCGCTGATCGAAGGTGATGACGTGACGGCCCTTCGCGATGGCGTCGATGATGCGCGGGTCCCAGTTGTCCAGGGTCGCGGCGAGGTGCACGAAGAACACGACGGGGACGCCGCCCCTGGGCCCTAGCTCGCGAAAAGCGTAGGTGACGCCGCCGGCGGTGACGGTGCGGGCCGGGGCGTGGGCGTACGAGGTGATGACGGGTTCGTTCGGGGTGCCGGTGCTGCTCATGATGGTTTCTCCTGGTGTGTTTCTGGTCGCCCGCCGCGGGGTGGTGGTCTGCTGGGGCTGATGATGACGGCCCTGCCGAAGCCGGGCGCCGTGCCCGTGACCGGGCGCATCACGCCTTGCTCGACGTGGGTGGTGATCTGGTGGAGCTGGTCGATGTCGGCGTGTGCCCGCCCTACGTCATGGAGACGACGACCTTGCCGGCCTTCGCCCGTCCCTTCTCGACGTACTCCATGGCCTGGAGGGTCTCGTCGAACGGGAAGACGCAGTCGACGAGGGGGCGGATCTTCCCGGCGTCGATGAGGGGGGTGAGTTCGCGCAGCTGGTCGCCACTGGCCTTCATGAACAGGAACGAGTACGTCACGCCGAGGCGCTTGGCCTGGCGCCGGGTCTTGGAACTAAGCGCGGTCATGGCCAGGCGGAGGACCGGGTTCGCGCCGAGTTCGCGGGCGAAGGCCGGGTCGGGCGGGCCCGCGACGCTGATGGCCATTCCGCCGGGCTTGAGGACACGCAAGGACCTGGCCAGGTTGTTGCCGCCGAGGGAGTCCAGGACGACGTCGTAGCCGTCGAGGATCTCGGTGAAGTCCTGGGTGCGGTAGTCGACGGCGACGTCCGCGCCGAGTTCCTTGACAAGGCCGATGGTGGTGGTGCTCGCGGTGGTGGCCACGTACGCGCCCAGTGCCTTGGCCAGCTGGACGGCGATGGAGCCGAGGCCGCCGGCTCCCGCGTGGATGAGGACCTTCTGACCCGGCTGTACGCGGGCGCGCTCGACCAGTGCCTGCCATGCGGTCAGGGCGACCAGGGGCAGGGAGGCGGCCTCGGTCATGGTGAGGGTGGCGGGTTTGGGTGCCAGGTCGTCCTGGTGGACTGCGAGGAGTTCGGCGAAGGTGCCGATGCGGTCCTTGTCGGGCCGGGCGTAGACCTCGTCGCCCACCGCGAAGCGGGTGACGGAGGACCCGACCTGGAGGACCTCTCCGGCGAGGTCGTTGCCCAGGACAAGGGGGAGACGGTAGGGCATGAACGCCTTGAAGTCCCCGTTGCGGATCCTGAGGTCCAGCGGGTTGACGCTCGCCGCGTGGATCTTGACCAGGACGTCGTCGGCGCCCACCTGCGGGTCGGGTATCTCGGCGGCGCGCATCCCGGCTTGGCCGCCGTACTTCTCGACCATGAAAGCCCTCATCGTTGTCTCCGTTCCGTTTCCCGTCCGTGGGAGGGCGGGGTCTTCGTTCGTCCCGGGCTTCTCCCAGTACGAGACAGTTTGTGTCGTTTTCTTGTGACTGCGGCGCGAGGGTGCCGCTCACTCGGCCGCGTCCGTCCTTCAGGCCACCGGCACGACCGGGGCGGTGACGCGTTCGGCGGCGCCTCCCTGGAGGTGGTCCAGGGAGGCGGCGATCCCCTCGTGGGGCGCGCCGAGCGGCACCGCGCTGACCTCGGCCAGGCGGGTGTACTGCTCGTCGGTCAGCTGGACGTCGAGGGCGCCGAGGTAGCTGTCGAGCTGGGAGAGGTTGCGCGGGCCGATGATCGGGACCAGCGTGGCCACCGAGCGGGCGGCGCGCTCGCGCACCCAGGCGACCGCCACCTGGGTGGGCGTCACGCCGGTCTCCTGGGCGATGGCCAGGACGGTGTCGACGACGGCGGTCTTCTGGTCGGTGCTCTCGGTGTGGATGACCGCCCCCAGGTCGGTCAGGCGCCCCTCGGCGGAGCCGCGGTACTTGCCGGTGAGCAGTCCGCCGCCGAGCGGAGACCACAGGGCGGCGCCGAGTCCGAGGCTCTCGGCCATGGGCAGCAGTTCGCGGTCGGCCGTGCGCTCGACGAGGCTGTACTCGTGCTGGATGCCCACGATCGGGGCCCAGTTCTTCAGGTCCGCGAGGGTTACCGCGCGCGAGACGCGCCAGGCGGGGAAGTTGGACAGCGCGGCGTGGTGGATCTTGCCGGCGCTCACCAGGTCGTCGAGTCCGCGCAGGAGTTCCTCCATCGGAGTGAGCTCGTCGGGGAAGTGCACCCACAGCAGGTCGATGTAGTCGGTACCCAGGCGCTTCAGGCTGGCCTCCACCGAGGCGACCATGTTCTTGCGGCTGTTGCCGGTCTTGGAGATGTCCGGCTGCGGGGCGGCGCCGAGGGTGAACTTCGTGGCCAGGACGAAGTGGTCGCGGTCTGCGGAGACAAGCTTTCCGGTCAGTTCCTCCGACTCGCCGAACTGGTAGCCGTCCGCGCTGTCGAGGAAGGTGCCGCCGGCCTCGGCGAACCGGTCGAAGATCCGGCGGGCCTCTTCCGGCTCGGCGCCGGCGCCCCAGCCGGTGCCGAAGTTCGCGGTGCCGAGCGCGTACTCGGACACGCGAAGTCCGGTCCGGTGTCCGAAGGTCGTGTAACGCATGAGATGTCCTTGCATGAGGGGTGGAGGGGTGAGCGTCAGCCCGCGTCCGGCTGGGGTGCCGCGGACAGGCTCTGCTTGACGTACCGGCTGGTCTCGTCGGCGAGGATCTCGGGCAGGCCGGTCTCGATGCCGGACAGGGCCTGGGCCGCGACGTCGGCGGCGGCGACCTTCTGATCGGCGGGCACGCCGGCGGCCATGTCGGTGTCCATGTAGCCGACGTGCAGCGCCGAGACGGTGATCTTGCGCGGTGCCAGCTCCTCACGGGTCGCGTCGCTCAGCGCCCAAGCGGCGGCCTTGGAGGCCGCGTAGGAGCCGAGGCCAGCCGGGTGGAACCAGGACAGGGCGGACAGGACGTTGAGTACGGCGCCGCCGCCGTCGCCCTCGATGACGGGGGCGAAGGCGCGGGTCGCGGCGAGCGGGCCGAAGAAGTTGGTCTCCATCTCCCGGCGCACCTCAGCCACGTCGCCTCCGATCAGCGTCGCGCCGGTGGAGATGCCCGCGTTGTTGATCAGCAGTGTCGCGTCGGACGCCACGCGGGCGGCCTCCCGTATCGACGCCTCATCCGTGACGTCCAGCCGCAGCGGGACGACGCCCGGCACGTCAACCGTCTCGGGGCGCCGGGCCGCGCCGTACACCTTCGCGCCACGCTCGACGAGCTGGGCGGCCAGGTGCCGCCCGAGCCCCCGGTTGGCGCCGGTGACGACCGCGACCGCGTTCTTCAGTTCCATGTCTGCTCCTGGTCCTGGCGGGGGCCGTCGGGCCACCCATATAAATTAGATTACGCAATCAATCTAAACACCGAGTTACGATAGATGCCAGTCGACATCCAAATGGGAGGTGGCCATGGGCCGCGTATCGCA
The DNA here is from genome assembly GCF_001746415.1 of Streptomyces agglomeratus. Classification (NCBI taxonomy): domain Bacteria; kingdom Bacillati; phylum Actinomycetota; class Actinomycetes; order Kitasatosporales; family Streptomycetaceae; genus Streptomyces; species Streptomyces agglomeratus. The sequence goes on from NZ_MEHJ01000001.1 coordinate 57,513, forward strand.
GGCGCAGGCGGAGGAAAATCGCAGGCGGGTGGTGGACACCGCCTCCCGGCTGTTCCGAGAGCAGGGCACCCACGTGAGCGTTGCCGACCTCATGAAGGCGGCCGGTCTGACCCACGGCGCCTTCTATAAGCAGTTCGCCTCCAAGGGGGCGCTCGTCGACGAGGCGACCGCCCACGCCTTCGCCGAGCTCGCCCGGCGCCATGAGGCCGGGCTTGAGCGGTACGACGGGCAGCGGGATGCCGCTCAGCGGGCCCTGATCGACGCTTACCTCTCCGTCGAGCACCGTGACGACCCGGCGGGCGGCTGCCCGGTCGCGGCCCTCGCCGTCGACGTCGCACGCGGGGGCGAGGGTCGCGAGGCCCGCCGTGCCTACACCGAGGGGGTGGCCGACTTTGCCGCGTTCCTCGCCCCGGCCGGGGCCGCCGGTGGGGGCGAGGACGGCATCGCCCGGCTGTGTACCTTGTTCGGCGCGCTGGTGCTGTCCCGGGCCACCGCGGGTTCCCCACTCTCCGAGGAGATCCTCACCGCCGCGCACGCGGCCCTGACGGAAGCCGGCTGACCGGGGTCGGGGGCCCCGGACACCGCGCGGTGTGTGCGCGCCGGTCGCACCCACCGTCGAACATCGCGGGCACCCCGCGAGGGGCCGTGATTGCCCCCGGTCGGCCGTAGCGCAGCTCGCCAAGTCCCTCCTCTCACGGGTTTGTTGGTGCATCGTTCATGCGGGCGGATTGCCCGGAACGTTGCCACCACATGCAGCGCGGCCACACGTTCGTGGGACGGCCCAGCAAAGACCGTCCCACCCCTATTCCAACCCGCTACACTCACCACGCCCAAGCCGTTGACCAGCGCTAATGCAGAAGCACGGCTGGAGTACTAGTCGGCCCGGATGCCTAGTGCATTGCGCCCTCACCGCCGTCTCCCTGGCGGTGGCCACTCTGCAGATACTCACGGGGCTGCCGCGCAGTGGCCGAAGGGCCCTCGGCGGTCATCCGCCAGTGGTTCAAGGTGGTCGGGCACACTACGCTCCACCATCGTGTCAACCCCCGTACAGCTGCCGGACCGGCCCCGACGCAAGTTTCCAGGACAGCCCCGACCGGGTCCTGCGCATCCTCACCCAGCGCGGCTGGCTGGGCAGCGTCAACTTCGGCGGGCAGCCCGGCCCGGACGGGCCGGCCGGCCGCCTGCTGACCGTACGCGCGGGTGGCACGTACCTCGTTCCGCCCGTACGGGAAGCCGCGCCCTACCCGGGTGCCGAAGTCTTCGGCTGAAGATCCGCTCCCGGTCGTCCGGACGGGCGGATCAGGTAGAGGGGCCCGCGGGAAGGGCCCGGTGCCGACGGTGCCAGAACGGGGCGGCAGCCCAGCGCTGTTCGCGTCGGTACTGCGTGGCCTGTGCTCGCAGGTACTCCCGGTGGAGGGCCGCGATGCGCCGGGCGTACGCCGTCAGGGCGCGGCTGTCACCGGTGCGGTCGGCCAGGATCGCCCGCGCCGCGTCCAGCCCGGTGGCCAGGGCCATGACGATCCCCCGGGCAGCCAGCGGATCGGTGGCGGTGGCGGCGTCGCCGACCGCGGCCCAGCCCCGGCCGGCCGCCGGCCAGGTGTGGGAGGAGCCCGCGGCCAGCACCCGAAGCTGCCGGGGAGGAGCGTCCAGGTGCGCGATGCGGTGACGGACGTGGCGGGTGCGCTGCGCCTGGGCCCACCATGCGTCCCGGTCGTGCAGGTGCGTGCCGGCGACGAGGTCGGCGTCCGTTATGGCCATGAGCACCTGCCCACCGCCCGGTAGCGGGGCGGTGTACCACCAACCCCAGGGAGTCGACTCGACGAGTGACGTGTGCTCCGACCCGGCCGCCCCGCCCGGCGCGGCCAGCAGCCCAGCGACCGCGGTCAGCCGGTCGGAGCGGCTCGGCGTCGCACCGAGCCGCCGGGCCAACCGCGCCGGCCTGCCCGTGGCGTCGACGAGGTACCGGGCCCGGAGCACGCGGCCCGCATCGGTCGTCAGCTGCCAGTGGTCCTCCCGGCGCCCGATGCCGCGGACACGCCCGGTGTGCCGCGACGCGCCAGCGGCCTCGGCCACTTCGAGGAAGGCGGCGTCGAACCGGGCCCGGTCCAAGTGCCAGCCCGCGCCGTGCGGGCCGAGCACCTGGCTCACCTCCGCGGGCGCGTCCCCGCCCCAGGCAGCCTGGAAGCCGTAGCAGGGCTCATGTCCGTCCAGGACGACCCGGTCGAGCAGGCCCAGGCGCTCGAGCAGCGGTCGGGCGGCCGGAGCACAGCTCTCCCCGACCTGCCAGTCCGCCGTTGCGGCTGGGGAGACGATGACGACGTCCCCCCCGGCCCGCACGAGGGCCAGCGCCGCCGCGCAGCCGGCGGGGCCGCCACCGGCGACGAGAACGTCACAGCTGCCGGTCGTCACGCCGCCGCCCGACCCGGTTCCGCTCACCGCACCCCTCCTGCCGGCCCGCCCGTCCTACAGGGGGTCCTGGGCGGTGCGCTCGGTCTCGACCTTGACCACGCTGCCGTCCGGTGCAAGCCGGTCCACGATGAATCCGAGGGTGCTCCACTTCTTGACCATCTCGTTCATGCCGACGGCATCCTTGCCGTCGCCGAGGCCCCGGTCCCACTCCTGGAATGCTCCGGCCGCACCGGTGAGGAACGCGTCGAGCTCCGACTCGGGAAGCACCTCGTCGGGGCGGGCAGCCGGCCACCAGTGGGTCTTGCAGGCGTGGAAGTCGGCCTGCCAGGGCACGGCCATGTACTTGGTGACATCTCCGGCCTTCAGGTCTTCACGCAGCCGGAAGGGCGCGGACCACGTGGCCGGCTCGTCGGCGATGAACGTCATCTCGATGCCGGGGAAGAACCCCCCGCCGCAGGCCGACTCGAGCGCGGCCCGCACCAGGGCGTGCGGCTGATCCGCCGGCGGCAGGAGGTCGAAGGGGACCGGGTCGGGGACCCGGCCGGCCCAGTCGGCCACGAAGTCGCCGTCGGCCCAGCGCCGCATCCGCTCGTACTGGCCCGGAAGCAGGGTCAGCCAGGTCTGCGGCTCGCCCTCCTGGGGGTCGCCGTCCGCCGCGAGGATGGGCATGAACCCCTTGTTGGCCTGGCTGACGTCCATCGCGCCCGGCGTACGGAGCCTGCGGAAGACGGCGCGGCGCGCCGGTGTGTCGGCGGCGGCGTTCGAGGCCAGCTTGGCGAGGCGGGCGGGCGCGAAGAAGTTCCTCGCACGGTCGCCGTGCCGGGTGCGGGCCACTTCGCTGACCCACGCGAATTCGACCGGCCGGGCGAGCATGGGGTAGATGTCGCGGGTGAAGGACACCTCCGGCGGCGTGGGCAGCCCGCCCGACGTGCGGGCGACCTCCAGGGCGACGTCGTACAGGGTGATCATGCTCGCTACGGTCCGGGCGTAGTCGGGGGGTGCCACCATGCACCATGCCGAGGTCACCGGTACCTGCCGGCCTTCCGGTCCGAGGGACACGGTCGCGTGGACCGGCCCGTCGGAGGTGTCGTCGCTCCAGTGGTCGTTGTTGGCGTAGTGGTGGACGGGGTTGGCGGGCTTGGTCGAGAAGGACTTCCCGAAACCGCCGAGGAGCAGCAGCCGGCCGGCCTCGTCCGTACGCAGTTCACCGAGCGGTACCGGTGTCCCCAGGAAGGTCCCGGTGTCGAAACGGGCGTCCTCGCCGCTCTGGGACGGCCCGGTCACACTGCGGGGACCGGGCCGGACGACCAGTCGCGCACGGGCGGTGGCGTCGGCGGGGTCGATGTGCCGGTTGCGGCGGCGGGAGTCCGCGGTGGACTGCTGGGAGCGCCCGGCGAACTCGAACCACTCGCCCTTGGCGTTGGCCAGTTCCGCGGTCCAGGTGATCTGCGCCTCGGCCGAGGTGATCTCGCCGAGGACGTTGCCGTCCCGGTCGTACCCGAACACCCGGAACCGGGCGGCCTGGCGTTTGACCCGGCCGAGGGAGTCCTTGAAGCCTCCGTCGGGCCGTGCCGCGATGCCCGGGCTCTCGGAGCCGAGAAAGAAGCCGTCGGGGCTGTCGCCCACTCGGGCGATACCGATCGAGGGATGGATCTCGCAGTGGACCACGTCGTTGAGGTGCACAGCCGCTCCAGGTGGAAGGGCCGGACGTCCGGGAGGGCAGGCCGCACCATCGGCCCGGCGTCACCGAGTTGTCCGGAAGGGGGTGGGGTACACACCGGCAGGGCATGATGACCGCCGGTGGGGATCAGTGGGAATGGCCTCCTGCGGCCGCTTTCCCCTCCTCGCCGTAGAACTCCGGCTGCAGCGGGAACCGCGGATCGACGCTGTGCGGCCGGCGCCGTCCCAGGTACCGGGGCGCTCCCAAGGCATCTCCGAGGCTGGCACACGAGCTGGGAGAACGCCATTGGGCGCGCCGGATCCACCTCGCCCCGGCGAAGGACTTCGACCCGCTCACCGGCAATCCGGTCCAGGCCGAGGAGCAGCGCCGGGTGTACGAGGGCGACACCCGTCGGCATCACGCGCCGTTCAGGGTGCCGGGGCCGCCCGTCAGGGCGATGTACGGGCCGTCCGGTTGGACGTGTACGGACGTGGCCTTGAGCCCGAGCGGGTATTCCTTCCGCGCGCCCGGCTCCGGTCCGAGACCGCCGTCGCCCATCCCGAGCCGGCCGGTGGGGACGGAGCGGCCGAACACGGTGAGCCCGTCGACGGCGAGGGTGCCCCTTCCGTCCGCGAGTACGGGACGCAGCGTCAGCTGCCCGGCGCCGCCCGGGCCAACGGCGGCCACGATGGTTCCCTTCGCCGGGTCGGTGGTGACCGCGGCCACCTGCACGGACGGTGCGGCGGTCCGGATCGCGGCGGCGATCGACTGGGTGGAGGCGGTCACCGGGGCGGAGGCGCTGCCGACGGTGGCCCGTTCGCCGAGGCGGACGTCGTCGAGCCGTGCGCGGACGCGAACCTGGGGGAGCGGTCCGAGGCGGGCGTCGCTGCTGCTGATGTCGAGTCGGGGGATGCCCTCGTGCGCCAGGTCCCACAGGGCCCAGTCGCCGGCGACGCTGACCGCCAGGCTGCTGCCGAGAGCGGGTGCCGCCTTCGCGATGCGGTTCTGGATCACGGTGCGGGCCGTGAACTCGGCCGCGCCCGTGGCGGCGACGGCCAGCAGGAGCACGGCGGTGGTGACCGTGAGGACGAGGTGGCGGCGCACGGCCGCCCGGGTCTTCGCGAGGCGCTGCTTCATCGCCGGTCTCCTCGGGCGGGCGCAAGGGCAGGGGCGGGCACGAGCCCCCTTCCCGCGCGGCGGACGCGGGGTCTCGCCGGGCGGGGGCCGGCCGCGTGGATCGGTCCACGCGGCCGGGGTCAGTGAGATCGGACCAGCAGTCCGCTCTGGTTTGGGATGCGCTTGAGTGCGTCCCATTCCCCTGCGAGCGTCCACGGCCAGGGAATGAGCCGGGCGCAGAGGTAGACGGTGTGGGGGATGGTGCTGGCTTGGACCCGATTGAGGAGCCGCTTCTCCCACACCGACCAGGCGGGCGCGTCCATGCCCAGCTCTGCGGCCAGGTCGGCAGAGTGCCACCCCGCGGCGAGGCCGCTGACCGTCCAGAGCATGGGGTCGTCGAGGCTGACCTCTGTGCGGCGTGGGAGCGGCGGGGGAATTTCCTGATGGACCACTGCCCGGTAGACGAGTTCGGGCCATCGCTTCGTACGAGCTCGCATCTTGGTCTTGACGCTCTGCGCGTAGTGCTCCATGTCGCGCCGCTCGTAGCCCCATTTCCTGTGGCGCCTGCTGTCACCGAGGGCGTAGCTCGTAAGGAAGGCTTTCTCGACCGGGGTCAACGGGTGTATCGCGGGCGCGTAGTGAGGCGGCGCCGGTAAGGGTGCGAACACGGGGCTACTCCCAGGAATGGGTGGCGAACAGTACGGGCGGCCTCCACGAGGGGCATAGCCCGTTCCACGGCCAACAGGCGAGCCATCAGCGGCTCACTCCGGGGCCGGAGCTGGAGGGAGAACGGCAGCTTCACGGCCAGCCTCGCTCTCCGGCGGGCGCCTCGCGGGCCGTGGCTCTGGCGGCCAGGAGCTCGTGGATGCGCCGCTCTGCGTCCACGCTCACCGCGGTGAGGGCTTGGACCAGGCGGGCGAGGTTATGCGCACGCAGCGCGCCTCCCTGTGACCGAGCCGTGGCCTGGAGGCGGCGGCTCGCCTCTTCCAGCGTGACGGCAGCAGGCCGGCGAACGTCGTCACCTCGCGGCAGGGCGCGGATGTGGGCGTCGAGGTCACGACCGAGGGACACGGCGTGCTGGGCCAACTGCTTGAGCGCTGCCTCAACAGTCTCGGGGGGCGGCTCTCGCCTGTCGCGGCTGCTGAGGTCCCAGCCCAGCACTGAGTCCATCAGCGCCATGATCTCCACTTTGTCCACTGGGTGCTGCTTGTAGCCGTATCTCAATCGAACATGGAACGTGTGGGTCGAACAGGTTTCCCGCCGGGGTGATCTTCCCGTTGTGCGCGCATGAAGGCAGGGCCTCTCGGTAGCTCGGGGATGCGAATCTAACCGAGCAGTGCCGGGAGGCCCTGGTGTCGTTGTTGTACGCGTCCGAACCCGTTCAGTTCAACTCGGCTGCTCCATCGTGTGACTGCCTCGCGCATGTGTACGGCAACGCGGCCGACCATCCGGACCGGGAACGCCGGTATCCCTCGGACATGTCGGATGCGGAATGGGCGGCCATCCGGCCTTTGGTGCCGGTGCCGGCCTGGCTTCAGGGACGGGGCGGGCAGCCCGAGGGCTACTGCCATCGGCAGATGTTGGACGCGATCCGTTACCTGGTCGCGGGCGGGATCTCCTGGCGGGCGATGCCCGTGGACTTCCCTGATTGGGGCCGGGTCTACGCGTTCTTCCGCCGCTGGCGCGAGCACGGGCTGACCACAGAGTTCCACGACCGGATGCGCGGACGGGTGCGTGAGCAGGAGGGCCGTGAGGCGGAGCCGACGGCCGGGATCATCGATGCGCAGTCGGTGAAGGCAGCGGCCTCGGTGCCGTCCGTCTCGCGCGGATGGGACGGCGGGAAGAAGGTGGGCGGCCGCAAGCGGCACATCGTGACCGACTGCCTCGGTCTGCTCCTGGTCGTCGCGGTCACCGCCGCGAACATCGGTGACCGGGATGCCGCGGTGGGTCTGCTGCAGCGGCTACGCCGCCTGCACCGCGACATCTGCCTGGTCTGGGCCGACGGCGGTTACACCGGCGGCCTGGTCGACTGGTGCCGGCAGAAACTCGCGCTCACCCTGGAGGTCGTCAAGCGCACCGACGATACGGCGGGGTTCGTGGTGCTGCCGAGGCGTTGGGTGGTAGAGCGCACGTTCGCGTGGTTGATGCATTCGCGCCGACTGGCCCGGGACTACGAGACGTTGCCAGCCAGCAGCGAGGCGATGATCCGGTGGTCGATGGTCACGCGGATGGGCCGGCGTCTGGCGCGGACACGGGCCGCCGGCCGGCTCTGAACATCCCCGACGTCTCCTGCATGAGCCACCCGCGCTCCACCAGGCGCCTGGCCTTCGAGCGCACCCCCTCGACCTTCGCCGGCGTCGTCTCCAAGCCCAGCCCCACCGTGATCTCCCTGGCCTTCAGCGGTCCTTGGCCCGCCGACTGCCGCTCCTCCAGCACGCCCAGGATCCGCTGGTAGTCCGGCGCCAGCACCGTCACGGGCAGTCCTTCGCGCCAGGGTGGCACGATCGAGCCCGGCACCGGCGCGGGCGCGGTTTCCCGCTCCGCCTCAACCTCGGTCACTGCGGTGGTCCCGGCAACCGAGGCTGCCAGGGCCTCGACCAGCTCTTCCCGCGCGATCACCCGCCGGTCCAGCTCGATCTCGGCGGCCTCCAACACCCCAGCCAAACGGGCGACTTCCTCCCGCAGCCCTTCCACCCGCACCCGGGCCGCTGTCTCCCGCTCCTCCAGCACTCCCAGCACCGACGCCATCGCGCACCCCTCACTCACAGAGCGGAAACAAGACGCCGGATGTCTCCCTCCTTCAGAGCTAGACCATTCCTGACCAGCACAAATCAAGCGATCATGTTCGGTTGAGATACGGCTTCTTAGCTTGGCGTTTATGGTCTGCCGTCGAACACGGCCTCGAACTTGCTGATGGGTTTGCCTGAGTTCCGGACGTAAGAGCGGCCTTCGCCTGATCCTGTGCTCCGTCACAGAGGCATGGGATCAACACGAAGGCCGTAGATATGAGTGTGCTGCAACACGGCGTCCCGCGGGATGCGTTTGCCGAACTGTCATGCTTCCGGACGGAGCTCTATGCCTGTCTGACCGGGCGGCGCGATGCGCTGTTCGAGCTGAGTGATGCCCTGCTGTGCGCGGATGGTCCGGTGAGGACGTTGGTCGAGCTGTCGTTGGAGCCTGAGCACCGGCGTGGGCATGGCGCCTTGTACGGCGGCCTGAACTGCGGGGATCTGGATGTGGCACGCCTGCGCAGGACGCTGGCAGGGCTGCCGCTTCCCCGCACGGCGTCGGGGCGGCTGGTCCTGGCGGTCGATGTGAGCAACTGGTTGCGGCCGGACGCGAATACCAGCCCGGACCGGATGTTCTGCCACACATACGGGCGAGGCAGAGGCTCGGCCCAGATGATCCCCGGTTGGCCCTACTCCTTCGTTGCCGCTGTGGAGCCGGGCCGGACCTCGTGGACGGCCGTGTTGGACGTGCTCCGGCTGCGGCCCTGGGACGACGCGATCGCCGTCACCGCCGGCCAGGTCCGAGAGGTGTTCCAGCGGTTGTATGTGGCAGGCCAGTGGCAGATCGGCGACCCGCCCGTCCTCGTCGTCTTTGATGCCGGCTACGACGTGACCCGCCTGGCCTTCCTGCTCGCGGACCTGCCCGTGGAGTTACTGGGCCGGATGCGTTCGGACCGAGTCCTGTACTTTCCGCCTACGCCCCAGCCGGCGGGCAAGCGCGGGCGTAAACCCAAGCACGGGGCAGAGTTCACCTTCGAGTACCCGGCCACCCTGCCGGTCCCGTCCATCACCACGGTGACCGACACCACTCACTACGGGCAGGCCGTCGCCACGGCGTGGGACCGCCTGCATCCACTGCTGACCCGGCGCTCGGCCTGGGCCGACCATCCCGGAGAGTTGCCGATCATCGAAGGCACCGTCATCCGTCTGCGGGTCGACCACCTTCGCGGCGACCGCCACCCCCGGCCGATCTGGCTGTGGTGGTCGGCCACCGATGCCACCGCCGGGGACGTGGACCGGCTCTGGCAGGCGTTCCTGCGCAGATTCGACCTGGAACACACCTTCAGGATGTTCAAGCAGACGCTGGGCTGGACGGCTCCCAAACTCCGCGAGCCGGCCGCCGCTGACCGTTGGACCTGGCTGGTCATCGCCGCCCACACCCAACTCCGCCTGGCCCGGCCCCTTGCCGAGGACCTTCGCAGACCCTGGGAGCGGCCCGCACGCCAAGGACGTCTCACCCCTGCACGGGTCCGCCGAGGATTTCGCCGCCTCCACGGCAAGGCCCCTCAACCGGCCGGTGCACCGAAACCCAGCACCGCAGGCCCAGGCCGACCAATCGGCACGAAGAACAAGCACCGTGCACGCGAACGCACCGTCGGGAAACAGGGCCAACCGGACCTCACGACAACCATCACAAGCAGCAGAGCTGGATAAACGTCAAGCTTAGGCTGCGTCCTATATACGGCTCGGTCGTTTCCTACGCGTACGAGCTACACCATGGGGTGGGCTCGCTCCGGGGGTGTTCGCCTGCAGTCGGTCGTTCCCTACGCGTACGGGCTGCACGAGGCCTCCGTCTCTCTCCCCCGTCGAAACCTGCTTCGGTCGTTCCCTACACGTACGGGCTGCACTTGGCGGACGGACAGGTCGCGGATGTGCCACGGTCGTTCCCTACGCATACGGGCTGCACCAGGGACCGCCGCCTTGGCGGGGTAGCGGCCGGTCGTTCCCTACGCGTACGGGCTGCACTCGATGATGCCCCGTGCAGCGTTAGAACAGGTTTGCCTGTTCTTGGCGCGGGTTGGGGAACGTCGGTGGATTACTCCGCCGAGGTGACACCGTGCCGGGTGGTCCGGTGCCTTCCCGTTTCGCTGTCTCCTGCTTCCGGCCCCGAGGGGCCGGAAGTCTGAAGGGGACTCCACGGGCGTTTTGCGTCTCCCCCCTACCGGGGGCGACGGGTGGAACAGGGTCTGCGACCACGGCGTGCCGTTCGATGTTCCGGGCGGCGTTCAGGTCCCGGTCCATGGAGAGGCCGCAGGTGGCGCAGTGGAACACCCGGTCGGCGAGCGTCTGGCTTGTGTCTTGCCAGCCGCAGTGCGAGCAGGTCTTGCTGGAGGGCCACCAGCGGTCCAGGACCGCGAGCTGGGAGCCGTCCAAGAAGTCTTATAAGCGAGCTGGCGGCGCAGCTCGCCGGGGGCGGAGTCGAGGATCGCCCGGTTGAGGCCGGCTTTCTGCCGCACCCGTTGGCCTGGGGCGGCGACGGTGCCGCGGGCCGAGCGGGTCATGCCCGCCACGTGCAGGTCTTCGACAGCGACCGTGGCGAAACTGGTCGCCAGTCGTTTCGTCAGCGCATGCAGGGCAGTGTCACGGCGCAACGCGACCTCGTGATGCAGCCTCGCGACGCGCCGCTTGGCCTTCTCCCGACGAGCGGATCCCCTTTGGGTACGCGCCAACGCACGGTGCGCCTTCACCAGGCGGCAGCCGGCGGAACGCAGGGGGGCGGGGTTGGAGATGAGGATGCTGTCCGGATCATCTTCGGTCAGGGGCTGGGAGAGTCCGGCGAGGACCTTGACCCCGAGGTCGACGCCGACCGTGCCGCGTCGTTGCTGCGCGCGCGAGGGGCCAGCGGGAACGTGCGAGGTGACCTTGCACAGTACGGAGGCGTACCAGCGGTGCCCGGCACGAGAGACGGTCACCGACTGCACGACGGCTTCCCCGCGGTCGATGCGACGCTGCAGGCGTTTGGCGGACTCGTGGAGGCGGACCTCTCCGAAGGCGGGAAGGCGCAGGCGCCGGTAGCCAGCCAGCCGGATCCGGGGCCTCTTCACGTCGTGGTGGAGACGGCCGCGGTCGCACGGACGTTGCGAAACCCCCGCCTGACCCGGGCGGGGGTGAGGCGACGGGGTTCGGTTCGTCGTTCCCAGGGCCGTCGGAGGTCTTCGGTGAGGGGCCGGGCGAGACAAAGCTGGGTATGTGCGGCGATGATCAGCCAGGTCCACAGATCGGCGGTGTCGGCGCGGCGGATCTTCGGTGCGGTCCATCCGAGGGTCTGTTTCATCAGTCGGAAGGTGTGTTCCAGGTCGAAGCGGCGGAGGAAGGCCTGCCACCACCGGTCCACGTCCGCCGACGTGGCCGAGGTTGCGGAGCACCACAGCCAGACCGGTTTCGGTTCGCGGTCGCCCGGCAGGCGCTCGACCGTCAGGCGCATCAATGTGCCGTGCAGGACGGGTAGTTCGTCGTCCGCGTGCTCCAGCCAGGGGCCGCGGTGGGTGAGTCGGGGATGCATACGGTTCCAGGCCGTCGTCTCTGCCTTGCCGTAGCGGGTGGTGTCCGTGGCGGTGGTGACGTCGGGCTGGTGCCAGGTGTCGGGCTTGGCGAAGGTGAGGATGCCGCCGTGTCGGCGGGGCCGGCCGCCCTTCGGTCCGGAGCGGGCGGGGCCCGGGTCGCGGAGCATGACGCGGTCCGAGCGCAGTCGTCCGAGCAGCACGACCGGCAAGTCCCGCAGGGAGTGGGAGAGGTAGGTGACGTCGTAGCCGGCGTCCATCACGATCAGGATCTCGGGGTCGCCCGGCTTCCAGTGTCCCGCGTGGGCCAGGCGTTCCACGACCTCGCGGAGCTGGGCGGCGGTGACGAGTGTCGCATCGTCCGTGGGTCCGAGCCGCAGGGCGTCCAGGAGCCGGCACCAGGAGGTGCGGCCTGTTTCCAGAGCGGCGACGAAGGAGTACGGCCAGCCTGGGACGAACTGGTCCTTGCCGCGGTCGCCGCGTGCGTAGACGTGGCAGAACAGCCGGCCGTCGCTGGTGGGAGCGTCGGGGCGGAGCCAGTTGCTCACGTCCACGGCCAGTACGATCCGCCCGTCGGTCGTCTTCGGCAGCGGTAGGCCGGCCAGAGTGCGTCGCAGACGCGTCGGTTCAATCCGGCCGCGGTCCAGCCCCGAATACAAGGCGCCGTGTCCACGCCGGTGCTCGGCCGTCAGCGACAGCTCGACCAGGGTGTTCACCGGCCCTTCCGCGCACAGCACCGCGTCGGTCAGCTCGAAGAGCGCGTCAGCCCGGGCATACAGGCAGTCGTAGAACTCGACACGAAAGCGGGACAACACATCCAACGCCTCGCGTCCGGACACCTCGGCAGACAGACTCATCCACAACGGCCGTTCTCTGGTGCTTCATGACTCGACATCTCGAAGCGTGGAGAACGGCCGCCTCCGCCGTCCCCGGAAACACCGCAGATCAGCAGGTCGGGTGACGAGCGAGGATAAACGCCAAGCTCAGCTAAGCTTAGTCGCTAGCGACGAGGATGGAGAATACGCGGTCGGGGCGACCAATGGACGACCAGGAGTCCCCGGACCCGTTGTACCGAAATACACTCCCGTCGCCACCCACGCGATACACCGTATCGTCTGCGACCGCACAGGATCCGGTCTGCTCGCCGATGCGATCCCAGTTGCCTGGTGTCCCTCGATACCGGAAGACGCCACTCGCATCAAGAGCTGTGGCGAATAGGCCGAAGCCTCCGCCAAAAAGTCTGGCCACACCACCAGGAGGGCCGCCAATGTCGTCCCAGGAAGTTCCGGTGCCCTTGTACTTAAACACCTTGGTGCCGAGGGGATGCGATCGATAGATCGTATCCGCGATTGCGTACGAATTCCCCCCTGGCCCGATGTTTTCCCAGTCGTCAGGATTTCCGGTGTAGAGGAATGTGTCACCCTGAAGATCGGGCATCTGTGCCACTACGCCAACGGAACCTGCTACAGCCAGGGACGCAGAGCCGCCGACCTTACTCCAGAGTGGTGTGGAATCCTCGAAGCCATCAAACTGGAGTACCTGACTACCGTCTGGAGTTGTCTTGTAGACCGTTTCATGGGAGACGGCGTATGTCGCACCACGCTCGCCCATAGAGAACCAGTCAAAGGGGGTGCCGCTGTAGCCGAGCACCTGGCCCGTTTCGCCGCCAGTGCCTCCAACAACAATTCCCCATCCTCCGCCAACAGTCTCGCCGACGGTGACCGCTCCTCTGATCTGAGTCCAGGAAGTTCCGGTGCCGTCGTACCGATGCACCCCGTTGATACGGTCCTGTACGTCGATAGTTACCGCGTTAACAGTGAGGGCCACGGATCTCTCCGTTCTCACAGGACGCCCGTCGGACCGAGCATCACGCTAATGACAGCGTCACTCTCATGGACTTGATCAGCAACTCGGACGGGAGGGGTTTCCCTTACGACTCGTGCACGGTTGGCAGTGGTGTGCCTGTCGTGTGATCGTTGATCATGGCCGGTGCAGTGGGGACTCGGGTACGTGCAGCAATTATTGGGAGCCAATGGATCACGGGGATGACGCCCGAAATGATTGCTGAACTGGTCGCGGAGGTCGGCCCGTTGTGGCATGAACGGCATCAGGTTGCCCTCACGTCACGCCCGCGACGCCGGGCCGTGGGCGCGGCGCAAAGCACAAGCTGGTCTTCGTCGATCGGCTGCTGGACACGCTCGTTCAGCACGCTGATGATAGGCGCGGAACGCATCGCCCAGCTCGATGAGTTCCACGCGCAGCACGTCGGGCTGAAGGTCGTGAGGCACGATCCGCTGCGCGATCTTCCCCCACTGCTTCGCCCGCCGCGGCGTTCGGCCCCGTCCGGGGCGAGGCGGAGTGGCGGTACAGCTGTGTCCAGCACCCGGCAGTTGGGGGTGGCGGCCGCGCAGCGCGCGCACATCTCCGCGATTCGCCACAGTCGCCCGGCACGGTCCGCGTACACCGCCAGGACCACCGGGCCCCCGCACCGCACCTGCCCGGTCACCGGCCGCGTTTCGGCACGCCTGCCGGGGAGGGTGCCGAGGTCGGGGGTGTGCCACGCGCAGTCGGCGGTGCGGCAGCCACACCACGCCCCGGGGCGAGGTCCGCCGCCCGTACGGATGTGGGCCAGGTGCATGTTGCCGTGTCCGACCGCTGCCTTGCGCCCCGCAGCGGCGCTCGGCAAGCGCTGATCGGCGCAGGCCGGGCGGGAACAGGAGAGCCGGACCGTGCCGGCGGAGGGACGGCCGTAGGGGTCCAGGCGCACCGCCTCGGAGCGGCGGTGCTGCCGGGCCAGACGCGGAACGGAGGGTGAAGGCGCCGGTCAGGTGGCCCCGTGGGGCGCGCGGTCTTGTGGGGCAAGACCGCGACCTTTACGACTGTGCCAGGGACACTTCCGAAAGGGCTGGAGGCGGGGGCATGCAAGACGCGCTCTACGGGCTGCTTGGTGGGTTGGGCGGAGCAGCCATCGCGGCCGGTGCCGCGTACTGGGGTCCGGTGAAGGCCCAGAAGGAAGCCCTGCGGGAAGCCGAACGGCAGCGCGAACTGGCGCAGGCGCAGGCTGAAGCCGTCAGGGCCGATGAGCGGCGTATGGCCCGGCTGGCACGCGTCGCTCTCATCCGCCGACGGATCGGTGACTGGATGCACCTGCTCATGTTCAACCTGGACTCAGGGCCACGGCGGGTAGATGCCGAATCCTTCGCGACGGCTGCTCTGGCGGCCAGGAACGCGGTGAGCGAGGCGATCTATGACGGGGTGAGTGAGGGTTTCCTCATCGTGGCCACCGAGGCAAGCCAGCGTGGCTTCCAAGAGAGTCAGATCAGAATCGAAGAGGAGGAGCAGACCGCGATCCTGGACGCGCTGGATCTGTTCACCAGGCGCATCGCCACCCTGATCTCGTTGTCCGACGACGACCCGCGGCGGCCTGACGCAGTCCAGGCGGCAAGCCGGGCCGGCAACGCGGCGATGAAGGTCAGGGCGGAACTCTCCGCCCAACTCATCAGCCCCCTCCTGGACGTCGACAACCTCGACGTCATCGACACCAGGCTCAACCCCGTGAACCCCGCCGGCAGTTAGTACTCCAGCTGTAGATCGTGATCTTGCTGGTGGGGTCGGTGCAGGCACGGCTGCGGCCACCGTTGATCATCGTGAGTTGTGTGGACAAACGAAGAGACGGTGGCCGCAGGTCACAGCATAGATCCCGCTCGCTGGCGGACGAGCTTCGAGGCCCTGATGGGGCGGATCGCCGGACGGTTCGCGCGGGTCGAACCCCGGCGTCGGACAGGTCGGTTGGTACTCGGGTTGCTCGCGGACCTGCCGCGCAAGAATTGCTGGACGATCGCCGAATGGGCCGGGGAAGCGACCCCGCACGGCATGTAGCACCTGCTGTGCCGGGCCGCCTGGGACGCCGAGGCGGTGCGCGACGACGTCCGCGACTACATCGTCGAGCACCTGCAAGACGAGGCTGCGGTGCTGGTGGTCGACGAGACCGGCGACGTGAAGAAGGGCACCCACACCGTCGGCGTCCAGCGCCAGTACACCGGCACCGCCGGGGCCCGTATTTCAATAACTGTCAGCGACGGGTTTCCGCGGGAGTTGTTCGGGCGTGTAGCTGTTCCAATGTGCGGGCGGGCGATCCGGGTATCGGCGTGACGAGGATCCGGTGCAGGTCCAGGAGCCGTTTTGCGTCCTGGTACTGGATGGACAGGTTGGTGCGGTTGACGCCCAGTAGTTGGGCCAGGAACGTCATGGTCATCGCTCTGCGGCGGCGGAGGATGGCTGCCAGGAGCCGGTGGGTGTGGTCCACGCTGCTGGTCTGTGGGTGGCGGTAGCTGCGCGGGCGGTGGAAGCGTCGCTGGAATGCTGCCTCGGCCAAGGCGTCCCAGAAAGGCTCCGAGACCGCCACCAAGTACTCGAAGGCGGTTCGTGACATGCCGGTCAGGGCCGGATCGGTGAGCATCGCGGTCAGGGCCGGGTCGGTCCGGTGTGTCGTTGCCGACGCGTCTGGCGGTCGCGGTGGCACGGGAGACAGTGTGTAGTTCCAGTCACCGTGGAAGGTGTTGGGTGTGATCGGAAGGGCGTGGAACTCGGCGGGTGTGATGCTGATGCCGAGGCCGTAGCTGCCTGTGTCCAGTTCGGCCTCGATGGTCAGGCCGGTCTTGGTTGTTGTGGCGGCGATGGTCTCGAGGACGACCTGGTAGCTGGTCAGCGGCCGCCCCCGCCAGTTCGCGGTGATGTGACAGAACATCCGGTGCTCTATCTTGTTCCACTTCGAAGTCCCCGGCGGTAGGTGACAGACCGTGATCTCCAGTCCGCTCTCTCGTGCGAAGGTGGCAAGGTTGCTTTTCCAGGTCCAGCGGCGGGGGTCGTTGGAGCCGCCGGAGTCGGCGGTGATCAGGAGCCTGCCGGCATTCGGGTGGTCCGCCCGTCCGCGGTGCTGCCACCAGCGTCGGATGGACTCCACCGCGAACTGGGCGGTGTCGTGGTCGGTACCGACGTTGACCCATCCGCTGTTGTTGGCAATGTCGTAGATCCCGTAGGGGATCGCCATGGGCTGGTCGTTGGTGGTGAACGTGTGGCAGTCCACCTTGATCGCGTTCTTGCCCGGCCGCCAGGTGCGACCGGGCCGGTCACGGTTGCCGAGCCATTCCTTGGCCTTGGTGTCGACGCTGATCACCGGCTGGGCATCGTTGAGGAACGCGGCAGCGGTGGCATTCAGGTGGGAGAACTGGGCATCGCGGTCCGGATGGCTGATGCCCTCTGTTGTCTTCGCGGTTCCCTGCAGACTGTAGCCCAGGGTGTGCAGCAGGTGTCCGACGGTTGAAGCGCTGACCGGATGGCCCTGTGTGGTGAGGGTCGAGGCCAGGGCCCGTAACGACAGCGTGGTCCACCGCAACGGGGAGACGGGGTCGCCTCGGGTGTGCGGCTCGATCAGCGACTCCAGCGCGGGCAGCAGACCAGGGTCGGCATCTGTCAGCCGCTTGCGGCCCGCACCTGGAGCCCGGACCCGCAGGGTCGGTGAGGAGCGACCGGCCAACTCGGCCATGCCTCGCGCGATGGTTGCAGTGCTGGTGCCGGAGGCGGCGGCGACCCGGACGATCCCGCCGCGGCCAGGGCCGTCGCCTCACTGGCCAGGTACAACCGACGGCGGCGCTCATCGAAGTGCGGCAGGATCTGATCGAACTTGGCTCGCAGAGCACGAGCGGCAACGCGGCCTGACAGACACGGGGTCATATCTCAGACTCCCACCAACACCCCTCTGCCGAGCACTTATTGAAATACGGGTCCCCGGGCGGATCGAGAACTCCCAGGTCGCCGTCTACCTCGTCTACGCCGGCGCCCGCGGACACGCCGCGGTGGACCGCGAGCTCTACATCCCACGTTTCTGGACGCCGGGCACCGGGCCGGCTGGGTCGCCGGGGACGAGGTCTACGGCGGCAACCCGAAGCTGCGGGCAGCTCTGGAGGCGCGCGGCGTCGGTTACGTGCTGGCCGTAGCCTGCTCCGCCGAAGTCATCACCGATGCCGGGAAGCTCCGCGCCAACGTCCTGGCGAAGAAGCTGCCGAAGCGGGCCTGGCAGCAGCTGTCCGCAGGCGCCGGCGCGAAGGGCTACCGCGCTACGACTGGGCCGTCATCGACCTCGCCGAGGAGCGGCCCGCCCGCCATCAGCTGCTGATCCGCCGCAACCGCAGCACCGGCGAACTCGCCTACTACCGCTGCTACTCGCCCGGACCTGTGTCGCTGACCTGCCTGGTCAAGGTCGCTGGATCACGGTGGAAGGTGGAGGAGACGTTCCAGACCGAGAAGGGCCTGGCCGGCCTCGACGAGCACCAGGTCCGCCGCTATCCGTCCTGGGTTCGCTGGGTCACCCTGGCCATGCTCGCGCATGCCTTCCTCGCCGTCCTCCGCGCTGACGAACACGTCAACGCTTCCGAACCTGAAGACCTGATCCCGCTGTCCTGCAACGAGATCCAGCGCCTGTTCCTCACGCTGATCGTCCAGCCCGTCCACGCCACGGCCCACCGACTGTCCTGGTCCGACTGGCGACGCCGCCATCAAGCCCGCGCACGGGCCTGCCACTACCGACGACAAGCAGCCACCATATGAAGATCACGATCTTGCTCGTCGGAGTCTCCGGAGACGAGGAAGGCCGCGTGCGAAATAGACGAGACGGCGTGGGCGTTGCGACGACGGTTGCCCTGTCAAGAGCCTGCGTTCCGACAGAGGAGGCGATCGCACGATGATCCCCGGGTGGGACCACGGCTTCACGGATCAAGGAGTCTCGCTGATGGTCGGTGTGAGTATGGAGACTGCGGAACAGACAGAGCAGCGGCTACGCCGTGTGATCGCTCAGGCTGACCTCGTCGTGCACGACGGCGTCTGGTGTTTTGAAGAGTCTCCGGCCGACCAGCCGCCGGCGCTCTCCGCCGAGACGCTGGCAGTCGTTCGGGACCGGGAGAGCTAGAGCCGCCTGGTTCCGCTCACCCAGGAGGGCGACGACGTCGAACGCTTCGGAATCTTCTCCTTCCACTTCGCCGATCATGTGGACAACAGCGGTTTCGTCGGCTGGCTGGCCACCCACCTCAAGGTTGAGCTGGGGACCGGCGTATTTGTTGTCTGTGGCAGCAACCGCGCCCGCGGCGGCATCTATGACTACTGGGGGTGTCCCATCGACTTGCTGGATCAGGCCATCGCGGTCGTCAGGACACTCCGAGACAGCTGATCTGCAAGCATCCGGCGATCCATCCACAAACGGTGAAGACCACGATCTACAGCTGGAGTATTAGGCGCAGTATGTCTGCAGCGAGCTCGACGGAACGCTCCTCGGCGGTATCGGGGGAGACCAGAGTCGCAACCGTAAATAGCCGCGGCGGCAATTTGACACAGCCAGCCCATATTGGCGTCGGAGAACACCGCGCCGGTGACATCCATTTGCCGTCGATGATGACGCCTGTGAGGGCGAGATCGCAGCCTTGCCGGGGCCAGCGGCGGCACGAGGGGGGGGAGCGTGTAGTCACGGTCATGAGATCAGCCAGACCGTCGCGGTGGCGTAGCCGGCCATGAAGGAAGACCGGGTCGCTCACAGGCCGCATCCCCTTCCACGGTCCAGATCACTTTCGCGCAACCTAACGCCCAACTCCACTTTGACCAGCCAAAGGTCCGCGAGTTCCCCATCAGGGAGGTGTATGAATCCGCGAACCCGTCGGATTCCGCCTTCGATCTGCTGCGATTGGCGGGCATGCACACGACTCGGTGGCCCTACCGGCGGCGCCGGGAGGCGTTGGAGAAGCTGTTCGTCGAGCATCGGCTCGCCGCGCCGTGGGCGCTGTGTCCGTCGACCACCGACGAGGGCACCGTCCGCGAGTGGCTGACCCACTGGACAGCGGCCGGCGTGGAGGGCGTCGTCTACAAGAGGCTGGAGGGCGTCTACGAGCCGTCCGTGCGCGGGTGGCGCAAGTACAAGGTCCGCGAGACCGAGGACGCCGTCGTCGGGGCGTTCACCGGCTCCCCGGCCGCGCCCCGCACGCTGCTGCTCGGCCGGTACGACACCGGCGGGCGCCTGCGCTACGTCGGCCGCAGCACCACCCTGCCCCAGGCCGCGGGCCGGGCCGTCGCCCGCCTGCTCACCCCGGCCGCAGACGGGCACCCGTGGGAGGGCTGGACGTTCTCCGCAGGGTGGGGCACCCGCGAGAGCCTGCACGTCACCCTCGTGCGGCCTGAGTTGGTTGTGGAGGTCGGGGTCGACGTCGCCCGCGACAGCGCCGGGCGCTGGCGGCACCCCGCCCGCTGGCACCGGCCCCGCCCAGACCTTTCCCCGGCCGACATCCCCCGCTTCACGCCCGGGCCGACGGGCTGACCACCTGCGCCTCGCCGGACCGCCACCGTCGCGGACCGAAGGTGGCGGGGGACGTCGTACGGCCGCCCACGGCCTGCCACCAACCGGCGTCCACCGGCGAGCGGCCTTCCACGCCTCGCACGGCAGGGAGGTGCTGTGGGCCGGCTGGGGAGCTATCGGCTTCGATCGTCGAGGTCACCGCCGCACTGCGCGGCAGGGCACGGCGCCCCCACGGTCGTCAGACAGCGTCGTTGAACCCCGCCAGGTCCGTCCCCGCACAGCTGGCATTCTCATCGCCGTCCAGCTGGGGGCTGAGAGCGAGCATGTCGAGAAGGAGTGCGAGGTCGGATGCGTCTCTGGCACGGCCTGCCAGAGCAAGCCGCGCCCGCCGGCGCTGCGCCCTCCGCCCCGCTCCCCCGCTGTGATGGTCTTCGGCCTTGTCCATGACCGTCGATCCCACCACGACTGCGACGTAAGCGCGCGCCGACCACCGGGTCGCAGCTCCCTGAGGTCGGGAGTCGCACAGTTTTACTGAGCCGCACACACCTGTCCGTTTTAGGCTGGATTTCCCATCCTGCTGGAGGTCGTCATGCCACGCCCCGTCTGGAGCGGCGCCATCTCGTTTGGGCTGGTCACGATCCCGATCAAGGTCCTGCCGGCCACCGAGAACCACAACATCGCCTTCCACCCGTACCACCAGGCCGACATGGGCCGGATCCGCTACCAGAAGGCGTGCGAGCTCGACGGGCAGGTGCTCGATCAGAGCGAGATCGGCCGGGGCTACGAGGTCACGAAGGACACCATCGTCGAGGTCACCGATGAGGATCTCGACAAGATGCCGCTGCCGACGGCGAAGGCGATCGACGTGGTGGCGTTCGTGCCGGCCGACAGCATCGACCCGCTGCGCATCGGTGACAGCTACTACCTGGCCGCCGACGGACAGGTCGCCACCAAGCCCTACACACTGCTGCGCCAGGCGCTGGAGCGCTCCGGGAAGGTGGCGGTGGCCAAGTTCGCGTGGCACAACCGCGAGCGCCTGGGCCTGCTGCGGATCAAGGGCGACACGATCGTCCTGCACTCCATGCGCTGGCCCGACGAGACCCGCTCCCCGCCTCCCTCACCCCCAGGGAAGTGAAGGTCGACGACTCGGAGATCGACGCGGCCATCGACCTCATGGAAGCAATGACCACCGACGACATCACCGGTTTTCGCGATCATTACCGCGAAGCGCTGGAGAACCTGCTCGCGGAGAAGTCCAAGGGCCAGCAACCCGTCGGCGCTGAGCAGCCGGCGGCCGCGGCTCCCGTCGTGGACCTGATGGCGGCGCTGCGCCAGTCCGTGGAATCGGCCCGCGAGTCGCGCGGCGAAAGCCGGAGCGAGGAGGCGACCGTCCACGACATGCCCCAGCGCGGCACGAAGAAGCCCGCCGCCCAGAAGAAGACGGCAAGGAACCCGGCGAAGAAGACCGGTGGCCGCAGGCCGAGGTCGGCGTAGCCGGGCACCCGGTGGCGGCGCGCACGGGCACGGGGTGATGCTGGGCGCACGCCCGGCCCGGTGCAGCCCAGGCAGGCCGCAGGGCGTCGGGCTCTCATTGGGGTGGGGCCGGGCGGCTGCCTCGTTCGGTGCACGCTGTGGCCGTGTCCAGGCGCGCGGCGGCCGGTGGCAGGGCAGCCTGGGGAGCGGAGTCCGCCCGGGCGTCCTTCGCACGTCGACCGGGCGGACCGCTTTGCGTTGGTCTACAGGGTGCGCAGGACGGCGACCACCTTTCCCAGGATGACGGCATCGTCGCCCGGGATCGGCTCGTAGGCCGGGTTGTGGGGCATCAGCCACACGCGGCCGTTCTCGCGGCGCAGGCGCTTGACGGTCGCCTCGCCGTCCAGCAGGGCGGCCACATGTCGCCGTGGTCCGCTGAATCGGCCTGCCTGACGGTGACCAAGTCACCGTCGCAGATCGCCGCGTCGATCATGCTGTCCCCGACCACTTTCAACGCGAACAGGCGGCCCGCGCCGACCAATCGCCGCGGCAGGGTCAGAACGTCCTCCACGGTTTCCTCGGCGAGGATCGGGGCGCCGGCCGCGATCCGGCCGACCAGGGGGACGTCGGCCATGGCCGGTGCCGACGAGGTGGTTGGTTGGGGGAAGTCGTCGGTCCAGCGAGTACGGACGCGGTAGGCGCACGGCCGGTTCGGGTCGCGATACAGGACCCCTTTGCGTTCCAGGGCCATGAGCTGGTGTGCGACGGAGGAGGTGCTGCTGAGCTTGACGGCGGCGCCGATCTCCCGCATCGAGGGCGGATCCCCCTGCCGGGCGACTTCCCGCTCGATGAACCGGATGATCGCGACCTGCCGGGGCGTGAGGCCGTCGGCGTCGACGTGGACGCCGGGCGGCCGACCAGGCCGACCTGCGGTTTCGGCAGCGTGCATGTGGTGCTCCCCCCTTGCGGGATCTTGCTTGGGGGGACAGTAACCCGCCAACCACGACAAAGGGAACACTGTTTCGAAAACCTGAGGCGGCGCTGCATCGGACGGTCGAGGCGTGGCCTGCTATCCGCCGGGCTGGGCGCGGTTGAGTGCACTGACCTCGTCTGCCGTGCGTGCCCGGTCGCGGGCCCTGCGAGCGTCGCAGGGCCCGCCTCGATCGCGGTGGCTACCGGGCGTCGATCGCGTCGAGGTAGTCGTCTTCGTTCGTCTGGGGAAGCTTGCTGACGCTGTCGGTCAGGGCTGTGATCGCTTCGCCGAGGGTGACGGAGCCGAGGTCGACGACGAAGACGCCGTCGCGGTAGTGCCTGAAGCCGATCTTCTCCCACACCTTGGCGAGGGTGGCGATGGCGAGCGGGCGGGTCTCCTGGTCGTCCGGGTCGCTGGGGCCACCGTTGATCGGCGCTGGGAAGCAGGCGGTGCCCCGGCAGTCGGGGCTGAGCCTGTCGATCGCGCGTGCGGTGAGCAGTGCACCGAGGCCGAAGCCCTGCCAGGGCTTTTCCAGCCGGGCGTGGGTGAGGATCAGCATGCTGGAGTAGATCGGCTCGGTGAACTCGTCGAGGTCGTCCCTGAAATGGCCGGTGGAGGGGTCGAGGAGAGTCTCGGCCATCATGCCGAGGTCGCCGTCGTGCCCGTCCAGGACGCCGCACATGTCGCGGGTCCGGAAGGGATCGATGCGCACGAACTGGAAGTCACCGACGTGCTCGAGTGCCCCGCGGCCTTCGTGGTCGTAGATGTCAGCGGTGACGTTCCAGAAGCTGGGGCCGTCGTCCGGAGTGCTGTACCAGTCCTCGTGGTGGGTGTAGGTGAGCCGCATCATGTTCAGCGGTGCCGGCATCGTGCGGACGCCGGGTCCGGCACCGGTTTCGGTCGAGGTCACAGGGAACTCCAGCGGTGTGGCGATGATCGTGGTGCGGGCAGCGTCTGCGGGAAGGTCGGCGTGCCCGTGTCGACAGCCTGCCGTTCCCGGCGGGCCAGTGCGTCCAGTTGTGCCGGATTCCCCCGACCGGTGAGAACCAGCGGCCGGGTGCCGGTCATCGGTACAGCAGTCACACAGTCCGACGCATCCCCTACAAGGTTCGGCGAAGTCCTGCCGGGCGGGCCCTGCTCGCTGACGGGCCGCCATCTGCCAGGGCATCCGCGGGTGCGTGTCGGAGTCGGCCAGACGCGGCTCGGATTCATACACGAGATTCTGCTCTGGATCAGCCAGTCCGGTGCGGCTGCTGCCCTGTCACACTGGCCTCGTGTGCGTCGCGGCGGGTGGCGTCGAGGGGGGAAGGAACTGACGCGGGATGCCCCGATGGATAGTGCTGGCCGTACCTGTTGCCGGTGTTGCTGAGACGGATCGTGAGACGCGGACCGTTACGGAATTCGAGGGCAGCGCAGAAGAGGCGGAGATGGCTCTCGTGCGGGCGGTGGACACCTTCGAGGACCGCTTGTGGAAGGTGCGCCGCCGAGAGATTTTCAAGTGCTCCGATCGGTCGTACTTCATCCGTATCCAGGGGCGTCTTACTACGTGCGGCTTCCTCATCCAGCTTGCTGAGCTGGTCCACGACTCCGACGCCAAGCCGGTGGTCCAACCGTTCGTCTGAAGGCCGCCACCATAGAGATGGTCTGGAGCCCGCTCGCGCGGGACCAGCGGGTGCACGCGCCGACGGCCACATGCCCATATGGGCCTTCCTGTTGCGAGCTTCGGTCCCTTTCAGCCCCTTTCCTGATACCCGTCCCGGCTCTGAGCTGCAGGTTCTACAGTGAGGCTCCGGTCAGGGACTGAAGGCTTCAGTCCCTGACCGCCTGCCCGCTCGCCTCAGAGCCGGGGCTTCGGGCCGCAGGCGCGCCCGCTGTGCCGGAGCGCGAATTCCTCTGGTGGGCTGCTGACACGCCCGTTCGGCCGGGCGCAGCGCGCTGTGCCCTGCTTGTCGTCGTACGGTCTGGCGGAAGGCCGCCTTTCAGACAGGACGGGCGGCTGCGGCCCTACGTTTTCATTCGCACGTGGCGTAGGGCCGCACACCATAGCAAGGGCGGGGCGCCGCATCCCCGCGTCCCTCCGATTCCCCGGGCAGACCGTCGTGCGCCGCTTCGGCAACGCGAACAGGCCCTCGAAGCGGGCTTCGAGGGCCTGCTGAATCTCGCTTGTCCATGTACGGTGCACCTTCGAGGAGTTGGGCAGCCACAGCCGCGGCCAGCTCGGCTACCTCACCGCCACGTCCCGAGTGCTCGACACCCCGGGCTGACTCGCCGCCCGGCCCTCGCCACAGGGCCGTTCACCCCGCCTCCGCCACGGGGCCGTCCACCCCGTGCGCCAACGGCGCCCGCAGCGGCCTGCCGCACCCCCGCCCAGGCGGTAGCCCTCATCTGCCGGGCTACGGCCGCGCTTCCGCCGCTGCCCCCGCGTCCGCATCGGCCGACTCCGTGGCACCCGCCGCCGGTTCAGGTCGCCTGCGCGAGGCGCGCAGGGTCAGCGCGGCGGCGGCGACCATGCCCACCACCGCGATGCCCGCACCGGACAGGCGCAGCGTCCCGACCGCGCCGAGGCTGGCCACCAGCGGTCCGCCGAGCGCGGTGCCCAGGGGCACCGACAGCACCCGGACGGCGGAGCTCGCCGCGAGGGCCTGCGGCAGCAGCGCGCTGGGCGCCGAGCGCTGGAAGAGGGTGGTCGACAGCGACGAATACGGCGGCCAGAGCAGCCCGGCCATCCCGAAGCAGACGACCGACACGGCCGTTGGGGCACCCAGGCCCAGGGGGAGCATCAGCACGCCGAAGCCGATGACGATGCCGACCGTCGTGGGCCACAATCGCCACCGGCTGAGGAAGCCGGTGAGCACCGAACCCAACACCGCGCCGATGCCGAAGGCCGTGTAGAACGCTGCCAGCACACCGGCCGAGGCGCCCAGGTCGTCCGACACGTGCAGCGGGAGCGCCACGTACACCGGGCCGAAGAGGAAGAAGAACACGAAGCTCAGGGCGAGGAGGCCGGACAGCGCGGGGATGCGCCGGATCACCGCGAAACCAGCCGTCCGCGAGGCCGTGTCGTCCTCGGGCTCCGGGACCGCGTCCTTGGGGACGGCGACGAGGAAGGTGACCGCAAGGACGAGGAACGTCGTCGCGTCCACGGCCAGCACCGTCGCCGGGCCCCCGAACACGATCAGCAGCGTGGCCAGCGGCGGCCCCACCACCGTGGCGATCGACCCCACACCGGACAGCACGGCGTTGCCCACCAGGTGATCGCGTTCCGGCAGCACTCTGGCGATCAGCGTGTAGACACCCGCCTGCCCCCAGGCATGCAGCACGGAGGAGACCGCGAGCAGCGCAACGTACCCCTCGATGCCGAGCGCGCCGAAGGCATGCAGCACCGGGATGGCCCCCAGCGCGCCCGCCCGCAACACCGCGTCCCAGCCAGCCAGTTGGGTGGGACGGCGGTGGCGCAGGAAGCGGCCGAGCAGCAGCGCGCCCACCGCCCCGGAGAGGGTGTAGGCGGCCGCCGCCAGCGCCACCCAGACGCCGCGCTCCGCGACCGGCGCCAGCTCAATCGCCAGCCAGCTCACCGCCACCACGGCCATGCCGTCACCCAGCGAGGAGACGGCGAACCCCGGGAGGACCCGCCGCAGCGTCGTGTGACTGATCACCGGCCAGTACGGCGAAGAGCGCATCACACGGCTCAGGTCCGGACCCACGGGCTACCTCCACACGTCAACGGAACTGACCCCACGACCCTTTCCCAGGGAACGGCAGGCGAGGTGGGTCTTCTCTTTCGGCATAAACGTCGTGCCCGGCGCGAACGGGCCCCGAAGTCCTAGCTCAGACACCAGCCACAAAGTAGGTGGTCAGGACTTCGCGGCGGCGGTCTTCTTCGGCTGGCGGGGCACGGTCTTGGTCTTGTCGAGGTACCCGTACACCGTCGATCGCGGCACCACGGCTCGCACGCGGTGATTTCGGTTTTGAAGCCATGCACCCGCAGGGGTGCAGATCGCGGCGCAAGGCATCTACAGCCCCTCAGGGGTAGGTAGCATCCGGCGGCAACAATCAACTACGAGGAGAGCCGATCGCTATGACTGAGAACAACACGCCCATTCAGAGCAGGTATGCGGAGCAGTATGCCGCCGATCTGAAGGCGAACCGTGAGGAGCAGGCGGAGCTGCGTGGGCGTTTGAAGCAACTGCAGAGCGATGAGAAGTGGCTGGTGGTGCAGTTGCAGAACGCACCCGTGGCCGAGGAGACTGGTGCACCGGCCGAGGCTGAAGCACCGCAGGTTGTGCCGCGGCCGCGACAGGAGTCTGCGCCGGCGGCTGCCGCTCCTTCCGGCGCCAAGAAGAGGGTGGCGCGGACCAAGGCGTCGGCCAAGAGGGCGGTCGCGCCGAAGAAGAAGGCGTCTGTCACCGAGGCGCCGGCGAAGAAGGCCGCCAGGTCAGTCACCGAGGCCCCGAAGAGTGTCGAGCCGCCGCTGCACGAGGTTGTTCTGGGCGTTCTGCGTGCTCAGACCGGGCATCCGCACCTGGCCCGCGAGGTCCACACCGAACTCGCGGACAAGCACGGCCGGTCGACCTCTATCCAGGTGGTGCGCAACAGCCTGGAAAGCCTCGTCAAGAAGGGAAGCATCGAGAAGGAGAACAAGCAGAACTCGGTGATGTACACCGCGCCCGCCGCCGTCGAGTCGGTGCCCGAGTCGGCCGCCGAGAAGGCGAGCGAGAAGGTCCCGGCGGACGCCTAGCCACTACCGCGACGACCGCTGCTGAGCGTCCTGAGCGACGATGACGCCTGGGCAGCAGCACGGTGACGGCCTCAAGTTGCCCCTCTCCCCGCCCCCGCCCGCACGGTCAGAGACGCAGGCGGCGGGTTGCGGGCCAGACGGCGACGCCTCCAGGTGGTGCTGCCCGCGTCGCCGGTGTGGGCGAGCTGCGCAGAGGGGGCGCGGGCAGCAGGTGGGCCGGGCCCCGACGCGGCGACGCCCGCCCGGTGTGCATCTGGCGAGAGGGCCTGGGCGGGCGCGCGCCGTGGTCGGTGAGCTGCCCAGTGGCGAGGCCGGTGTGCGCCGTGCGCGGAGCGCGTTGGTCCCAGCTGCGGCGCCGGGCGAGCAGCTGGTCAGTTCATGTACACGCACTGGTAGGCGTAGGCCTTGGAGACCCAGGCGGTGGTGCCGGCCCGCATGCCGGTCTTCGACCTGGCGGACAGCTTGATCTTGACCCAGGACCGGGTGCTCGAGACGCGCGTCCCGTAGTCGAAGCGGTACAGCAGCCCGATCGACCTGTAGCTGGTGCCGGGGCCGGTGCGGAAGTTGACCCCGTTGCCCATCACGGTCCAGGTGGGGCAGGAGTTGGCCGCCTGAACCTGGGTGGAAGGGTTTGCGTGGGCGGCGGGGGCGGCCGCCATGGTGCCTGCGGCGCCCATCGCGACGGTCGCCACGGCGATGCCCGCACGCTGGATGATCTTGTTCTTGAGGTTGATCACGAAGTCTCCTGAGGAAAGGATGCGGTGGCCGGAGGGGCCTGCGGACGGGCGACACCGACGGCGCGCGCGGCAACACCGGGGCGGGGGAACGCTCCAGCGGTTAGCCGCGGGCCGGCGGCTGTGCACGAGAGCCTGCGGGCGAACAGGGCCCTCGGACGGGGATGCGGTCTCCCGGTGCCAGGGCCCGGCACCGCAATCCCGGTCGCTGTTCCGGCAGATGGGAACCGTGCGACGGGCGCCACGTGGAAGCCGGTGTGGCTCACGCGGTTGCGGCTACCGGTGCGGGCGTGGTGGTGCGGGTGCTGAAGAGCAGCGCGCACAGGGCGGCGGCGAGCAGGGGGAGGGCGAAGTGGCCGCCGAGTGGTCCGGCCAGGGCGGTGCCCGCCGCGAGTCCCAGGCGCATGGCGCTGGAGAGCCAGCCGATGGCTTCGGTGGTGGTTCCCGACGGTGCCTGTGAGGTGAGGGTCAGGCTCGCCACGGTGAGCACGGGGACGAACAGGGCGCCGGGCAGGACGGCCAGGGCGAGGATCACCAGCGGCGGGGCGGGCGCGAGGAGCGGCAGCCAGCAGGTTGCGTACCCGGCGGCCAGCAGTATGAGGTGACGGGGTCCGGGTGCGGTGGAGGGCTGGTAGCGGGCGAACAGGATGCCGCCGAGGAGCCCGGCCGCGGAGAAGACCGCGGGCAGGGCGCCCGCCAGCCAGGCGGCGTGGTGGTGGTCGGACGCGGCGATCCCCGCAACGTCGAGGGCGCCGACGGTGGCGCCGAAGAAGACCAGGGCGGCCAGCAGAGGTCGCATTGCCGGGGGGGCGCAGTGCGCCGAGCCGGTCGCGGTGGCGCGGTACGGCTCGCCAGGTGCGCGTGGGCCGGGCGGTGGCGAAGGCTATGGATCCGGCCAGGGTGGCGGCGGCCGCCAAGGCGAGAGCTGCGGCCGGGGACAGCCAGCCGGCCATCGCGATGGCGAGCGCGGGCCCGGTGACGTAGACGATCTCCTGAGTGGAGGAGTCCAGGGTGTAGGCGGTGCGTACGTGGGCGGCGTCGGGCAGCAGGGTTGGCCACAGGGAGCGCAGGCCGCCTTCCAGTGGCGGGCATCCGGCTCCGGCCAGTGCGACGCACAGGGCTGCGAACGGCAGGTTGGAGGTGCCCGTGAGGGCCAGGGCGCTCAGCGCCGCCGCGGCAACCCCGGCTCCCAGGTGGCAGGGCAGCGGCAGACCGCGCAGGTCTGCCAGCCGCCCGAGCAGGGGCAGTCCGAGTGCGGGGGCGATGCCGTAGAGGGCGGCCAGCAGGCTGGCAGTGGCGAGGGAGTGGCCGTCTTCTTGTGCCGCCAGGATCAGGGCGACGGGCATCATTCCCAGTGGCAGGCGGCCCGCTACCGAGGCGATCAGCAGGCGGCTGCAATATCGGTGGTGCAGCACGGCGCGGAAGGACGGTGGTGTGCGGGGGGCCGGTGGCCCGGCGGCCGGCCCCAGGGGTGCGGGTGGCTGCGGCGCGGGGTCCGGGGCCAGGGTGGTGCTGGGTACGTCACGGACCTGCGCGTAGGCCATCGCCTGCCTGCCTTTTCAAGAAAGGGGGGATCGGGGTGCCTGGAAGGAGGGAGCCGTCCGCACGTCGGATACCCGTGCGGACGGCGTGCGCCGTAGGGACGGCGGCAGCGGCTCGGGGGGACGGACCGCTGTGGCGAGAAGCCCAGCAGGGCCTGCAGCGGGCTTCAATGCCGCTTCCCCGCCAGCGGTCGGCTGCGGCCGCTTCGTGTCAGCACCTGGCGCGGCAAGCTGTACTGCCGGTCCGCCTCTTGAAGCCTGGTCGCAGGGCGTACGCGGCAGGGCGCGGTGATGGGTGGTGGACGGCGCCCGGTCGGCAGGGCATGACCCGCCGCTGGCGCCCTTCACGCAACGCGACACGTGAAGAGGGGATGGTGCAGCTGGGAGATGGTGGTGCTCAGTGCCCAGGTCGCCGGTGCACTCCGGGAGCGGTGGAACCGGCGGCCAGCGCCTGGGTGTACGCCTCGTCGTGGGCGGTGGGGGCCACCGGTTCGCGACCGGCGGGGCGGGCCAGGGCCTCCTGCAGCCGGGCGCGGATGTGCTCCTCGTCGAGGGGCACACCGGCGACCGTGTACCCGAGTGCGTCGCGGGCCGTGGTCAGCAGGTCGGTCTCCGCGCCGGTGGTGGCACGCCGGTGGGCGGGCACCGGCTGCTGGAGCTGGTAGCTGATCAGCCCGTCCAGTACCTGAGCCGCGCGGCCGAGGGTGCCGAAGGCCTCGATGACACGGCGCTGGGTCTGCGCGGCCGCGACCGGGGCGAGCTCCTCGGGCAGGTCACGGGGGGCCGGGGCGGGGTAGGCCAGGCGTCCGAGCGCATCGTGCATGAGGTGCAGTTGCCCCTCGCGCGCGGCCAGGTAAGAGGTCTCGGCGTGCAGCAGGTCAGGGTCGGCGAAGTAGTCGGCGCTGTTCTCGGCCGTGGTCGCTGCGCGCTGCGCGGCCAGGGCCTCGACGGCGTCCTGTGCGGTGGCCGAGTTCCTCCGCCAGGCGGCGGCCGGGCCGCTGGTCTTAAGGGAGCGGGCCGGGATCGGGAAGGCGTCCAGGAGTTGCTGCGCTTCGCGTTCGCGTCCCGAGTGCGCGGCGGCGGTGTAGGCGCGGACGGTCTCGCGGGCCTGGTTCAGGTGCGCGGTGCGCTGTGCGTCGAGTGCGGGGACGGTGACGCCCAGCAGGTAGCCGTCGGTCCGCCGGTCGCGCAGGTGGTCGGTGATGTCCGGTTCCAGGACGGCCCGCAGCTGCTGGGCGTGCGCGTCGCGCAGGGCGATCTGGTCGAGCAGCCAGTCGGCCATCCCCGTGAGCGCCGGGACGTCTGCGGCCAGTGATTCCACGGCGTGCCAGTCCTCGATCAGCTCGGCACGGGGGCGGTAGGGGCGCTCCAGCCGGTCGAGGAGGTCGGCCGTCCTCAGCCCGGTGCTGGCTACCAACTCTGCGGTGGCCTCGTCCTTTTCACCGGCGCTCTCAAGGCTCTGGGTGAGCACGGAGGGCGGCGGGTAGCTGGTGAAGGCGCGCATGTGACAGGTCCAGGCGGCGGCCGCGGCGATCCATCCGAGCTCGAGGCCCTGCGGCGCCTCGGCGTTGCGCCGGTAGAGCCAGCTGGCCAGCAGGTCGGTGAGACGGGCTTCGTCGCTGTCCGGGTCGTGCATCAGGTGGGCGGCCAGCTCGCCGGGGGTGTGCTCGCGCAGACCGCCGAGCTCGGCGGTGATGATGGCCAGTTGCCGCCTTCCGTTGTCCAGTTGGAGCCATCGCCGCAGCGTCTCCTGCCGGCCGTGGGTGACCTCCTGCACCGTGATGCGTGTGAGGTCGGCGCCGGTGCGGGCGATCCCGGTCTCTCCCACCCGGGGTGCCTCGGTCTCGGACCAGCCGGTCGGCTCGCTCCCCGCGGCCACCCACGCAAGGGCGTACGCGTCCTCTCCCCGCTCGGTCAGCCAGATACGAAAGTCGTCGGGCAGGGGGGTGTGCTGTTCGCTCATCGAGGGGACCTTCTGCTCGGCGGTGGGGCGCCGCGCGGCCCGAGGACGGCGGCTGGCGGCAGCTTGCCCCGCCTGTGCGGCCGCACAGCGGCGCGCGATCACGCGTCCCGCCCTGCGGGAACGAGCAACGCACCCTCGTGATGGGCGTCCCGCCTGGCGGGAGCGCCCAGCAGGAGCAGACAGCCGGACGTGATCGTGTCCTGGGGCGCGCCGGGCTGTGGCGGACGCCCCCGACCAGCGGTCCGTCCCGCACCCCCGCGCCCCAACCGCGTGCGCCCTTCCTCGAGTTGGTACGCTCACCCTACGATTTGAACGCGTTCAAACAGGGAGTCAGGTTATGCCTCAGCCGACCACGCCCGGCCCAGCCGACACACCCGCAGTCGCGTTGGGCCCCACCGCCGTCGTCCTCGGGGTATTCGCCGTCGTCGGCCTGTGGACGCCCGCGTTCATGTTCGCCGTCATCGCCGGTATCGCCGGGCCGCTCGCCGTCATCGCCGGCGTGGCCGGTATCCACTACGCGTACCAAGGCACCGGCCGCCTGTGGACCGCCATCACCGGAACGATCCTCGGCGCGGCTGGATTCGGCAGCAGCATCACCGTCGTGGGCATGTTCAGCGTCTAGCGGCGGTTGGGCCGGAGCGCTGCGTGGAGTTGAGCCGCCGACCTGAGATTTACCGGATCGGGCCCTCAGGTCAGCGCCCCTGCGCCGCGCCGCGGCTGGTGCGCTGCGCGGCCGGGGCGACGGCTTGTGGGCTCCCCAACGGGCGCAGCGGAGGGCGAGGAGAAGAAGCCGCCGGGCACACCGGATTGCGCGGGCACCGCAATCTTCTTGGCGGCCTCTGCGGGGGCCGGGGCCCGCGTGCGTGCGGCGCGGGCGAGGATTGTGGCGTTCGAAATCAGCGGTGCGCAGCTTTCGCAGACCTCTTCGAGCGTCCACACGCGGCCGACGGTCGGGTCGTGGCGCAGGATGAGTACGACGGTGCCGGCGCAATGGACGCGGGTGTGTTCGTGGGTGGCACAGCGCTGGGCGCGGCAGTGGCAGGCGGCGTTCGGGCGGACGGTGGCGGCCTTGGCGTGGGCGGCCACGTGCTGGGCGGCGAAGGCGCGCAGCACGGCGAGGTTCCTGGAGCGGGGCGGCATCCGGCACGCGGCGGTGCCGCAGGTGACGGTTGCCGAACGGTCGGCGTGCCCGGTGAGACGGATGGTCCAGGCCCGTCCGGGGGTGCGCTCGGTGGAGGATTCGCTGTAGGCGGTGGTCACGGGGTCGGTCCGTTCGCTCGTGCCGGGGTGGTGTCGGTCCACTATGAGTTACCCGCTTGCCGGTTGGGCAGCACATTTTTCTGGCCGCAGGGCGCGTTCCCGAGCGGTGAGTCGGCAACGTGCGGTGGTCTCCCGCCCGACGGCAGACCTCGTCTGTTCTCGGCGGTCATGCCGTCGGCCGCCAGGGCGGCCATGACGCGGGCCAGCCGTTCGGCCTCCGCCGTGGGTTTGCGCCCGGTCCCGTTCCGGCGACCCTGTCACCCGACTGCGGGCGGCTTCACGAGTCGAGAGCCGTGATCTGGTGTCGGGCGGAGATAGTCGTCCATGGGGCAGCCGACATCCGCGTCATCGGTCGGACAGAGCACAGGGTCGTCTTCGTCACCGAACAGGTAGGCGGTCACCTCGCACTCACCGGCGGAGAAGGTCAGCGACAGCACGGTGCCACGTGTAACGGTCTCATCAGGGGTGATCAACGGGCTGCCCTCGGTGGGGAACGCCCAGCGGCCGGATGACAGGGCCGAAGGGTTCTCGCAGCCCGATGAGACGGCCAACTCGTCGAAGTCCTCGGCGGTAAAGGCGTGGTCCTCGTGGAAGGTCAGGGATGTTCCCCCCTCGCTGATCCACCGCCCCGCAACCTGATCCGCTGAAACCTCTGCGGCATGGATCACCGCAGCCAAGCCACAGGACACCGTCAGTGTCCCCACAGCCCCCACGATGACGATTGGGCGCCACAACTGTCGGCCCATGCCAACCCCTCCCCCGGGCAACTGCCCTCATGCCGTCCTGGCGGGCCGGACCTCCACCATATTTGAACGCACTCAAAAATCGTTCAGTGGTGGCTGTCACGCGCTGGCGCACTACAGCATGCTGGCGGTTGCGGCCGGCGGGGGCGGGCTCAGTCGCGGCGACAGCGAGGCACAACGGCGCCCGCCCGGCGCCACGTGGTGATCCAGACGTACCGGCCTCGGTGCGCCCCGGCTGCCCGGGCCGTCGACTTGAGGTCGGTGCGCCCTGCGGTGGCCTGAGCAGCCGCCCGCCGCCAGCACAGAGCGAATTGCGTGCGAGGGCGCTCATGCGGAACCTCGTCACAACCGGTCGTCGACCAGCCGTCGAATCATTCCAGGAAGGTCGCCCATGCCGTCAGCGCGGCGAAGTCGTCGAGGGCAAGGCCGCATCGGGGGTCGACTCGGTGGAGTAGGGCAGGGCCGTCGTGGTGCTCCTTGACCCAGGTGCGGTCCGCCTGGGTGATGTCGTCGTCGATCCAGGCGAAGGCCCGGCCTTTCGCCCACGTGACGATCTCAGGCGTCTTCCAGAACAGGCCACCGCCAGGCACGGGGCGCGGTGAGGACCAGGCGATGAAGGGCAGCTCGGGCAGTCCCAGGACCGGTGCGACGTAGGCGTTGGCCTCTTCTTCCCACGTTGTTGCCCACACCAGGTCGAAGGGAAGCGCGTCCAGGGCCGGGCCGTGATCCGGGTTGAGCCACACCCGCAGCGGCTTCATCCGCTTGTCCGGCAGCCCCCACTGAGTCAGCCGGCGCCGCTCGGCGGCTTCCCAGCGAGGTGTAAGAAGCCGGTGCGTCTCAGAGGTCGTTAAGTCCGTTTCTGGTAATGGCCTCGTCCGGGTTGGGTGAGGAAGCCTTGGCGGGTGAGGCGGCCGAGGCGGCTGCGGGTGATGTTGACGGATGCCTCGTCGGTGGGCATGCCGAGGAGTTCGTGCAGCTCGCGAGCTCGGAACACCTGGTCGGGGTGCTGGTTGAACGCGTTCACGATGTCCTGGTAGGCGGTGTTCGCCTCGGGTGGATCGGGTTCGGCTCCTGCTGGTGCGGCCTCCGTGATGACTTTTCGAGTGGTGGCCAGATCCGTGAGTCGCGCTTCGCTCTCGGCCAGGGCAGCGGTGAGGTGCTCGATCTGGCCGCGTAGTTCTGCGGCCCGGGTGGTGGCCTCGTCCTGCTGGGTTTGAAGGTAGGCCAGGAGCTCGGAGACGTTCACGCGGCCAGCCCGAGAATGTCGCGCCAGGCCGGAGCGGGGGTGGTGAGGCGGCGGGCCATGTTCGCGGTGGAGGCCCAGTAGACGCGTGAGGCGGAGGTGTCGGGCCGGTGGTCGTACTCCCGGGTCAGACGCCGGTGCAGCATCAACGTGCCGTTCGTCTGCTCGACCACCCACCGCTTCGGCTGCGGGACAAACCCTTTGCCCTGGTCAGCAGGGTTGCGGCGGACGACCTCGACGTCGATGTCCAGCAGGACGCCGTGGATGATGACTTCGTCCTTGAAGCCCTGGTCCACCAGCGCTTTCTCCAGGCGCATCCCGCACCGCTCGGCGGCCTGGTCGAGCAGGGCGGTGCCGGCGGCGTTGTCGTGCGCGGAGGCGGCCAGGACGACGACGCCGATGATCAGCCCCAGAACGTCGACGGCCAGTCCCCGCTTGCGCCCCGACACCTTCTTGTTCGCGTCCAGCCCCGTCGTGGTCTTCGGGACACCCGCCGCGGCGCGGACGGACTGCGTGTCGATGATCACGAGGGACGGGTCCTCTAATCGGCGGGCCTTCTCCCGCACCTGGCAGCGCAGGAGTTCCTGGATCCGCTGGTCCAGCCCGTCCTCACGCCACAGGCCGAAGTAGTAAAACACCGCCGACCAGGCCGGGAAGTCATGAGGCAAAAGGCGCCACTGACAGCCCGTCCGGTTCTGATAGAAGATCGCGTTCACGACCTCCCGGAGGTCGCAGGACCCGGGATCTCCGGTCGCCGACCGCGCCACCCTGTCCTGCTTCCAGGCCGTGATCATCGGCTCGATCAACGCCCACTGCTCGTCTGATAAGTCGCTGAGGTACGGCTCTCTCTTCACGCTCGCATCTCAACATGGACATGCTCACCAGGCGGCCGGGACGGCGATCAGTACCACGATCGAGCGATCACGAACCGAGGAAGACCGGACTTAACGCCCACTGAGACCATGCCGAAGGAGTGGTGCTTTGGCCCGGTCAAGGTCACGGGGGCGCCGTGCGAACTGCACACACCTGAGCGCGCCGCAGACCTCGGGCGCTGTACCTGGGTAGGCTCAGGCACAGCGCGGATTTGCCGCAGTAGGCCCGCCCCGGGCGGCGACCGTTGTGAGGGGCATGCCGCGTTCTGCCGAGCGGTCAAGGTCGACGGTGCAGTCTGCAACCGGCACAGCTGCAGCGTCCCCAAGCATCGGCAGGCGGGGGCTTCTGTAGTGCGACCTTGACCCGGGCGCGGCGCTTGCCGCCGCCTTTCCAGCGGATCTGTGCGACCGCATCCCCCAGCCACGCCAGCGTCTTGTCCCGGGCGATGTCCTGGCACAGCTCCAGCACCAGGCGGGTCTCGTAGTCACCCAGCGCCCACGCGATGTGTGCCGTCGGCGGGGGCCGGAACACCAGGTGCATGCTCGATCGGCCTGCCCAGCACAGTCGCCCGCCGGGCCTGCGCCGGGCTCTTGCCCTGCGCAGGCCCGGAGCTCGCGCTCGATCCGGTCGGCGTCCGGGTGCCGGCCCCCCCCCAGGAGCAGTTCGGCCTGCCGCTCGGTCACCACCTCCCCGTCTTTGAGACCGACCGCAGCCAGTCCCCTG
This sequence comes from Streptomyces agglomeratus, assembly GCF_001746415.1. NCBI lineage: Bacteria > Bacillati > Actinomycetota > Actinomycetes > Kitasatosporales > Streptomycetaceae > Streptomyces > Streptomyces agglomeratus. The sequence goes on from NZ_MEHJ01000001.1 coordinate 93,586, forward strand.
CCCATCCACACGCCGGGCGGGACACCAGCTTCGTCCTGGGCGGCGCGCAGCGGCTTGCCCACAGCGCGGTGGCCATCGCCGACCATCACGCCGCGGAAGAGGTAGCGGCACCCGTTCCCCGGGCGAACCGGCGACATGCTGATCATCGCCCCATGGAACCCCGGCGCTGAGCTGCGAAAAAGCGCGATCTGGGGTCTTTCCCCCCGGGACTGCTGCGCAGCACTCCGCCTCGCCAGGGTTTCGCAGTCCGGCGGGGCGGTAGAGGCGGCGAGCCGCTGCGGCCCGGGAGCCGTTTTGACCAGTACAGCGTGGTGCGGGAACGAGGGCTTGGATGGACGGCCCCGCACCACGCCGGCCTGCTGGCGCCACACCACAGGCACCTGCTCGCCAGCCTGCCCCACCCCAGCGGCCCTGCCCCGACCGAAACGGCGCCGCCCACCACACTTCACCCGACTGGACCGTGACCCAAGACACCCGCGATGTCGAGCCGGTCGGAGCGTGCACATCCGCGGATTTCGGACCGCACGCTTCGGGGGCCCCAACGGACCGGGGGTCCCACCCCCAGCCGTCCCGCCCCAGAGCCATCCGACCACGGTCCCCCGCGACACTCCCCAGAAGAGCCAAGATCACGACGCTCGCAGGCAGGACCTCCCCGGGCAGAGCGTGACCGTGACGCCCTGGTGGTCGTTGTTCCGCCGATGCGTGGGTGCATATCCGTCTCTTACGGACCCGTGGGGGGACCCTGCCACCCCTCAGGGCCCCCCACCCCCATACCAGCCCGGCAGCACGTGCGCTTCTCCCACCCTCTGTCCAGCCGGGCTCATTGAGAGCAGCATGAAGGTGTGGGTTCCTCGGGTGAGCAGGGTCAGGGTGCGGGGCTGGAGCCGGTGGGCCGGTTGGACGCGGAACGGCTGACCGAGCAGCTGCGTGCGGCGATCGGTGAGGCACGGCGGGCGGCTGTGGTGCTGGCCCAGCGGGTGCGGGACCCGCACCGGGCGCGGGTGTGGGTGGCGCTGGGGCACAGCGGGTGGGGTGAGTACGCGCAGGTGGAGCTGGGCATCAGCAGGGCGCAGGCGTACCGGCTGATCGACATCGCGGAATCCTCCGAAGGACTGAGCCGGGCGACCGGTGCCGCCGGCGTCCTGACCGAGGTGTCACCCGCGGGTGACACCGACCCTGCCGGGCTGGTGGATCTGGGGCTGTCGCAGCGGGCGCTGCGCGAGATCCACGGCCGGCTCGACGAACTCACCACCCTCGTCACCGAACGGCTCACCGCGGCCGCCCAGGCCGGACACGTCGAATGGCCCGAAGTGCGCGCCATCGTGGGCCAGGCCGTCGACGAGCTCCGCCGCGAACCGCTGGCCACCCCCGGCGCCGACGACACAGCTGGCGACACCCTTGAGGATGACGGCGGCGCTCTGGAGCGGGCACTGGCTGACACCGAGCGGCATCCCGCTGACGCGAACGCGGTACGGCGCCTGGTCGACGAGAGGACCGCCGGCGGCCGGCTGGGACAGAGCGCCCTCGAACTCGCCCCGCCCTACCTCTCCGAACAAGAAGCCGTCGACACCGTCTCGCCCGGTTCGCCAACGACATCGGCAGCGACACCGAGACCATCCTCGCCGTACGCCGCTACGCGCTCACCGGCGACCGCCAGGCCCTCGAAGGCACCTGGCTCTAACCGGACACGCGGCACGCGGCTGCGGGCAGCCGGTCAATCCTCGGTCTGAAGGAAGACCGCCAGAACGCGCGGGTGGGTCATCACCTGGCGCGCTCCGTGCGGCGCTCGGCAAGAGCGGTACGCGCCTGGTGCTCGTCGAGGAAGAGGCCGAAGTCCTCCCGGGCCACACGCTGGACATCCTCAACGGTCGCAGCCCGGCCGCCCGGACTGCGGGTGTGGGCGAGCTCGGCGGCGCCCAGGGCGAGCAACTCCTCGCGGTCATGGGGCGGGTGCCGGTCGGTTGTGCAGGCGGCAAGTACCCGCTGCCACAGTCCACTCACCGGTCCCCACCTCCTGACCCGGCCCAACGGGGCCTGTGATTGCCTGTTCAGCGGCGCCAGCGCTCTCGTCCTCGCCGACGGCGGGCCTCAGCCCGTTCGGCCCCCGCTCACCAGGCCACCGGGCCCCCACTGCCGCCGGCCCTTTTGCGACGGGTCTCCTGCCAGATCACTTCGCTTCACCCTCCAGCCCACGGCAGGAGACGACCCAGCCCCGCCCGTTCTTGGAGTGTTCTACAGCCCACCGGCCCACTGCAGGAGAAGGCGCGCAATGCCTCGATCGCGCAGCTGGGCAAGACGCAACGCCGTCGCATGCCAGCCCGCGCAGGGAGGGGCCTGCCCCGTGCACCTCCCATGTCCGTGAATCACCAGGCTCTGCGGGGTGAGGGGCCCTGCGCTTCTCGGACAGTGGTGTTGAGGGTTCTCCTTATGCCGCTGCCTGCAACTCCTCGTACTCGGCGTGGACTTCTGCGGGCGTCTTGTAGCCGAGTCCGGAGTGGAGGCGTTTTCGATTGTAGAACATCTCGATGTAGCGGACGATCGCCCGGTGGGCATGTGCGCGTGTTGGGAACGTAGTTCGGTGCACGAGTTCGTTTTTGAGGGCGCCGAAAAATGACTCAGCCATCGCATTATCCCAACAGACACCGGTGCGGCCGACCGACGCTCGCAGGCCCAACGAGCGGAGCTTGCAACGAAGTTCCCGAGACGTGTATTGGCTGCCGCGATCGGAATGAAATATGCAGCCTTCGGCGAGGTCGATGTTCCGGGCCGCCATATCGAGTGCATCCGATATGAGGGAGGTCTTCATGTGGTCGGCCATCGCCCAGCCGACCACAGCTTTGGTGTGGCAGTCGATGACGGTCGCGAGATAAAGGAACCCGGCCCAGGTGTGAACGTAGGTGATATCGCTGACCAGTTTGCGCCCGGGGGCGTCAGCGGTGAAGTCACGGGCCAGCAGGTCGGGCGTGGCCGGCGCCGCATCATCAGCGATCGTGGTCGCCCGCCAGGGCCGCGGCTGGCATGGCACCAGGCCGAGCTCGCGCATCAGCGCGCGGACCAGTTCTACTCCGGCCTGCACGTTCATCCGCTGGAGCACGGCGTGGACACGCCGGTAGCCATAGGTCTCCTGCGAGTCGGAGAAGACCTGGAGGATGACGGCCCTCAGTTCCGCACGGCGCTTCGCGGTGGCCGACAACGGCCTCGATCTCCAGTGATAGAAACCAGACGTGGATACTCCCGCCCAGGTGCACATCTGCTGCACGGGAAAGTTTTGGGCCTCACCGTCGATGAACTCGTACTTCTCCGTCACCGGTACTCCTGGGCGAAGAAGGCCGCCGCTTTTCCCAGGAACTCGGTCTTCATGCGGAGTTCCCGGTTCTCGCGTTCCAGCTCGCGCAAGCGGGCGCGCTCGCTGATGTTCAGGGGAGGCTCCTCCCCGGCATGCTCTTGCCGGTACCGGCTGACCCAGGTGCCCAGCGTTCCCTCGTTCACTTGTATCTCTCGGGCGACCTCGGCGATCGGGCGGGACTCCACGACCACCATCTTGACCGCCTCGTCCCGAAACTCAGGACTGAACTTCCTACGCTTCTGTGCCACGTGCTCTCTCCGCCGTTCTGGACTTCGATCCTATGGGGACAGCTGTCCGAGAACTTCGGGGCGCCTCACGTTTTCCGTCCTCGTACCGAGGTACCCGGCGAGTACCCTCCCGACGAGATCACACAGCCAGCCACCGATGCGGGTGGCCGCCCCGCCCCGTGGGGGCCACTCCTACGCTCGAATTTCGAGGACCTGGCCATGCCAGCACACTGTCACCTGGCGGCCGGCGGACACAGGAAACAAGTGCACGACGAGGGGCTGCTGGCCGTGCCTAGCGGGATCCGAGCGCCTCTCGTGCCACCGCCGATCCGAACGTGCTCGCCACTGAACTCCTCCTCTAGGTTCCAGGTCCGCTCCATCGTCCACCCGCGCCGCTGCGGTGGTGCGCACACCGTCAGCGGAATGCAAACTCACCCCTTCCCTGGCAGACCTCGCGCAGCGCGAGCGCGAGGTCATCGGCCGGGAGCAGGGGCGGTGCGCTGCCACGCGGAGCACTGATCCAGTGCGACGCCGCCGTGCCGTGCTCGGTACACGGCAGGAGCAGTTGTTGGTCCCGGGAGAGCACGCGCATACCCGGCACCTGTGCGGTGTGGCCTGTGTCTGCGGGCACCATGACGTACAGCCGGTCTCTGATGTGGTCGGCAAGCACCGGGTAGCCGCGGCGTACGTCGGCGCCCATCCGATCCAGGGCGGCAAGGCCGAGGCCGATGGGCGTGATGACCAGCGCGTCCCAGGTGTCACCGCACCGCGACCACCGGGTCGAGTCGCTTCCCTTGGCCCACAGAGCGCGCGTACGGGCATCGACCGCCCTTTTCGCGGCCCATGTCGTACCGACTGATCTGGCGGCCTCTTCCGGCACGGTGAACTCCCTGCGATCGCCCGTCGTTTCCCATATAACAACGTGCGCGCGATCGGGTGGACTCAGTCCAAGATCCGACCGGATTCCTCCATAAGGGCAGGGAGCAACGACCAGCCACGAACTCCAGGCTGGCTGTATGGTGCGTGGGGATCTGACGAATGCGGGTGGGACCGGCGGCGCCTTGTGGGCGGAGAGGAAGCCCCTATGTTTCGTCAAGCTGCAGAAGGGAGCTGACTCGCGGCCAGGGGCTGGATGTGCCGTTAGAGCTCGCGTGCGACGTACCGCTTCAGACAACGGATGATCTCGCGCTTGGACATGCCCTCGGCGGTGCGTCGCTCCAGATACTTCTGGGTGCGTTCGTCCCAGCGTATGCGGGTCATTACGACGCGGTAGAGGGCGGCGTTGGCTTGGCGGTTGCCGCCACGGTTCAAGCGTCGGCGTTGCGTCTTGCCGGAGGACTGCTCGACCGGGCTGACACCGCACAGCGCGGCGAACGATGCCTCGTCGGAGAGCCGGTCAGGGTTGTCACCTGCGGCGATGAGGAGGACCGCGGCGCTGTCGGGCCCGACACCGACCAGGTCCAGCATCTGGGGCCGACAAGCGCGGACGGCCCTGTTGGTGCGGCGGGTGAGCTCTTTGACCTCGTCGGACAGGTGCTGGACTCTGCGGGCGAGCAGGCGCATCGTGAAGACGGCCTCGCCGCGGTCATCGACGTCGAGGGCCGCGCAGGTGGCGACCAGCGCCGGATTGCTCAGGCCCGTGAGTAGTTCACGCAGATCCGGATCGATGGACATGAGGACGGCCTTGAGCTGGTTCAGTGCCTGGGTCCGGGCCTTGACTGCCGATTCCTTGGCCAGCCGCAGAACGCGCATGTCCTCCGCGGGCCGTCCGCGCTCTTCGGCACGGTGGTGGCCCGTCCGGACAGCACCGCGCGGGCGGCCGCGTCCGCGTCGATGGCGTCTGTCTTGCCGCGCTTGCGCCGGGTGGCTCGGTCGGGCTGGTTGACCTCGACGACGTCGATGTTTTCCCTGCGCAGGGCCCGGGTCAGCGCGGTCCCGAAGGATCCTGTGCACTCGACGCCCGCCCGGTGCAGGACGCCGAATGACCGCCCCCAGGCCAGCAGTTGCCGATAGCCAATGGCGGTGGCGTGGAACTCCTGGTGGGCGAGCGAGGCGCCCAGGGTGGTGATGACGGCGGCGACGTGGATGTCCTTGTGGGTGTCCACCCCGAGGATCACCTCCTCCGCCGGCCCCGGGACCCGCTGCGCGGGCAGCGTCGGCTGGGGCATGCTGGTGACGGTCACAAGGCTCCTTGGACTGGGTCTGGTGGCTGACACCGGTCCGGTGGGCGGTCAGAACTGTGACGGTGCTTTGTGCAGCAAAGCCCCTAATCCGTAGTGAAGGTGGTTCCAGAGGGCCGCATTTGGGCTCTGGACTGCCTGGTGACGGACGCCTGCAAGGCCCCGGGCCCCTGAGGCCTCCCGATAGAGCGGCGCTGTCACGGTGGTGGGTTTCACGGGGCATGCGGACGCCGGGCAGACGTCTGGGAATCTCCCCGGCCGTAAGGCCTCACGAGAGAGCGGCGCGGTTTCCGGCGTCTCCACGTCCCGTGAAACCCACCACCGCATGTCGTTCGTTGTCGTCGTGGCGCGAGCCCGCCGCAGGGCGACCTCCTGTCCACCTCCGCGAGCCGCGAGCTCTGGCGCAGGCAGAGGCCCCTGGGGTGCGCTGGTGTCCGCGAACGGCTACCGAGATGGCGGACCGATCGAGTCCTGGGATTAGGACGCCGCGTGACCCGCATGAGCTCATGACCTGGGAAAACAACTCGATGATGGGAGAACGTGTGACTGTGTTCTGCGGAATCGACTGGGCAGAGAGGCATCACGACATCGCGCTGGTCGACGAGTCCGGCGAGCTATTGGCCAAGCGGCGGATCAGCGATGACGCTGCGGGCTACCGGATGCTGCTGGAGCTCCTGGCCGAGCATGGTGACAGCCCCGAGTCGCCAATACCGGTGGCCATCGAGACCAGTCGAGGCCTGCTCGTGGCAGCCCTTCGGACCGGCAGCCGCAAGGTCTTCTCGATCAACCCGCTCGCCGCCTCCCGCTATCGCGACCGCCACGGTGTGTCCCGCAAGAAGTCCGACCCGGGCGACGCCCTCGTGCTGGCGAACATCCTCCGCACCGACATGGCCGTGCACCGGCCGCTGCCTGCGGACTCCGAGCAAGCTCAGGCCATCGCCGTGCTGGCCCGGGCTCAGCAGGACGCCGTCTGGAATCGCCAGCAGATCGGCAACCAGATCCGCTCCCTGCTGCGCGAGTACTACCCCGCCGCTTTGGATGCCTTCCTGGCCAAGCAGGGCGGGCTGGCCCGCGAGGAGGCGCGCGTCATCCTCGCCAAGGCACCCACGCCGGCGGAGGGCTCGCGGCTGTCTCTGAGCCAGTTGCGCTCCGCCCTCAGGCGCGCCGGCCGCGTCCGCGGCGTTGAGGAGGAGGCTGACCGCCTGCGCGGTGTCCTGCGGGCCGAGTATGCTCGCCAACCCGCGGTTGTCGAGAACGCCTTCGGCAGGCAACTCCTCGCTCTGCTGAAGCAGTTCGAGGCAGCCTGCCAAGCCAGTGACGACCTCGCAGAAGCAGTGGATGCCCACTTTCGCGCGCATCCCGACGCCGAGATACTCCTGAGCTTCCCGGGCCTCGGCGTCCAGCTCGCGGCACGTGTTCTCGCCGAGACCGGCGACGACCGCAACCGCTTCGCCGACGCCCGCGGCCTGAAGGCATACGCCGGCTCCGCACCAATCACCCGCGCCTCCGGCAAGAAGCACTACGTCGGGCGCCGCATGGTCAAGAACAACCGACTCCACCACGCCGGCTACCTATGGGCCTTCTCCTCCCTGCGCTCATCGCCTGGAGCACAGGCCCACTACCGCCACCGGCGCGACCTCGGCGACTGGCACGCACAAGCTCAGCGGCACCTGTTCAACCGCCTGCTCGGACAGCTGTTCCACTGCCTCCAGAAGCGCGTTCTCTTCGACGAAGAACGTGCCTTCGCTCCGCCGTCGCGCTCATCATTGGCAGCTGCTGCTTGACTTCTTCGGATCCGGAGATGTCTATCGGGACACGTTCACCGGGCCGGCGGCAGTACGCACCGCAGGAGGCCGGTGGCCGACAGTTCCACTCCAAGGCAGCTGTGGCCAGTTGTCGCACGGGTCAGGCTCCGGCCCCCCTGCGGCACACCATGATCCTCACAGTTGTCCCAGATCACGTGGACCGCCAGACCGGGATCGGTCTGGCGGTCGATCTCGTCGAGGAAGTCCACGGCCCGGTGTGGACGGCTTCGTGATCACCTTGCCGGTCGGGGTGTTCAGGGCGGCGGACAGGTCGACGGTGCCGTGCCGGACGTAGTCGAAGCTCCGCCGCTCAGGCACTCTCGGGCGCCGGGAGGTCCGGGCGCACCGGTGCGTGGCCAGCCGCCGAGGACAGGCTGAGCACCATGGTGAAGCCGCCTCCGGGGGTGTCTTCGGCGTTCAGTGTGGCGCCCATGGCTTGGGCGAAGCCGCGGGCGACTGCGAGGCCGAGGCCCACTCCTGCGCCGCGTGGGGCGTCGCCGTAGCGCTGGAAGGGGGCGAAGATGTGGTCCTTGGCGTCGTCGGGGACACCGGGGCCCCGGTCTATGACACGGACCTCGACGCGGTCGGCGATCGCGCTGGCCGATACCAGGACCGGTTCGCCGTCGGGGCTGTACTTGACGGCGTTCTCGACGATGTTGGCGACGGCTCGTTCCAGCAGGCCGGCGTCGACGGTCACCATGGCAAGGTCTTCTGGAATGTCGAGGATGACGCTGTCCTCGGGTACGCCTCCGAGTGCCATCGGTACGACCTCGTCGAGGTCGATCTCGCGGATGATCGGCTTGACGGTGCCGGTCTGGAGGCGGGACATGTCGAGGAGGTTGCCGACGAGGTGGTCCAGGCGGTCCGCGCCTTCCTCGATGCCGGCCAGCAGCTCTGCTTGGTCTTCGGGCGACCACTCCACGTCGTCGGAGCGCAGGGAGGTGACGGACGCCTTGATGGCGGCCAGTGGGGTGCGCAGGTCGTGGCTGACGGCGGCGAGCAGGGCGGTGCGGATGCGGTTGCCCTCGGCGAGATCGCGTGCCTGATCGGCCTGGTGCTGGAGGCGCTGGCGGTCGAGTACGACGGCGGCCTGGGCGGCGAAGGCGCCGAGCACCCGGCGGTCCTCGGCAGGCAGGACCCGGCCGGAGAGGGCGAGGGCCATGTAGTCGCCGACCGGCATGTCCACGTCCGCGTCTTCCGGGCGGCCGACCGGGTTACGGCCGACGCTTGCGGCGCAGGTCCACGGCTCGATGTCGCTTTCGCGCTCGAGCAGGGCCACCGATTCCATGGCGAAGGTCTCGCGGACGCGTTCGAGCAGGGCATCGAGCGTCGTCTCGCCGCGCAGCACGCTGCCGGCCAGGAAGGACAGGATCTCCGACTCGGCGCGCAGCCTGGCTGCCTGGTGGGTGCGGCGGGCGGCCAGGTCGACCACGGAGGCCACCGCGACCGCGACGCCGAAGAAGATCAGCAGGGCGACGATGTTCTTCGGATCGGCGATCGTGATCCGGTGCAGGGGCGGGGTGAAGAACCAGTTCAGCAGCAGCGATCCGAAGGCCGCCGACGCCAGGGCGGGGAGCAGCCCGCCGAGCATGGCCGCAGCTACGGTCAGCGACAGGAACAGCAGTACGTCGTTGGCGAGGCCGAGGTGGACGTTGATGTGCGTCAGGAGGAGGGTGAGCAGGGCAGGGCCGGCGATTCCGGTCAGCCATCCCCAGATGACGCGGGCGCGGCCGAGGCGGGAAGCGCGGGATGCGGGCAGTGCGCGGCCCTTGGCGGCTTCTTCGTGGGTGACGATGTGGACATCGAGGTCGGGTCCGGATTCCCGCGCGACGGTGGCGCTGACACCGGGGCCGAGCAAGTATTGCCAGGTTGGGCGGCGGCTGACGCCCATCACGATCTGGGTGGCGTTGACCCCCCGTGCGAAGTCCAGCAGTGCGGACGGTATGTCGTCGCCTATAACGTGGTGGAAGGTGCCACCCAGGTCTTCGACCAGAGTGCGCTGGACTGCGAGCTCCTTGGGCGAGGCGCCGGTGAGGCCGTCGCTACGCGCTATGTAGACGGCAAGCACCTCACCGCCCGCCCCCTTCTGCGCGAGCCGGGCGGCGCGGCGGATGAGCGTACGGCCTTCGGGCCCGCCGGTCAGGCCGACGACGATGCGCTCGCGCGAGCCCCAGATCTTCTTGACACGGTGCTCGGTGCGGTACTCCTGGAGGTATGCGTCGACCCGGTCGGCGGTCCACAGGAGGGCGAGTTCGCGCAGCGCTGTGAGGTTGCCGGGCCGGAAGTAGTTGGAGAGGGCCGCGTCGACCTTGTCCGGCTTGTAGATGTTGCCGTGCGCCATGCGGCGGCGCAGGGCCTGCGGGGACATGTCGACCAGCTCGATCTGGTCGGCGCGGCGTACGACTTCGTCCGGGACGGTTTCCTTCTGCCGTACGCCCGTGATGGACTCGACGACGTCGCCGAGGGATTCCAGGTGTTGGATGTTGACGGCCGAGATGACGTGGATCCCGGCGGCGAGCAGTTCCTCCACGTCTTGCCAGCGCTTGGCGTTGCGTGAACCGGGGACGTTGGTGTGGGCGAGCTCGTCGACGATGGCGACGGCCGGGCGGCGTTCCAGGACCGCGTCCACGTCCATCTCGGTGAACACGGTGCCTCGGTAGGCCAGCTCCTTGCGCTTCACCTGTTCGAGGCCGTGCAGCATCACCTCGGTACGCGCCCGGCCGTGGCACTCCACGAAAGCCACCACACAGTCGGTGCCGCGCTCGACGCGGCGGTGTGCCTCGGAAAGCATCGCGTACGTCTTGCCGACGCCCGGTGCCGCGCCGAGGTAGATCCGGAGCTTGCCGCGTCCCATGGTTCCGAATGTTCCGATCTTCGCTGGTCGAGGTGTTGCCGTGCCGAACTCGGTCACTTTTCGAAGCGGTACCCCATGCCCGGCACGGTGATGAGGTGTCGGGGGTGCGAGGGGTCTGCTTCGAGTTTGCGCCTGAGCTGGGCCATGTAGACGCGCAGATATAGTCATCGGCACCGGCGTCGAGCGCCTCGACCTTTTCGTCGGAGGTCCGGCGGGCGGACACGACCAGTATCGGCACTCGGGACCAGCCACGGAGGCCCCTGATCACGTCGATGCCGTCCATGTCCGGCAGCCCGAGATCCAGCAGAACGACGTCAGGCGGAGCCGCGGCGGCGAGACGCAGGGCTGTGGCCCCGTCCGGCGCGGCGTCCGTTTCGTACTGGCGTGCCTTGAGGTTGATGACGAGCGCCCGTACGAGCTGTGGCTCGTCCTCGACCACCAGCACCCGGGTCATCGGCGTGCCGCCTTTCTTGCTGTGCGGTGAAGGACCGTGCGGTCCCGGTCAGCGGGCCGGTGACCCGCTGACCGGGACGCGATCCGCGGTCACTTCTCGGTGAGTTCCTTGAGGGCGATGTTGAGCTTGAGGACGTTGACGCGAGGTTCGCCCATGAAGCCCAGGATTCGCCCGTCGGTGTGGTCGGCGACCAGCTTCTGCACCTGCTTGACGTCGAGGTGGTTCTTCTGCGCGACGCGGTGGGCCTGGAGGTCGGCGTACTGCGGGGAGATGTGCGGGTCGAGGCCCGAGGCCGAGGAGGTGACGGCTTCGGCCGGCACATCGGAGGGCCGAACCTTGTGGTCGGCCGTGGAGTTGTCCTTGACGACGGCTGCCTTGGCGTCCTTGACCCACTGGATGAGTTCCTCGTTGTCACCGGAGCGGTTGGTGGCGCCGGAGAGGATCAGCTTGTACTGGGTATTGACGCTGTTGGCGCCGAGGCCGTTGGACGGGCGCGGCTGGAACCACTTGAGATCGGGCGACGGTGTCTCCTCGCCCGGCTTCGACGGCAGGTTGTAGGTCTGCCCGATGAGTTCCGAGCCGACGACCTTGCCGTCCGCGGATATCTCCGAGCCGTTGGCCTTGTCGTTGAAGAGGCCCTGGGCGATTCCAGTCACCGCGAGCGGGTAGATCACGCCGCACACCAGGGTCAGTACGAGGAGAGCGCGCAGCCCCGCCCCGATCAGCCGGGCCGTGTTTCCGACAGATTTGTTCATGGCAGGTCAGCCGATTCCGGGGATGGAGGAGATGAGCAGGTCAATGATCTTGATGCCGATGAACGGTGCGACGAGCCCGCCGAGCCCGTAGATCCCGAGGTTGCGCCGCAGCATCTTGTCGGCGCTCATCGGCCGGTAGCGCACGCCCTTCAGGGCCAGCGGCACCAGCGCGATGATGATCAGCGCGTTGAAGACGACGGCCGAGAGGATGGCGGACTCGGGAGAGGCCAGGCCCATGATGTTGAGCTTGTCCAGGCCGGGGTAGGCGACGGCGAACATCGCGGGGATGATCGCGAAGTACTTCGCCACGTCATTGGCGATCGAGAACGTCGTCAGCGCGCCGCGCGTGATCAGGAGCTGCTTGCCGATCTCGACGATCTCGATCAGCTTGGTCGGGTTGGAGTCGAGGTCCACCATGTTCCCGGCCTCCTTGGCGGCCGAGGTCCCGGTGTTCATCGCCACGCCGACGTCCGCCTGCGCGAGCGCGGGCGCGTCGTTCGTACCGTCACCCGTCATCGCGACCAGCTTGCCGCCCGCCTGCTCGCGCTTGATCAGCGCCATCTTGTCCTCGGGCGTGGCCTCCGCGAGGAAGTCGTCGACGCCCGCCTCCTCAGCGATCGCCTTCGCGGTCAGCGGGTTGTCACCCGTGATCATGACCGTCCTGATGCCCATCCGGCGCAGTTCGTCGAACCGCTCCCGCATGCCCTCCTTCACCACGTCCTTGAGGTGGATCACGCCCAGGACTCGGGCTCCCTTGTCATCCTCGACGGCGGCCAGCAGCGGCGTACCGCCCGCCTGGGAGATCGCATCCGTGAGGGTCTGCGCGTCCTCGGCGACCGTGCCGCCGCGCTCCGTCACCCAGGCGATAACCGAGCCGGTGGCGCCTTTGCGGACCTTGCGTGCCTCAAGGTTCTCGGAGAGGTCAACGCCCGACATCCGTGTCTGGGCGGTGAAGGCCACCCACTCGGCGTGCGCCAGCTCGCCCTGGTGCCGCTCGCGCAGCCCGTACTTCTCCTTCGCCAGTACGACGATGGAACGCCCCTCGGGCGTCTCGTCAGCCAGCGAGGAGAGCTGGGCGGCGTCCGCCAGCTCGGCCTCCGTGGTGCCCTTGACCGGGACGAACTCGGCGGCCTGCCGGTTGCCGAGGGTGATCGTGCCGGTCTTGTCGAGCAGCAGCGTCGACACATCGCCCGCGGCCTCGACCGCGCGGCCGGACATCGCCAGCACGTTGCGCTGTACCAGCCGGTCCATGCCCGCGATGCCGATGGCGGAGAGCAGCGCTCCGATCGTGGTCGGGATCAGGCAGACCAGCAGGGCGATCAGCACGATCATCGACTGCTTGGCGCCCGCGTAGATCGCGAACGGCTGGAGGGTGACGACGGCGAGCAGGAAGACGATGGTCAGCGAGGCGAGCAGGATGTTCAACGCGATCTCGTTGGGCGTCTTCTGCCGGGCCGCGCCCTCGACCAGGCCGATCATCCGGTCGATGAAGGTCTCGCCCGGCTTCGTTGTGATCTTGATGACGATGCGGTCGGACAGCACCTTCGTACCGCCCGTGACGGCGCTTCGGTCGCCACCGGACTCACGGATCACCGGAGCCGATTCACCGGTGATCGCGGACTCGTCGACCGACGCCACGCCCTCGACGACGTCTCCGTCGCCCGGGATGATGTCCCCGGCCTCGCAGACCACCAGGTCCCCGATGCGCAGCTCGGTGCCCGGCACCTGCTCCTCGCTCTTGCCGTCCTTCGCCAGACGCCGCGCGACGGTGTCGGTCTTGGCCTTGCGCAGGGTGTCGGCCTGCGCCTTGCCACGCCCCTCGGCCACCGCCTCCGCCAGGTTGGCGAAGATCGTGGTCAGCCACAGCCAGGCGGTAATCGCCCAGCCGAACCAGTCGCCGGGGTCCTTCAACGCCAGCACAGTGGTGAGCACCGAGCCGATCTCGACCACGAACATCACTGGGGACTTGACCATCACCCGCGGGTCGAGCTTGCGGACGGCGTCCGGGAACGACTTGACCAACTGCTTGGGGTCGAAAAGACCCCCGCCCGCGCGTCCTGGCTCGGTCTTGTGGCCGGTCGGCACATCGGAGTGCGGAGCCAGGGTCGAAGTGGCGGTGGGCATGGAGCCGGGCTCCTCGTGCTTCTTGATGTCGGTGGTCATGACGCCAGCCCCTCGGCGAGCGGACCCAGCGCCAGGGCTGGGAAGTAGGTCAGACCGGTAATGATCAGGATCGTGCCGATCAGCAGCCCGGTGAAGAGCGGCTTCTCGGTACGGAGGGTGCCTGCGGTGGCCGGGACGGGCGTCTGCTGGGCGAGGGAACCGGCCAGGGCCAGTACGAACACCATCGGCAGGAACCGGCCCAGCAGCATCGCCAGGCTGATGGTGGTGTTGAACCACTGGGTGTCGGCGTTGAGGCCCGCGAAGGCGCTGCCGTTGTTGTTGGCGCCCGAGGTGTAGGCGTACAGAACCTCGGAGAATCCGTGCGCACCCGAATTGGTCATCGCGTGGCCCGGGGTGTCCAGAGCCATCGCCGCCGCGGTGAAGCAGAGCACCAGCGCGGGGGTGACCAGGATGTAGCAGGCGGCGAACTTGATCTCGCGGGTGGAGATCTTCTTGCCGAGGTACTCCGGTGTACGGCCGACCATCAGCCCCGCGATGAACACCGCGATGATCGCCATCACCAGCATCCCGTACAGGCCGGAGCCGACACCGCCGGGGGCGATCTCGCCCAGCATCATGCCGAGCATGGTGATGCCGCCGCCCAGGCCGGTGAAGGAGGAGTGGAACGAGTCCACCGCGCCCGTCGACGTGAGCGTGGTCGACACCGCGAAGATCGACGAGGCGCCGATCCCGAACCGGGTCTCCTTGCCCTCCATCGCCCCGCCGGCCACCTCGAACGCCGGGCCGTGACCGCCGAACTCGGCCGCCCACATGAGCAGCACGAAGCCGACCCAGATGGTGGCCATCGTGGCGAGGATCACGTACCCCTGCCTGACGCTGCCGACCATGCGGCCGAAGGTGCGCGTCAGTGAGAACGGGATCAGCAGGATCAGGAAGATCTCGAAGAGGTTGGTGAAGGCGTTGGGGTTCTCGAAGGGGTGCGCGGAGTTGGCGTTGAAGTAGCCGCCGCCGTTGGTGCCCAGCTCCTTGATGACCTCCTGGGAGGCCACCGCACCGGCGTTCCACTGCTGCGTACCACCCATGAACTGGCCGACCTCGTGGATGCCCGCGAAGTTCTGGATGGCGCCGCATGCGACCAGCACGAGCGCGCCGACGACGGAGATCGGCAGCAGGATACGGACGACACCCCGGACCAGGTCGGCCCAGAAGTTGCCCAGCTCGCCGGTGCGAGAACGGGCGAAGCCCCGTACAAGAGCGACCGCGACCGCCATGCCGACTGCGGCCGAGACGAAGTTCTGCACCGCTAGGCCGCCGGTCTGTACGACGTGACCCATGGTCTGCTCGCCGTAGTACGACTGCCAGTTGGTGTTCGACACGAACGAGGCGGCCGTGTTGAACGCCTGGTCCGGATCGATCGAAGCGAAACCGAGCGAGCCGGGCAGCGATCCCTGGAGCCGCTGGAGGCCGTACAGGAAGAGAACGCTCACCGCGGAGAAGGCGAGGACGCCGCGCAGGTAAGCGGGCCAGCGCATCTCCACCGTGGGGTTGGCGCCGACGGCCTTGTAGATCCACTTCTCCACGCGCAGATGCTTCGTGGATCCGTAGACCTTGGCCATGTAGTCGCCGAGCGGGCGGTATGCCAGTGCCAGGGCAGCTATCAGCGCCAGCAGCTGGAGTACACCAGCGAGGAAGGGGCTCATATCCGTGCTCAGAACCTCTCCGGGTACACAAGGGCGAGGATCAGATAGCCCAGCAGGGAGACGGCCACGATCAGGCCGACGATGTTCTCGGCAGTCACAGCTTCGCCACCCCCTTGGCAATAAAAGCCACCAGCGCGAACACCGCGACCGTGGTGACGACGAAGGCCAGATCGGCCATCGCGAGCTCCTGAATTGAGGTTCGGTTGAAACGGACCTCACGAGGAAAGCGCGGTTCTGAGCGGGCACGACCACCCTTGACGGGTCCCTTACGGCCATAGGCGCCACCTTGACGAACTTCTTACGCCCACCCGCCCGGCCAGCAGGAAGCCGGCGTCGGCGGACGCCGGGGTCCGCACATGAAGTGCCCTGAGTCACTGTTGTCGGGCCGATCGCGCTGCGCCGGCTATCGGCTCGTTTCGATCCTGGGCGGCGTAGGCTGCGCCCCATGACCGACCACCGCCGGTGGGCAACGAAGACTGCTCCTCGACTGTCAGCAACGGAAGGCGTAGCGCCTTGTCCAGGGGTCCTCGCATGACTGCCACTCCGGACCGCGGTATGCGGCGCATTGTCGTCGGCCTCGCGCTGTCCGCCGTGGCCCTGGCCGTTGCCGGTGGGCTCGCGGACTGGCTGTGGCTGATGGGGATCGGCGCCTGGGCCCTGATCGCCGCGTTCCTGATCGAACTGATCTACAGGCCGTGAGCAGCCTGTTCTGATAAGAGTTCCTCGCGCGCCTGTGTCAGGGGAAGGCCGTCAAGGAGCCGCTCACGCGGCGACAGTTCCGCGTCAATGGCCGTCGAGTGGACACCTTGCGGTTCTACCGTCGGGCTCATGAGACACATCAGGGCCAGGCGCGCCCGCTCTCCTGCATCAGCGGTGCGAGACAGCGGCTGGCCGCGAATGCACGGTTCGCCTGCGCCGTGACGCCCCTTGGGCTAATGCCTCTGACGGACGCCAGCGCAGGCAGGGTCACGCTGTTGCGTGCCGCGCTGTGGTCCGCACTCGCCGTGCTGCTGTTCGTGGTGCTTGTTCCTGCTCAGGTGTCGGCGGGCCCGGGCTGGATGGCGTGCCTGGGTCTGCTGCGCGAGCGAAGCGTGCGCACGGACCGTCTGGTGTCGGCCCGCTGGTGCGACGGCGGCCGGCAACCGGTCCCTCGAGGCCCGGCCGGGCCGCTTCGAGGGCGATCCGCACGTCCTCGTCGCCATTGGGCCGCTGCGGCGGCTGCTCGACGAGGACGTGCCCGCCTGCCACACCCGCGGGCTGTTGCTGTGCGGTGCGAGCGGAATGCGTCAGCTGTGCGCGTATCGACCGTGGGACGGCCCAAGCCGTCTTCAAGGTGTCCCATCTGAACCAGCGCACCGCCCGTCAGCCACCGACATGGATGCCGGGGCGCCGGGTGGGGTCGGGTTCGTGACTGCGGATGATTTCGCGGGTGACCGGAGCGGTGTCGCCGCGGCCGATCAGGAAGTAGCGGAACATGTGCATCAGCGGGCTGCCCTCGGCCCAGGCGAAGTAGCAGTGCGGCTGGACACCGGTGGCGTCGCGCAGGGCCAGCAGAACCGCGGCGATGGCGTTCGGCGCGGCCGGGGCCTCGGCGCGCAGAATCCGGTAGCCGTCCACTTCGACGCCGTGGACGGTGAGGGTTTCGCTGAAGTCGGAGGGGTCGACGACGTCGATCTCCAGGAACAGGACGTCCGCGCGGCCGGGTACCGGGTTGGTGCCGCGCTGTTCGCGCTCCTTGTCGGAGTACTCCGCCAGATCGCCGGCCTGGCGGCGGTTGGCGATGATGTTGATCGAGTTGTCGTGGGCGAGCGTGTCGGTGATGAACCGGCGCGCGGCCTCGTCGAAGACGAGGCGGTCGGCGCGCAGTTCGGTGGTACGCGACACCCGGGACACCAGCGACACGGCGATGATGCCGGCGATGAACATGCCCGAGATGGTGATGCCGTCGGGCTTGTCGACGATGTTGTACACCAAGGCGTAGAGCAGGATCACGGTGAGCAGGGCGAAGCCTGTGGCGGTCGCGCGTCGGCGGCGGCGTACCGAGGACACGGTGACGGCGAAGGCGCCGGAGACCATCATGGCCAAAATGCCGGTGGCGTACGCGCCGGCCTGGGCGTCGACGTCGGCGTCGAACGCGATGGTGATGACGACGCACAGCGCGGTGTAGACGATCACCACGGGGCGTACCGCGCGTCCCCACTCGGGGCCATGCCGTAGTCGGGCAGGTACCTGGGCACGATGTTGACCAGGCCGGCCATCGCGGATGCGCCGGCGAACCACAGAATCAAGATGGTGCTGATGTCGTAGACGGTGCCGAACGCCTCACCAACGTGCTCGTGAGCCAGCCAGGCCAGGGCGCGGCCGTTGGCCGTACCCCCCTCCTCGAACTCCTTCTCTGGAATGAGGACGGTGGTGACGAAGCTGGCGGACAACAGGTAGACGCTCATGATCAGCGCGGCGGTGGTCAGCAGCCTGCGGGCGTTGCGGATCCGCGAGCGCAGCCGCTGCCCGGCATCGGCACCCTTGGCGGCCACGAGCGGCATCATGCTCACGCCGGTCTCGAAGCCGGACAGGCCAAGCACCAGCAGCGGAAACGCCAGCAGCGCCGGCCGCATGAGGTCCCCCAGGCCGCCGCCCTCGTCGCCCAGCGCGTCCGTCCACGCCGACCACGCCCCCGGCGTGGTGAACACATCCACCAGACCCACACCGATGACCACCGCGTTCAGGGCCAGGAAGACCGCGACCAGCGGGATGGCCACAATGACCGCTTCACTGAACCCCAGCAGGAACACCCCTCCGAGCACCAGCAGCAACGCCACCGTCAGGGCGACCTCGTGACCGTGCAGCGCCTCGGGAAAAAAGGGGTTCTCCACCACGTGCACGGAGGCGTCCGCCGTGGACAGGGTGATCGTGATGATCCACGACGTGGCCACGAACCCGAGCAGGACCAGCACGAACAGCTTGCCCCGCCAAAACGGCAGCAGGTCCTCCAGCATCGCCACCGACCCGGCTCCGTGGGGGCTCTCCTTCGCCACCCGCCGGTACATCGGCAGCATTCCCAGCAAGGTCAGCGCCACGATCAGCAGTGTCGCCAGGGGCGAGACCGCCCCGGCGGCGAGTGCGGCGATCGCCGGTACGTAGGCCAGGCTGGAGAAGTAGTCCACACCGGTCAGGCACATCACCTTCCACCAGGCGTGCGGCTCGGCATGCCCCTCGCCCGCGGCCGGACCGACCGGCTGCACCTGGTGGCGCAGCAACCACCGCGCCACGCCGCCGGACGGCTGAGCCCGCAGAGCAGGACTGTCCACCACCTCCGGCATCCCCGTCTGATCCGCATCGCTCATATCCCCCATCACCCTTCCGACCTCTCCAGCGCACCTGCACAACGCCCACCAGCTAAGGACTCGCGACGATCATCGAGTATGAGCCTGCCCCCGACGCGGCCCCGCACCGGACAGGCCCGCTGAAGTACCCGCGCTGACCCTGTGCCCCGGGCACTGCCTGCCACCCCGGTCACCGGTACCCGCACCTCAACAACCCACGTAGAACGGCGCAACGCACCCGCGGAAGGCCCCGCCTACCGGCCTGCACGCCTCCGCGCCCGGAAGACACCGCAAGGGTCCTGAAAGGTCCCGGCCTAAAAAACCTTTACGCATCCCTAACGCCTGAGACGACCGCATCGCGCGGTGGCGGCGCAGCAGGCAGGAGCCGCCACGACCGGCCACTGCAGCGGCCTCCGGCGGGTGTCAGGCGAGCACGCGCAATTCGCGACCGCGCGTCGGTGCCAGCCGTTTCACCCCGCCGAATCCGTGACCCACAACTGATCGGCACAGTTGAGCCGGGCGACGCGGGCGAACCAACCGGTTCGGGCTGCTCGCTTCGGGGGCCCCGACAACCGCGCCTGGCCCGGGGCCCCACCCGTACCCATTGGTTCCGGTGTTCGGCGAATTCCCCCGGTCGCACACGCGGCACGGCCGTCACACCTCCCGGAGCGGGCGTCGATGGGACTGGACGGCGCATCACAGGGCGCTCCTGGGGCAGCGTCGCTGCGCGAGGGCCCTACGGGCGCCACCCATGACCCACCACCCGGCCCACGCCCGCGTAAACGTCCGGCACCCCCAATCCCCCTGCCGGCCTACGCCGATTCGCCCCATTGGACGCCACGCCTTCTCATGGAAGCAGCATGCGGACAAGGCCCCGCAGGGCCGCCGGCGCAGAAAGGCACACCGATGCGGACAGCCTTCGCACCCCCACCCTCATCCGGATGTGGGGTAGTCCAGACGTACCGGCCGGTACAGCGTGGTGCAGGGACGGGGGGAGGGATGGCCCCGCACCACGCTGCTCTGCCGGGTGCCCCCGAGGGCGCCTGCCCGACAGCATCCCCCGAACCCCGAAAGGTCCCCCCACCGAAACGGCAGTACCCACCACACTTCACCCAGCCGGGCCCGTGACCCACGATTCACCACCACAGTTGAGCCGGGCGACGCGCGCAACCCCTGGGATTCCATTGCTCGCGTTCCGCGGGCCCCGACAACCGCGCCTCGGCTCGGCGCCCCCACCCACCCCAGCCCCATCGGGCCCAAGCGACGGGGCGGCGTGTACAAACCGCCAGAGCTTCGGTGCTTCAGCGCCGCAGGAAGAGCATCGGGGTGCTCCTGGTGACACAGAAGTCGGGGGGATCCGCCACGCTCGCATGCGCTGGCGCCTTCGCCGGATTTCGCACTGCTGCTGAGCACACTGAGCCATATGAACAAGGCGCGCTCCAAGGACCGTGGCGATGAGGGTGAGCCGGATTCTGGCGTTTCTCGTCCTTCCGATGTGCTGCCTGGGCTGGACCGGGAACAACTTCGGGTGCTGCGCCAGGTCGGCCGGCAGTGGGGTCGGGTATCCCCACTCCTCGGGGTAGCACACCGGGCGCTTCCTGTTGACCCCGACTTGGGGGCGTTTCCCCCGGCGGCGGACATTCGCCCTACCCGGTTCGGCCAGCTTGTGCACATCACCCCGCTGGGCGGACATGCATCGGCCCAGGCGGCCGACGTCGCTGGAGAGATCCCTGGGTCGCGGATGGGCCGCATCGCCCGTCGCGCCCGTCGGGCGATGCTCGGAGCGCCTTTGAAGAGCACCGCCGTCGCGCGTGAGAGCATGCGCAAGCTGGTGGCGCTGCCAGTGCTCTCGGCTGATGCTCTGTCGTCGGTGGCCTACGGCCCCGAAGCGATGCTGGGCGTACTCGTGCTCGCGGGCACTGCTGGGCTGGCGTATTGCCTGCCGATCGCTGCCGCCATTGCGTTTCTGATGCTGGCGGTGGGGGTGTCGTACCGGCAGACGATCCGCGCCTATCCCCATGGCGGCGGCTCGTACATCGTCGCCGGTGACAACCTGGGCCTTCTGCCGGGGCTGACGGCGGCGGGGGGCCTGCTGATCGACTACGTCCTGACCGTCGCGGTCTCGATCGCCTCCGGGATCGCCGCGATCACCTCCGCTGTCCCCTCACTGGCGCCAGCTGCGGTCCCCATGGGCCTGGCCATGATCGCTTTGCTGCTCGTCGGGAACCTACGCGGGATCCGACAGGCCGGGGCGCTGTTCGCCGCACCTACCTACGCCTTCATCCTCGCGATGTTCGCTTTGATCATCAGCAGCCTGGCGGACGCCACGGAGCGCGGATTCCAGCCGGCCCCCACCCCACACCTGAACGCAGCCGAGGGCCTCGGAGTCCTGCTCGTCATGCGCGCCTTCGCCTCCGGCTCTACGGCCATGACCGGCATCGAGGCCATCTCCAATGCTGTACCGGTCTTCCGGCCCGCTCGATGGCGCAACGCGCGCACCACCCTCACCTGGATGATCGGCCTGCTCATCGCCCTGTTTGCGGGTGTCGTCGCCATCGTTCACCTCAGCGGCGTCATTCCCAGCAGCAGCGAGACCGTACTGTCGCAACTCGCCCACCTGACCTTCGGTTCGGGCGCGATGTACGTGTTCGTCCAGGCGGCAACGGCGGCGGTCCTGCTCCTTGCGGCGAACACCGCCTACAACGATTTCCCGCGCGTGCTGTTCCTCCTCGCCCGCGACGACCACGCCCCTCACATCTTCCTCAGACAGGGCGATCGCCTGGCTTTCAGCAACGGCATCGCCCTGCTGTCGGCGGCTGCCGCCCTCGTCTACGTCGTATTCGACGGCAACACCAATTCGCTGATCCCGCTGTACGCCGTCGGCGTCTTCCTCGCCTTCAGTCTGTCGCAGGCCGGCATGGTGGTGCACTGGCGCCGCGTCCGCACCCCGCACTGGCGCAAGAGCCTCGCCTTCAACGCCACCGGGGCAGTGCTCTCCACCCTCGTCCTGATCACCGCCGCCATCACCAAGTTCACCGCCGGTGCCTGGGTCGCCCTCGTGGCCATCGGCCTGTTCTTCCTCCTGGCCACCCGCATCCGTCACCACTACCAAACGGTCGGCACAGCGCTCCGGCTGCACCCTGACACAGTCGAAGCGCCCGACCGTACCCTCGCGCCGGCTCCTGCACCTCCACTGACTCCACCACACCCCACGGCCCAGCCCGAAGCCAGACGGACCGACCGCGACGCAGAGGAAGCAGAAGAGGAGGAAACACCCCAGGCCATCCATCACCTGTCGGTCGTCGCCCTCGCCTCCCTCGACCTCGCCGGCCTGCGCGCCCTCGCCTACGCAGCCTCACTCCAGCAGCCCACGCTCGCCCTCCACATCAGCCCCAGCGAGGAGGAAGCCCAGCGCTTCCGCGACTACTGGACCACCTGGGGCGACCACGTGCCGCTGCACGTCGTCCTCTCCCCCTACCGCGCGATCACCGCGCCACTGATCCACTACATCGAGGCACTCCACCGCCAACGCCCCGACCTCACCATCACCGTGATCCTCCCCGAGATCGTCACCCAGCACCTGCGCCACCGGCTCCTGCACAGCAAGGACGCCACCCGCCTCAGACACGCCCTGCGACCACTACCCAAGATCGTCATCACGAGCGTCCCCTTCCACGTCCCATAAGAAGGGGCCTGCCCAGCGGAGCAAGACTGACGATCACCGCCAAGCACCCGATGACGACGGCCCGCTGCTATGACGGGCAGCTGGCCGTCCGGCGCGCGGACTCGGCAGTGCCGTCATTTCTCTTCGACATTCACGAGCCAACTGATTGGCAACTGACTCCGGAACCAATCGACAATCGCTGTCCCTGAGATGTACGAAGCCACGTGGGAGTCCCCGCACCGTCGTGCCAGGGCGCACACAGGTTTTGGAGGACTGTGAAATGACTGTTCGACCTGGGGTCTGGCTGTCGGACTAGAAGAACCGACGCGACCGCCTGAACGGCAGCAAACAGCGGAAGGCCCGGAGATCCTCTCGCCACGGGATGAGTCGCGCATCGAGATCGCGCGACGGGCCTGCTTTCTCAGCCATGACGCCCTGGCCCTCATGCCGACAGCGTCCAAGACTTCGCCCGGTGACTTCCTGAGCGGAGCGCTGGAGTTGCGCAGGAAGCTCGACCGGCTGATCGATGCTGCCGTGATCGCGGAGCGGGAGTGCGGAAGCACCTGGGAGCAAATCGCCCAGGCCGCGCAGATGACCCGGCAGTCGGCCCACGAGAAGTGAGCCCCCCAAGTACGGGCCTGGGCGGCCACCGGTCGTCAAGTCCGACCGGCGCATCGACTGAGCGCTCCATGGACACTGCGCGCTGGCTCGACAGCCGATACAAGCGAATGTGGGCCGATGAGCCGCATGCTGTCACTGCAGGACTTGATGCCACCCGTCACCCCGGCACCGACGCCTATGAAGCCGCGCAAAGGAAGCGGGGCACAAGCCTGCACGCCAGGCTCCTGGAGCTGCGAGAGCAAGCCAAGGCGCTCGATGCCCAGTACCACGGGCTCAAGGACGCCGAAGACGAAGACGGTCTCCTCCGCCTGGCAGGCGTGCTCACCGCCACCGCCGCCAATCACGACGCCCGAGCCGCCGTCTACGACCAGCTCGTCACCGCCGAGCCCTCCCTGTCCGACGAACACCGCGGCGAGGCCGAGCATCACGCTGAGGACGGGCAGGTTCTCCGCCCCGCCCGGCGCTGCCTGCTGCCAGCCGTCCGAGTGCAACTGCTTGATAGGCGCCAGAGGCTCGCTCTCGTGTCGTAAGCTCTCGAGAGGCCTCATGGCTATAGGCGGATGACGATGAGGGCGATGTCGTCGTCGGTGCCCTCTGCGACGAGGCGGTCCAGCAGCGCGTCGGCCAGCTGGTCGGGGGCGAGGGTGCTGACCTGGGCCAGGGCTGTGGTCAAGCGTGCCAGGCTGGCGTCGATATCCTCGTCACGGCGCTCGATGAGGCCGTCGGTATACATCACAAGGGTGTCCCCACGGGTGTAGGCGAGGCCGGCCTGGGGGCGGGGGACATGGTGGGGGCGGGCGCCGAGCGGCGGATCGGTCGCCTGGTCCAGCAGTTCAAAGGTCCCGTCAGGGTGGAGCAGGACGGGAGGTGGGTGTCCGGCGCTGCTGTAGATGATCAGTCTGCTGCGGGTGTCGATGAGGACCTTCACCGCGGTTGCGGCCGTCGCGCCGTCCAGGGAGCGGGCGTACAGCCCGAGGACCTCCAGGGCCTGGGCGGGACTGGGAGTGGCACGGATGACCGCGCTCAGGGCGCTGCGGAGCATGCCCATGACGGCCGCGGCGTGCAGGCCGTGGCCGACAACGTCTCCGACCGCCGCGGCGTAGCGGTCGGGTGGCAGGTCGACGACGTCGTACCAGTCGCCGCACACGTTCAGTGATGCGGTCGCCGGCAGGTAGCGCACGGCGATGTTGTCGGTGTGGTGCTCCAGGTCGGGGGCGGAGAGCATGGCTTCCTGCAGGGCGACGGCGACCTGGCGTTCACGGGCGTGGGCCTCACGGAGTTCCAGGTTCAGGCGGTTCAGCTCGCCGGCCCGCGCGTACAGCTCGGCTGCCATCCCCTTCTCCCGCTCGGTGAACTCCTCGGTGAGCTGGCGTGCCAGGCGTGAGTGGACGAAGGCGGTGACGTCCTCGGCCCGTTGGACGATCCACCTCACCTTGCCGTCAGGCCCGAGAATCGGGGTGTGGATCTCGGACCACCATCGCTCCTCGAACCCGCCTGGCTGGTCGAGGGCGGGGATGTCGTACCGCTGCAGCACCAAGGTGTCCGATTGCCCAGTGTCCAGCACCCGGCGCAGTGACGCCTTCAGGTCCTGTTGTGTGTCATCGAGGGTGCCGGGATTTGCAGGCAGGGCGTCGAAGAAATACTTCCCGATCAGCTGGTCTCTGGACCGGCCGGTGGTCTGCAGGTATGCCGTGTTGGCGTAGCGGATCACCAGGTCCGTGTCCAGCATGAGGTACGGGCTTGGTGTGGCGTCGAAGAACGCCGTGAAATCAATGTCGACTGTCATCACACGCTCTCCGTGACCTGTGAGCGCGACCGCCTGCACCTCCAATCTACGCACGATCCAGCCGCCGGGCTCAGG
Source organism: Streptomyces agglomeratus (assembly GCF_001746415.1). Classification (NCBI taxonomy): domain Bacteria; kingdom Bacillati; phylum Actinomycetota; class Actinomycetes; order Kitasatosporales; family Streptomycetaceae; genus Streptomyces; species Streptomyces agglomeratus. Next base: position 118,500 of record NZ_MEHJ01000001.1, read on the forward strand.
AGACGACCAAGACGTCAGCACAGGCCATAGCTACTACCGCGGGTTCTTGAAGCTTGCCCCCCAGGCATATCCGCCCCCGCAGACCCGCGTCGTGAGGGCCCTGCCCACCCCAGGGCCCTCACCCTCCTACCGGCCGGCAGCGCATGTGCTTCTCGCGCCCCCTGTCCGCCCGGGCTCCCGGGGGGAGCGCCATGAGGGTGTGACTTCCTCGGACGAGCAGAGTCAGGGGGCGGGACCACATCCGGCCGCCCACCTTGACGGCGCGGGCATGCACCCGGCGACGCGGGATCGACCAGGGGGCTGATCGCCTTGTGTCTGAGCGCGCCTGCCGACCCTAGAAAATCGAACAAGAGTAGCATTCCTTGCAGTCAGTCACCGGCCCCGAGTAGTCGAAGGCTCGTTACACGTAGTCAGCGGCGCTCACGATGCGACTGAACAGGTCCCGCCAGTCCGCTGCGGGCAGTACCCGGGCGGCCCGGCACAGGTCGACTGGGTAGCCGACGGCCAGGGACGCGGCGATCTCCAGTGCGGCGAGGTGCGGCCCCATGGCACCGGACTCCAGGTCGCCATCGTCGAGGGCGTCCGGTGAGCCGAGGAGGGCTAGGTGTTCTGCCCCGGGAGGTTGTGGACGGGTGAGCCATGTCTCGGCTGAGGGATCTTGAAATGGGTGAGGGCCTTCCGGTTCGGTGTGGATTGCGACGTCTACACCTACAGAAAGGCCCTCGTGCCCCACCGTAATGCACCCCTGACCGAGACCGGACGGCTGCGTCTTGCCCGTTGCGTGGTCGAGGACGGCTGGCCCCTGCGCCGGGCCGCCGAACGCTTCCAGGTCTCACCGACCACGGCCCAGCGCTGGGCCGACCGCTACCGCACACACGGCGAGGCCGGCATGAGGGATCTGTCCTCCCGCCCGCACACGAGCCCGCGCCGCACCCCGACCCGCACCGAACGGCGGATCATCAAGGTCCGCATCCTGCGCCGCTGGGGACCGGCCCGCATCGCAGGCCTGCTGCACCTGGTGCCCTCGACCGTGCACCGCGTCCTGACCCGCTACGGCCTGGCCCGCCTCACCCACCTGGACCGGGCCACCGGCCGCGTCATACGCCGCTACGAACGCGAGCGGCCCGGCGAACTGGTCCACGTCGACATCAAGAAACTCGGCAACATCCCCAACGGCGGCGGCCACAAGGTTCTCGGCAGACAAGAAGGCCGCAGCAAACGGCGCGGGGCCGGCTACAGCTATATCCACACGGCCGTCGACGACCACTCCCGCCTGGCCTACAGCGAGATCCTCACCGACGAGAGGAAGGAGACCGCCACAGCCTTCTGGACCCGTGCCCACGCGTTCTTCACCCAAGCCGGAATCACCGTGGAGCGGGTCCTGACCGACAACGGCTCCTGCTACCGCTCACGAGACTGGCGCAACGTCCTCGCCGAGGCCGGGATCACCCACAAGCGCACCCGCCCCTACCGGCCCCAGACGAACGGCAAGGTCGAACGCCTGAACCGGACCCTGCTCGACGAATGGGCCTACGCCCGCCCCTACCGCTCCGAGCAGGAACGACGCGACGTCTTCCCCGAGTGGCTGCACACCTACAATCACCACCGCGGACACACCGCGCTGAAGGGCCAACCCCCCGCCAGCCGCGTCCCCAACCTCACAGGGCAATACAGCTAGGACCCGGTCCCAGTTGACTGATGCTGAGTCCTCGGTGCGGACCGGGGAGGCGGGCACGCTGTACCGGCCGTTGACGAGCTGCCACACCTGGGGGTCGACCGGCTGCTCGATGCTGCCGCTGAGGGCAGGGTCGTGAACAAACCGACGGAGCCAGTACCCGTCCCGGTAAAAGCCGAGTACGACTGTCGCTCGCCGCATCTGGAGATTTCCGACGCTGGCCGTGAGCCACCGCGCAAGCCGCACGCCCTCGGGCACGGCACGTCGCGGGGCAGGGAGATCATCAGTGTCCACTTCGAAGTCCATGCAGCCACCTTGGCGGCGCTACGGGCCTAAGACACCAACACGCGCCACAGAGTTACCCGAAGAGGCTCCCGCAAGCGCGGCAAGACCATCGGCGGCGCGGGCGTCACGGACGACGCCATGCTCTCCATGGCCCTCCACTTGCGCGACCAGGAGATGAACCTGCGCGACATCGCCACCCGGCTCGTCATCACCACCGGCGCGAAAAAATGCTCCGCCCGGCCGGAGCCCTGGGAACCGGGCCCCGGCGGTCGGACAGATCAAAGCAAGGACAGCCCAGCAGGACGTCAGTCAGTGATTGGGTCACGACCACCGGGGACCCGGATATCACTATGACTGTCGGTGATGATGCCGAGCCGCCGCACATGCGCGTACTCGTCTTCGTCCTTCCACTGCCAGCCGGTCAGGTCGGGGTCGACGACCAGGTCCACGGTCAGGTCGAAGGTGTCGAACCCCTCCGTCGTACGGCAGGTGGGACGCTCGAAGTTCACGTACCAGTTCCGCAGTCCGGCGCTCGTGTAGAAGGCGTTGACGCTGAACCACTCCGTCGGCGGCTTCCACAGCAGCAGCTCGATCTCCTGCCACACCGCGGCCGCGAGCTCCCACACACCGGTCGCCATCGCGTCGAACGCCTCCGTGCGCACCGACCGGTCGCCGTCGGTACGGGCCTTGACGTACAGAGCGCGCGCCCGGCGGGCAAGCGGCCACCAGGGCCTCGCTGGTGTCGGCGACGACGCGCAGCGCGTGCTCGCTCCACACCCGGCCGGAGCGGTGCACGTCGCGCCGTACGACCGTCTCGCCTGCCTTGAAGCTCTCCATCAGGCCCTCCTCCGCGACGGCCCGCCCGGGACGTCTGGCGGGGTGGGCACCACCTCAGCGCAGCCTGGCCGGGCTGGGCAAGCCGCCGTTCGGGGCGGCTTGCCCAGGCTCCCCTTGGGCTTGCCCAGCAGCCGCGGCAGGCCGTACAGCCAGCCCGCCGCCACGTTCAGCGCGGTGCCGGCAGCGCTGCCAGAGGCCGGCGGTTCTCACCCTGGCCGGCAACCCGCCACACCGGCCGCTCGGGCCCGTGCGGGGTCAGCAGGGGCAGTGTCGTCGTCGCCACGGTGAGCCGCCAGTTCGGCCACCCCGGCGGCATCTACCACGTCGCCGGATCCGCAACACTCAACTCCTCCTCGGTGACCGCCAACACCCCCACCAACTGCACCGGCAGCCCCTCACCCGTCCCCGGCTGCATCGGGTAGCGCGCCCCCGACCCAGAGCTGTTCAGAGAGGGGCCCCTCACATGCTCGGTGGGGCCCGCTCCATGCGCCCTGTATGGCAGCCCGCGTGCTGCTGACCGGTCGTGCGGTCCAGGCCGAACCGGTCGACGCTCTCGCGTAGGGACTCGCCCGCGTCGAGCCAGGCGGTGGGACGTGGACTTCGCGCGGGGTGTCGATCAGGTCGGGGAAGCGTCCCTCGCGGTGGGCCTGGGCAGATGCCGGTACATCGAGGGTGTGTGCGGCAGCGCCTCCAGGCTGCCGGACCGCCCGAGCGCAGAATGCGCCCACGGTCGCTGAAGGCACCACCGAAGCAAGCCCGTACACGAGAACAGCACACGGGTAGAAACTGGACGATCGCCCCCCCCCTCGCTCGCTGGCTGGTAACCTGCTGGTCTCGATCCGCAACCCTTGACTCTGCTCACCCCTGATGGCAAACGTCGCCCAGGATCAGGGTCGGGTGCAAGATCTCCGCTCACGCGTTGAAGGGTCTTGTCGTGGACTGGTTCGAGCAGCTTGAAGAGACTCCAGCAACCGAAGGGCTTTGCCTGCTGACCGTCGTCAGCCCGCGCAAGGGCGAAGGCAGCAGCCCCACCGGGATCATCGGACGACACGTGGCACGACAGCTGCTTGGGGCGGGCAGGCAGGTACGGGTGGTGGCCGAGCCGAGCCAGTGCGATGGCTGGCCCGAAACCGTTGAAGTGGTGGAAGGGTCCATCACCCAGCCGCTTGAGTGTGCCCAGGCCTTCAATGACGTCGGCGCAGTATTCCTCGCCGGCGCCCATCCGTCGACGGTGCAGGAGACCCTCTCTCTGGCGCGAAACGCCGGCGCGGGAAGGGTTGTCGTGCTGTCGTCCCACGGGCCGGAGTACGAGGAGGCCTATCCGCCGGAGACCTGGTTCTGGCTCGCGATCGAGAAGGCGGCGGAGCGTTCGGGCCTCGTCTGGACCCACCTCCGCCCATCGGCCGTGATGGGGGCTCTCGTCGAGGGCACCTATCCGGCGACGGGGGCGGACTGGCCCGACACCATCCGGGCCAATGCGGTGGTACGGGAAGCCTTCCTCGATCAGGGCAAGTACCCCTTCATCCATGAAGAGGACCTCGCCGCCGTAGCAGTCGCCGCCCTGCTCAGCCATGAGCACGCCGGCACGATCATCGAGGGGGTAGGGCTGCCCCTGAGCACGCGTTCACGGATAGAGAGCATCGCCGCCGCTCTTGGCCACGACATCGACACCGTCGACCTGCAACCCGATGAGAGCCGGGCCGTCTGGCAGCGCCTCGGCTGGCCCGACAGCGCCATCGACGTGACCCTGTACGCGCTGAAGGAGTACGGCACCCGATACACCGAGCTCGTGCAGTGGACACTCGACCAGCGGCCGACCGTGAAGAGCATCATCGGTCGGCCATTGCGCACGTACGACGAATGGGTGAGCGAGAACATCGACGTTTTTCGGTGACCCGTTGACCCGGTGACCCGGTGACCCGGTGACCCAGTGGAGTGCCAACCAAGCAGACGGTCCCTGACTTCGAGGCTTCGCCGGGCCCTCGGCCCGGTCCCGAGGCGGTCTGACCAGCAAGGTCCACCTCGCCTGCGACGCTTTGGGCCGCCCGCTCGCAACAGCGTCATGGGTGGAACCAACGACTGCACCCAATTCACCGCGGTGATGGAGGCAATCCGGATGTCTGGCATCGGACCGGGACGGCCTCGGGTCCGCCCCGCTCATGTCCTCGGTGACAAGGGATACAACTCGAAGGCGTCGACGGGTTGGCGTGCTCGGCCGACATTGGAGTCGGCCGAGCACGCCAACCCGTCGACGCCGCCGGCCGCCTCCGCCCTTTCCGGGGCCTTCCGGAGCATCCGCTTGACGGTGCCGCCTGCCGCCCGTCGGACACCGCCCAGGCAGTGGGGGCGCTCTTGATCACGCACCCGGTCGGCCGGCCGCGTCTGTCGCAAGCCTCGTGTCGGACCCGCCAGCGCCCCCTGCCCTGCTGCGCCAGGATGATCCGCAACTTCGGGCGCAACCTCCTGCTGCAGCGCCGTGTTCACCACTTCAGCCGCGTCGTCGTACCGACCTTTGAGCTCCAGAACGCCAATGGAGGCGTCTACGAGGAAGCGGACCTCATCGAAGAGTGGTGCCTCGACCGAGAGCTGGACGGACTGAAGCCCCTCGATGCCGCAACCGAAGCCATGTCCTGGCTGCGCGGGGAAGAGGACGGGGTCCGTCGGCAGGCCCTCCTCAAGGACTCTCAGCGTCGAAGCACCGTACGCCGCCAGGCGAGAGCCCACGTGCGTGAGCTGAGCAGGAACACCGGCTGACACGCTGCGAGCCACGACCTAAACTGTGCTGGCCAGCAAACAATCCGCACTGCACACTCTGGGGCCAGCAGCACGGCTGTCCACATCACACAAACCCCCCCCCCGGCGGGGATCTTCGAGTTCCAGGGAACAGAAATGCCCCATCCCGGCAACCGCGGACCTGGTCGCTGACGATCATCAGGTGCGGCACCCCGTCTCGGTCGCCGCCGAGGGCGAGACGGCGTGGGAGTGAGAAGGGTGGCTTACGCTGGCTGACCCTGCCGGCGTGATGCCGGTGGGCCACCGGCGTGGGGATGAGAGCACTTCAGCGCGCTGGACTGGTGGAGGGCGCGAACGCGGGATGGGACAGGTGGTCGACTTGAGCGGGTCTGAGGGGGGCGCCGCCGAGGCGGCGGACGGGCTTGTTCGGCTGTGGGAATCCGTAGACCGTCGAGTCGCCCCCGCTGTTCCGCCCGCTCAGTTCCGTGTGCTGAGGGTGGTGGGCGCCGCCGGTGTCGTCACGTCCACGAAGATCGCCGAGGCGACCGGCGCAATGCCGTCGTCGATCAGCCGGCTGATCGGCCGGCTGCAGGGCGCCGGCCTGCTGGTGAAAGAGGAGAACAGCAGCAACCGACGGGAAACCCTGATCAGGCTGTCCGCTGACGGGCAGGAACTGTTGCGCCAGGTGCAGGAGCAGCGCGTGGATGAGCTTCGCCGCTTGTTGAAACCGCTGGGGCTCCGCGGCCGGCAGGCTCTCCTGCAGGGCATGACCGCGTTGGATCAGTCGCCCCTCTGGGAGGGCACAGGCGGGCCGGCCTCAGGTGGATAGCGCAGCGGATGAATACCTGACTGCCACGCCGATCGTTAAGATTTGACAATCGTTGCTCCGGGGCCAGAATGGCATCCGGAAACCGGGGCAGAAGGTCTGCGTCCTCGTGTGCAGGTAGGCGTGTCGCCTTCGGAACGGGGAGCGGGATGGTTGCGACAGCCTCAGGCCCCGCGTGCTGTGCCCGCGGGCGGGGGAGCCTCAGAGGCGGTGACGGCGGCCACAGCGGACAGACCGTCCAGCAGTGCGGCGCGGTCGCGGCTGGGCAGGGATTCGATGATCGGCATCAGGACTTCGCGGCGCTCACTTCGCAGCCGCTCCAGGTAGGCGCGTCCCGGGTCGGTGAGCTGCACCTGGACCTCCCGCCCGTTGTGCGGGTTTGCGGCGCGTTCGAGGAAGCCGACTGCCTCTATGCGGTCGCAGAGCTGGCTGGTGGCCGCAGAGGTGATCGACAGTGTCTGCGCGAGAGTGCGTAGGTTCGTGCCGTCGTGGTCTTCGAGCGTGTACAGCACGCGCAGCTGCGAGGGCGACAAGGGCGCAATGCTCACATCGGACGCGTTCGCCCACCGCTCCTCCATCAGGTCAAGAGCGCGGCTGGCAGCCTCGGCGACGTGGGTGGGCAAAGCGCGGGAGTGCGTCACCCGCCCACTGTGTCATCCCGCAGCCGACCTGTCTGCCACGGGCCGCCCCGACGTCTACGACCTGATGAAGTCGTTTTTCGCGTTTCTATGCGTGCTTCTCCCATCCGCACCGGGCGGCTGGCGATCTGTGAAGGCGGTCCACCGAATGAAGACTCTTCTTACGCTGGAGCGGGCTCTGCAAAGCGCGGCTCCGCACCAGTTGCTGGACACGTTGCGTGACCTGCTGGCTCGGCACTGGGGTGCGGATCCGGTGGAGCTGCTGCTGGCGGACTACGGGATGACCGTGCTGCAGCCTGTGTCGATCCCGCCCTACACGGGGAAGCCGATCTCCGCGTTCACCGGGGAGCTGGGGCGCCTGTTCGGCTCGCAGGAGACCACTGTCCGAGAAGTCGCGCCGGGGCGGGTGGAGGCGCTGGTGCCGGTGACGGTGCGCGGTGACCGGTTGGGCGTCCTGCGCGTGACGCTGCCCGCCGAGGCGTGCGATGTGGATGAGCTGGAGGTGATCGCGGGCGTCCTAGGTCGGGAGCTGGTGATGTCCGAGCGGGACACCGACTTGTATCTGCAGGCGCGCCGCACCCGGCGGCTGACGCTGGCGGCCGAATTGCAGTGGCAGCTCCTGCCGGCCCGGGCCTGTGCTCGTCCTGAGTACGAGCTGGGCGCCCAGCTCGAACCGGCCTACAACATCCACGGCGACAACTTCGACTGGTGTGCCGAGGCCGACTACCTGACGCTCACGGTGACCAACGGCATGGGTGAGGGCATCGACGCGGCTTTGCTGACGAACCTGGCGGTCAACGCCCTGCGCAACGCCAGGCGCGGCGGCACCGAGCTGGCAGGCCAGGCCGCGCTCACAGACCAGGCCATCTACGCCCACTACCAAGGGCGTATGCACGTCTCCACGCTGCTGCTGCGGTTCGAGCTTTCCACCGGGCGGGTGGAAGTGGTGGACGCCGGCTCCCCCCAGGCCTGGCTGCTGCGCGACGGCACGGTCTCGCTTGTGCCCTTCGATGCCCAATTGCCTTTGGGCATGGTGGAGGAGACGCCCTACGACGTCCAGTACATGGACGTGGTGCGCGGGGACCGGCTGCTGTTCGTCAGCGACGGCATCTACGACGCCGCTTCGGCGGAGGGTGAGAAGTACGGCGAGCGTGCCTTGGCCAGGGCTCTGACCGACACCCGGCTGCTGCCCGCAGCCCAAGTACCGGCCGCAGTGCTGCGCGCGCTCGAGGAGTGGAGGGGCACTCCGGCGCCGGCTGATGACGCGATGGTGGTGTGCCTGGACTGGCAGGGCGGGACTGAAGAAGCGGAGTAGGACGGGCCCCCGTTGCAACTCTTAAGTTGCGACAAGTATTCTCTCGCGGAGCCGCCAGCAGGGCGGCGAAGTGGAGGGAATCATGGTGGGGCTCATCAACGCCGTCGGCCGGGCGGCCGACCGGCTGCCGCCTCCCTCCGCGCCCCGTGAAGGGGCCTTGGCGCAGATCCTGCTCGTCGAGGACGACGACGGGGACGCCCTGCTGGTGGAGGAGCTTGTCCACGACACCACCCCGGCCACACAGCTGCTGCGGGCGCGGACACTGGCGCAGGCCCGAAGCATGCTGGAGGGCACGCAGCCCCCGCAGTGTGTCCTGCTGGATCTGCATCTTCCCGATGCGCAGGGGCTGGATCTGCTGCGGGAGGTCCTTCGCGCGTCACCACACGCGGCCGTAGTGGTGCTGACCGGGCTCGCCGAAGAAGACATGGGCCTGTCCGCCGTCGCCGCCGGCGCCCAGGACTACCTCGTCAAAGGACTCATCGAGCCGTCCGCCCTCGGGCGGGCGATCCGCTACGCCATCCAGCGCCGCCAGAGCGAGCAGGCCGCGGCCGTCATGCAGGCCAGCCGGCTGCGCGCCGAGGAGAACGCCCGCCTGGAACGCGGACTGCTGCCCTCCCCCCTGCTGCGATCCGACACCGTCCGCGTCACCACCCGCTACGACGCCGGACGCACCGACGCTCTCCTGGGCGGTGACTTCTTCGACGTCGTCGAATCGGCGGACGGCAGCGTGCACGCGCTGATCGGCGACGTCTCGGGACACGGGCCCGACGAAGCCGCGCTCGGCGTCTGCCTGCGGGTGGCCTGGCGCTCCCTCACCATGGCCGGAGCACGGGGCAACGACCTCATGCACCTCATGGAAGAGATCCTGCGCGCCGAACGCTCCTCCGCCGAAATCTTCGCCACCCTCACCACCTTGACCTTCACCCCGGACCGGGACGTGGCGGTCATCCTGCAGGCAGGCCACCCGCCCGCTCTCCTCATCACCGGCGCAAACCGGGCACAACTGCTGCAGACCCCCACAGGGCCGGCCCTGGGCATACTCCCCGCCTGTCTGGCCAGCTGGCCGCAGACCAGCATGGCCCTGCCCGGCGCCGGAGCACTCCTCCTTTTCACCGACGGCCTCTTCGAAGGCCGCACAGGACCGGCGGGACAGCGCCTGGGCGAAGAAGGGCTCCTCTCCCTCGTCCAGCACCACGCACACCTGCCGGCCGAGCAGCTCCTGGACACCCTCATCGCCCGCACGCAGGCACTGTCGGCCGCCTACGGCGGGCACATCGATGACCGCGCCCTCGTACACCTGGAATGGAACACGCAGTGAGTACCACCAGCCCGCCTCCCGCCCCGAGAGGGAACGCCTCGGCCGCCAGGCCCGAGGGCTTGGCGTCGGCCGCTCGTCTGACGGTTCAGGGCTGGGTTCACCTGGCCCTGGCCCTGATGGGAGCGATCCTCCTCGTGGCCGCAGTCATCGGCTCGCACCAGCTGTCACAGACCGCCGAGGTCTCCGACCGGCTCATCAACCAGGTCCAGCCCGCCCGAGCGGAAGCCTTCCGTCTCCAGACCGCGCTCGTGGACCAGGAATCCGGAGTACGCGGCTACACGATCACCGGCGACCGGCAACTCCTCAAGCCGTACACCGAGGGCCTGCAGGCCGAGCAGGTCCACGCCCGCACCATGAGCAACCTGATCGCGCATGACAAGCAGCTGGAGACGGACCTCCGAACCCTGCGCCAGGAGGCGGACGACTGGCGCCGCCGCTACGCGACACCGCTGATCACCGCGGCGCAGGCGGGACCGGCAGGCGACGGCGACCGGGCAAAGATGGAGGAGGGACGCCAGGCGTTCGACCGCCTCCGCACCCTCTTCGACCAGCAGAACACGCACCTCGAGCAGGCCAGAGAGCAGGCCAAAGCAGAACTGGCGCACACCCGCTCTGTCCGTAACTGGTCTTTTGCCGCGATGTTTGCGGCCGTGTTCCTCATCGGAACAGCTCTGGCTGCCATGCTCCACTTCATCGTGGCCCGGCCGCTGCGTCACCTGCGGGCCGACGCCCGGCGGATCGCCGACGGCGACTTCAGCCACCGCATCTCCGCCCGCGGTCCCAGCGACCTGCGCTCCGTGGCTCTGGGCGTGGAAGACATGCGCCAGCGCATCGTGGACGAACTCGCAGCCTCCCGCTCCCAGGAGCGACGCCTGGCCCAGCAGGCACAAGACCTGGACGCCCAGGCGGCCGAGCTGCGGCGCTCCAACGCAGAACTCGAGCAGTTCGCCTACGTCGCCTCCCACGACCTGCAGGAGCCCCTGCGCAAGGTGACCTCCTTCTGCCAGCTCCTGGAAAAACGCTACGGCGAGCAGCTCGACGGCCGCGGCAAGCAGTACATCGACTTCGCCGTCGACGGCGCCAAGCGCATGCAGGTACTGATCAACGACCTGCTGACCTTCTCGCGGGTCGGCCGGTTCAACGACGCCCGCGAACCCGTCGCCCTGGACACCACCCTGGACAAGGCCCTGGCCAACCTCACCGTGGCCGTGGACGAAGCAGGCGCGCGCATCGAGCGCCCCGAGCAGCTGCCGCACGTCACCGGTGATCCCACCCTGCTGACCATGCTGTGGCAAAACCTCATCGGCAATGCCATCAAGTTCCGCGCCCCCGACCGCACCGTGGCCGTGCACATCACCGTCGCCCGCGACAGCGCCGAAGACAACACGTGGCTCTTCTGCGTCACCGACAACGGCATCGGCATCCCCGAGGAGTTCGCCGACAAGGTCTTCGTCATCTTCCAGCGCCTGCACGGACGCGACGCCTACACCGGAACCGGCATTGGCCTGGCCCTGTGCAAGAAGCTCATCGAGCACCACGGCGGCCGCATCTGGATCGACACCACCCACACCGACGGGGCCCGGCTCTGCTTCACCCTGCCCGCCCAGCCCGCCCAGCCCGCCCCCACCCACACCGACCAGCCATCAGCCCGTGAAGGAGCCCTTGCGTGAGCACCCCGACCATCCAGCCCATCGAAGTCCTCCTGGTCGAAGACGACCCCGGCGATGAGCTCATGACCCGTGAAGCCTTCAAAGACAACAAGATCGGCAACACCCTCCACGTCGCCCACGACGGCCAGGAAGCCCTCGACTTCCTCTACCGCAAAGGCCAGCACACCAACGCACCACGCCCCGACCTGATCCTGCTGGACCTCAACCTCCCCAAATACGACGGCCGCCAAGTCCTCGAACGCATCAAGTCCGATCCCGACCTCGCCCACATCCCCGTCGTCGTCCTGACCACATCCTCAGCCGAGGAGGACATCCTGCGCAGCTACCGGCTCCACGCCAACGCCTACGTCACCAAGCCCGTCGACCTCGACCAGTTCGTCTCCGCCATCCGGCAGATCGACGACTTCTTCGTGACCGTCGTCCGCCTCCCCCGCACCTGACCGAAACACACGCGCCTGCTGCAGCCTTCGTGCTCCGGCTTCCTCAACCCGCCCAACGCGTGCTCAACGACAGTGCCGGCGGGAGGAACCGGAGGGCGCAGCGCCGGGCCCCTGCCTGGGACCGGTGGTCCCACACCACACGCCAGCTGGCACGGACAATGCACGCAGGCTCAACGCAGCTAGGAGTATGCAGATGGAGCAGCAGGTAACGGTGCTGCAGGACAAGGACGGCGTACGCGTCATCGAGTGCGCGGGGGAGTTCGACCAGGACACCCTGCCCCCGCTCAAAGCGGCTACCACCGAGGCCGCCGGCGACCCCGCCCTGCGCCGGATCGTCCTGGACGTCAGCCGGGTCACCTTCGCGGACTCCGCCATGCTCAACACGCTGCTGATGCTCCTGCGCTCCGGCCGCCTGGTGCTGGCCGGCCCGATACCCGTGCAGCTGGACCGGCTGATGGAGATCACACAATGCCGCGCCCTGTTCACGACCGCCGACAGCATGGAGGCGGCACGCAACCGGCAACAGGCGCGCCCACCTCAGGCCGCCCTACCGGCTCGCTAGGTGCGGGACAGCAATCCGACGCAGCGGTCAGCGTCCCGTGCAGTCCGCTTCAACATCGCGGACGACTGTCCCACACCCCCGCAGGCACGGGTCGGCCCCTTGCAGCCAAGCTGCAGAACCCGCTCCGCCGCTTGAGCGGCCCGCCTTCGACTGAGCGTCACGCCCGTGGGCGGGCCTGGGGCAGGCGGAAACAGCGATCTTCGGGATGGATAGCCGGGGCTGGCTCGTGGGTATGGATCTGCTCATGATCGCTGAGCCTCGTCCACCACTGACAGCGGGACGGGGTCTGCCAACTCAGTGTCTTGCGGGGTCGGTTGTTGAGCCGCTGCTCGATGACACGAAGGTCGTCAGCGGTGTGCAGGGACAGGTTCGTGCGCTTGGGCAGGTACTGCCGGATCAAGCCATTGGTGTTCTCATTCGTTCCTCGCTCCCAGGGACTGTCGGGGCGCGCGAAGAAGATCCCGTCGGTGAAGTAGGGCGCGAGTTCATGATGGCGTGACATCTCGGAGCCCTGGTCCCAGGTGAGACTGCGACGTGCCCGTTCCGGCAGTTTGCCCAGGGCAGCGATGAGGGCATCACGCAACTGGCCGGCCGAGTGCCCCTCCGGCAGCGGGACCAGACGGAGATAGCGGGTTCGTCGGTCGACGAGCGTGGCGACGGCGGACTGGCTGCGGGCACCCACGACGAATCGGGTAGCGGGGACGCATTACTGCGTCCCCGCCCCCTCAGAACCGTGCAAGCAGCTATTCACCGCACACGGCTCAAGCAAGCCCCAGAGGCTCGCCGGCAGGCACAAGTGCTGAACTCGTCATCGTGGCGGCTCCATTCCGCCGCTGACAATGGGTGTGGAGGAGACGGAGTCGTTGACCGTCCGGCGTACTCTCGCCCGGGAAGGCGATGTATTGCTTGGAGATCGCTTTCCGAATGATGACCCGCCACGCTTCCCATTCCTGCGGGCTTTGTGGCGGATGATCGGCGTGCAACAGGAGCCCTCCGCAGATCGAACAACGGCCGTGTTGTGCCTGTAGAAGGCGCACGGTCATGGCGTCGACTGGCAGAGGAGTTCCCTTGCGTCGCCGCTGAGCCCAATATGATTCCAGGGCTGGGTCGTCCGGGGACGCCTTCCCCTTGACCAACTGGTGCCGGACTATCTTCGTCCAGGAGAACTTGAGCAGGTAGGCACCGCTGTCGCGGTCACCGAACACCCACCGGTCCTTCCTGGACCTGTTGAACCGGCCGAAGTACTTGTCAGATATCCAGTGCTTCGGCTTGTTCGGGTGACTGTGCTTGGCCCACTTGTAAGCGAGCTTCCACATGTGATTGTCCAGCGCCGTGAAGATCTGCTGGACACTACCGTCCGGTAGTAGGCCGACCAACCCCGCACGATCGGATTGATCTTCTTGAGTACCGCACCGGCGTTGGCCCCTCGCAGGGCCACCATTTCGGTACTGAGCCGTTCCCGTATCCGTCTCTGAGCCGCTTTGCTCGGCTTGATCAGCAGTTTGCCGTGATAGCGGCGGACGTTGAATCCCAGAAAGTCGAATCCGCTCTCCGCGTGGACGATTCGTGTCTTGTCCTCGTGGAAAGCGAGTCCCCTGGGCGTCAGCCATGCAGCCAGCCGTTCCTTGACCTGCTCGGCCTGTTCACGGCTGGTGCACATCGCGACAAAATCATCTGCGTACCGCACCAGCACAGGGCTGCCGCTCTGTGCACTCCCGGCATCTCTGCCGGTGGTGTAATAGCGGACCCCTGCGGCTTCCTCCATTCCGTGCAGGGCCACGTTGAAGAGCAACGGGCTGATCACCCCACCTTGCGGAGTTCCCTCCTCGGTCGGGGCGAACCGGCCGAGATCCACGACCCCGGCCTTGAGCCACTGACGGACCAGTCCCCGGGCGGGGAAGGTGCCGAGAGCGGCCATGAGCCGGGCGTGGTCGATGCGATCGAACGCCGCCGTCAGATCCGCGTCGAGTACCCACGCACGCTGCGGGTTCTTCCCGTTGAGCGTGGAGTAGATGGCCCCGATCGCGTCGTGACAGCCGCGGCCGGGCCGAAAGCCGTACGACTTCGGCTCGAACCGCGCTTCCCACTCGGGCTCCAGTGCTCCCAATGCCACAGCTTGCAGGCACCGGTCAACAATCACGGGAATCCCGAGTCCGCGCTTCTTCATGGTCCCCGGCTTGGGGATAAACACCCGCTTGACGGGCTTGGGAATCCAAGGTCGGGCACGGTGCTGAACCCAGTGGGCCAATGCGGCCTTGGACTGGGAAAGCAGCACCACCTTCCCGTCGACTCCCGCCGTCGCGCGTCCAGCATTGATCTCCGTGACCCGTCGCACGCTCAGGAGCGTGTTGGAGCGGGACCGGAGCATCAGCTTCTGCAAATTGCGGACCTTCTTCAGGTCCCCTGCCTGCGATGCAGTGAAGATTCTCTGCCGCAGACGCCGTACGTCTTCCTCGACCCGCCGCCAGTCAATCGACGCCCAGTCCAAGTCTTCGCCCTCGGGTCCGTTCACCGGAACAGAAGCAGTCGGAACGGCCGGGGCCGATCCGTCCGCTGTCTGCGTGGTGTCCAACTTGCCCCTCGATTCCGTCGTCGTCGTTCAGTGATTCTGCATAGGCTCACCCGGCCCACGTCAGCACCCTTTCGGGTCCGGGCAGTTCACCCGTATCCGGACGGTTATGCGGGGCGACCGGCGGAGAGTCCGATCGTCTGCCCCGGGTTCCCGTTTCCTTTCGGCTTCCGGCATTGGCTTCTTGGGCCGTCCTGTTCCCGCTGGGGAGTTGAGCCTTCCTTACGGTCGGCTGACCAAGCCAAATCGGCCCGGACCCCAACGGGGTTTCCACGTTCCACACGAATGAGATACGACCGGGGTGGGTGCTCCCTTTACCCCGAGGCGGCGGTGTCCACCTGGCCGGAGTGACCTCTACCGGCCAGCGCCTGCCGCTTCTCAACGGCTAGCCATGCACCCCACTCACGCATTCCATCAGCGGGGCTTGGGATCAAGGCTTCGGCGTAGTCGCACCTCGTCCTTTTTGATCATGTGAGGCCGAGATGGGTGAGGGTGCGGGTTTGGTCCCTGGCTGTCCGGCGGAGGCCGGCGGCGATGTTGCGGACGCCGGCGAGGCGGAGGGCTCCGATTGCGAGGTTTCTGTAGGTCGCCATCGCCTGGGGTGCGTTCCCGGTCCGCAGTTGGGAGGCGTCCTCGGCGAAGGTGACGTCTCTGATGTGGTGCAGGGCCTCGACCGTCCAGTGCCCGCGGATCAGTTGGGCGACCCGGGCGGGCGGGGCCTGTTCCGCGGCGAGGCTGGTGACCGCGTAGATGGTCTTGAGGCTGATCTTCCCCGTCGTGCGATTCACGCGGCGGCGGACGATCTGGACGGCCTGGCGGGCGCCAGGGAAGAGCAGGTTGTTGACCGTGCAGACCTTCAGCCTGCGGATCTCACAGCGTCCGTGCCCGTCGTGCGGGTGCGGTCCTGGAGCGGAATCTGTTGCCAGGGAAGGGATTTGAGCTGCGTGCTGAGTTTCTTCGTGTTGCGCTTCACGATCACGATGTAATGGGCGTCCCGCCCCCGCAGATAGGTGGCGTGGTCGGTTTGAGTGTGCAGGGCATCGCTGGTCACGACGGTGCCAGACAGGTCGGGCAGCGTGTCCAGCAGGGGTCGGAAACGAGTGATCTCGTTGGTCTTCTCACCGACGTCCATCTGTGCGAGGACCAGCCCGCCGACGTGGTCGCAGGCGGCCAGGAGGTGGACTCTCCGGCCCTTGGCGCGGGCGGCGCCCCGCAGCGACTTCCCGTCGACGGCCAGTGCCCGCAACCCGCCCGCGTGCTGCTGCCGGCCGGCAAGCCAGGTCCCGACCGCCCGGTCCAGGGCGTTTGCGTCGATCCTGGCCAGGACTCTGCGGATCGTTGTCTCCGCAGGCCAGGAGCGTTTCGGGAAGAGTGGGTCGACGCGGATACCCAGCCGCTCGAGGAGTTCTTCGGGGGCCTCGGCCACCCATTCACTCACCGCCAGCAGCGACCTCGCACCGGCGAGGACCGCGCAGGCGGTCAGGGCCAGCACCGCGGCGAGCGGATGCCGCACTCCGCGGGGATTACGCGGATCGGGGACCTGGGCGAGGCACTCCAGCAGGTCGGGGATCTCCCTGGGGGTGGCTCCCGGACGGGGGCCGAGTTGATCCAGGGCAGGGGGATCAGAGATGATACGTCGGCAGGCACGGACTTCCCAGGATTACAGAGCGTAGAGAACTCCATGATCGCGGGCGTCCGTGCCTGTTCTGCACCCGACCCCGCCCAATCTGGTCATCCGTCAGGGAGCGGGCGTCATCCGACAACACCGAAGCCCTGTGCCGAAGCCCTGGGGCTTATGTGACCACGGAACGGCAGCCGACCAAGGCTCTGCCCACGGACCTACTCGCCCGGCGGAACTCGAACGAAGCCCTCGGTCCAGTCATCCTCATCGAGCTCGCAGGGGTCGAAGTAGAAGCACTCCGGTTCATCACGGAAGCCCGGTAGCAGCGAGCCTGACGCACACGCTCTTCAACCCGTTCAAGGGTTGAGTAGATACCGAGCAGCTTTACGTCGTCGCCGTCCGACTCGTCGCAGAACACGCCACTCTCATCAACGTGCACTGTCGAGCCGTCGTCGCCAGCTTCGTTCTGGTGGCCGACATGCCACAGCGGATACACGATCACGGGCGCGAAGCTACCAGCACTCAAGTTCCTGGACGTTCGGCACCCCTCGCCTCCTGGGCCCCCACGATCACAAACCGGGCATCACGCGACTTCGCCGAGGCCCTGGGCTTGGGATCACGAGGCATCATCGGGAGTTCATGTACTTCACCCGTCCGGTCTTCCCCTTGCCGGTAACTCCCGGATGGAACGGAAGTCCTTGGGCTTTCCCCTGAGCTTCGCACCACGCCGTTACCGGCATCGCACGTCAAGGGCGGGGACGGGTCATACGGACACAGACCCGTGACTGCACCTACAGCTTCATCAACCGTCTCTCCAATCGGTCAGTCCACTCAAATTCGTGCAACTTCGTGTCGCACGGTCGCCTTCCCAGTCGCCGAGACGCTCGCGCAGCTCGACGATCGACGGCCGGCGGTCGATGAGGACGGCCGGGGCCACGAATCTGGGCATACGCTGGTCAGAACGGCGACGCTTCTTCCTCAGCGGTCGGCTGGTGCGAAGTTTCCTGGTCAGAGTCCTGCTCAAGCCGCCTTTGGCGCCTTGGTAGAGGGCTCGGTAGATGGTTTCGTGGCAGAGGTGCCGCTCGGGATGGTCGGGCCAGCGGGTCTTGAGATGGGCGGCGATCTGCTCCGGGCTCCACTCCACGTCGAGCTTGGACTGCACCTCGGCTTTCAGCTCGGAGTCCGTGGACAGCTTGGATCGTCTAGGACGTCCTGCTCGTTCGCGGCCGCGGTGGTGCGCCAGATCGGCGTCGTATCGGCCGTAGTCGTGCGGGCGGCTGTTGCGCCGCAACTCCCGGCTGACCGTCGACGGTGCCCGCCCGAGCAGGCCGGCTATCTCCCGGATGGCCAGGCCGCGGCCACGCAACGAAGCGATCCTTCGGCGCTCCGACAGCGACAAGTACCGACCCGAACGCGAGGCTTCCGGGAGGTAGTCGGGTGGCAGGCCGCCATTCTCCGCCCGCCACCGGTAGCCCGTCTTGCGCCCGATCCCGAGTTGCCTGCACGCCTCGACGCTGCCCACTCCAGCCGCCAGAAGGCGCCAGTACTCGGCCTCGAGCTCCAGTCTGCGCTTGCGTCCCCGCCTCGCCATCAACACTCCACAATGATCAATGATCAATGATCAATGATCAATGATCAATGATCAATGATCAATGATCAATGATCAATGATCAATGATCAAGGAATGTTGCGACAAGCGTTAGAACCCAAGCGTCGGATGCGGCTCACTATTCAAGCGTCGCCGACAACCATGCGTCGGTGCGCGGATCACCGTCAAGGGGGACGCAGGCGCCGTGACATCGGTACGGCGTTCTCGAGGGCGACAGAGCCGTTTCTTTTGCAGTGCCTGTGCCGTCGGTCCTCAAGGCCACAATCAGATCTCAAGGACTGACGGCACGCGCCCCTTCTGATTCACCATCGGCGCTGCCGTGGCTATTGGGGGACGGGACACGAGGAGAGTCAGCTGTTGGCGCGCTCCTCGGACAGGATCTGCTGGCGCAGTTCCACCAGTGCCCGCAGGGCTTGGCTGTACATCTGGATGCTCTTCTCGCTGTGCGTGTCGACGGCCGTCTTGACTTCCTTGAAGGTCTTGGCGATGACCTCGTCCAGGTCGTTCTTGTTGATGCCGTTCATGCGTTTTTCCATTCCATAGGGGTGGTCAGTCTCGGTTGACCGGCCACGAGGTGATTTTTTGCCAGGGACCGCAGTCCGTGACAGCCGCCCCCACCCCGCCGCCGCGTCCGGCGCATCTACGGTTTCGGCGTACGCGGTGGTGGCGATGCGCACGCGTTGGGGGCCAGTGAGGTCGGGCCTTGACCCAAGGCCCTGCGCGTACTCACCCCACCCGCCGCTATACCCAAACGGTATCCACACCCGCGCCCGGCGCGCGTCCCGTACCCGCTGTGCCAGGACCACTGCGGCCGGCCGTGCTTCACCAATCGCCGCCCGCAGTTGCTCGGTCAGTCGTACCGCATCCGCCCGGCGAACCGCCTCCATGGCCGGATCATCGCCCGGCTCGCTCACTCCATGGTGCGCCCCGCGACGGGCGGCGGGACAGAGGGCGCGGCGCGGCGTACCTATGCCGGGTCTTCGGCGGTCACCTGGCGTTTGGTGAACCGGTGCCACCAGTGGCGGCGTCGGGGATGCACTGCGCGACCCAGCCGGAGGCCGATCAGCAGGTAACCAATGAGGGCACCCGTGGTGTTGAGCAGAACATCATCGACGTCGAAAGCGCGCCCGGTAATGAGGGCGCCTTGGACGAGTTCGACGAGGAGCATCGTGAGAGCGGTGGCCGCCGCTACGCGGACCAGTCCTCGCGTTCGGGGTACCAGTACCGGCAGCAGCACACCGAACGGTATCCCCATCACGATATTGCCGCCGAGCTGCTTGACTGTGTCAGCGGCCGTGGGCTGCACGAGATAAGCACGGATGGAGTCACCAGGGCGCAGGTTAGTGTGCGTCAACGGCACGGATGCTGCCGAGGATTCCAGAGTGAGCCGGGCCAGCACCACCGCAAATGCGACCGTCCCCGCGAAGGCCAGTATCATGGCCAGCACCCGGCCGAGCGTAGACAGGGGAGGTTTTCCGGGAACCCGCTCCCCAGAATTCTTCGCGTTTTTGTTACGCAGGACTATCCGCGCCATTACGAGCTCCCAGCCAGGGGTAGTTTGCTTGGACGTTCCGATACCCGAGCTGTGGAGCGGCGCGCTTCGCAGCGGTTCACGCAGGGACCGTACGTGTCCGTACAGGTCGTCTCGCCCAGGAGACGGTGGGCGGGCATGCGGCGCGACAGCGCGTCGTCGGGTACCTCAGAGACCGTGGCGGACATTGACCACCGACGGATCAGTTTGATTGTGTCATGGCCGGGTTCGCTGGCGCGACGCCCGGGTGGTTTTGGTCTTTGCTGTTGGCGACCTCAGCCGGCGGCCCAGTCAGTGGCGCCGGGATCACGACCGGCTCGTGCACGCGTCAGGATGGCGCAAGGTCGCTGCCGCCTTCGACGAGCCTCAACTGGGCCCCGTGTGACGCTGGGGGTCGCGGTCCCACGGCATCGAGACCGAACTGGTCGCCGAACTCCGGCCTGGGGAAGGACCCGGAGCGCGCGGTGACCCTGGCCGAGCAGCTGGAGGCGGTCGCCCCGTAGAGCCAACAGCCAAGAGCGCTGAACCTGACCGGAGAGGCTTCCCCCTCATCAATTTCGGCCGACAGCCCAGAACAACTACACCTCAGGTTCCACCCCGATAAGCGGGATATCCGAATCTCGCTCAAGGTCGAGTAGGTGGCCGACCGAGAGTACGGCAGCGTGACACTCGACAACAGCAACGACCGCAACAGCTGCCACAACGGACCTGGCTACCCCATAGCCTGAAGCGGGCAACACGGTCGGCATTCTCCAGTCGGACCCCCTTGATGCCCCTTGGCCGAACCGCCCAGCCATCGGGTTTCCCTGGGGGCGTGAGAGAGGTGCGGGTTCTTGTCAGCGGTGGATCTTGGCTAGTTCGGCGTTGAACTGGGCACCGATGAGCAGGGCGAGGTTGGACAGCCAGACCCACACCAGGAAGACGACGATCCCGGCGAGGGAGCCGTACAGCCGATTGTAGGAGTCGACCTGCGAGGCATAGAGGGCGAAGCCGGCGGAGGCGGCGAGCCACAGGGTTATGGCGAGAGCGTCTCCTAGAAGTCTTTGCCGCACGCCGCGCGTCTGGGCCGGGCCCGAGCGGAACAGCACCAGCACCAGGACGGCGACCAGGCCCATTAGGAGTGGCCACTTCAGTAGGTTCCATGCGGTGCCGGCCATGATGCTGTCCATGCCTACGAGCCGGCCGAGGGCGGGGGCCGCTTCGGCGGTCAGGATGAGCACCAGGGCGCTGGTGACCAGGAGCGCCAGCAATACCAGAGCGGTGATCACCAGTCGTGGTGCGGTCCTCCATGCGGGGCGGAGGTCCTCGACGCCGTGCATGGCGTGCAGGGCTCGGCGGAAGACTCCCAGGTAGCTGGAGGAAGACCACAGAGCGCCGATCGTGCCGAAGACCGCCAGAATCCAGGCAGCTGTGCGCTGGTCGGCCATGCTCCTGAGCGTGCTGTGCATTACCGGGCGTGACTCGGCCGGGACAACAGCGATCACATTGCTGATGAGGTTCTCTGTGGCCGAGGGGCCGGCGATCCCGATCAGCGAGACCGTGACCAGGAGGGTGGGGAAAAGCGCAAGCACCGCATAATAAGTGAGCGCGGCGGCGTAGTCCGTCAGATTGTCGTTCCACACCGATGCTGGTGTCCGCCGCAGCGCGGTGCCGATGTCATGCCGGCCGGGCAGGTTACGCGCATACGTCGTGGCGGCATGCGGTGTCCAGGAGGCGGTGCCCCGGAGCCGGCTGATGGGGTGCAGCCGGCACCGTCCATCTTCAGCGCAGGTGTCGGCGACTTGCTCATCGCGCTGCCCTCCACTCGTACCCAAGGTCCACCACTCTTGTATGTAGGTTCTCCGATGCGCCGCTGACCAACGTTACGGGCACTGGGGCACGGTGAGCCGCATCGCGCTCTCGTGCAGGCCTGGTAGGGGTTACCGGACACGGCGCTTGTTGTTGCCCCTGCGCCCCAAACGCAGAGCAGGGCGGTGGTGTCCGCGACCGCGGCCAGATCGGCCAGCAAGGTACGGATGGCCGCATCGTCGCCGTTGCGGACACCATGTGCTCGATCGTCTCGCGGGCGCGGGGGTTTCATGCCCGCCGGAACGGCCGGGGTCCAACCAAGGTGTGCGAGCGGCTGTACGAGGCGCACTGACTGCGATTGTGCGGCGATCACCGCTGCCCGGGTCGACGAACCGGACCATGACGGGTGCCCCGCGGCACAGGGTTCGCACGACCGGTGTAGTTCCTGGCCGCACGTGGTCCGAGAGGGGCGGGCCAGCCGGGCGGCCGGGCCCCGAGAGCCTCATGGTGCAATGGGGCCTGTCCGGTGCCGCTTCGGCTCGGATCTTCGCCTACCGCGGGATGAAAGTCCCGGGCGGCATCGAGCAGCAAGGGGTCCGCTGTGAGCGCAGGAGAGCCGGACGGCGGGCGGGCCTCTCGTCCTGACGCGGGCGGAAGCCGCCCTGGCAGGGCGATGACTCTGGCGGGGATACTGGAGGCGGCGGAGGCTGCGGCGCCCGTGGAGTCGCTCGACGTGGTCGCGCGGATGCTCAGGGAGCACCTCGGGGCGGCGTCGGTGTCGTTCCTGATCACGGACTTCACCGGCAGTTCGGTCGTACGGATGGGGGCCGCGGACAGCGTCGATACCGATGAGCCGGCCCAGCGGATCCCGCTGCGCGGCACCCTGTACGAGGACGTGATCCGCAGCCAGCAGCCGCAGGTCGAGCACGAGGGCCGGCACGTGTGCGTGGTCGCCCCGGTGACCAACCGCGGGGACGCCATCGGACTCCTCGAACTGTTCCTGCCCTCCGTACCTGACGCGGAGGTGATGCGGGACATCGGTGAGACCGCGCACGCGCTCGCGTACATCGTCATCGCGAACCGGTCCCACAGCGACGTGTACCAGTGGAGCCGGCGCACCAAGCCACTGAACCTGGCCGCGGAGATCCAGCACCAGCTGCTCCCGGCGTCACTGGCGTGCGAGGCGGCGCAGTTCGCGGTCGCCGGGGCCCTGGAGCCCGCCGAACACGTCGGGGGCGACACCTTCGACTACGTCATCGACCGGGACACCGTCCAGCTCTCGGTAACCGACGCCATGGGCCACGACGTCGACGCCGCACTGCTCGCCACCCTGGTGGTGAGCGCCCTGCGACGGGCCCGGCGGGAAGGTGCCGACCTAGCCGAACAGGCCCGCCACGCCGACCAGGCCATGCGCGACCACGGGCGCAGGGGCTTCGTCAGCGGCCAGCTGCTGCGCATCAGCCTGCTCGACGGCCGGACGGAGTTCGTCAACGCCGGGCACCCCTGGCCGCTGCGGATGCGCGATGGGAAGGTGGAGGAGATCGTTCCGAAAGTCGACCGGCCGTTCGGTCTCAACGTCCGTACATCACAGGCCAACACCTACCGGGTGCAGACGCTGGACCTTCAGCCAGGCGACCGGCTGATCATGCTGACCGACGGAATGCTGGAGCGCCACGCCGAGAACCTCGACCTCGCAGACCTCATCATCCGCACCCGCGAACTGCACCCCCGTGAGGCCGCCCGCACCCTCATCAAAGCGATCGTCGACGCCGGAGACGGTCACCTCCACGACGACGCGACCGTCATGTGCCTGGATTGGCACGGCGTCCACAACTCCGAGCGAGACGCCACCAACGGCGCCGACCTCACCGACGCCTCACCACCATCCACGACAGGGCCACCCGCTCCCCACCGATGACCCGGGCGGGCGAGGGCAGGAGGCACGGCACGCAACCGGGGCCTATCCGGCCCGGGTCAACGTCTGCCTTTCCGCTCGGCGCATGCCGTCTCCTTGGTGGCGCGGCCACCGGACCGAGCGGGGCGGGAGGGGAAGCGGCCGAACCCGGTGCTCTTGCCGCACCGGATGTGGTCCTCGACGGTGGCATGCCCGCGGTGGCGGACCTCCAGGAACTGGGCGGAGCCACCACCAGAGTACGGGGTGTCGGTGAGGAACACCTGGTGTCGCAGGCCCTCGTCCTGGTCGAACAGGGACAGCTGGGCGCCGGGGTGCGGCCGCTCTCGGCGCACGATGATGCGGGTGCCGGCCGGGTAGCCGTCCAGATCGACCATGCCGGTCAGCTCGGCGACCGCGGCGCCACCACGCAGAGTCCCGTCCTGGTCCAGGGCGGGATGCCAGAGGCCATCGGGCATGGCCCGGACAGCGCGGCGGACCGGCTCGGTGACGGCGTATCCGACCGAGAAGAAGGTGCGGATTCCTCGTTTCCGCACGTCTCGGACGTGGGCGAGGAAGGCTTTCGCGGATCCGGCACTGTCGGTGCGGATCAGGATGTCGGTGCCGTGCCGGTCGGCGTCGGGGATCTGCGCGAGTGCCTGGTCGAGCACCGTGATGTGGTCGGCGGCGGTGTTCGCGCCAGCGTTCCCGGGCCGCAGCCGGCCGGACAGTGCCTCGCCGGTGTTGGCCAGGAAGCACAACAGCGGGTGGAAGCCGAAACCGCCCTTATAGGTGGGTGCGGCCTGCTCTTTCTCGGAGTGGCAGGTGATCAGCGTGGCGTCGAGGTCCAGGACCAGCCCGGGCAGAATGCGTCCCGCGGCACGGGCTGCGGGAATGCCCTCGCCCTGTTCGGCGGCCTGCAGCCAGGCGACTTCCCGGGCCTGGGCACGGGCCGAGCGCAGAGAAGACAGTGCCCTCTCATCGGTGTCGGCGAGCAGCCGCCAGGCCGTAGGGGGCGAGGCGACCGAACCGAACACTCCTGCTTGGTCGCGCAGTACGGCCAGATCGGCAATGGCTTCTCCGCCGTCGGCGAGCATCCCCGCCAGGTCGGTGGCGATCCGGCCCGGATCATGCCCGGTCCCGCGCGGCCGCAGCGGCCCGAGCGCGGTGGAGTACGCGGCGGTGAGCCCGGGTCGCCCCAGCGAGATCCGCGAGCAACCGCGCCCCGGCATGACCGACCACCCCCGAACCGTCAGCGGAGATCAGGAGCTTGGGACGCGAACCGATACCCTGCACGCAGAAAGTGCCTTCCTCTGACGACGACAAGTCCCCTCGACGAGGTCCATCGTCCCAGCTCAGAAGGCACTTTCGTGTTCTCGGCCATCAACTCGTCCCGTCTCAAACGAAACAGCGAGGCTAACCGGCGGTAGGCGCGCCATGGCCGGCGCGTGATCACGGGGCCTACCGCGGCCCCTGGGCCGGGCCTCCGGTCGACCCGTGCCCCTCGTCTTCGCGCCGGTCGACGAGGATGACCGCCACATCGTCCACCAGGCGGCCCTGAGTGTGGCGAAGCAATGCCTGGCGCAAGCCCTCTAGGAACGCCTGCCGGGTGTGGTCGCGCATGGTCACCATGGCCTCGGGCAAGTCGAAGAAGGTGCTGTCCCGGTCGCGGGCCTCGATGACGCCGTCGGTGCACAACAGCAGCCGGTCCCCCGGTGCGAACGGATAGCTGTCGGTCCGCCCGGGAGGACCGCTGATGAATTCCTCAAGACCGAGCGGCGGCAGGGGGGCGGTGGGCATCAAGGACCGGACCGTGCCGTTGCGCAGCAGCAGCAGCGGCGGCGGATGGCCCCGGTTGATCACCTCAACGCGGTGGCCGTCCGGGATCTGGGCCACGAGAGCGGTGACAAATCCCTCGAGAAGGGCGTCGTCACCGCCGGCCGCGCCCGCGCCCACGCCCGCGACGACGGCGTCCCGCCGCAGGGCCGCTCCGCAGTGGTTGATGACCTCCACCAGGTCGTCCTCGTAGTGCACGGCCTCCCGGAATGCGCCCAGCACAACCGCGGCGGCCCGTACGGCGGGCAGTCCCTTGCCCCGGACGTCCCCGACGATCATCCGGACTCCGTACCGGGTCTGGACCGCGTCGTACAGATCTCCGCCGATCTGCGCGCCCGTCTCAGCGGCCAGGTACATGCTGGCCGCCCGTACGGGGCCCAGCCGGTCCAGCACCGGCCGCAGCAGGACCTCCTGGGCGGCCGTGGCGATCCGGCGGAGCTGGTTGAGCTCGTTCTCCCGGCGCGTGCGCGCGGCGCGGCTCGTCATGAAGCTCGCCACCGAGACCAGGAACAAGGCGAGGAAGTTCGTGTAGACCTGCTGGCCACCCCAGGCATGGTTGTAGGTGGCGGTGGTCACGCTGACGCCGACGGCCACTACCGTCGCCGCGAGCGTACCCTTGGGACCCATCGTCACCGCCGCCAGAGCGGGTGTCGCAACCAGCAGGGGGCCGGTATACACGACGTGCGCCGGCGTGAGCTCGACGAGGAGCACCAGCAGGGCGACCGCGAAGGGCAGGCACTCTGCGAGGGCGAAAAGGACCTGGTGGTGGCCGCCAGCTCCCGGTCCCGGGGGCGAGCGCAAAGGCGCTCTCATGAGTACAGCCTGCCTCGCCCGGACGCATGGCCGCCACTCCGGTTCACCGGTCTCCGTGGGCGTCTGGTCGCTGCCGGAACAGGGTACGGGTAGAGCATCACGCTGGCCTCGGTCCGGGAGCGGCTGCGCCAGCCGTCCAACGCCGGGCGCCCTCCTGCCCCGGCGTTGGAGCCACCGATGGTGGCCGGCAAACGTCGCCGACTGCCGGGTGAGTGACTCCCGGCCCGGCGAGATGGCCAGCGGCGAGCACGACCGGGACTGTCCAAGCGGTCCTTCCCCCCGGTTCTGCCGGTAGGCGGACGAGGCGTGGCTGGTGTACTGGCCGCCTCGGTT
Source organism: Streptomyces agglomeratus (assembly GCF_001746415.1). Classification (NCBI taxonomy): domain Bacteria; kingdom Bacillati; phylum Actinomycetota; class Actinomycetes; order Kitasatosporales; family Streptomycetaceae; genus Streptomyces; species Streptomyces agglomeratus. The sequence goes on from NZ_MEHJ01000001.1 coordinate 144,790, forward strand.
GGAAGCCTCGTCCTGAGCCAGGCGCGCACCGGCCGAGCTCGGCCGGTGCGCGGCCTTCGTGTTCGCTGGCGGTGTGATCCGCGAACCGGGCGGGCGGACTTCGAGCTCGGGGCCGAGACGTGGTCTTCAATGCGTTGGACGTAGGCGCCCACGGGCTGCGCTTCACGGAACCGTCCGGGACTCGGGGCTGACTGACACCGCGCTCGTCGGCTGCCCTCCTGGCATCGTTACCGACCCGCACAGCGGTGGGCTCGAAGTAAAGGCGAGACAGCCCAAAACAGGTCCTGCCGGCGCTCCAGCGCCGCCCCTGTTGCCCGATGGCGATCAGCGCCAGGACGGTCTCGGGCGACGTGGTGGCGAGCGTCGCGCAAATATGAAGGGCCGGGTGACTGGCGGCGCGGACAGCGAGGCCGCGTCCGCTACCCGGAGGGCCCGGTGCGGAGAAGGCGTGATGACTGCTTCGCCCGGATCCCGCCCGCGCCCCCCACGCGCCGCGCCACACCCTCGCTCTGCGAAGGGGCGCCCGGATCGCTACTATTCGACCGTCGCTCCCCGATGCCGACGGCCCAAAGAGGTTAGAAAATGGAGTATGAGCGACCTCCTTGGACATTTCCGGCGTCGGCTGCTCGGCTCGACCACGAGCTCTTCCTCTCCCCCTCGGCGTCCCCGCGCAGGACACCACCAGGAGCATCAGGAGCACGCCCAGCCCCCCAAGGGAGGGGCGCGGCGGCCGCAGCGTCTGTCCTCCCTACTGAGCGTGCGCAGCGTGGCTGGCGAGGTGTTCCTCCTGCAGCTGGCCGTCGTGGTGCTTCTCGTCGCCGCCGCGGTGGTGGCGCTCGTGGTGCAGGCCCAGAGCGCCGGCATGCTGGACGCCCGGCACCGTACGCTCGCCGCCGCCGGAACGTTCGCGGAATCTCCGGGAATCGTCGCGGCTCTGCGCAGCCCCCATCCGAGCGCAGTGCTACAGCCGAGCGCCGAGGCGGCCCGGAAGATTGCCGGGGTCGACGGCATCAACGTGTACACGCTCGACGGGGTCACCCTCACCCACAGCGACCCGGAACAGATCGGGAAACACGTCGTCGGCCCCTTTGCCGGGGCGGCGGCCGGCAAGTCCTTCACCGAGACGTTCGAAGGGTCCTTGGGGCGGTCCGTGGTCTCGGTGGTCCCCGTCAAGGACTCCGACGGCTCCGTCATCGCCATCGTCTCCTCCCCGGTCACGGTCCAGAACGTCCAGAGCATGGTGAACCGGCAGCTGCCGGTCGTCCTCGGCAGCGCAGCCGCGGTGCTCGCCCTGTCCGCGGGCGGGACGGCTCTGGTGAGCCGTCGGCTGCTGCGCCGGACCCACGGCCTGGGACCGGCCGAGATGACGAGGATGTACGAGCACCACGACGCGGTGCTGCACGCGGTGCGAGAGGGCGTACTGATCGTCGGCGGCGGCGGACGGCTGCTGCTGGCCAATGACGAGGCGCGGCGGCTGCTGGATCTGCCGGTGGACGCTGAAGGGCTCCCCGTCAAGGACCTGGGTATGGAGGAGGGGATCGCCGATCCGATCGCATCGGGCCGTTCCGCGACCGACGAGCTGCACATGGCAGCCGATCGGCTGCTGGCCGTGAACATCCGGCCCACCGCCCCCTACGGGAAAGCCGGGACCGTCGTCACGCTGCGGGACACCACCGAGCTGCGGGCACTCTCCGGCAGGGCCGAGGTGGCCCGCGAACGGCTGAAATTGCTCTACGACGCGGGGGTGCAGGTCGGAACGACGCTGAACGTGGAGCGCACCGCGGAGGAACTGGCGGAGGTGGCGGTCCCGCGGTTCGCCGACGTGGTCACCGTCGACCTGCTGGACCCGGTACTGCGCGGCGAGGAGCCGCCCGAAGCGAGGACCGAGATGCGCCGCACTGCCGTCGTCGGCCTTCAGGGCGACCACCCTCTCTCCCCCGTCGGCGAGCTGATCCGGTTCACTCCCACCGGTCCCGTGGCCGCCGGGCTGGCCGGCGGCCATGCGGTCCTGGAGGCGGACCTGCGCGCCACCCACCGCTGGCGGGCCCAGGACCAGGCCAACGCCCTGCAGATCCTGGACCGCGGCATCCGCTCCCTGATCGTCGTGCCCCTGCGGGCCCGCGGCGTGGTGCTGGGGATGGCCGGCTACTGGCGGGGGCAGGACTCCCCGCCGTTCGACGAGGAGGATGTGTCCTTCGCCGAGGAACTGACCGCCCGGGCGGCACTGTCCGTCGACAATGCCCGCCGTTACACCCGCGAGCACGCCATGGCCGTCACCCTGCAGCGCAGCCTGCTGCCCCGGAGCGTACCGGAGCAGTCCGCCGTCGAGGTCGCGCACCGCTATCTGGCCGCCCAGGCCGGGGTGGGTGGTGACTGGTTCGATGTCATCCCGCTGCCCGGCGCCCGAGTGGCCCTGGTGGTCGGCGACGTCGTCGGCCACGGTCTCCACGCCGCCGCCACCATGGGCCGCCTGCGCACCGCCGTGTACAACTTTTCCACCCTCGACCTGCCCCCGGACGAACTCCTGAGCCACCTGGACGAGCTGGTCGCCCACATCGACATCGATGAGCAGGAGTGGCAGGGGATCACCGGAGCCACCTGCCTGTGCGCCATCTACGATCCCGTCTCGGGGCAGGTGACGGCCGCCACCGCCGGGCATCCGGGCCCCGCTCTGGTCCGCCCCGACGGAACCGTGTCCTTCCCCGAGGTGCCGGTCTCCCCGCCGCTGGGCCTGGGCGCGGGTCTGCCCATGGAGACCATGACGGCCACCCTGCCCGAAGGCTCCCGGCTGGCACTCTTCACCGACGGGCTGATCGAGAGCCGCGACCGCGATCCGGACGCGGGCCTGGCAGCGCTGCGCGCCGCTCTGGCCGGGCCCGCCCGCACCCCGGAGGAAACCTGCACCGTGGTGATCGACGCGATGCTGCCCACCAGGCCCAGCGACGACGTCGCGCTGCTGGTGGCCCGCACCCGCCGACTGGACCCCGCGCGGATCGCCGAGTGGGACGTGCCCCTCGACCCTGCGGCGGTGTCCCCGGTGCGCAACGCCTGCGCCCGCCGACTGGCGGACTGGGGCCTGGAGGACATCGCCTTCACCACGGAACTCATCCTCAGCGAGCTGATAACCAACGCCATCCGCTACGGCACCGAGCCCATCGGGGTGAGGCTGCTGTACGACCGCAGCCTGATCTGCGAGGTCTCCGACGGGTCCAGCACCTCCCCGCACCTGCGCCGGGCCGAGGCCACCGACGAGGACGGCCGTGGCCTGTTCCTCATCGCGCAGTTCGCCGAGCGCTGGGGCACCCGCTACACGGCTCGCGGCAAGATCATCTGGAGCGAGCAGGCCCTCCACGACGGGGCCGCCCCGCCCGGGATGGATCTGGGGGAGGCGCTCCTGGCTGAGTGGGACGACGAGGCGTACTGAGAATGCGCCGGTACTGCAGCCGCAGGGAAGACAGCGGACACCACCGGCTGGGACTGCGCTGCCGAGGCCGCCGAACGTACGCTGGCCTCGATCAGTACGCGACCGCCCGTTATGGAGCCTTTGTGCCCGCACCCCGTCTCCGGACAGCGTCCGTCGCCGCCTGCCTGGCCCTCGCGGCGGCGCCCCTCGGCGCCTGCGGAGACAAGCCCACCGCCGCGCCCAGAGCACCCGCGGTGGCCACCTCCGCCGCGGACGCCGGCGGCATGGCAGCACTGACCACAGCGGCGAAGAAAGAGGGCTCGCTCAACACGATCGCGCTCCCGAGCGACTGGGCCAACTACGGCGCACTGATCGACGGCTTCGAGAAGAAGTACGGGATCAAGGTCATGGTGGAGAACCCGGAAGGTACCAGCCAGGACGAGATCAACGCTCTGAAGGAGCACAGGGGCGAAGGCCGCGCCCCTGACGTGATCGACGTGGGGGGCTCGTTCGCGCAGTCCGCGGCCCGGCAGGGCCTGCTCGCTCCGTACAAGGTCGCCGCGTACGACCAGATCCCCAAGGAACAGAAGGACCCGCAGGCCCGCTGGTACAACAACTACGGCGGCTATATCTCGATCGGCTGTGACGCCAAGCGCGTCAAGACCTGCCCCTCGACCTTCGCTGATCTGCGCAAGCCGGAGTACAAGGGCCAGGTCGCGCTCAACGGCGACCCCGCCAGATCCGGCTCCGCCTTCGCCGGAGTCTATGCGGCGGCCCTGGCGAACGGGGGTTCCTTCGGCGACATCCAGCCCGGTATCGACTTCTTCGCCGAGCTCAGCAAGAACGGCAACTTCATCCCGGTCGAATCCTCAGCGACTACGATCGCGAAGGGCCAGACCCCGATCAGCCTCGACTGGGACTTCCTCAACCTCGGATACGCCGACGAATTCCGCGAGAAGGGCGCTGACGTCGACTGGCGGACCGCCATCCCCTTCGACGGCAGCTTCGCCGAGTACTACGCGAACGGGGTGAACAAAGACGCCCCACACCCCGCGGCGGCACGTCTGTGGCAGGAGTACGTCTTCACCCCGGAAGGCCAGAACATCCGGCTCGGCGCCTATGCACGCCCCGTCCTCATGGACGCCATGGAAAAGGACGGCACCCTCGACAAGGCCGCCGCGGAGAAACTGCCGACGGTCGAAGGCACGCCGACGTTTCCGACGAAGGCACAGACGGAGAAGGCGAGAGGGACCGTCAACCGCGGCTGGGCCGAGGCCGTCTCGGGCTGAGGACCGGGGGCGGTCCTGGCCAGGCGTGCGCCCGCCCGTCCGGGCCTCACACCGGTGGCCACGGCACGCGCGGCCGCTGTCCGGCCCAACTGCAGGCCATGCTCACCGTTTGACGATCAGATCGAGGACCTCGGCGTGGAGACCACCGGGCCGAACACCTCGCGCTGGTCCCGCAGAACGGCCAGATCCGCGATCGCCTCGCCACCGTCGGCGAGCATCACTGCGAGATCGGTGGCGATCCGGCCCGGGTCATGGCCGGTGCCGCGCGGCCGAAGCGGCCGGAGCACGGTGGAATACGCCGCCGTCAGCCCGGTCGCTTCGGCGAGGTCCGCCAGCAAACGTGCTCCGGCGTGCCCGACCACCCCCGACCCGTCAGTGGACACCACAAGCCGGGGCCGCGAACCGATATCCTTCACGCAGAAAGTGCCTTCCTCTGGCGACGACAGAACCCCTAGACAAGGTCCATCGTCCCAGCTCAGGAAGTCCCGCCCGATGTCACCTGGGGCGCCCCGTGCGGCGCTGGGCAAGAGCGGTGCGCGCCTGGCGTTCGTCGAGGAGGAGGCCGAACTCTTCCCGGGCGACGCGCTGGACGTCCTTGACGGTCGCGGCCCGGCCGCCGGGACTGCGGGTGTGGGCGAGTTCGGCAGCGCCCCGGGCGAGCAGCTGTTCGCGGTCGTGCTGCGGGTACCGGTCGGTCGTGTAGGCGGCAAGTACCCGCTTCCACAGTCCACTCACCAGTCTTCCTCTCCCGACCCCGGCTCCACGGGGCCTGTGACTGCCTGTTCGGCGGCACCAGCGTTCTCGTCTTCGCTGTCGGCGGGCCTCAGCCCGTACGGCCCTCGCTCACCAGGGCGTCTGGCCCCCACTGCCGCCGGGCCCTTGCGGCGGGACTCCTGCCAGATCACTTCGCCCCTACCCTCCAGTCCACGGTGGAACACGACCAGCCCCATTCTTGGAGTGTTGTACAGCTCACCGGCCGACCGCAGGAGAAGGCTCCCATTGGCGAGGCGCGTCCGTGCTGCCGTTTCATCCCGCCGAATCCGTGACCCAAAACTGATCAGCAGAGTTGAGCCGGGCGACGCGGGCGAACCTACGGATTCGGACTGCTCGCTTCGGGGGCCCCGACAACCGCGCCTGGCCCGGGGCCCCACCCACGCCCAGCGGTTCCGGTGCTCGGCGAAATACTCCCCCGGTCGCACACGCGGCCCGTCACACCTCTCGGAGCGGGTGTCGGTGGGCCTGGACGGCGCGTCAAAGGGTGCTCCTGGGCCGCGTCGCTGCCCGGCACCCCGAATCCCCCCGCCGGCCTATGCCGATTCGCCCCAACGGACGCCATGCCTTCTCATGGAAGCAGCATGCGGACAAGGCCCCACACGCCGCCGGCGCAGAAAGGCGCGCCGATGCACGAGATGCGCGCGGAGTCGACCATCGGCACGGGCGAACTGATCTGGCATGTCATCCGCAAGGACCTGACCACCAGCTCCCTGTGCGGGCGCTTCCTGGACCCTGCCTCCCCAGCCGCACCGCTCACCGAGAACGAAGCTACCGAACGGTACTGCTCCTCCTGCATGACGGCCTTCGTCGCAGCAGTACAAGACCAGCGGCATTGACCGGCAGACGTGCGGCCGGCCCCAGCTCCTCGCCCACCCGGAGACGTGCGGACGGCCTTCGTATCCCCGCCCCCAGGCGATCGCCAAGACGCCACGACGACCAGCGCCCACCCTCATCCGGATGTGGGGGTCCGGCTGTACCGGCCGGTACAGCGTGGTGCAGGGACGGGGGAGGGATGGCCCCGCACCACGCTGTTCTGCCGGGTGCCCCCGAGGGCGCCTGCCAGCAGCATGCCCCACCCCCGAAAGGTCCCCCCGACCGAAACGGCAGCGCCCGCCACGCTTCACCCGGCCGGGCCCGTGACGCAGGGTTCACCACCGCAGTTGAGCCGGGCGACGCGCGCAACCCTTGGGATTCCATTGCTCGCGTTCCCGGGGCCTCGAAACCGCGCCTCGGCTCGGGGCCCCCAATCCAGCCTCATGCTAGTGTCCTGCGCCAGAGATCCGTTGGCAGAAGCGGGCGAGTGAGTCGAGGATTTCTTCGGCTGTCTTGGTCCAGGTGAACGGGGTCGGGTTCTCGTTCCACTGCTTGACCCAGGCCCGGATGTCGGCTTCCAGGGAGCGCACACTCTTGTGGGCGCCGCGGCGGATCTTCTGGTCGGCGAGGAAGCCGAACCACCGCTCCACCTGGTTGATCCAGGAGGAGCCGGTAGGTGTGAAGTGCAGGTGGAAACGTGGGTGTTTGGCCAGCCATGCTTTGATGGCTGGGGTCTTGTGGGTGCCATAGTTGTCACAGATCAAGTGGACCTGCAGGTGCCCAGGAACCTCTTTATCGATCTTGGCGAGGAACTTCTTGAACTCCGCTGCCCGGTGCCTGCGGTGCAGGGAGGTGATGACTTCTCCGGTCGCGACGTCGAAGGCTGCGAACAAGGTGGTCAGACCGTTGCGGACGTAGTCATGGGTGCGGCGCTCGGGCATGCCCGGCATCATCGGTAGTACCGGCTGGGAGCGGTCCAGCGCCTGGATCTGCGACTTCTCGTCCACCGACAGCACCACCGCGCCTTCGGGCGGGTTGAAATACAGCCCCACCACGTCGTAGACCTTCTCCACGAACAGCGGATCCGTCGACAGTTTGAAGGTGTCGGTCAGATGCGGCTTGAGCTGGAACTTCCGCCAGATCCGGCCCACGGTCGACTTCGACAGACCGCTGCGGTCGGCCATCGATGACCGCGACCAGTGAGTGGCGTTCTTCGGGATCTCCTCCAACGTGCTGACCACGACCGCCTCCACCTGGTCGACGCTGATGGTGGGCGGCCGGCCCGGCCGGGGCTCGTCCACCAACCCGTCCAGCCGGGCGGTCAGAAACCGGCGGCGCCACTTGCGGACCGTGTCCGCCGCGATACGTAACTCCCGCGCCACCACGACAATCGGTGGAACATCAGCGCCGGCACACGCCAGCACAATGCGGGCCCGCAACGCCACTGCCTGCGCGGACGACGCCCGCCGGGCCCAACGCTCCAACACCACACGCTCATCGGGCGACAATAACAACGGTTCCAACTTCGGGCCACGACGTGGCACCGGCACATCTGCAGAAGCAGTCATAGACAAACTAACGATCAACTACTGGCGCAGGACACTAGTGCCGCATCAGGCAACGTTCGCCCTGTCGACCACGGCCCGTAGCCGTTGATCGTCGGCATGACGGTTCCGCCAGATGATGTAGCGACGGATGATGCTGCCCTGCTCCTTGTGGCTGGCGTGGTCGGTGCCGTCGAGGGTGAAGTAGCGCAGGGCGGTGAACTGGGCCTCGATGCGGTTCAGCCACGAGCTGTTCGTCGGCGTGTAGGCGAACTCGACGTTGTTGGCCGCGGCCCAGTCGCCGACCCGGTTGTCCTTCTTCGTGGTCAGGTGCGGGGAGAAGTTGTCAAGCACGATCGCGATGCGGATCTCCGGCGGATAGAGGCTGCGCAGGTAGCGGCAGAACTCCAGGAACCTCGTCCGGTTCTTCTTCGGTTTGATGTGGCCGTAGAGCTTGTCTTTGCCGAGGTCGTAGGCGGCGAACAGGTGCCTGACCCCGTGCGGGCGGGTGTAGGTCGCCCGCCTGCGGGGCCTCGGCTCCCGGTCGGGGTCCTTGTGCCGTCCTCCGCGCTCGGCCCACTGTCGGCCGGGGTGGGGCTGGAGGTTGAGCGGGCCGAACTCGTCCAGGCATAAGACGATTTCGGGTTCGCCGTCCTCGGGTATGACCTCGCCGTCGGCGATCGAGTAGAGGTGCTCGACGCGGGCTTTCTTGGTGGCGTAGTCGGGATCGCGGGAGGTCTTCCAGGTCTTTATGCGTTGAAACGACACGCCCTCCTCGCGGAGCAGAACCCGAAGGCCCTCGTGGCTGATGTCGTCGACCACCCCCTCGGCGACCAGGAAGTCGGCCAGCTTGGCCAGGCTCCAGGTCGAGAACGGCAGACCGTGCTCGGCCGGCCGGGACTTGGCGATCTTCTTGATCTCACGCCGCTCGGGCAGGGTGAATGTCCTGGGCCGACCGCCTTTGTACTTCGGGTAGAGGGAGTCGAAGCCGTCGGCGTTGAAGTTGTGGATCACATCCCGGACCCGGTCCGCGCTGGTGAACGTCACCTCGGCGATCTTCTCCGCGGACATGCCCTGCGCGGACAGCAGCACCATCTGTGCCCGCCGCCACGTCACCACCGACCCGCTGCCCCGACGGATAATCCGCAGCAGGCGCTGTCCCTCGTCGTCATCGATCTCGCGGACGCGTACTCGCTCAGCCACCAGCACAGCTTCCCTGCCGCGCGCTGCCAGCGAGTGTCATTCCGTCGGCGTGCCGATCCGAAGCCGGTTGCTGTCAGGGTCGCGCAGCTCAATCTCACGCGCCCACGGAGCGTCCTTTGCCTGCACACCGAACTCGGAAGCGATTACGTCGACATCACGAACGCGTAGGTAGACCAACGTGTCGGGACGGGCGTCGCCCTTGTGCTCCGACAAGAACAAGCGCACCCCGCCCCGGGCGACCTCGACGAACGCAGGAAGTCCCGGTTCGAAACGGTGTTCCCATTGCTTGGCGAAGCCCAGCCGCTCGTACCAAGCGACCGCCGCCGTAGCGTCCTCGACGCGAAGAATAGGGATGACTTCCTCGTCCATAGAGTTATCGTCGCAGACCGCCCAGGGCGAACGTTGCCTGATGCGGCACTAGTTGCGCTGTTCCGTGCCGCGTCGGCGTAGGGAGGTTCCGGACTCAGTGAGGATGCCGTGCACGAAGCCGTAGCTGCGGGAGCTTGCTTCGGCGATCTTGCGAATGGACTCGCCGGCCTCGTAGCGGCTCTTGTACTCGGCCGTGATCTTGTCGCGATCCGATCCCGTAACTCGCTTCGGCATGATGGCAAACCCCTCGTGTAACGCCGGTTCGTGGGGTGATGATCGTAGAGGTGCGGCGGGCGGCGCGGGGTCGGTTCCAGCCAGCCTTGGACGGCTGTACTGCAGGACCGCCTGCCGCCCCTTTCGTGGCACGGGGCCGCCACCTACTGGGCACTTCCTCGCGAGCCTGACGCACCACCGCACTCTTGGTCGTTGGGCGCGGACTCGCCCTCAGGCGTCAGCCCTGTGCCGGGAGGTGGAGGGCGAGCCACGCAGTTCTTCATTGATGCGCGCGGCTTCTTCGAGCTGGTCCTCGAGGATGACGATGCGGCAGGCCGCGTCGATCGGGGTACCGGCATCGACGAGTTCGCGGGCGCGGGCGGCGATGCGTAGTTGATAGCGCGAGTAGCGGCGGTGGCCGCCGTCGGAGCGCAGCGGGGTGACGAGTCGGGCTTCGCCGACGGCTCTCAGGAAGGCGGGGGTGGCGCCGATCATCTCGGCGGCCCGGCCCATGGTGTAGGCGGGGTAATCGTCGTCGTCGAGACGGCTGAACGAGTTGTCTGCGGTCATCGCACCTCTCTGTGGAACACGCTGGAGGGGCCCTGGTGCCGTACTGGCACCAGGGCCCCGAAGGAACTGCTACACCATCTGCCGGCCCTCATACTGCGCCGGCCTTTTGTTTCCGCTAACCCGACCAGGATGCTGTCGGGGGTGCGGGGATCGCGGTTGCTTGACCGGAGACCACCTCACTATCGGATGTCCTGCGGTACCCGGGCTCAAGACTTCCGCCCGGGCGATCCTGATGGCGCCCTGTTCCTCCGTTCTTCCCTCTGGGATCAACTACTTACCAAACGGGGTACTGCTGGTACTGCCAGGTACTACTGGTACCGCGTATTGCTGGTGATGCGAACTTCTCAGTGGCCTGCCACAGCGCCACCCCTTCGGCAGCCAGCCCCGTCGCCCGTCCTGCGTCTGCTCTGGCTTAGAACCCCACTGCCGAACCTCCCGGTGCGCGCGCCCGCAGCCGACGCCTTCACCGAGGTGCTGCTCTGCGGTACTACTCACGGCGGCCCCTGATCACTGCGGGCCACCCGGTCCGGTCGTCAGTCCCGTCACCGTCCTACAACAACCCTGGCTTCGAAACTCCACCACCGCACCGCACTACGAACTACAACCAACTACGTGTACTGCGGCCCGGCAGTTCATCTCTGCCAAGCCCTGCGGTCTCTCTGAGCTACGAGAGAAACCATAACCACACCACCGAGCAATGTCTACTCCAGCCGACATAGATTTACGCGTGTCCGACAGAGAGGTAATCGCCCCCGACAGCCAGGTAGACCAGGGCGGCGGCGAACACCACGATGCCGATGCACTAGGCGCATCGGGGTGAACCCGCTGCTGCCGACTCACCCCCGCCGAATCCGTGATCCGAGGCCGTGTTCCTCTTCCCGGGGCCCGCACGGCGAGGCCAGCCAGCTCCTACACCCCGGCGCGGCAGCAGTCCTCGTTGCGGGCGTTCAGCCATGCGTGCTCTGGTACGTGGGGCCGCCAGGGGCGAGGAACCGTGCGCCGACGTTGTCCATCGGGTTGAGGTAGACCAGCGCGGTGAACCAGGGCGCGGCCTTGCGCGGGTGCTTGATGCGCAGCAGTGAGGCGTAGGCGAACAGGATGCGGTGGGCGGGCCGGTTGTCCGTTTCCCCGTAGAGCATGACGTCTCTAAAGGGGTGGGGCAGGGACTGCTGGAGGACGCAGACGCCGGCGGCCGCCCAGGCGAGGGCGCGGGTGAGGTCGCCGGTGACGCGCTGGAGGCCGGGGGTGCCGTCTTCGGCGTCGGTGAAGTCGTCTTCGTCTTCCAGGCCTGCGTACTCGTAGGCGAAGGTGGCGTAGGCGTCCAGATCGCGGGGGTGCAGCAGGCGGCCGCCGATCGTCACGCTGGCCTTCTCATGCGCATGCTCGTGCTCTTCGTCGGACTCCTCGTGCGGGGTCCAGACCCGCTCCATCTTCCACTCCCGCCGCGGCGGCAGCTTCGCGATCTTCTTCTCCAGCGGGGACATGCCGCCCGGCTCATCGGTGTAGTCGGCGTAGAAGTCGGCCGAGTCGAACAGGTACGCCTGCGACTCCGGCGCCCACGCGAGCAGCGGCCGGTCCAGCTTCGACAGCGCCTCCACGGTCAGCTTCCCCGTCGGCGCCAGCCACGGCATCACGCCTTCCAGCGCATCCTTGACTTCCTTCTTGTCCAGCCCCATCCACATGGCAGCCAGTCTGCCCGAACTGATGGCCCTCACGGATCAGGAAGGGCGAGGTTCCATCAGGACGGGCGAGAGCTCAGCCAGCGTCGAAGCCGAAGTGCTCCAGGAGTTCGCGACACTGGCGGCGGAGCGCTCGAGCCGCTCTCATTCCCGGGGGGAAACCCGGGGGTAACTAGTGTGCTCGGCGCGGTCGTCGCCTACCACCCGTACCTCGCTGCCCCGTCCGTACCGGCCGGGCTGGAACAGGGCTGGCCACTGCTGGTCTTCGGGCCTGGCTGGTCGCCTGCCTCACGGTCCTGTCGCCGCTGTGCACCGGCGCCGCGCCCTGCACGGCTGGATGTCATGGTGTTCTTCACCGCGGTGGCCGTCGACCTGTGCATCAGCCACGCCCCCAAGACCCTGCCCGGCATCGCCGTCGCCGCCCTGCCCCCGATCGCTGCCCTGGCCTGCTTCCACCAGCACCGGCCAGATCGCGCTCATCCGCACACGCCACGCGCTACTCCCCCACCCATGCGTACAAGTGACCGGCCGGTGGCCTCCCCGTCGGAACCGCGGGGGACCACCGGCCGGTGCGTGCGCAGACGGCCGCTTCTATATAGGGTCGATATTCTCGCTCCCCCTGCTGCCCTGCTGCCTGCTCTGTTCCTTGAGCCGGCGCGCCTCTTCCTTCAGCCGCTGGCGCTTCTCCGGGTCGGCGGCACGCTCCGCAGCCTCTTCTATCTCCTGCACCTTGGCGCGCAACTGCTGGGCACGGCCACCGGACTCATCCGCAACGCTCATGATCACTCACTCCATCGTGTTGGCCGACCGGAAAGGCCGGGCCACACCAGCCAAACAGCGCGAGCCCGCCCGCGCATCTGGACAACGCCATGTGGGTCGCTGCCCAGGGGCGGGTTCAGGGACCGCGGGCGTTCAAGCGGATGCGGCCGGCTTCTGCTCGATGAACAGCCATGCCGGGAGCAATGCCCCACCGGGCCAGCGCACCCGCCTCGGCCTCGGCAACGTGGCGGGCCCGCCAGCGAGGTGCTCCGATGCAGTTGGGCTTCATGGAGTGGAGCCTGGCCTGGGCTATCGGCCGCCGCGGCTGTTGTAGACGGTGACGTGCAGTTCGCTCATCGCGGCAGCGGCCCGTCGGGCGTCCTGTGCCTGGTCGATGGCTCCCGCAGGCGGCTGCCGACACCTGGACCTCGTGTTGCATACCCTCGTAGGGGAGAGTCGATAGGCGACCTCCCGGCGCGCCTTACGCTCCTGGTCAGTCACCCGCTCGGGGTGAGCGGGCACATCGCCGCCTGGTACATGCTCAGACTGGCGAGCACGATGTCGGCAAGACCTTCCGCGCGACCGTCAACCGGCGCGACCTCCCGGGCGGGCCGCAGTAGCGCCTGGAAGAAGCCGACGATCTGGCGGCGGGAGAGCAGCGCCCAGATTCCCGCACCGAGACCGCCGGCCCCGGCGAGGACGAGGGCCAGCCGCTGGCCGGACGCTACGAGGCCGAGCGTGGCCCCGGCCAATGTCCCGAACGTCACCATCAGACACGTGATCATCAGGTGCATGCGGATGGGGAGCGGGGGCGTCATGCCCAGCAGTGTGCGCAAAGCCACCGATGCTCCCGAGACCAGCCGAGAACCCAGTGGAATCAGGCTGGGCACGCGGCTGGGGCGGATACGAGTTGAGCCGGGCTTCGCGCGGCCCCTGGTTTCGGATCGCTCGCTCCGGGGCGCCGCACCTACAGGTGTAAGCGCGGAAGTCCGGACAGAGAGCTGGACCTACGGAACACGGACCCATCCCTTGGCCTGCATCGTTTCCGTTTCCCAGTCTTCGAAGAGCTGAGGCAGTTTCTCCACCGTCCTCTCCGGATCGAGGTGCCACCGGATGAAGGCACGTGCGGCGGGCCGGTCGGCGTCGCAGGCCGAGCACAGCTCCATCCACTCGCCGGTGATCAGCGGGCCGTGCCAGCGCAGCAGGAGGTCCCGGGAGCAGCGTGAACAAGACCGCTTGGGCCTCTCGTCGCGGTCGCCGGGATCCGTACGCGCGAACTGTTCGTCGGTGACCGGGTCGAGGGCTCCGTCAATGTTCGCGGAGCGCGAGAACGAGCCGTCGGGGCGTAGGTGATAGCGCCAGGTGAGAGACACGGTGGGGCCCCCTTCGGGGTGGGTTCGTGCGAAGCGCCACCATGCGTCCGACGACTGATCACCGTCAAGAGCTACGCCGTCGCCATGACGCCGACTCCCTTACGCGCCCGAAAGCGCCATGGCAGATTCTTCCGTGCTCGACCCTGGCCTTCTTGGCGGCTTGGCCGGGGTCGCGGGAGGTCTTCCAGGTCTTCACGCGTTGCAAGGAGAAGCCACCCTCGCGCCGGCGCCGGAGCCGTGCCATGTACCGAAGGGCCCCCGGCGCGGGATGTGTCCAGCGGTGGCTGTGTGGCCCACGAAGCCGTGGATCGCTCATCCGCCGGTCCGCCAGCGCCAGGTCCCGCCTCGGCAGACGAGCGCCGAGCCGCCCGCCCGCACATGCAGTACGTCCTGCGTCTGGTCCCACGTCATCCGAAGGACCTCGTCGTACGGCTCACCGCGCAGGACTCGCTTCCACAACGAGCCGGCCGGAGCCCGCGGCGTGCAGAGCTGCAGCGAGAACACGTCCGCCAGCACCAGCGTCACCGGTCCCAGCGGACGGTACGGCTCGCTCGGCGACTCGACGTACCCACCAGCGAAAGCGATCTCCGCCCGGACGGTCTCGCCCGAGGACAGCACGGTGAGCCGGAATCCCTCCGACTCGATGTCCATCTCCCCGATGCCCGGGATCCGCCAGCCGGTGATCTCCCGCCCGACCGGGCCGGACTCCTCCTCGAGCAACGGTGTGCACTCATGCCACATGGGACAAGCTTGCACCTCACGCACGCGGCTTCAGGAACTGGGCACTGGCCAACCCGGAGGGTTTCCGCCTCGTCTACGGCGATCCCGTCCCCGGCTACCGACCCCCCGAGGGCGGCGCCGCCCCACAAGCCGCCCACCGTGTCTGCACCGGCATCACGGCACTCGCGGCCGCAGCCTGGCCGCACGCCGCACCCCACCACTCTGACAGCGACTTCGAGTGGTCCGACTTCGACCCCGGCCTGCTGGACAAGGTCCGCCCGGCCTTCCCCGACCTGCCCCCGGCCGCCGTAGCCCTTGCCCTGCGCATCTGGAGCCACCTGCACGGCCTGGTGTCTCTGGAGATCTACGGCCATCTGCAGACCCACACCTCAGCCCCGAAAAGCTCTTCCGCGAAGAAATAGCCCAGCTCATCCGGTCCTTGGGCATCACACCGTGCCGTTGAGCACGTTGTTCACCGTGACCAGACCGGAGCAGTTGACAGTGTGGCCGGGACCGCCGCCCACGTTGGAGCAGGAGTAGGGGTGGGTGGTGGTGCGGGTCTGCTGGGCTGCTGCCGTCGCGATGGCCGCACCGGCCAGGGCCGCGGCGAGAGCGGTCGCGGTCGCGAAACGGGCGAGCTTCACAGTCGTCCTTAAGAATGGTTGGCGGTCCGGGAGGACCGGGTGTGGCTGACAGTTGTCTGCCGTTGATGGCTCCAGGAGACTGGCCGCCCGGTCCTCCGGGACGCTCCGACCACTGATTGAGAACTGCGGTCATCGCTGGTTAAGGACCTGTCGGCGGGGTGTTCTTCGGGCCATGAAAGTGCTGGTCACGGAGGAACAGGAGCGGCGCGGTTGACAACGCGGCATGCACGCATATGGGTCGGCATCGATGTCGGCAAGGGGCATCACTGGGCCGTGGCCATTGATGGCGACGGTGAGACGGTGTTCTCAACGAAGGTGATCAACGACGAGTCGCAGATCCTCGCCCTCATAGAGACCGCCCGTGAACGGGCTGACGACGTGCGGTGGGCGGTCGACATCTCTGGCCGTGCATCCACGCTGCTGCTGGCCCTGCTGTTCGCTCACAGCCAGCAGGTCGTCTACGTACCCGGCCGCACCGTCAACCGTATGTCCGGCGCCTACAAGGGGGAGGGCAAGACCGACGCCAAGGACGCCCGCGTCATCGCCGATCAGGCCCGCATGCGGCGGGACTTCGCCCCGTTGGACACACCGCCGGAGCTGGTGACCACACTGCGAGTGCTGACCCATCACCGGGCCGACCTGATCGCCGACCGCGTCCGACTGATCAACCGGCTCCGTGACCTCCTGGTCGGTATCTGCCCTGCTCTGGAACGGGCCTTCGACTACTCCTCGGCCAAGGGCCCGGTCGTGATGCTGACCGAGTACCAGACCCCGGCCGCCCTGCGCCGAATCGGCGTCAAAAGGCTGACCACCTGGCTGGAACGCCGCAAGGTCCGCGGTGCCGGTGATGTCGCGGGGAAGGCCGTGGAAGCCGCCCAGTCCCAACAGATCGCGCTGCCAGGCGAGAAAAGCGCCGCCAAGCTGGTCTGCGACCTCGCCCACCAGCTCCTGACCCTGGACGAGCGGATCAAGGACAACGACCGGGAGATTCGCGAGGTCTTCCGCGCCGACGACCGCGCCGAGATCATCGAATCCATGCCCGGCATGGGACCCATCCTCGGCGCCGAGTTCGTCGCTATCGTCGGCGACCTGTCCGGCTACCTCGATGCCGGCCGCCTGGCTTCCCACGCCGGGCTCGCCCCGGTGCCCCGCGACTCGGGGCGCCGCACCGGCAACCACCACCGGCCCAAACGCTACAACCGCCGTCTGCGCTGGCTGTTCTACATGTCCGCCCAGACCGCGATGATGCGGCCGGGACCATCGAGGGACTACTACCTCAAGAAGAGGGGCGAGGGGCTGCTGCACACCCAGGCCCTGCTTGCACTGGCCCGCCGACGCGTCGACGTGCTCTGAGCAATGCTGCGCGACAAGAGGCTGTTCACCCCCGTCCCGCCGGTCACGCAAACGGCTTGACACGATCATTGAGATTCTCCTTCACGATGGCCCACCCAGACCCGGACGGGCCGTGGGTGGACGGGGTTCCTGCGGGGACGACGGCCAAGTCTTCTCAGGCCTGCGGCATAGTCCAAGGGGCTATCCAGCCCGGGTCCCGGCGCAGCGGGTCCCGGGCGGTCCCAACACCCGATTCCGCAGACCACACCCGCATCGACAGCGTGACACCGCAACCACGAGCAGTCACTTTCCAGCTAAGTGCCGGACAGTCGAGAGCCCCTCCCCCAGCGCCTGCCAAGCAGGCCGAGCCCGTAAGGAGACAGCGCGACACCGGGTGAATACCGGCCGCGTTCCACCCTTCAACGACGTCCGAAACGCGCCCGGCACGGCGGCCGGGCGACCACATGCCTAAACCCGCCGACGCCTACGCAACAACGGACCGCCTCGACGGGTGCGCTATGCGCCGTAGCCGCAACCCAGGCCGGCCACGGCGCAGCGAGCCGCTGGTCTGCAGGCGGCGGCTGCATGGCCGCCGGACGTCCGCGCCGACTCCTTCACGCGGCTCGCCGACTACGAGTTGGCCTGCCAGCAGACGGCGGAGGAGCGGCTCTGAAAGGGCGGTCTGCCCGCTCTGCGGAAGCTGGCCGAGGCACAGTCCGAGCACTATCGCCGGGCGGCGGAGCTGCTCGTCGGATGGAAGCGACGAGCGCGGGCCCAACACACGGCTGACCCAACACGATGAGGGCCAGGCGCTCACGCGCGGCACGTTCCTGCAGCACAGCACGGTGCAGATGCCAGAGAGTCACGACAGGCAGCAGGCCGCCGAGCCGGGCGGCTGCACTCAGGTCTTCGACCGCCGCGGCCAGTTCCGCTCTCACCGGGTGCCGGGGTTCATCAGGGTGAGCGAATCGGTCAGCGACCTCTTGCAGGAGGTCGGCCAGTTCCGTGATGCCGGGGTCTTCCGGCACCTTCTTGCCCCACTGGGCGGCTGCGTCGCTGAGCTGCGCGACGCGCCCACAGCGCCTGGCCGCAAGCGCTCTCGATGAGACATTCCAATGGGTCACAGGGGCATCGTCTCGCACCACCAGGGGCGCTCCGCGCGTCCATGCTGAACTGCGTGTCAGGGGACGGAGAATCAACCGCAAGCGCGTCACCCGGCTGATGCGGAACAACCACATCGTCGGCCGGCACGTGCGGAAGAAGAAGCGTACGACGAGCGGACAGGGCCCGCGCCGCCCGTGCCTGACCTGGTGATGCGCGACTTCACCGCGGACACGCTGAACACCAGGTGGTGCGGCGACATCACTTACATACCCGTCGGCGTGTCGTGGCTCTGTCTCGCCACGGTGATCTACATCTGCTCGAGGAAGGTCACTCGTCCCATGAAACCCGGTGTCCACTCACGGGAATCAACCTCACGCCATACGCTGCCCACGACAGCGGATAGACCCGGGCGATTCCGACGGAACTCATGGCTGACGCGCCAAACCAGAAAGGGCCGCAAGGCGGGCCACCCTGCGCGACCTTCGGAACCTCGCATCCATCGCGTTTGAAGACAGCGGCTACTGACAGTCCGACAGAATGCGGCAAGGATCACCGTCAACGCGCAGCAGGCCCTGGACTGGAGCAGTGCGCGCTCGCCCACCAAGACAGGGAAGAACGTTCCCTTTTTCAGCCTTCGACTGAGGAATTCGACGGACGCGGACTAAGCCGAGTGACGACGTATCGGTGATGACCTCAATCGTGGGCAGCTGAAAGGACTCTGCGCCTCAGATCTTCGTCCTCAAATTGCTTGAGCGCGGCTCGTTGGACGTCCAAGGCAGCACAGCGTACGGCGATGTCCGCAGCCTCGGCAGCGAGGACCTCGGCCAGTGCCTGCAGTGGCCTGCCGGTGGGGATCCTGTTTTCGCGAAACTCGGCGTCCGGCCCGAACCCTCGCCCGGTGCCTGACCCCAATTCCCGGTATCGGTCAGCGATCCCGTGCATCGCACCCATGAGGTACGACATCGCATCGTTGATATCTCCGCGCAATGCGGCCGCCGCTTCATCCCTCATGACGCCACCGTTCCACGATGTGAGCCTTGCTCACGTCTGATCCACCAGGTTTCGCGCCGGGACACTCCCGGACCGAGAGCGACATGACGCGCCTGCTGCCAACCTCATTGGCCGGGTACAACCAGACGTAAACAGGCCACCCCTCGGCGGCCCGCCCGCCCGCCCGCCGGCCGGCGGGCCGTGAGCCCCCTACCTGTGCCAGGGATTCGAGGCTCCCGTACACACACCTCGTCACGGCCTTGCGCCGCATGGGCAGCGCTCAGCTCTTGGTCAGCGACGCCTGGCCCATTGTGTGTGGGTCAGCGGCACCACGGGATGTAGTCCAGGTTCTTGACGTAGCGAGCGGTGACCCAGCCGCTGCGGTGGTCCAGCTTGTACCAGATGTTGTTGCCGTCGACGTCTTGGCCGTACACCTTGCAGACCAGGGCGATCTTGGCTCCTGAGTAGAAGCTGCCGAGTACCCCGGAGTACGTGGTTGCCCTGCTGCGGA
The DNA here is from genome assembly GCF_001746415.1 of Streptomyces agglomeratus. Lineage (NCBI taxonomy): Bacteria > Bacillati > Actinomycetota > Actinomycetes > Kitasatosporales > Streptomycetaceae > Streptomyces > Streptomyces agglomeratus. Next base: position 164,080 of record NZ_MEHJ01000001.1, read on the forward strand.
TCTTGACTCCGGTACTCGCGGTGACCCTGCCGTACTTGGTATAGGCCGCCGCCCCACTTGCCTGATCCGCCGTGGCACCGGCAACCGGGGTCCTGATCTGGTCGGCCGCTGTTGCCGAAGTGGCGGCGCCGAGCAACCCCAACGCCAGGCCTCCCACGGTCAGCGCCAGTGCGGTTTTCACGGAACTGAGCACAGCAGTCTCCTTTAGATCCGTTGACGCGGTGCGCCACAACCCGGGACGCAATCCCTGCATATCAGGAGAATGGGCAACGAAAACACAGGACTGCGGCTGCCATGCCGCTCACTCACCCAATGAGCTCACTCTCCGGACCGCAGCGCCCATTGACGGCACCAGACCGACTCCGGGCCCGATCCTTTGAGGAGAATGCCGGGGACCCGGGGTGATGCTGACGAGAGAACTGCCTTCGACCCAGGCGAAGTAACAGTGTGACCACACACCGGTGTTGTCGCGCAGGGCGAGGAGGATCGTGGCGATGACGTGCGGCGCGGCGGGGACTTCGGCGCGCAGGATTCCGTAGCCGTCGACTTCGACGCCGCGGACGGGCCAGCCAGGCCAACGCGCGGCCGTTGGGGGCGCCGCGTGGCATGCGTACTGGGGTCCGGCTGCTGTGCTGCTGCCAGCCCCGCGGGCCGGTCGGCAGGATTTTGATGTCCTCGGAGCGTTTTCCCTCGCACCCGTTGCCGTCATCGGACCAGCGAGTGAACGGCTCGCCGAGTCTTTCCCGGCCCCGCCTGCGGCCGTCAGAGGGATACATCAGGAACAAGAGCCCTTGCGGCCTGCGTGTCGGGAGCCGGCGGGCGGTGATCGTTTGATGCCAGGCTTCTGGGGCGCGAGAACCGTGGATGCCTCGGACAGGTGATCGGCAGCCCACGGGCACGCCCAGAGGGAGCGGTTGTGGCGGACGGTGAGCGGCGGGCCGGTGGACGCGGGGTGGATCGGTCGGAGGGGTTCGGAGAGCGGCTGCTGGGGGTGTTGCTGGATCGGGCGCACGAGATGCCGCCGCAGTTGATCGCTCCGCTGATCGCGGAGGAAGTGGCCAGTGGGGGCATGACGTTCTCGATCCTTCTGCAGGACTATGCGCAGGAAGTGCTGGTGCCGCTGCCGGGCAAGAGGCTGCTCGTGGGTGAGCCCGAGGTGATCGCTGATTCGCCGGCCGGGACCGCGTTCCTGCGTGCCATCGCTGTCGAGGTGCGGCAGGCCGACGGCGTGCGGGTGTACCTGCCGTTGCTGGATGGCAGCGACGAGGTGGGCGTCATGGCCCTCACCCTGGACACCGTCGATGACGACGACCGGCGCCTGCTGCGCAGACTCGCCGCCTAATCGCCGACATGCTGGTCACCAAGCACGCCTACACGGACCGGTTCTTCCAGGCCCGGCGCCGTGAGCCGATGAGCGTGGCCGCCGAGATGCAGTGGTCCCTGCTGCCGCCCTTGACGATGTCCGTACCGCAAGTCGCCGTGTCCGGAGCCCTCGAGCCCGCCTACAACATCGCCGGCGACAGCTTCGACTACGCCCTCAACGACAACATCCTGCACGCGGCCGTGATCGACGCGATGGGGCACGGTCTGGACGCCGCCACCATGGCGACCGTCGCCGTCGGCGCCTACCGGTATGCGCTCTGGCCGATGAGTGCATCCGGCTGCCGTCCTCGAAGGACGGCACCGGGGCCTTCCCCGCGGCGAAAGTGATGTCGCTGGTCGGCGGCATGGCCGCGGGCGCCGAACTGTTGCTCCTGGTCGGCGCTGTACTGGTCGTAGGGGCAGGTGTCGGAGGGGTCTCCCGCGGCGAACGCGGCCTTGCCCTCGGAGCAGCGCCAGATACCTCTGGCGGTTCAGCTCCACCGGTACCGCTCCTAACTCTGCTTCGGCGGGAACAGCGGGTCCTGCCCGCCGTGTTCGGCTGCGGCGCCCTCACCGCCGTCGCCGTTGGCCTGGCTGCCGGTGCGGCTACGCGTCGTCGAGGTCGATGGCTCACACGTCCGGGTCGGTGTACCGCCACACCTGTCCGGTGGCGTCGCGGACCCATCCGGTCAGTGTGCCGTCTGCACGCCTGCTCGGTCTGCCCGGCCAGGAACCGCTCGCGGATCTTGGCGGCACCGGCTCGGTGCTGGCGATCGCCGGTCTGCTGGGCGCGCAGTGGTCGGCGTCCGGTTATGTGGCCGCTTTCATCCGCGCCTCCAACGCCGTGTACGACCTGCCCGAGGGGCGGCCGGTGTGGAAGATCCTCCCCGTACGGGTGGGCGTCACCGTGGTGCTGATGGTCATGGCCTGCGTCAGCGCGCTCATCGTGGTCTTCACTGGCGGCCTCGCACGACAGGTAGGCGCGACGCTCGGCATCGGGGACTCCGCGTTGACCGTGTGGTCGATCGCCAAGTGGCCCGTCCTGGCCGCCCTCGTCACCATCATGATCGCGATCCTCTACTGGGCCTCGCCCAACGCCAAGGGCCGCGGCTTCACATGGGTCACCCCCGGCAGCTTCCTCGCGCTGGCCATCTGGATGATCGCCTCAGCCGGCTTCGCCCTGTACGTGGCGAACTTCGGCACCTACAACAAGACCTACGGCACCCTCGCCGGTGTGATCATCTTCCTCGTCTGGCTGTGGCTCACCAACCTGGCGATCCTGCTCGGCCTGGAGTTCGACGCGGAAATGGCCAGGGAGCGCGTGATCATCGGCGGCCATCCCAAGGACGAAGAGCCCTACGTCCAGCCGCGTGACCCCCGCAAATGGACCGACGAGGACCGCAGGGAGATGGGCACCGTCTGACCCCAGGCCGTGCGTGCTCGAGCGGGCCCCGTTGTGTGCCGGAGTCGGCGTGTTGAATACCGGGTGAGGGGAACCAGCAGGTCATGCATCTTCTTCATGATTTGCGTCGCGTCGACCGGCAGCTGACCCGCCGGGCCGCCTCCTGGGACTCCCCCTGGGTCCGGCAGGTGCTGCCGGCGGTGGAGTCCGCGGCGGAGAAGACGAAGCTCTGGTGGGGTATCGCCGTTGTCATGGCCGCCGCAGGTGGGCACAGGGAGCGCAGAGCCGCGGTGGCGGGCGTTGCCGGGATGCTGAGCGCGCAGGTGATCGGAAACGCCGGGTGCAAGCAGCTGTACGAGCGGCGCAGGCCGCCAGCGGACATGATTCCGCACGACGATGTCGAGGACCGGCCGGACTCCTCGTCCTTCCCGTCGGGGCACACCGCGGCGGCTGTCGGTTTCACCGCCGCCGTCGCCGTGGTCTCGCCGTGGTGGGGCACGGCGGCCGCGGTGCCCGCCGCGATGGTGGCCGTCGAACGCGTCCACAGCGGGGCGCACTACCCCAGCGACGTCGCGGCCGGCGCCGTCATCGGCCTGGCCAGCGCCTGGCTTGTGCACCGGACGCCCCGACTGCTGCTCCGCAAGCTGCTGTGACCGCCCGGTGGAGGGCTGGCGGACAACCGCATGGCATGGCGGAGCTCGGGTACGCGCCGGGCAACCACAAACCCCCGTACGCGGACACGAATGGAAGGCAGGCGTCATGGCAGCGCGGTTTGAGGTCCGGCACCAGCCCGCAAAGGGCTACCACTTCGTACTGATCGCCACCAACGGGCAGGTCATCGCCACCAGCGAGCACTACGAACCCACCGCGCCTGCCTGGGCGGTATCGACTCGGTCAAACGCAACGCCAACGCCCCCGTCCACGACGTCACCCCCGACGCCGGCAAGGGAAGCTAACATCCCCGGCCGCGGCCGTCGCCAGTCACGCCTGGGCGCGTGTACGACCGTGCCTCGGCTGAGCATGGAAAGGCAGGTAGGACTACGAGCACGTCCATGGACCCCCCGCCGCGTCAGAGCCCCGAGGCCAAGGAGCCAGTCGGGGAACTGGTCAAGCAGGCCTCGGAGCAGATCTCCCAGCTGATGCGGCAGGAGCTGCAGCTCGCGCAGGCCGAGATGCAGCAGAAGGGCAAACGGTTCGGCATCGGCGGCGGCCTGTTCGGCGGAGCCGGCCTGATCGGCATCACCCACGAACTTGGCGTCGAACCCAAGGCGTACGATCCGAAGCTTGATGTTGACTTCACCCCGCTGCACGAGCAGGACCTGCCCACTGGGGGCCTTGGGCAGGCCGCCTGAACCACGGATGAAAGGCGCACTCCGTGCGCTCCCCACGCCGGTGTGCCCTCCGCGTGCCGCAGAACGAGGGTGCTTCAGTTCTGGTTGGTTCCCGACTGTATCGAGCCGATGTGGACCTCGATGTCAGCGGGCTCGGTCATGCGATCGTAGGCACGGTCCTTGAGCTTGGCCGCCTGCTGTTCACCGGCGAGGAGTGCCTGCCTCATGGCTTGGGCGTCCTCGATCTCCTGCGTGGTAACGGGGTCGGCGGCGCTCGTCACGCCCTGCACGATCTCGACGTGCGTGCCGTCTGTTGGCATGAGTTCCGACCACTTCGCAAGGCAGCGGACGGGGGCAGGGGTTTCTTGGCACTCAGCGGTCAGCTCGGGTACTTCGTCCGGGTCGCCGATGATGTCGCCTCGGAATGTTCGCAGCTCCTCGACGAGCTTTTCGAACGATGCCTCAATCTCTGGACTCAGCTGCTTGACGACGGCCTTTCCGTAGATCCAGCGTAGGGCCAGCAATTCCATGCCAGCACGCACTGGGAGATAGATCTTGGCCCAGCTGGCGTTGATGAAATCCGACGGGTCCAGTTCGGGATCACGTGTCGCCCCGGTGGACCACCAGCTCGGGTAGGCCACAAACGAGGCCCGTTCCCAGTCGAAGATACGCTGCCAGTAGTCGATCTCCCAGCACTCGTCGCGTACGCTCGCGGGGAAGTGCTGCTCAATGATCTGTGACACCATCTCGTTCACCGGATTCAGGCCCCGCTTGAGCTGCAGTTCGAAGGCGTCTCCGGCTTGGCGAGCCGTCTCGATAGCAGCGTCGCGTTTGTCGGTCCATTCCTTAAGAGCCGTTCGGTAAGTTGCGAGGTCGTCGTTGTATTTCGTGTCCTCGCCCACCTGCTGCACGATCGTCGGCTTCTCGCGGAAGCGCGCCTTCACCTGTAGCTCGATACCCGGGCCCCCCATCCATGGGGGCGCCCCGATGTGTACGCGCACCCTTAGCACCGAGGCACCGTCTGCGGCGGTGAGGTAGGGCGTTCCGACGACCCATCGGCTGATCGTGTCGAGTGGCCGGCGGGTGATGATGGCGAGGTTGTCCTCGATGAAGGCACGGTCGCCGTCCCACTCGAGGGCGCCGTCGTAGGGGATGTCGATGTCATAATCGGCGCGCATATCGCCGGTGAAGCCCCATTTATCCGCCGTTGCAACGGCAGAGGGAAAGACTCGGGTGGCGGGGGCCGTCGGGGTCGGCCCGCCAGCCGGTTCGGTCTTCTTCGGTTCCTGGGGGACAGGAGGCAGGCCGGCGATGGCCTTCGCCATGATGGCCTCGCGGCCCTTGCGGATCTTGTCGAAGAACGTCTGCGCGGGATCCTTGACGCTCGGGGCCCAGCACAATCGTGCGCCGTAGCGCTCTTGTCGCAGTTCGAGGCGCTGCAGCACTTTGAAGTAGTGCAAGGTGATGGGGGTTGCCCGGTTGGGGTTGCGCACCGTGCGCTTCGATGTCGTCTCCAAGCCTTCCTCGGTGACGAGCTTGAAGTCCGTCTTGTGCTGGGTGCGGTAGCGGGCGGCCACCTTGGAGCTGGCCGTCTGGCTGTCCTTTACCGTGCGTCGGCTGCTCTCCTGGTGTGCCTCGGTGACATTCTTGGTGTAGCCCACGGTGTGGCTGGCGTTGAACTTTCCCCAGAAGAACTGCGGGCTCTCGTATTGGCCCGTGTGGCTGGCGTTGAGCCCCCAGCTGTCGGTGAGGGAGCGCTGTCGCTCGAAGCCCTCCTGGATTTCGGTGCTGAGGGTGCTCGTCAGTTCGATGTCGAACTGTCGTTCCGTCTCGTTCTGTTCCTCCAGTGTGAGCTGGCGCTTGGTGTAGGTCTTCTGCTCCAGCACAACTTCCTCGCCCGGGGCCAGCGCGAGGGAGTAGACATGCTCCCCCAGCGCGAATCCGACAGGCCGGATGCATGTGCGATCTAGGAAGGCGAACCCCAGATCGGACTGCAGCAACCCGGCCACGAACTCGGTTTCCTGCCCGCCGAGGAGAGTTGGCCGGTGATCCGGCGGCACTCGTTCGCCCATCGTAGGATCGGTGGTCGGAAGGGTCTCCTGCGCAGCGTCCATGTTGTTGGCCTGCCACAGGCGGCTCCACCCAAGGTCCTTGAGGATGTGCGGCAGCACATCGCTGTCCAGTCCGCCGTATCCGCCGTATCGCAGGGCCTCCAGGAGGGACTGCTTCGTGTAAAAGGGCAGGATCGGTGTTACGCCGTCGTCGAAGGTGATGAGGACGGGTACGAAGTAGTTGGAATACACGTATCGGTCGGAAAATGCCGGCGTGAAGCCGAGTGCGCTCGTGTCGACCGACGCGACCACGATTTCCCCCATAGCCTGCCTCCCTGGCTTGCGCATCATTTCTTGAAGAGCGAGTTCAGACCCTTGTAGAGCATTTCGTGCGACAGCACGAACCACGTCTCGCCGAAAACGGAGCGCAGCGCGGCCTGGCGGACGACGGTCTCGCGCACCGCGTGCCTGGTGAGGTGCTCCAAGTGACGGAGGACCTCGGCCGGTGGGCCGTCACCCAGCGCTTGCTGGTACGCCTGGGCGATGGCTTCCCAGTTGCCGTCGAAGTCCTTGCCCAGGTCATCGACGACCTTGCCCCAGGCGCGCTCATGCGCGTCGAGTTTGGTGGAGGACGTCCAGTCGATGTTTGTCACCCGGCGCGTGGCGGGGTCGACAAGGAGGAGATCGGATTGGAGGTCGCCGACTGTGGTGCTCGCCTTCCAGCCGAACTGTTTGCTGAGGTGACTCGCCAATGCCTTCTCTGTGTCTGCTGCCGCGTTGGCCTCGAAGCCGATCAGCTTGAGCAGGACATCGCGGTCTGGTCGGTCCAAAAGCATCTGTGCGACCGTACGATCCAGCGCTCCGCCTGCCCCCTTGAGTGCCGCCTCGAATTCGGGGCTGGAGGCGCGCAATGCCTCGATCGTGGTCCGCAGGCTCCGCTCGGTGAACACCTTCAGCCCGGGTGGACCCTGCGCAATCAGCTGCCCCACTTCCGCTGCCATCCGTTGGTGGACAAGCTGGCCAAGCTCCCGCGGATTGACCCGGCCTGCCTTGCGGAGGTCCAGGAAGGCGCCGTAGGCCACCTCTTGCAACCGCCTGTTGAGGTGAGTGCTCAGCCGCTGTTCGAGCTGCGCCGCCCGTGCTGCCTTGACGGCGGCGGCCGAGGCATCGTTCATAAGGGTGGGGGCCTTCGCCTCGGCCAAGAAGTCATCGAGACCTACAAGGATCGCATCAAGCGCCTCGTCTAGCTCCGCCCGTGTGGCCTGCCGACCTGCCGATGACACGGTCTCGGACATCGCTGCCATGAACAGAGGCTTGTTCTCCCGGCTCACCAGCACGCCGAACCGTGTCCCGGCGCCTGCTCCGGCAAAAGCCTCCGCGTGAGCCGCCTGGAACACTACCGCCAGGCTCAGGTCGCCGTGGACCAGCAGGGCTCGGCCCTGCTGGATCAGCGGCCGCAGTACCTCCGGTGGGAACAGGGTGCGCAGGAATTCCATCCCGACTCGCGGCGCTCCCTCCACGGCAGCTTTGCCGAGCGCGACAAGGAGCGCGGCCAGTTCGCGGACAACGAGTCGCCCTTGGGCAGCGACCCCCCGGACGGTCTGCAGGAGCAAGGGCACGTAGCGGGCAGCGGCTCGCGCGGTAACCCGCAGGAGTTTTACCAGCGCCGCAATCCCGGTGAGCAATTGCCACAAGTCACCGGCGATGCGCCCGAGCAGCCTGCCGGCCTCGAAGGGGTCGAGGTTTTCCAGATGCCGCTCGAACTCCTGCTCCCAGCCACGCCAGACCCCCAGTACCTTGTCTGGGACGGCTGCGGGGTTGAGCGAGGCTACGACGCCGCTGAACGCCTGCCGGACGACCAATGCCTGCCGATCGATCCTCAATACGCCGGCAGCCGGGTCAGTGGAGAGCAGGAACAAGGTGCGGAACTGCTCTTGCTGCAGGCGGACGATGAGCTGCACGAGCCTGCCCAGGTCGACGACAACCGTCGCGAAGGAGTCAGCAACTCCGACGACAAACCCCTCAAAGAAGAGCTTGGGGTTGATGGCATTCCAGGCAGAGTAGTGCCGGATGGCGTCCAAGAGCACAGGATCAAGAGTCAGCAGGAATCGGCGGAAGGCACCGTCACGATCGACGTCCACCGCCGCGAGGTCAAAAAACTCCTCCGCTATGCCGAGCTTGGCCAGCAGGGATACCAGGTCCCAGACGTTGGCGGAGGTGATGCGGTTGCGCATGGCCTCGAGTACGCGCTCACGTGTGAGCCAGCGGGTCGCGTGGGCGCGGACGTAATACTGGACCGTCAATCCAACGAACTCAACACGGGGATCAGGGGTCCGCTCACCATAGACCTGACGGAGAGTTCCTTCGGGAACCGCCGGGACCGTCCACCAGTCCCTCAGCATCACTCGCCGCTCGTCGGATCCTGCCATCGCCCCCCCCGACCGCCGGCAGCACGCACTTCATTGGCACACAACGTGCCGACATCCATCACGGTCTGTCCCGTGATGAGCAAGGTAGCCGAAGGAAGCGGTATAACGCTATGCGTGTGCATGCCTACCGATCGGTCACTTCGTTCTCCCCCTTGAGTGCATTCCGTATCGCTGCCCTTCAATGAAGCCTCTGTCACGGTAAATGCCGGATCTACTGCGGCAGGGCCTCTACGGTGATCATCGCGACCTGCGGCGGGCCACTCCAGCCGCCGGGGCGAGGTGTACGCATTAATTGCGGCAGGACTGGAAGGGTGGACGGACGTAACGATCGAACCAATGACCGAGTCCGGGAGTGGGGGCGCGCTCCGGCTGCCGCGCGCCCGGGTGGTGCCCCTGCCCGCCCCGCCCTCGTCGTACACCGCGGCGGTCGAGCGGTACCTCACCGGTGCGGGCATCGCGCGGATCTACCGGATCTCGCTGACGACGTGGGGGTGGATGCTCGCCGGCGGGGCGGCGCCGACCGGTAGAGTACGGCCCGCCGGGGCGCGAAGCCGCCCGTCTTCCCCGTCGCCGCGATCGACGATCCGGCGCTGCCGGAAGTGCTGGCCGAGCACCGGGAGTTGTCCATCGCGCGCAAGGCGATCGGCTGGTGGCAGCGCCAGGGCTGGATTGACAGTGACCCGACGATCGGCATCGAGCGGCGGCCAGCACCGCCGGACCGCGCCAAGGCCCTAGCCGAGAACCAGATCGCCGCCCTATGGCGCTTGGACTCGCCCTACGGGAGAAGACGTTCTGGAAGATGCTCTACGAGTCGGCAGCCCGCGCCGACGAGGTGCTGTGCCTGAACGTGGAAGACCTGTACCCACAGGACAAGCGCGGGAAGATCACTGCCAAGGGCGGGCGGCGGAGTGGGTTCACTGGCAGTCCGGCACCGCCCGGCTCGCCCCGACTGATCGCCCGCCGCACCCGCGGCCCGCTGTTCCTCACCGACCGCAAGGCCCCAGCCGGAACGCCGACGCTCGACGTGTGCCTGGAGACCGGCCGGGCCCGGCTCTCCTACCGGCGGGCCGAGGAGATCTTCGAGGAGAACACCCGGCGGCTGGCCAACCCGCTCGCCTCGCCCGAGGACATTGAGGACCTGGACGGCTGGACCCTGCACCGGCTGCGGCACTCCGCGCTCACGCACGACGCGGAGGGCGGCACCTCCACCCCGATGCTGCTGGCCCGCTCCCGTCACGCCTCCGTGCGCTCCTTGGAGCGGTACGCCCGCCAATGATCCCCGGTTGGCCCTACTCCTTCCTTGCCGCTGTGGAGCCGGGCCGGACGTCGTGGACGGCCGTGTTGGACGTGCTCCGGCTACGGCCCTGGGACGACGCGATGGCAGTCACCGCCAGCCAGGTCCGAGAGGGTGCACTCCGCTGCTGTTTACGCCATGGCTCACGCAAGGGCGCCCGCAGACCTTCGCCCTGCTCCACCAACCTCGCCGTCTGCTGGGAACGCCGAACCGAACTCCACGACGCCTTCGTATCCCTCGCTTGCAGCCTCATCTACTGGAGACGCCGAAACACCGATCATGATCGTGTTGCCAGCTCTAAGGGGAAAGCAACCGCAGTCGCAGGGGGCGGTCTTAATCTCCTGATTCAAATCGCCGCCGGGCGGCACTCAACGGCTTCTTGTCGATGAAGTAGAGTATGGCGGCTTCGCCAAGAGCCTTCGTCCCGGCCGTGGCCACCGCACCGGAGACCACGTTTCCTGCCATGGGCAACAGCTTCACAAGCGCCCTAGAAATCTCCCGGAACGCCAGCCCAGCTCCGACATTTACTCCTAGACCTGTGAGCAATTCTCGAGCCGACGCAAGCGATATCTCCTTCCCGGAAATGTACGCGATCACGACGATCATCACGGCTTGCAGTGCTGCGATGAAGGGCAAGTCCGCAAACGGTATTGGCTGAATACCGATGACGCCACACACAGCTGCAACCATCCCTACTACCGTCCTCGCCGCACGCTTTTGCACCACGCGGAATTGTGCCAGACGAACGAAGGCAAGCTGAGCTGCATCCGGAAGGATTTCCTGCATCCTGAGAGCCAGGGTGTCGATATTCCAGCGATAATCCCGACGGTGGTTGATATTGCCGGCGTCATCGAAGATCATGAGTGCCGACGTGGGAACCGCCTCGCATGCCACATTAGCCGATAGGTACGTACTAGCTTTTAAGTGCCGAGCGAGAATCATGCATGCCCTGCGCACATTTTCCATCTTCTCCTCGTCCTCGCTGTCGTGGGGTGGGAACCTGACGTCTCCGGGAGGAAGTTCGTCGCAGTGTGTTAGTACCGGGACCACCTTCACTTCTGTTTTGTGAACGCGGCAGGCTTCGCGATGAACCAATTCGAGGGCTGCCAAGTCCCCAGTGATTGCGGAATCGACCTCCGTTGCCTTGACAAGGAAAAGGATGATATCCGGGCACTTGTCTCGAACGGCTGTCAGTAGCGATTCTTCTGCAGAAGCTGCAGGGTCGTCTTCGACCGGCTTGGATCCTTCCTGAACGCCGCGAGTGTCAAGAAGCTCGATTTCCCTACCGGCGACAGAACATACCTCCCATTGCGCCTTACCGGTCGTTGCGCCAACCCCCGTTTTTCTCACCTGCGCGCCGAGTAGGGCGTTCGTCAATGCTGATTTCCCAGCGCCGCGCCTGCCCACCATCATGACGCGGGGATTGCGCCGCTCCTGGAGCATGGCTAGCAGTTGCGATATCTCTTCTTGAACCCGGGTGCGAGCAGGTTCCGGAAGGATATCCAGCATGGACAGCAATTTGTTAAGAGTATCGTCCAGATTCCGCAGTTCATCGTCTGGGTTTTCAGGCACGTCCCCACCCCAAATGTTTGATCCCGGATATAATCCGCGCATCACCAAAACCTGACCGTCACCGGAGGTGCAAATGGCCAATGCGTCGGATCCCCCTGCTGGCGCGCAGTTTTTTGGCCGCCGACCCGAAAAGTACCTGGACTACCTCTACCTGTCACCGGCGTGCGGATTGTCTCTCGCACGCCCCCGTGCGCCCCTACGACAACCCCCGGGCTTTGCGAGCGGTGCACTCCGGCGATGTCCCGCCACCCCGAGCGACGGAAGCTGGCCCGGTTCTACGGCGCGACCGACGTCGTCGAGGAACGCGGCGAGGCCGGCGTGGCGAAGATCAAGGAACGTTCAATTCGAGAGGCCAGCAGCCATTTGTGGCACTGGTCCAGACGACGACCGGAAGACATTTTCCCAGTCCTTTCTGTCGGAGTCGCAGAGTGAGTGACAGGCCCTGGCACGGATTGGACCCCTGACGCCAGGGCCTGTCTGTTCGCCGGTTCGAATACCGGTGCCGGGACAGTACTTCTCCGACCGACCGTCGCGCCATCGACACGGAGCGTTATGGCCGATGACGACCACGCGGTCCACTCAAAACCCGGAGACGGCCAGGATTTCGCGCAATGCATCGCGTTTTACTCATGCAAAATCAAAAGCGAAATTGAATGGCAAGCATCGCGAGGCGCTTCGATCACAAGTGGCCTCCTGTGCGGGTTGCGCATTTCGGGGCGGCTGCCGCTCACTGTCCGGTGATCCGACAAACCCGGGCAACCCACCCCCACAGGGCCCGGCCCCTGTGATGAACGTCTCGTTTAGCTTTGTCGCGTCCCGATCAACGAAGTAGGCGCACTCGGGCGCCACGGCACAGTCGGTTTCGTCTCAACTCATACTGGCGGATGATGCCTGGCTGACCGGAGGACTAGCACCGGCGCCTGCAGGACCCCCGACTGTCGCCGGGGCGCATGCCGGGGTCGTATACGGCGAGGATCGCCGCGTCGTGACCGCCCGCGAGCCGCGCCACGGTCGATGGGTCCGTCACGTCCCCGTCGGCCCGCCCTGTGTCGTGACCTCGTGGCCCCGGCGCTGGCCTCCGCCACGGCCGCCCGGCTCACCCGTCCGCCCGACCCGAACACGAGGATCCTGCTGCTCTTCGCTTCCATATGCGAGAACGTGGGCCGGGGGCTGGTTTCCGATCGGATACCGCCCTACGGTGTGGATCATGACCAAGCCGCAGGCCGAACGGACCCATTGGATCCTGAAGATGTTCGACCCCGTCTGTCCGTCCCAGCTGGTGCCGTAGAGCCTGGATGGCCCGTTGTGTCATCAAGGGCGTGGTGACCGGATCGCGGTGAGCAGCAGGGCGATGTCGTCGGCCCGGTAGGAGGAGCGACGAGCGTTGTGCAGAAGCCGGTCGGCGAGTTCGTCCAGTGTGTCCGCATGGGCGTGGGCCAGGGATGCCCGCAGGCGGTCGATGCCCACGTCGATGTCGGTTCCGGGTTCCTCGATCAGGCCGTCGGTGTAGAGGGCGAGGACGGACCCCGGCGGGAGGGCGATCCGGGTTTCGGGATAAGTGCTCGCACGCTCCACGCCGAGGAACGGTCCGATGTCCAGGTCAAGGGCATCGGTCGTCCCGTCGGGACGGCGGAGCAGGGGTGGGGGGTGGCCGGCGGTGACGGCGTAGGCGTGGTGGCTGTGTGCTTCGAGGTGGATGTAGCAGCAGCTGGCCAGCAGCCCGGGGTCGAGGTCGAATAGAGTTCGGTTGACGCCCGCCATCGCATCGCTGGGCGTATGCCCTACGGCCGCGAAGGCCCGTACCGCGCTGCGCAACTGGGCCATGGTGGCCGCGGCGGCGATGCTGTGCCCCTCCACGTCTCCGATGACGAGACAGACTCCGCTGTCGGTGGGGATGACGTCGTACCAGTCGCCGCCGATGTCCATTCCGCTGGTGCCGGGCAGATAGCGCACCACGGTATGGATGCCCGGGACTATCGGGAGCCGGTGCGGCAGGAGCGCCTGCTGGAGGCCGCGCGCGAGGGCGAACTCCGAGTCGTACAGCCGCGCTCGTTCCAGAGCCTGGGCGATCAGCCCGGCGAGAGCGGTCAGGACGCCGCGGTCCTTTTCCGTGAATGGATGGATCTCGTCAAAGCCGAGGACGCAGGTGCCGACAGGGTGGCTGGAAGCGATCAGTGGCAGATACGCCCAGGAGCTCACCTCGCCCGTGGGGATGCCCGGGTAGCCCCGGGAAAGAGCCTGTTGCGACTCGATGAAGAGCGGAGTGCCGGACGTCAGGGTCTCCGTACCGGGCAGGCGGGCGTGCAGCGGTACGCCCTCCAGCCATTCGAGGAAGTCTTCGTGGCCGCCGGTGTGAAAGAGCAGGTGCATCGTTCCGTCGCGGACCACATAGATTGCCAGCCGCTGGCCTCCGAAGGCAGGCAGGAGCTGGTCGGCGACGACTTCACAGACTTGGTGGGCGGTGACCGCCTCGGTCAGAGCGCTGCCCAGCTGCAGGACGTGATACATGACGCCCAGGCGTGCCGGTGCGGTGGCGGTCGCTGTCTCGGGCGGGGAGGCGGGTGGTGTCGATGCTGGGGGCGGTTGACCGACAGGCACGACGCGGGCGGTCACCCCGTCCGCCTCCGGGTGGAGGGAGAAGGCGAGCCACCGGTCTGGGGAGCGGCAGGCCACGAAGGAGGCCGGCGCCTGGGAGATCATCGCGGACCGGTGCCGGTACTCGATGTCGGGATCGGACAGCCACGGCAGTACGTCCCAGAGGAAATGGCCCAGCAATTCGTCGGCGGAAACCCCCAATAGCTGCAAAGCGCTGTGGTTGACGTAGGTGACCCGCCCGTCGGGGGCGAGGGAGAACAGTCCGTCCCGCAGCCGCTCGACCGCTGCGACGGCCACCTGGCCGGCGCGGGCGTCCACGACCGCGCCGACCAGGTGGGTACGTGCCCGCATGTCGTCAGCCTTCGGTACGCGGCCCCACAACTCGACGGTGCGGTACCCCTCGCCGCCGTGCTCGTAGTCCCGCAACCGCAGGCGTCTGCTGGTTCGGCCTTCCATGGCTGCCTCTCGGGCGCAGGACCGGAAAGCGGCAAGATCGCCGGGGTGGAGGCAAGAAGCTAGCGTTTCGGCTCGTCCGTCGAAAGCACGCGGGTCGAGACCGAAGATCGCGCAGAGCTCGTCGTCCACGACGCAGGCGCCAGAGGCAGAGTCCCATTGGAACAAGCCGACCCTCACGGCCGCTGCCGAGGGGGCCGGGGTCTCGACGGCAATCGTTCCCGGGTCGCATTCCACAGGCTTGCCGGTACGGGCGCGGAGTGCGGACAGGGAGTCACCAAGTCGGTTGGCGACGCTCCGCAGGTGGCGGCGCTGGGCCTTGGACAGCCCTTCGCTGCCGGGGGATGCCGCCCAGACGATCGCCAGGGATCCGAAGGTCTCCCTGCCTGTGCCCACCGGCACGGAGCAGGAGCCGAAGGCGTACGGGAGAGCCACCGCGAGCTGGGGATACCGGCGCATCGTCTCCTCTGCGTCGGCCAGGTGGACAGTGCGCCCGGAGCTGTACGCCGCGGCAATCGGGATGGGACTGTTCACCGGAATGAGGCGCCAGCCACCGAGCAGGGAGGGCGGCACCCCACACGTCGCGGCGAGCACGACTGACCGACGATCGCGGGAGCGGAGAAAGACGCTCCCCGCGTAGGCACTGGTTCCTTCGACGGCTTCGACGACGGCTGCAGCGAGTAGATCCTCACGCTCCGCCGTCTCGCCGACGGTCATTCCGTGCATGCTTCCAGTGTGCGCGGATCCAGCGCAGGTCGGCCCGGCCGCAGCGACAACCCAGGGTGACGCACCGCTCGCAGACGCAGCTCCTCCACGTGAACACCAAGCGGGGAAGCTCAAGTATCCCCCGCCCTCACTGGGGCCTGTGGGCCACCGCGTCTCTCTTTCGGCGGGCACCTGTTGACGTCTACGGAAGGTCCCCGCCTCCCTACTGGGGTTTTCGTGTCGTCGTGGGGTAGTGACGGTTCATGATCCCTGCGGTATGCCGGTGAGGTGAGGTATTCGGAGGGTGGGGGCCTGACCGCTGAGCGTCGGGTGTTTCGTGAGGGGATCCGGCTTCAGGCCGGACAACGGTTCGCGGCGGGTGAGAAGACCGCGGTGATCGCGAAGGACCTGCGAGTGAGCGTGCGGTCGGTCGGTCGGTCGAACGCTGGCGCCGTGCCTGGCGCGAGGGTGGCATGGAGGGTCTGCGTTCCGCGGGTCCGGCGAACTCGCCGACCATCACCGACGCTCAGTTCGCCGTGCTGGAGGAGGAACTCGGCAAAGGCCCGGCGACGCACGGTCGGCTGCGAGTGAGCCTGTCGGTGGCGACGGTGTGGCGGCTACTGAAACGGCACGGCTGGTCCTGGCAGGCACCCGCCCGCAGAGCACTGGAGCGTGACGAGCACGCGGTGGAGCTGTGGAAGAAGGAGGTATGGCCCCGGGTAAAAGGCTCGCGGCGGCGTGCGGGGCCTGGCTCGTCTTCGAAGACAAAGCAGGATTCTCGATGACGCCGCCGACCTCCCGCACCTGGGCCAAACGCGGAAGCACACCGGTCATCCGGGTCCGCGGCCGTTCTCAGCGTCGCTACTCGATCGCTGCCTTGTGCTGCTACAAACCGGGCGAACGCTCCCGCCTGATCTACCGCCCCAAACGCCATGCCGATCACAGAAGCGAGGGCGCAAGAGCTTCGCCTGGACCGAGTACCGCGACCTCCTCATCGCCGCCCACCAGCAGCTCGGCGGACAGATCGTCCTCATCTGGGACAACTGCGGGACACCGCCGGTCAGGCGGCAGCGAGCACCGCCCGGGGCCGGAAGCCGGGATCAAGCTCGCTGCTCCAGGCGGCGCGTAGCGAGGCCGCGCGGTCCATCAACCAATCCATCTGCGCCCGGCTGTCGTTACACGTAGTCAGCGGCGCTCACGATGCGACTGAACAGGTTTCGCCAGTCCGCTGCGGGCAGTACCCGGGCGGCCCGGCACAGGTCGACTGGGTAGCCGACGGCCAGGGACGCGGCGATCTCCAGTGCGGCGAGGTGCGGCCCCATGGCACCGGACTCCAGGTCGTCATCGTCGAGGGCGTCCGGTGAGCCGAGGAGGGCTAGGACCCGGTCCCAGTTGACTGATGCTGAGTCCTCGGTGCGGACCGGGGAGGCGGGCACGCTGTACCGGCCGTTGACGAGCTGCCACACCTGGGGGTCGACCGGCTGCTCGATGCTGCCGCTGAGGGCAGGGTCGTGAACAAACCGACGGAGCCAGTACCCGTCCCGGTAAAAGCCGAGTACGACTGTCGCTCGCCGCATCTGGAGATTTCCGACGCTGGCCGTGAGCCACCGCGCAAGCCGCACGCCCTCGGGCACGGCACGTCGCGGGGCAGGGAGATCATCAGTGTCCACTTCGAAGTCCATGCAGCCACCTTGGCGGCGCTACGGGCCTAAGACACCAACACGCGCCACAGAGTCACCCGAAGAGGCTCCACGGAGTCGGGCGCTTACGGCCTCGGGGAACATGGGGGTACAGCGGCCATCAGCGAGAACGATCATGGTCCGGGCGGCACGAGCGTGCTGACCCGGTTCTCGTACTCGCGGCGGGCTTTGCGCTGGGCCGGGACCGCCGGGACGCCCTGGGCCGCCGTCGAGCGAATGGCAGCGGGCGAGGAGCTGGCGGTGCACGGAGAGGACGGCACTGACGCGCAGGGTGTATCCCTGGCCGCGCCGTACGGTCATCCCCTGGTCGAGCGCGGCGCGCTCAGCGGGCTCCAGGTCGGCCGCGCGGAGGAAGTCGGCGACCTTGCCGGGCATGTCGAGGGTGACCGGCAGTTGCCGCGCCGGGACGGGTCCACAATGCCCACGACGACCAGTGGGAGGACGTCGTACGCATGGCCGTCGCCCACGCCCGGCCGGCCGAAAGCGCTGATCTGCTACGCCGCCTAATAAAGCGCGGTGAATGTCGAGAACGAGCACCGGCCCAGGCTCCACCTCCTGGCGGCCGCCAGCTTGTACTACGCAAATCGAGCCCGATGCTCGCAGGCTGGTCGAGCAGCGCGCACGCGTCCTGATGCCACCTCGCTCCCGGGACGAGGCGAAGGAGCTTGCCGCGCTCGGGCCGGGCATCCGGACCTTCTGCCGGGGCCTTAAGGCCTGGAGGGCGATGAGGTGGGTCCCTCGTCGAGGCTGCCTCCACAATCGGCGGCGACCATGCCTACGCCCTTCCTCCACCGCTTCGTACAGGCCCTGCCACCTGACTCAGCACCGTTTGAGCTACTCAACGGCTGGCAGCATTTCGAAGCCGACCGATACGCCCGCGACATTGAGCCCTTTCCAACCTGATGGCGGAGCTTGGTAGTCGGGCTGGCAACATGGTGAAGCCCCTGGTAGATGCGTTTTCGACCAAGAGAACCGTCTCCGCCAGAGGCTTCACGTGCTTGTGTACCCGTCCGGCATCGACGTGTCCTTCTCTGCTGCTTCGCTTCCTCGCTTAGGAGTTAGCCTCGCCGTTTCGGTTGGGTACGGCAGCTGGTGAGGCGGAAACGCGAAAGTGCCTTCCTGACCTGGAACGATGAACCTTGCTGAGGGGTTCTGTCGGTCCAAGCGGAGGGCACTTTCTACGTGCAGGCTATCGGGTTGCGTCCCAAGGTCCATGTCAGCGCCGATGGTTCGGGGGTGGTCGGGCATGCCGGGGCGCGGTTGCTGGCGGATCTCGCTGATGCCACCGGGCTGACCGCCGCGTACTCCGCCGCTCTCAGGCCGCTTCGGCCGCGCGGGACCGGACACGATCCGGGCCGGATCGCCACCGACCTGGCGGTGATGCTCGCCGACGGAGGCGAGGCCATCGCGGACCTGGCAGTACTGCGGGACCAGGGCGAGGTGTTCGGTCCCGTCGCCTCGACACCGACGGCCTGGCGACTGCTCGCCGACACCGACGAGAGGACACTGACCGCTCTGCGCTCGGCCCGTGCCCAGGCCCGGGAAGTCGCCTGGCTGCAAGCCGTTGAGCAAGGTGAGGACATACCCGCAGTCCGGGCCGCGGGACGCGTGCTGCCCGGGCTGGTCCTGGACCTCGACGCCACGCTGGTCGCCTGCCATTCCGAGAAGGACCAGGCCGCACCCACCTACAAGGGCAGCTTCGGATTCCACCCGCTGCTGTGCTTCCTCGCGAACACCGGAGAGGGATTGTCCGGCCGGCTGCGGCCCGGAAACGCCGGCGCCAACACCGCGAGCGACCACATCACGGTGCTCGACCAGGCACTCGCGCAGATCCCCGACGCCCACCGGCACGGCACTGACATCCTTGTCCGCACCGACAGCGCCGGATCCGCGAAGGCCTTCCTCACCCACGTCCGAGATGCGCGGAAACGAGGAATCCGTACGTTCTTCTCAGTCGGATACGCGGTCACCGAGCCTGTCCGCCACGCGATCCGGGCCATGCCCGACCGTCTCTGGCATCCCGCCCTGGACCAGGACGGCTCGCTCCGTGCCGGCGCCGAGGTCGCCGAGCTGACCGGGATGGTCGAGCTGACCGGTTATCCGGCCAGCACGCGCATCATCGTGCGCCGCGAGCGGCCGCACCCCGGGGCCCAGCTGTCCCTGTTCGACCAGGACGAGGGCCTGCGGCACCAGGTGTTTCTCACCGACACTCCCTACTCCGGTGGTGGTTCCGCCCAGTTCCTGGAGGTCCGTCACCGCGGGCATGCCACCGTCGAGGACCACATCCGGTGCGGCAAGACCACCGGCTTCGGCCGCTTCCCCTCCCGCCACTTCGCGATCAACGCGGCCTGGCTCGAACTCAGCCTCGGGGCGATCGACCTGCTGGCCTGGATGCGCGTCCTGCTGTTGGACGGGGAGCTGGCGGCTGCCGAGCCGAAGAAGCTCCGCTACCGGCTGCTGCACGTCGCCGCCCGCCTCACCCGGGGCGGTCGGCGACTGCGCTTGCGGATATCACAGACCTGGCCCTGGAGACACGAACTGGCCGCGGCTTTCAACCGCCTTGCCGCACTGCCCCGTCCCGCCGGCTGACCAGCAAACCCCTGACCACCCACGACCCGAAAGACCTTGGAGAACCCGACCACCGCGCCGGGACTCCGCCATGCTCAAGCAACCGAAGTCACCTCGCCCATCTGGCAGCAGACGATCAGCGACGTCTCATCACCCCAACCGAAACGCCGAGGTTAGGGCACCACCGCCGTGTGATCGGCTCCCGCTGGCGGCGGCTGAGCGCCGGCCGCCAGGCCCTCCTCACCCTCGCCCACCTGCGGGGGGGCATTCCTACACCCAGCTCGCGGCCAGATTCGGCGTCGGAACCACGACCGCAAACCGTTACGTCACGGAGGCAGTCGGCCTCCTGGCCGCCCTCGCACCCAGCCTGGCCGACACCGGCCGCACCGCGTCGACGAAGGCGTACCTGCTCCTGGCCGGCACGCTCCTGCCGATCGACCGCGTCGTTGCGGACTGGCCCTTCTGCTCCGGCAAGCACAAGAGGCACGGGATGAACGTGCAGGTCCACGCCGATCCCTTCGGCCGACTGCCGTGGGCATCACCGGCCCCGCCCGGCGCCGTCCACGACGTCCGCGCGGCCCGCGAACACGGCATCATCGACGCCCCTGGCGAGGCCGACATCACGCGCTGGGCCGACAAAGGCTATCGGGAGTGCCGGCTGCGCGGTCCGTACCCCTGGGGTCGGCGGGAAACCCTTTCCACTGGTCAGCAGGCGGTGAACCGCTCCCACGCGAAGATCCGCGCACTCGTCGAGCAGGCCATGGCCACCCTCAAATCCTGGCGGTTCCTACGCAAACTCCGCTGTTCGACCACTGACCAGCTCAGGTCGATGATGGAAAAGCCTCAGTGGCTTGATTTCGATCACTCGTTCAGGTGGTGTCTGTAAATCTGTGAATTCCACTGGCGCCCTCGGGCAGTCACACACGAGTCGACTCGCCGTGACAGAGACAGCGGCCTACGGAAGTAGCGACCAGCATACGGAGGCGTTCATGGCATTGCCGAAGATCGGCAACATCTACACACTCAGGACGCAGCAGCTCGAAGGGGTCGCGACATACTGGTACGGAAGCTACATGGACCCGGAAGTGTCCGGTAAATATGTCATCCACTGGACCGATGAGGCTGATTCTTGCCTCATCCTCGCCTCCGTGGCCAAGTGCCCCCTCGATGGCAATAACGTCATGTTCGCGTCTCTCCCTGGCCACATCATGTGGGCCGACCCTGACAAGCAGATCCGGGATTTCCCCGTCGGCGACATCCCGGACGATTACAGGGAGGGCGGCATCTGGCGCGTTGAGCAGTCAACGGAGAACGGCGGCTGCATTCTATGGAATCGTGCACATGCACAATACGCCCAATCGGACGGCGCGACGATTCAATTCGTGGACGACCGCAAGGACGCGACAACCTTCTACTTCGATGAACAGCCCGGCGGCTTTCCCGAGGTGGCAAAACTGGGCAGGATGGAGCCTCCCCGGCTTGCAGCCCCCGAGTTGACCGACTACTCCGATCCGCCCGAAAACACTCCCTGGCAGATCGCAGGCGAAGTCGCCGTACCTTACTTCCTTATCGCCGACGATCACGGGCACGACGCCCAATGGCAGGGGCAACATAGCCCTTACTACATCATTCGCCGCTGGTCCAGTTGGAACAAAGTCCAATGGAGGGTGCACCCCGCCCTCAATACCGAGGTTCATTCCTGGTCCACCACCGAGGGCACCACAGAAGAAGCCGCCGCGGACGTGGACCGGACGCTTAATCTCAGCGTCACCGCTGAAGCGAGTTTCGGCATCAAGGGATTCAGCGCAAGCGTCAGCACTACGATCGAGACCGGACTGAGCGTGAAGACCAGCAAGAAGTGGTCCCGCTCCTACAGCAAGCTGGTAAACGGCAGCTACACCGTGGGCCCCGCAGAAGCGGACCTTGCCGTTGGCGACTGGTTCCGCCAGGACAAGTACTGCATCTACCGCGCACAGGGCGGCGGGGACATCCTCGAATTCACCGTGACCCACCCGGGAACACGGGTATCCCGCACTTACATGCGCCCGACGAAGAAGTAGAGCCCCCCAAAGCAGTCGCGTGATCACCAGGGCAGTCGGCCGGCCCGGGTCGATGGTGACGCAGACGTTTGCAGCTTGTAACGGCCTGTTGTGAAGCTGGCTCCGCGAGGGTGCCGCCGGCACCACCCGGCTGCGGATCATCCCGTCTCTCGTCCGGTGGCTCGGTCGTCGTCATGCCCGTCCCCCCGTAGGTCCGCCACGCTTCCGTCCACGGGTTGCCCGTGACGTACAGTGCCCCGTCGAGCAGGCGCCACCTCTGGTGACCCACCCGCCACGGCCGGGACGCTGCCGACGTGCACCTACCGTTATCCCCTCCACACCTATCCTCAGCATCGACGACAGCACGCGATATCGCCATAGTGTTCGCCTCCACTACGCGAAGAGCCCGGCTGTTCGTCGCACGCTGCCTGGACCGGCACCCTGTTGGCCCTCGTCCCGCCCCACAGTCAGAACATCACGAGCCGCGCTCACATCACGTGCCGCCACCGCGAGGCCGTGCAAATCACCCGGGCCGCCCTCGACACCCGGCGCACCCCGCCAGGACCCGCACATCGCCTCACTGCTGCACGCCCGGCTCGCCATCGGCCAGGCCCGCACCGTCGACCGCGCCGCAGTTGTCAGCCCGCGTTGAGCGGACCGAGCACCACACCGGCCAAGATCAAGTACTGGCAACTTCGGACGTACCTCGGCGCTACCCCTCGTACCGCCGCGGTCGTTCGCCGATCGACTCGGTCATCTGCGCGGCCGGGTAGAGAGACCGGGGTTCAGGGCGCAGCGTCAACTTCGGTCGCCGTGGTACCTGCGCGTCAGCTCTTCCAGGTCCGTAGCGAAGAGAGGGCCGTAGCGGGTCGGCGGACATCTCGTGGACGCGTTTGATGAGGATCTCGGCGTCCTGGTCGTCGAGGGAGAAGACCCCGAGCGGGGTGCCGTCGGGGCGGGCAACGATGAGCCGTGCGACGGGCGGCAACGGCTCGACACTCTTGGAGAGTTCGTTCATGGCGTGGATGCTGCATGCCAGCGCGAGTGCGGCGCCCGGTCCGCTGTCCTGCGTGAAATCGGTAGCGGCGACGCTGGTCCAGCGTCCGATCTGTTCAGCGGACATGGCGGGGCTCCGATGCGCTCTGGTCGGCGGCTTTCACGGGCGTACGAGGGTGGGGCACGTGAGCGGACAGCAGGTCGAGCCGCTTGTCCATGTCCAGACGGAACGTGCCATAGGGGTTGATGTTCGACCAGAACAGCGCGGTCAGGCCGCGCCGGTCCTCGACACTGAGCCTCGATGCCCAGGCCGGTTCGGCCAGGACCTGCTGCACCAGCAGGGTGTTGACGTGCACGAGTGCGGACTGGAGCAGGTGCAGGGCGAGCATCGACGTCTCGGCGTGCTCCTTGTCCGGGCCGGTCAGAGCAATGATGGGAACCAGTCAGCCACCGTGCTGGCGTTCAGCGCTCGTCCCTACCTCGGACACGCTGTGACAAGAAGTTCCGCGCCAACGGAACTGTCCCGCACGGCCCTGCGGTTGCTCGCCGCCCCCGCACCTGTCCTTTGACAGCCAACCCAGTTGCTTCGCCATTGCACCGAGTCCGCTCGACCGTACGCCAGCGGCCCTGAGCTGCCGGATATGCGAAGCAATTGCCATCATCCGTTGCCGTTGAGGACGCCGGGTCGGCGATCCCGACAACACACCTAAGCCGTACGCCGCTTGAACAGCGCTCCCGAAACGGCCACCGAGGCGGCCAGGATGCCCGTGCACCAGGCGAGCGCCACCCACCCCGTCGAGCTCACCGGCTGCCCGAGCAGCAGTCCGCGTACCGCCTCGATGACATGGGTGACGGGCTGGTGGGCGGCGAAGCCCTGGAGCCACGACGGCATGGTGTCGGTCGGAACGAAGGCGCTGCTCGGGTAGGGCAGGAAGCTCACGAAGAAGGTGAAACCCCCGGCCGCCTCGGGGGACTTGACGAGCAGGCCCACCGCGGCGGACAGCCAGGAGAGCGCCGCGATGTAGGCGACCAGGAGGCCGATCGCGGCGAGCCAGCCGCCCGGGCTGGCCGAGGGGCGGAAGCCGATCGCGAAGGCGAGCGCGAAGACCAGGGCGGTGGCGATCAGGTTCCGGGCCGTGGAGGCGAGGACGTGGCCCGCCAGGATTGGGGTGCCGCCGATGTCGAGGGACCGGAAGCGGTCGATGATGCCGCCCTTGAGGTCCTCGGCGACGGCCACGGCGGTGCTGGCCGAACCGAAGCCGGCGCACAGCAGCAGGACGCCGGGGACGACGTAAGTGACGTATTCCGTACCGGTGTTGATGGCTCCGCCGAAGAAGTACACGAAGATCAGGAGCAGCATCACCGGGAGCGCCATGGCCATCATCAGGGCGTCGACGTTGCGGCGGCTGAGCCGGATGGAGCGGCCGGTCATGATGAGTGCGTCAGACATGGCTGGGCTCCTGGTGTGCGGGCTTCGTGAGGGTCAGGAAGACGTCGTCGAGGGTGGCCGTGTGCAGCGAGAACCGTTCGATGACCGTGCCGTCGGGGTCCAACGCGTCGAGCAGCGCCCGCACCTGGGGCGCACCGCCGTCGGTGAAGAAGCCCAGAGTGCGGGTCTCGGGCTCGCTGTACACCGCCTGTGACACCAGGCGCAGATAGGCGGCCGGGTCGGTCAGGACGACGTCGAGGCGCTGGCCCGCGACGCGCCGCTTCAGCTCCTCGGAGGTGCCCTCGGCGACCAGCTCGCCGCCGTGGAGCACGGCGATACGGTCTGCCAACCGGTCGGCTTCCTCCAGGTACTGGGTGGTCAGGAAGACCGTCGTGCCCCGCGCCGACAGTTCGCGCACCACGCTCCACAGCTCCTGGCGGCTGCGCGGGTCGAGGCCCGCGGTCGGCTCGTCCAGGAAGATCACTTCGGGTTGGCCCACCAGGGATGCGGCCAGGTCGAGGCGCCGTCGCATGCCTCCCGAGTACGTCTTGACCAGGCGGTCGGCGGCGTCGGCGAGGTCGAAGCGGTCGAGGAGTTCGGCGGCCCGGGTGCGTGCGGCAGGGCGGGAGGTGCGGGCACCGCCGTGGGTGCGGGCGAGCCGGGCCATCATCCGCAGGTTCTCCGCACCGGTCTGCATCTCGTCGAGCGCCGCGAACTGGCCGGTGAGGCTGATCGCGCGGCGGGCCTGGGCCCGCTCGGTGCGCAGGTCGTGCCCAGCGACCCTGGCGGTGCCCGCGTCTGCCTCGGTGAGCGTGGCCAGGATGCGGACGGTGGTGGTCTTGCCCGCGCCGTTCGGGCCGAGCAGGGCGTGCACGGTGCCGCGGGGCACCGCCAGGTCGAGACCGCGCAGGACCTCGACCTCTCCGTAGGTCTTGCGAAGGCCGGTGGCCTCGATGGCGGGTGCGTCGGGCATGGCCTCGCCTCTCCATGACTACTTACTGCGTAACCCTTACGCGTTATCGTGTAAGAGTTACGCAGAACTAGGATGTACGTCAAGCCGGAGGCCCGAGGAACGGTCCCGGGGCGCAGAGGGAGGCGACGCGGATGGCGGCGGACGAGAACACCGGCTTGCCCGCGAGCCTCGCGACGGCCTGGGGTCTCAGGGCCCGCCCCTCGAAAGGGCCGAAGCCGGGGCTCAGCCTGGACCGCATCGTGGCCGCGGCGGTGGGCGTCGCGGCCGCCGAGGGCATCGGGGCGGTGTCGATGGGGCGCGTCGCCAAGGAGCTCGCCGTCTCGCCGATGTCGCTCTACCGGTACGTCGGCGCAAAGGACGAGCTCTACATCCTGATGCAAGAGGCGGTCACGCCCGCGCCCCCCGAACCGCTGCCCGACGGGGCCGGGTGGCGCGCGGGGCTGACCCGGTGGGCGCGGGCGCAGCGCGCGTTCTTCCACGAGAACCTATGGCTCCTGCGAATCCCTGTCTCCGGGCCGCCCGCAAGCCCGAAGTCGGTGGCGTGGATGGAGTACGGCCTCGAGACCCTCGACGGCACCGGGCTCGACGAGGGCACGAAACTCGGCGTGATCATGCTGGTCAGCGGCTATGTGCGCAACGAGGCGACGCTGATGTCCGACCTGGATGCCGCGTACACGGCGAGCGGCCACTCCCCCGACGAGGTCCTGCGCCGCTACCAGCACACCCTCGCCGCCCTTACCGACCCCGAACGCCACCCGGCCGTCACACGCGTCCTCGAATCCGATGCCCTGGACCAGGCGGACGAGCCGGACGCGGACTTCGAGTTCGGACTCGGGGTCGTGCTCGACGGGGTGGCGGCGCTGATCGCGCGGCGCGGTTAGGGCGTTTCTTCCGGATCACCAATCCGCCCCCTGACCGACGCACCGCACGTCGCCTGAGGTTCCCCCCGAGATGCGGGGGAACCTCACCGCGAGAAACCGCATGTTCCGCCCGGCCGGAGCCATGAGAACGAGCTCCGGCCGGGCGGACAGACCAACGCGAAGACAGCCCAGCAGGGCGTCAGTCAGTGCCCGAGTCACGACCGCCGGAACCCGAGTATCAGCATCAATGTCAGTGCCCCGCGCCACACTGGCCTCCTCGCCGACCAGCAGGGGGCCAGCGTGGCGTTCACGGCCGTACACGCCGAGCGGGGAACCGTCTTCGCGCACCTGCCCGATCTCGGGTGCGGACGCAGCTGGGAAGCGGTGGGGAAGACCCAGCCGTCCGCCCCGCTGACCTGCGACGAGTGCCGACATCCGATGTACGCGAAGACTTCCCGCAGTGACTTACGGTTCTTCGCCCACGCTCCCTGCGCCCCCACCTGCGCGCTCGGCCTGGAGTCCGTCGCCCATCACCTGCTGAAGCTGGAGCTGCCAGATCGCCATCATCGAGGTGGACCGACCCGACCGTCGAGCTCGCCGAGCGGCAGGGAAGTCAGACTCCATCGATGCCTTTGCCGCGGCCACCGCTGTACTCTCCGGCCGCGCCACGGGCATCCCGAAGCACCGCGACGGTGTGGTCGAGGCAATCCGCGGACTGCGCGTGGTACGCGCCAGTGCTGTCAAGGCCCGCACACACAGACCATCAACCAGATCAAATCACTGATCATCACCGCACCCACCGCGGTACGCGAAGCATTGCGCTCGCTGACCACCACCGAGCTGGTTCGGCGGCTGGCCGCCAGCCGTCCGGGCACCGATCTGGCAGAGCCGGCCACAGCCGTCAAAGTCGCCCTTAAGCGTCTGGCCAAGCGCTACCGGCACTTGAGCGAGGAGATAACGGACGCGGACGCCGACCTGCGCGTCCTGATCACTCGCACCGCACCCGGCCTGCTCGCACTTCCGGGTGTCGGGACCGAGACCGCCGGGCAGCTGCTGGTCACCGCCGGCGACAACCCCGACAGGCTCGCCTCGGAGGCATCCTTCGCCCATCTGTGCACAGCCGCACCTGTGTCGGTCTCTTCCGGGCGCACCGACCGCCACCGACTCAACCGTGGCGGTGACCGCCAGGCCAACCGCGCACTGCACACAATCGTGCTGGTCCGCATGCGCCACGACCCGCGCACCCGCGACTACGTCGCACGACGCACCCTCGAAGGACTCAAGACGAAGGACATCTTCAGATGCCTCAAGCGCTTCGTCGCGCGAGAGGTATACCGCCACCTCACCAGCGCATTCAGCGGCGCACCCGGGCCGTCTCTTACAGCTTGACGATCTATAGGAGTCAGCCGTTCACCTGCGGATGACGCCTCGCGGGCGTGAAAATCGGTACGGGGGCTGTCCGCCGACGCCGATCGATGTCTGGGCTGTGAGCCCGCATAGGAGTCTGGTGAGGGAGCCGTCCGAGGGGCCGCACACTGTCGTCTCGAGCACGCCGTTCAGCTTCTCCGTCTCCCCTCAGGCTCCCCGGGCAGCCCCCGCCCGCACCAATGCCCAAGGGGAGGAAGACGATGGAGGAGTCCAAAGACGACCACGACGACGGAAGTGTTGCCCGGGTCGCGGCGATCGACATCGCCAAGGCAACCGGGATGGTGTGCCTGCGCATCCCGCACGACACCATCGAAGGCCGGCGCGTCCAGCAGGTCTGGACGGTCGCGTCCACCACGAACGCGATCCTCGAACTCGGCGACCGGCTGGTCTGCCAGGGGGTCCAGCGGGTGGTGATGGAGGCGACGGGCAGCTACTGGCGGCCCTTCTTCTACCTCCTGGAGGCCCGCGGCCTGGAATGCTGGCTGGTCAACGCACGTGATGTGAAGAACGTCCCCGGCCGGCCGAAGACCGACAAGCTCGACGCGGTCTGGCTGGCCAAGCTCGCCGAACGCGGCATGGTCCGCGCTTCGTTCGTACCGCCCAAGCCAGTCCGGCAGCTACGAGACCTCACCCGCACCCGCACAGTGTTCATCCAGGAACGCACCCGGCACAAGCACCGGGTGGACAAGGCCCTGCAGGACGCGCAGATCAAGCTGTCCGACGTTGTCTCCGACCTCTTCGGTCTGTCCGGCAGGGCCATGCTCGATGCCCTGGCCGCCGGTGAACGCAACCCCCGAGCTTTGGCGGATCTCGCCAGAGGGAGCCTGGTGAAGAAGAAGCCGGCCCTGGCCGAGGCACTCACCGGGCAGTTCGAAGAACATCACGGCCGCCTGCTGGGCGTGCTGCTGGGCACCGTCGACCACCTCACCACGCAGGTCCAGGAACTCGACCGGCTGATCGCCGACCTCATGAAACAGACCACGGCTCCATACGACACCGGCGGGCCGTCGGACGGGGACGACACCGGCGGGCCGTCTGTCCGCGACGGTGTGACCGCGCAGGAACTGGCCGAGCGTCTCGATGCGGTCCCCGGCATCGGTCCCGCCACCGCCCAGATCGTCCTCGCCGAGATCGGCCTGGACATGAGCCGCTTCCCCACCCCCGAACACCTCGTCTCGTGGGCGAAGCTGTGCCCCCGCACGATTCAGTCCGGAGCGAAGAACACCGCCGGCCCGGCGGGCAAGGGCAACCCATGGCTCAAGGGCGCCCTCGGCGAAGCCGCCAACGCCGCTGCCCGCACCGACACCTTCCTCGGCGCTCGCTACCGCAGAATCGTCAAACGCCGCGGCCACGCCAAAGCCCTCGTCGCCGTCGCCCGCTCCATCCTCGTCATCACCTGGCACCTGATCAACGACCCCGACGCCCGATACCAGGAACTCGGCACCGACTGGCACCAGCGCCATCTCAATCCCGCCCGCAAGACCCGCGACCTCGTCCGCCAGCTCCAGGCCCTCGGCCACCACGTCACCCTCGCACCCACTATCGTGGCCTGACCTCAGTCACCCCCACCCACAGAGAAACCGTCCGGCTCCGCCGTACGGCGCTCCCGCCTGCCCGGAGAAACGGGGATTTTCCGTTCAGCTTCAGCGTCATGGACTTGTGGAACCGCCGCCCGATCAGGGTCTTGATCCGGGCCAGCGTCCACCGCAGATCAGGCCACCCGTGAGCGACCGGACCTTTGGCCAACTCCTCCTCGAGCACAGCGAACAGCGCATCGCTGAGCTTCGGCCGGGAAGCCGGACCACGGGAACGAACCCCGTCCGGACCTGCCTCCTGCCAGGCCCGGCGCCACCGCTGAACCGAACGGACGCTGACCCGTAACTCCTTGGCGATCTCCGTGCTGCCCCGCCCATCGGCGAACATCCCGACCGCTGCCATCCGGACCCGCTCACGGAACGCTTGCCTCTCCGCGGTCAGGCCCCCACCCTGCGGAAACCTCATACCTCCGGCATACCGCGACGATCACCGCCCGTCAGCCCCTATGACAAGACGGGCTTCAAGGTCAGTAACCACCGCCGCTGAGGAGTCGGCTGCCAAAGGGACCGAGGACGCACGAGTGGCGTTCTTGAAGCTCCCGCCCGCGCAGCGCGCTGTCTTCGTGCAGCGGATGCGGGTCATCGACGGCAGGCCGTCTATCGACGATCTTGACGCGCAGGTGCGGGTGAAGCTCAGGGCCGCGCTTCCTGACGGGCATGCCGACTCCTTCATGAGGCAGCTGTGGGCGTGGTGGTACGAGCAGACCGTGGAGATGCTGCAGAATCGGCATACCAGCGTCTCAGTGACTCGGCTAATGCAGCGCATCAGCCGCATCCGAGACGACTACACCTCTGACAGACTGCCTACGACGGTGGACCGCGAGGGCGGAAACGTCCCGACAAGGCGACACCGGAATTAACATGACGCTGTGTCACCACGGTTTGTGTACCAGAGCCGTTTACTGGACAGAGCCGCGCCGCGTTTGATGACGCCACCGAGGCCGGGCGGGTGCCGGTTGACGTTGGTGTCGGGTCTGGCGCTGTTCGCTCAGAACAGCGCCAGACCCTCACCGCTGGTGTCGGCGATTACGGGCCGGAATTGGGTGGGGAGGCCGTCGAGGCGGTCGGGGCCGGCCGCGGCGGCCACCGCAGGGGCGGTCTCGGTCAGCCAGGTGCCGAACCGCTCGGCGGCTTCGCGGTAGGGGACTTGTGCCAGGACACGGTGCTCGCCGGAGGGGCAGAAGTCGACGGCGACAGTGAGCAGGCAGGAGGCGGGCGCGTTGTGACTGCCGGTCCAGGACACGCGCAGCGCACCGCAGGGTTTGCGTCCGCGGGAGGAGCGGGGGTCGTGGTGGGTGGGGCGCAGTGGTCGGCAGGCTGTGTGGGCGGTCCAGGCTGCGAGGTGGGGCAGTGGCAGGGTGGTGCGGGTGCGGCAGCCGGGGCAGCGGTGCCAGTGGCGGAGCCAGTCGGTGGTGTGGGTGTCGAAGAGGCGTGTGTAGTGGTTGGCCACGCGGATGTCGTTGCTGTACAGGTGGTCGGGACGCTCTTGCGTGTTGCAGGAGTGGCACACGGGGGCGCGGACGTAGCCGTGTTCGTGGCAGTGGTCGAGTACCGCGGCGGGTGCGGTGCGGCAGATGGCGCAGGTCCACCCGGCCACCTTGCGGGAGGTGCCGGGCTTCCTGCGCAGCGCCGAGTACAGGTGGCCTTGCAGCTCCCCCTTGTACGGGCGGCGCAGGGGGGCGGTTGGGCAGTCGGGGCTCATCGTCTCCCGGCCGCCGGCGGCTCGGGCCTGCCGGTGGTGGGAGGGCGGCTCGCTGACGGCTTCCCTTTGCTGGCGGGTCTGCGCGGCCTGCAGCCACTGCCTTTCGGTGTGCTCGGCGGTGTCCAGCAGTCTGACCACGGCGCGCGGCAGCCACCATGACCGCGCCGCCTGGCCGCGGGTTTCCTCCACGAGTATCCGCCGCCAGTCGATCCCCGCCACATAGTCCGGCAGGCCGCCTTCACCTCGTGCCGCCCGCTCGGGGTCGCCCTGCAGTTCCCGCATGATGCGCCGGCGCCAGTGCAGCGGCGTTTCCTCCATGTGCTCCTGCTTCGGCGCGCTACGGAAGGGACCGATGCGGACCAAATCCTGGCGGTCCATCTCGACCGCGTTCAGTTCCGCTGCCGCTCGGCGCACCTCACTCTCCGGAACACTCCACTGGCCGCCGATTGCCTTCACCGTCGTCACCACACGTCCGCCGAGCAAGACGTACCCCAGCTGGGCACCGGCCGGAGAGCAGGTGAACGCCGCCAAAGCCGTCGGCACAGCACTGCCAGTCGTCAACTCCACCCACAGAGCGTCCGCGGCACCCAGAGTGATCAGACCGCCCCTATGGCCGGGGATGACACGCTCTGACATACCCAACAGGCTAACGGCCGCACCGAGATGCTCATCGTGCAGCCGGAGGCGATCAGACCGGCGGCGGCCTGCCGGCGTTGGCTCGCGACCGTGCAGGCCACATTCCAGCTCGGCCCCAATCTCCGCCAGCGAGACGGCTCTACAATCTCTCCTACAGCATAAAACCTCGAGACCCAGGCCACGTTCACATGCACATCGACCGGGTTGCCGCCCGCCCAGTGGCGGACCACGTCCAGCACCTGATCGCCCAGCGTCCCCACCTGCCGGTGACAGTCATCGCGAGGCGGGCCGGTGTTGCCCCTTCCACCCTCAAAACGATCTTGACCGACGCCCGGCGCCGGCCAGACAGGGCACGCACTGTCGACAGGGCGACAGCGGTCCGCTTGCTGGCCGTCGTGCCGGACGACCTGCCGCACCGTGACCGTGGCTACGGCGGACGCTCCACCGACGCCACAGCCGCCTGCCGTCACGTAAGCGAACTCCTGACCACGCACCCCCACCTGACGCAAGCCGCTCTGGCCCGCGCGGCCGACATATCGCTGACGACACTCGCCGCCGCTCTCCACGATGTGGACGCCGGCCGACCCCGCAGAATCCAGGCAGCGGCCGCCGACCGGCTGCTCGCCCTCGGCAACCGCACTCCTGTGCCCGAACCCACTCCGCGCCGCAGCGACACCGTCGATGCCCACCAAGTCGTCAGCCACATCCGGGCACTGCAGCTGCGCTACGACCGGGCCTCCGTGGCATTCATCGCGCAGACCGCCAAAGTCAATCCCAGCACGCTCACCTCCGCTCTGATCGATCAGCAACGTGACGCACGACGGGGGATCAGCGCTGACATCGCACGACGGGTTCTTGCCGTGCACGAACTGCCCCCGCCCGCCTTCCCACACCGCGCTCATGTCACGGACACCGGGCTCCTGCGACGCCTGCGCGCCATGTGCGCCGCAGGCTGGACACTCCACGCCATAGCCCAAGCCGGCGCCACCACAGCAAAATCCCTTACCGAATTCGCGAAGACGCGCACCAGCACACCCGCTGTCCGAGGGGCCATCCTCACCGCCTGGGCCCAGCTCTCCCACCAACAAGGCCCCTCCCCCCACGCCCAGCGGCGCGCCGCAGCCAAAGCCTGGGACCCTCCCCTCGCCTGGGACGAACACAGCATCGACAACCTCGACACCACTCCCAACGGCACCCGCAGGCCCGGATTTCCACAACGCTGGGACTCTTCCCTTCTGCAGCACGAACTGGCCTTCCTCACCCGCCTGGGCCTCAGCCGCCCCGAATGCTTCCACCGCCTCGGCCTCAGCACCCAACGCGCCCGCCAACTCCTCACCCCACCACCAACCAGCCCCCAAACCCACCACACCACCGCCGCATGACACACCCTTAAAACCAACAGCAGTCCTCAGAGGGCGTTTGAAGTAGGCAGATTGCCCTTGATGCCCTAGTAAGTCCCTCGCCAGGTAGGGGTAGTCTCGTCCGTTATGCGTCTGGCAAGGTTGTCGATCGAGGAGCGATGTGGATCATGGCTTCGGAGCTGGCGGTGAGGGTCTCATAGTCGCGGGCGAGACGGCGGTGCATCATGATCCAACCGATACTCCGCTCGACCACCCAGCGCCTTTTCACGACGTGAAACCCACGGGTATCCGGGGCTCTGTTGACGACTTCGACATCGATTCCCAGGCGGGCGCCGTGCTCGACGACGGCGTTCTTGAAGCCGGTATCGACCCAGCTCTTAGAGATGGTCGGGTACTTCTCCTTCGCCTGGTCTAAAAGGCGTATTCCCAGGGCGTTCTCCGAGAGGCCGGCGGCGGTGACGGTCACGGCGAGGATGAGGCCGATCGTGTCGGTGAGGATGCCGCGCTTCCTCCCGACGATCTTCTTGGCCGCATCCGTTCCCTGGCTGGTCAGGGGCACGTTGCTGGAGGTCTTCACGCTCTGGGTGTCGATCACGGAGGCGGTCGGCTCGGACTTGCGCCCCTCCTTCACCCGGCCCAGTCCCGTCAGGTCGTAATTGAGCTGGGCAAAGATCCCTTCGTCGCGCCACGCGGCGTAGTAGGCATAGACGGTGCCGTGGTTCGGGAAGTCGTGCGGGAGGTATTTCCAGGGGATTCCCGTGCGGTTTACGTAAAGGATCGCGTTGAAGACGTCGCGTAAATCGACCTTGGCCGGCTGCCCCGTTGGCCTGCGGTCGAGCCGGGCCTTTCTCCAGGCCGTCAGCGTCGGCCCGATCAGGGCCCATCGGGCGTCGGACAGGTCGCTGGGGTACGGCTTGCGCTCGCTCACGACGTAGCGTGATCACAGGCGAGCCGGAGGGCTAGGTTCCGCTGTTCATCAGGCGATTCCACGGCATCTTCAAACCAGACGGACTTCCGAGTACAAAAGCGAACGAGACGGATGGCCGAGCCTCGGCTCCGGAGAAAGTCATTCTCCGCCTACAGGACGAAAGTTCTCAAAGCAGGGCAGGGCGTGTGTTTCCCTTGTGGCGTGACGCGTCCGATGATTCTTTCCAGGGGCCTGGGACGTTCCGGGACGCGTACGGACAGGGTCCCTCGCGGTCGGGTCGACTGACGCTGTGGGGATGACGGCGAAGGGGATCACGGCCAAGGGTTACCACTACTACCGGCGCATCATCGCGACCGGTGACGGCGCTCAGGGCAGTGAGCCGACCGTGTCCTCCACCGTGCCGGGGGTGCCGCACGGTATCTGGCACGGACTGGCCGCCCGGGCCCTGGGACTCGAGGGCGTGGTCACAGAACCGCAGATGCGTGCCCTGTCCGGCCTCGGCAAATGCATCCGGACGCGGAGGCGATCCCGGCCCGGGAGCTGGGCGTTGGGCGCCTCGCTCAGGCAGGCTGTGAAAGCGGCCAAGCTCGGGCCGGCCGTGCCCCGGCTGTCCGAACGCTCACCACTGGACCAGAGCATCGAGCAGGTCCTGCAGGAGGCTGCCGAGCAGTTGTGCCGCCCGCTGACGAAGGCGGAGACCGGGCAGTTGCGCCACCGTACTGCCGCGCTTGCCTTCGCGGCCGAGTACCACCGGGCTCCGGCCGACGGTGCCGAGCTCGGCCGCTACCTGACCGCACGTACAGGTCCGCAGCGCCGGGGGCGTACCGGTTACGACCTGACGTTCGCCTCTCAGGAGCTGTCGCTGCTGTTCGCCCTCGGCGACCCTGATACCCGACGCATTGTTCTCGGAGTTTTGGTGCAGGCGCGGTCGGAGACTGTCAGCTGGCTGGACCACCCGGGATTCGTCATACCGGCATAGTCGCCCCTCGCACTCCCGGCCACGCATGACTTGAGGGACATCAGAGGTCCATGGCCAGCCTCCTGGTCAAGCCAGCACTGCGGGCTCCTCCTCCACCGCCGCCAGCGCCTCATCGCGCACCCGGACCCAGCGGCCGAAATCCTCACCCCGCAGCCCGGCCCGCACCGCGTCAAATGAACGTGCGGCCCACTCGACCCCCACCGGCACCTCACCCGGCATCAGCGTCCCTGATCTCCGCCCCGGGACCAGCTCGGCGTACATGAATGACAGGAACCCGTCCGTCTGCGTGTAGTGCACTGGCCGCGTGTACTCCTCGTGAGCCCGCCGCACCGCCCGCACCAGCTCACCCGGCCGGTCTTCCCCGTAAAACCGGCACGCCGCCTCGAACAGACTCCACGCGCCGGCCCAGCACCCTTCAAGGCGTGGCCGTCGCCCGTCTCCTGGCACAGTCCCCAACCGCCGCACGACCTCGCTCTGAAGAAAGCACCGGTCGTGTGTACCGGAAGGACGGTGGACGCCACAACCGGATTTGAGCCGGGCACACTGACAGCGCCATGATGGAGCCGTTAGGGTGGCCCCGGTGCGGTGGGAGCAGCAGATGCGGCGAGACGGGAAGTCGGCCCCGTCCGATCTCCAGCTGAAGATCGTGCTGCACGGCACGAGACCGCCCCTGTGGCGGCGCGTCGTGCTGCCGTCCGACACCTCCCTCGGGACGCTGCACGACGCCATCCAGATCGCCTTCGGATGGCACGGCGGCCATCTGCACCTCTTCACCGACGAGTTCGGCCGGGGGTACGGCGATTCGGCCCGACTCACCGACATCGGTCTCGGCTTCCGCCGCGGGGTCGGCGACGAGGACGCCACCGCGCTCGGCGACGTACTGGCCGAGGAGGGAGCACGGCTGCGCTACGTCTACGACTTCGGCGACGACTGGGAGCACGGAATCACGCTGGAGAAGACACTGCCGCGCCCGGTCGGCGCGGAGCGGACGGTGCGCTGCGTCGGCGGGCGTCGCGCCGACGCACCGGCCGAGGACATCGGCGGCGTGTGGGGGCTGGCCAAGGTGCTGGAGTTCCTCGACACCCCGGACGGGGCCGGGGATGGCCCGTACGGTGAGCTTGTCGCCGAGCTGCGGGCGGCCGGTTACGATCCGGCGGCCTTCGACCGGGACGGGATCACGGCGCGGCTGGCCCAATTGACGCCGGAAGCGGTGTCCGGAAAGGCGAAGCCGCCGGCCGGTGACCGGGCCGGGCGCGGCGATGTCCGTCGGCTGACCACCGCGGACTCGGCGTTGTGTAACTGCGGGCAGTGCCGGGTGGGCGATCCGGTCACTGCCGGAGTCGACGGACCGGCCGAGGATGTGCCTGTGCTGCGCCCGGTGACCCTGGCGCCGCAGGAGGACCTTGTCGCTGCCGTGCGGGGTGTTCCGCTCTTCGACGCGGCGCTCCGGCTCGCCGCCTGGTGCCGCGAGGGACGGCAGGTCACCGCCAGCCGGGTGCTGCGGCCCGCGCTCGCCCGTGAGGCCGTCGAGGAACTCCGGCTGTGGAAGCTGGCTGGCGATGGCTCGCCGTACGCCGATGCCGTCGCGCGGGCTCGTGCGTTGGAATCGCTGCGCAGCGCCAAGGACGTGGCCGTACTCGACGATCCGTGGTGGCTCGCCGTGGACGGCGGAATGATCACGATCAACAGGGGCCGCGCGTGGGGCGGCGCGGCGACCGACTTCGCCGGCGGGGACCTTATGGCGTTCTGGACCGCCACGCTGGGCGATCTGCTGGAGGAGATCGGTGAGTCGGGGGTGCTGGACGGGCTACACGGTGAGCTGGGCGAGCTGACGGCCGAGATCGCCGACGGACTGGTCGGCCTGCTGTACGACGCCCCGGACGACGCCTGGGTGGACGTCGACGACCTGCGCGCGAAGGCCCGTGAGGCGGGCGAGAACGGGCCGGAGTTCGATCTCTTCCAGGCGCTGTTCGAGGCGTCCTTCCGGGAACTGGGGGAAGGGCTCGCCCTGCTGGGCGCGGTGAAGTACGAGCCCGGTGACGGCGACGATTCGGCCGAGGAGCCTCTGCGCACACTTCTGAACACCGTGGGCGGACAGAAGCCGGGCGGTTCGGGAACCTCGCCGTCGGCGTCGAACCGGTCGCGGGACGGCAGGCGCGGGGACCGCATGCGACTCACGCCGCTCGGTCGCTACGGGCTCCGCGCCTACCTGATGGAGTGTGGTGTGCCCGCGCCCCTGCTCGGTGAGTACGCCGAAGCGGACGCCGGCGCTCTGCTCCAGGGTCTCCTGGGCTACTCCCCCGAGGAGATGCGCCGGGAGGTCGAAGGGTGGCTGGGACACCGCTCCGCGGCGGATGCCGCGGTAGGGCTGCTCGACGCGTGCGTGGGAGCCGGCCCCGAAGCAGCGGCGAAGCGCGCCGTGGCCCAACTGGTGCTGGCCGACCTCGACGACCCCCGGGCACTGCGCGTGCTGCGCAAGGCAGCGGACTCCGACGTCGATGGGTGCCGACAGGTGGCCACCGCGACCCTGGGCGCGGACCTTGAGGCAGAAGCACCCGTGGACCCGGCGCGGGCGGAGGAGGCCGGATTGTGGCTGCTCATCGACGGGCTGTCGATCCTCGCTGGTGCCGGGGAGAGCGAGGACCTGACCCGGGGCTTCCTGGAGAACTGGAACACGGCGCCGGAGGCGCTCGAACAGTGGGTGGACGACCTGTGGCGAGTGAAGCACCCAGCCACCGCCCAAGTGCTCGCCGAAGTGGGTGAGGGCCTGCGCGGCGTCGACAAGCGGCTGGCCAAACGCATGCGTACCGCGGCGAACAAGGCCCACTCCCGCCGGTGACAGCAGGGTCGGAACCTGCTGGTGGACGAAGACGCGGTGAAGACCGCCTGGACGACGGTGAGGCGAAAGAAAGAGTGGCACGAGTCCTCGTACGGGAGCAGGGCACGGGCACGGGGAGCGTGCCGCCATTGGCCACACCGGAATCGGCCGCCTGGGCGCGGAGTCTGCTCAACGACGGCTGGGCGGCGGTGTTCCTGCCCGGCGAGCCTGCCCGCCTCGGCCGGTTGCTGCTGTGGCGGCCCGCCGGGGCAGCCGCCGCTGAGAGCATGGCACCCGCGGGCGTCGAGACGGAGGCGGTGGAGCTGGTGCTGCCGCACGGCCGCTCGGTCAGACGGCGCACGGCGGAGGGTTACGCGCTGCCCGTCGCCCTCGCTGTTGCCGCGCTGTCCGGGACACAGCCGCCTCACCCGTCCGCCGTCGCCTGGCAGGCCGCCGCCCGCTTCGCGCTCCGGCTGCTCGCCGACGGCCGTCTCCACCCGGCCCTCACCTCCGCCGGCTACGACACCTGGCAGGCGGGCCCCTTCACCGCCGCACAGCGGCAGACGCTGGACGCCTTCGCCGCCGCGTTCCCGCCGCACGCCCACTGCCTGCCGGAGCCGGGTCCGGCCCCGCTGCGGATCGCCGAACCGAGCGCGCTGGTACGTCAGTTCTGCGACGCGGTCGCCGACGAAATGGTCCGCACTCCTGCCGCACCACTCGCGATGGGAGCGCTGCCGTACGCCTGGCGTGAGACGCGTGCCGTGCCCGCCCTGCGCGAGTGGGCCGAGGAGACCGCCGCCGCGTTCACCGCCGGCATCAGGGTCTCGCTACGCGTCGACGTACCCGAAGGACGGCGCCGGCAGTTCCGGGCCGTCCTGCAGCT
Organism: Streptomyces agglomeratus; assembly: GCF_001746415.1. NCBI lineage: Bacteria > Bacillati > Actinomycetota > Actinomycetes > Kitasatosporales > Streptomycetaceae > Streptomyces > Streptomyces agglomeratus. The sequence continues at coordinate 202,169 of NZ_MEHJ01000001.1, forward strand.
GCACACCGTGGCGGATCCGGCCCTCGTCGTGGAAGCCGCACGGCTGTGGAACGAGCCGGCCGAGACCGAGCGCCTGCTCGGCCCGCGCGCCGAATCCGAGACCCTGCTGGCGCTGCGCCGCGGCGCCCCCCTCTGGCCACCGCTCGACCGGCTGCTGAAGGACGCCGCTCCGGACCAGCTGCGGCTGACCGACGACGAGGCGTTCGACCTTCTGGGCGACGCCACCGACACGCTGCGCGCCGCCGGTATCGACGTGCACTGGCCGCGCGAACTGGTCAAGGCACTCACCGCCACCGCGGAGATCGGGCAACGCACCGCGCCCGGCTCCAGCGCAGGCGGCCTCCTCGACGCCGACGCCCTCCTCGACTTCCGCTGGCAGCTCTCGCTCGGCGGCGAACCGCTCACCGAGGCCGAGATGGACGCCCTCGCCGAGGCACGCCGCCCCCTGATCCGGCTGCGCGATCAGTGGGTGGTCGCCGACCCGAAGCTGGTGGCCCGCGCCAGGCGCCGCCGGATGGAACCGCTCACCCCCATGGAGGCACTCAGCGCCGCGCTGACCGGCGAGGTGGAGCGGGACGGGGAGACTCTTCGCTGCGCTGCGGTCGGAGAGCTCGGTGATCTCGTCGCCGGTATCCGCGACCCCGGATCCCGAACCCCCGCCGCCCAGCCCGCCGCTCTGAAGGCCACGCTGCGCGACTACCAGAAGCGGGGTCTTGCCTGGCTGGCCGAGATGTGCGAGCTCGGTCTCGGCGGCTGCCTCGCCGACGACATGGGCCTGGGCAAGACCATCACCTTGCTCGCCCTGCACCTGCACCGCCAGACCGATCCCACCACCGCGGGCCCCACGCTCGTCGTCTGCCCCGCCTCGCTGCTCGGCAACTGGCAGCGCGAGGCGGCCCGGTTCGCGCCGGCCACGCCGGTGCGCCGCTACCACGGCGGCGACCGCCACCTGAAGGACCTGGCCGGGGACGAGATCGTCCTGGTCACCTACGGTGTCCTGCGCCGCGACCGGGAGGCCCTCGCAGAGAACGCCTGGTCGCTGATCGCCGCCGACGAGGCCCAGCACGTCAAGAACCCCTACGCCGTCACCGCCCGTGAGCTGCGTGCCCTGCCCACCCGCGCCCGCGTCGCCCTCACCGGCACCCCCGTGGAGAACAACCTCTCCGAACTGTGGGCACTCCTCGACTGGACCACCCCCGGGCTCCTCGGCCCGCTCCCCGCCTTCCGTGACCGGCACGCCCGCGCGATCGAGTCGGGCGAAGACCCCGAGGCCGCCGAACGGCTGTCCCGCCTGGTCCGCCCGTTCCTGCTGCGCCGCAGGAAGTCCGACCCGGGCATCGCACCCGAACTGCCCGCCAAGACCGAGACCGACCGTGTCGTCCCGCTAACGGCCGAACAGGCCAGCCTGTACGAGGCGGTGGTCCGCGAGACCATGGCGAAGATCTCGGAATCCGAGGGCATCGCCCGCCGCGGCCTGGTACTGAAACTGCTCACCACCCTGAAGCAGATCTGCAATCACCCGGCTCAGTACCTGCGACAGCCCAATGCGCAGCGCGGCCGGTCCGGCAAGCTCGACCTGCTCGACGAACTGGTTGACACCATCACCGCCGAAGGCGAGTCGGTGCTGGTCTTCACCCAGTACAAGCAGATGGCGACCCTGCTGGAGAAGCACCTCGCGGAACGAGGCGTCCCCACTCTCTTCCTGCACGGCGGCACCCCCGTCACCGCGCGCGAGGAGATGGTGGATCGCTTCCAGCGCGGCGAGGTGCCGGTGTTCCTGCTCTCTCTGAAGGCCGCGGGCACCGGCCTCAACCTCACCCGAGCCACCCACATCGTGCACTATGACCGCTGGTGGAACCCGGCGGTCGAGGATCAGGCCACCGACCGTGCCTACCGCATCGGCCAGGACAAGCCCGTACAGGTCCACAAACTTCTCGCGGAGGGCACCGTGGAGGACAAGGTTGCGAAGCTTCTCGAATCCAAGCGCGCGCTCGCCGACGCCGTGGTCGGATCCGGTGAGGCCGCTCTGACCGAACTGTCCGACGACGATCTCGCCGAACTCGTCGCCCTGGGGAGGCGGTCATGAGCCCCTCGCTCCCCGGCCCGCGCCGCGCGCCCGCCCGCGGCAGGCGTGCCTTCGCCGCGACCTGGTGGGGCCAGGCGTGGGTGACGGCCCTGGAGGACTCCACCCTGGACTCGGGGCGCCTGTCCCGCGGACGCACCTACGCCCGCCAGGGCAGGGTCGGCCCTGTCACCATCGCCCCAGGCCAGGTCAGAGCCGCCGTCCAGGGCAGCAGGCCCCGCCCCTACCGCTCCGCCGTCCACCTGCCCGTCCTCACCGACACCCAGTGGGCCACCCTCCTCGACACCATCGCGGCCCGAGCCGGGCATCTGGCCGCCCTCCTCGACGGCGAGATGCCCGCCGAACTCGTGGACGATGCCCGACACGCCGATGTCCCCCTGCTCCCGCGGCCCACCGAACTCGACCCCGAATGCTCCTGCCCCGACTGGGGCTACCCGTGCAAACACGCCGCCGCGCTCTGCTACGCCATCGCCTCCACCATCGACGCCGACCCCTTCGTAGTGTTCGCCCTGCGCGGCCGCGGACGGGAGGAGGTCCTCGCCCAACTGCGCACACGCCGCACGGCCGCCCAGGTGACCTCCACCCCATCGGCCCCAGCCGGCCTCCCGGCCGCCGGCGCCTACGCAGCCTGGGCCGCCCCGGCCGAACACACTCCGCCCCTTCCCGAACTCCCCGGGCCGGCCCCCCACACCGCCGCACTGCCCGCCGCCCCGCCCCTCGGCACTGGTCTGTCGGCCACAGACCTCGAACGCCTCATGGCGGACACCGCCGCACGCGCCGCACGGCTGCTCACGGGCGACACCACCAGCCTGCACCTGTCCCAGCATGAGGACGCGGCACGGATCGCCGCCGGCAACTGCGGCCCCGAGTGGTTCCACCACCTCATCCAGAACACGGGTGCCAGACCAACGGCGTTCGCCCGCCTCACCCGCGCCTGGCGGTATGGCGGCCCAGCCGGCATCACCGTCGCCGAACAGCCCCACGCCCCCGACCCGACGGCGATGGCAGCCGCCCGCACCGCCCTGACCGAGGCCCTCACCGAAATGACCACCACCCCGATCGCCCTCAGGGCCTGGCGCAACCGCCTCACCCTCACCGACCACCTCATCCAGTTGCGCCTGGGCCCCGACACCCGCTGGTACCCCTACCTCCAGGGTGCCGACGGCGACTGGTGGCCGGCAGCGCCGGCCGACGCCGATCCCGTCACGGCGCTCACCTCCGTCTGGCAGCAGACCGAGAAGTGACAAGTACGACAAACCCGTGAACCGTCTCCTCAGCCCACAAGTTCACGTCTCCCAACTTCCGTCACCCGGTTCCGTTCGCCGAACGCAGGAAACCTTCCTGCGCGCACTGGGCAGCCTGCACCGGTTCGAAGGCCGCTCCTCCGCCCGTACGTGGCTGCTCTCCATCGCCAGGCGCACCGTCGTGGACAGCCTCCGCCATACCGCCGCCCGCCCCAAGGTGTCGGACAGGGACGACTTGCAGGCCGCCGCCGAAGGAACACAGCCCCGTAACCTGCCCGGATTCGAGGGCGGGATAGCGCTCACCGAACTCCTGACGGTGATCCCGGCCGAACGCCGCGAAGCCTTCGCGCTCACCCAGCTCCTGGGACTGCCCTACTCCGAAGCGGCCCTGGCCATCAGCTGTCCCATCGGTACCGTCCGCTCGCGCGTAGCGCGCGCCCGGACCTCATTGATCGAGCTGCTGCGGGAAGCCGAAGCTCCTCCCGGACCCAGTGAACGCGCGCCGCGAGAACCGAACCGTCCAGCGGCCTCGCGAGCAAAGCCCCTCAGCACCGCGGCGGCCTGAGCACACGGGGCGCTGAAGCTGCGCTGAGCTTCAGCGCCCTCGGGCAAGAGGTGGACCGATCGCTGACAGCGGGACGAAGGCGGCGTCCGTTCCGATGCCGCCCCGGGCACCGCGACCCGCGGCGCCTCATGAAGTGGCTGTCGCCGGAGGGTGTTGCCGAGTGACCGGCCGCGGGCCACAGCGTGGAGAAGCCCCCGCCACGCCGACGCCTCCCCCGACCCCCACACCCCGGCCGCGCCATCGAGCGCCCACGCGGCAAACCGCAAACTGGAGGAGCCCCGGACTTCGCAGATCGTGGCCGAGTCTTCATCCACGCTTCGCTCAAGACCCCGAAAGCGCCTGGCGGAACACCTGCGCCGACCGCGGGTTCTGTCCACACTGCCACACGCCGTGCGGGCAGTAGTCGGTGATGGTGTGGTACAGCGGCTTGTGCTCGTCGATCCACTCGAGCATGCGCCGCATGTACTCGGGATTGTCGCCGTGCCGGAACAGTCCCCACTCCGGGTACGAGATCCGCTTGCCGTGCGCCTTCGCGAAATCGATGTGCGCCTGGAGCCCGTACGGCTGGCTGACCTGATCGTCGAAGGTGCGTCCCGGCGCCTGGTCGTAGGAGTCCATCCCGATGATGTCGACCACGTCGTCACCGGGGTAGCACTCCGTCCAGCCGACCGCGTCGACACCCCGGTTCGGCGCGAAGTCGAAGTCGAAGCGCTGGCCATCCACCGAACGCATGGTGGTCACGATCCGCCGCCAGTACACCTTCCAGTTCTCCGGATCGGGCCCGCAGCGGTGGGTGTAGGTGGTGCCGTTCATCTCCCAGCCGAGCACGATCACCGTGTCCGGCACCCCGACCTCGACCAGCCGCTCGGCCAGCCGCCGAAAATGATGGTCGAACTTACCCTGGGCGCCCGACCCGATCAGCTCGGCGACCTCATCATCCGGGACACCGGCCTCGTTACGCTCCTGCATAGGCACGTTCAGCACGAACAACCGGTCGGGCTCGGCCCGGCGCCACCGCGCCCAGCTGCGCAGGAAGTCAGGGGCGCCCTCAATATTCGACCACGCGTCGCCGGGCAAGTAGGTGTGTCCGACCCGCAGTTCGGTGCCACCCAGCCAACGAGAGAGCTCCTCCATCCGCTCCACGCCAGGCGGCCCGTAATGGAGATAGGCCCCCATCGCGACCCCGGTCCCGGAGCCCCTCTCAGACTCGTTCTCCGGCAGCCAGGCGAGGGCCGCCCAGGTGGCGAGCAGGCCCGCTGTGACCATGGCGATGCAGGTGCCGGCCAGCCTGCGACGTCGTAGATTGGCCATGGCGTCTCCCCAACCTCTCGCTCTGAATCGATGAACTTGAAAGGGGACGTTTGATGCGTTCTCCCGAGGGACCGCCTCCGCAGAGTCGCCGACGAGCACCTCCCGTCGCCCTCGACCCTCCACTATGAACCGCCCGCGAAGCCCGATGAACCGGACGCGCGGCAGGCATCACCCCAATGAGCGACCATGCCCTTGCGCCTGGAGTCAGGCCAACACCCCGACGGCCGCGCCCAAGCGGCACTGCCTAGTGCTGGATTCCTCTTTCTCTGGGTATATGTCCTGGTGGCGGGGTGATCCGGTGCTTGAGGCTGATCCTTTGGAGTGGACACCCTGACAATGGATCTTGATGGTCCAGGGAGGGATGTCCAGGTGGGACGCAAGTCTCCGTATCCGGAGGAGTTCAGGAAGGACTCTGTCGCGCTCTACCGCGCCGCAGCTGGGAATCGGACGTACGCCGCCGTGGCCGCGGATCTCGGTATCACCGCGGAGTCGCTGCGGACGTGGGTCCGCAAGGACGAGGCCCAGGCGGTGCCCGAGGGCCGCGCCGGAAGCGTCAGTGCGGCAGAGGAACTGGGCCGGCTGCGGGCTGAGAACGCCAGGCTGCTCAAAGCCGAGCAGGAGTGGCGGCTGGAGCGCGAGATCCTGCGCCGGGCAGCCGCCTATTTCGCTCGGGAGGTGAAGTGAGATCCCGCCGCTGGGGCTTCATCTCCGAAAACCGCGCCGAGTTCGGCGTCAAGCGGATCTGCCGGGTGCTCGGGGCGTCCCGCGCCGGCTACTACCGGCATCTGGCCACCGACCAGGCCCGTGCCGAGCGCCAAGCCGAGGAGAAGCGGACCGTGAGTGAGATCCGCGCCATCCACACCGACGTAGCCGACCGTCACAAACACGACCGCATCCACTTCCAGGAGCCGACATCATGAGCCCCGCCCCGGACGAACGCGACCGCATCCGTGCCGCGATGGAACGCATCCTGGGCGGCACCCCCGAGCACTCCAACGGCGCCCTGACGATCGTTGCTCTTGCGCTCGAAGCCGGTGTCCCGCGCAACGCACTGACCCAGCGGCACACCGACCTGAAGAATTAGTTCTACGACAAGGTCCGCGCCCGGGGTGGCACTCCGGACAGTGAGCGGCGCCTGCGCAAGCAGATCCGCCGCCTCAAGGAACTCCGAGCCGCCGACGCCGAGGAGCTCGCCCAGCTCAAGGCCGACGTCGAGGCACTGGTGGGCGCCCTGCACCAGGCCACGATGGAGAACCTTCACCTGCGCCAGCAACTCGCCGACCGCCATGCTGTGATCCGCGCGCTGCCCACGCAGGCCCCACTCAGCAGGTAGCCGGTCTACCGCCGAGAACGGAGCTGGCGGCAGCCTTCGTCGCGGCCGTGGCCTTGGAGAAGCCGATGGTCTGTTCTCCTCGGAGGTGCCGTGGGCGGGACGGCAGTCACAGCTGCGTGGCATCAGTCAGTATCGAGGCCGTCAATCAGACGGCTGAGGAATCGGGTGAAGGTGGCGTCGGGAGTGAGGGGACGTCCGGGAGCGGAAAGGGCTTCGGCGAGTTCCGGGTGGCAGCCGTCGGCGGCAACAGCGGCGAGGTAGCGGCCCTCGGCTGCGGCCCGGTCTGGTGATCGTGAGACTGCGGCCTGCGCAATCTCATGAGCAACGTGCCCGGCCACGAATGCGGTGATCTGGGCAAAGACCTCTAGCTTCGCCGCACCGTCCAGCCCGGTGGGCCGCAGGACGGCGAGCACGTGTTCCAGGAAGGCCAGCGTGTTGGGGCCCGGAACGTGACGGGTGGACAAGGCGACGGGCAACCAAGGGTGGCGCAGCATGTGGGCGCGCTGCAGTCGGGCCACGGTCTTCAGATCGGCACGCCAGTCGCCGCTGGGTGGGTCCGTGACCGTGAGTTCGCCGCTGACGTGGTCGACCATCAGTTCCAGCAGCGTCTCCTTGTCAGGGGCGTAGCTGTAGAGCGACATGACGCCCGCTCCCACCTCGGCGGCCACCCGCCGCATGGTGACCGCGTCGAGTCCTTCCGCGTCCGCCAGAGTGACGGCCGCCGCGGTGATCGTCTCCCGGCTGAAGGAGGGCCTGCGGCCCCTGCGGGGCTCGGTGGGACGCAGCCAGAGCTGTTCGGGATCGAGGCTCTCGGCACCGGACTTTCCGTCACTGGACACGGCCTCGCACTCCTTCCCCTGGTTGTTGAGGCGACTCTTGCCAAGGTCATCCAAGCATCCGCTATTCTCGTACATCGTACGAGAATAGAGGAGGGGAACGATGCCACCACGCACGCCCGACGCCATAGCCAGACCAGCCTGGGTGCCACCCGCCGGAAAACCGCCGCTTTCCTCGCGGATGATGAGGGCGACCTGGCGAGGTCTGCCGACGAAACGTCATGAGGCCGGATGGGAGCCGGGACTGTTGGTGCCGGCCGCCGACGGCAGCCCGTTGATCACTGACCATTACTTTCCGCGTGCCAAGGGCGACTTCCCCACTCTCCTGGTCCGCTCGCCCTATGGCCGAGGCCTGCCGTGGTCACCCCAGTACGGCTTACTCTTCGCCGAACAGGGCTTTCACGTGATCCTGCAGAGCTGCCGCGGCACCGGAGGTTCGGGCGGCATGTTCGATCTGTGGCGCAACGAGGCCGCCGACGGCCAGGCCACGATGTCCTGGCTGCGCGAGCAACCCTGGTTCAACGGAACACTGGGGACCGTCGGCCCTAGTTACCTGGGCTACGTGCAATGGGCCCTCGCTTTGGACCCACCGCCAGAACTGAAGGCAATGGTGGTGCAAGTAGGGCTGCACGATCCCTACGCCCTGTTCCACGCAGGTGGTGCGCTTCGCCTGGAAAACGCCCTCGCCGTGGGCGTGGGCATGAACTACCAGCACCAGGGCATGGCACCGTTCCTCAAGGCGACGCTGCGCCTGCAGCGCCGCCTGCGCGACGTCACCACCGCGCAGCCCCTGCGTGGGGCGTACGTGTCAGCCCTAGGAAGCGAGCTGCCTTGGTTGGACGACGTGATGACACACCCGGACGCCAAGGACGCCTACTGGCGCGGCGCGTCGTTGGCGGAGCCGGCGGAGCGGCTCCGCGTGCCCACGGCTCTGATCACCGGATGGCACGACGCACTGGCCGACCAGACCTTCGAGCAGTACGACCGGCTGCGCCAGGCCGGATGTGAGACCGCCCTGCTCGTCGGTCCCTGGACCCACACTTCCGCCCTGCAGCAAGGATGGCCCGAGGTATTCGCCGAAAGCCTCGCGTGGCTGCGCGCCCACCTGTACGCCGATCCCTCCGGCCTGCGTCCCACCGCGGTGCGTGTGCACATCGGCGGCGAAGACACCTGGCGGGACCTCGACGACTGGCCGCCAGCCGCGGCTGCCGCCTCGTGGTACCCCATCCCGGGCGGGCATCTCACCCAGCAGGCCCCCGCAAACTCCGCACCCGTGGCGGCGTTCCGCTACGACCCGGCCGACCCCACCCCCTCCCTGGGCGGCCCACTGCTCTCCCGCACCGCCGGTCCCCGGAACAACGCCACCCTGGAGGCCCGAGACGACGTCCTGACATTCACCGGTCCACCACTGGCCGAGCCCATGGACATCCTGGGCCCCGTCTCCGCACGGCTGAGCATCTCCACCAACACCGGGCACGCCGATGTCTTCACCCGCCTGTGCGACGTAGACCCACAAGGCCGCTCCGTCAACATCTGCGACGGGTTCGTCCGACTCCGGACGGCCGAGCAGGTGCCCTCGCAGGTCACCGTGCCGATGAGCTCCACCGCCCACCGCTTCCCCGTCGGCCACCGCATACGCTGGCAGATCAGCGGAGGCGCCCACCCACGCTACGCCCGCAATCCCGGCACCGGTGCGTCGCCGGTGGACGCCACCACCTTCACATCGGTGCGCATCACGCTCCACACGCACTCGGCACTGGTACTTCCCAGCAGCTCTGGTCCCGCATAATTCGTCAGCCCTCCGGGGAACAGTCGACGAGCCGGGCCGTCCGGCCCGGCTCGCTCCTCCATGCCCTCTTCGCCGTCCAGGTCAACCAAGTCAGGTTTCGCAGCAGCCACCCGGGGGCCCTGAGGCGGCGCTGCATCGGACGGTCGAGGCGTGGCCTGCCGCGCGCAGAGCTGCCGTCCCGCCATGGGAGCCGATGGCCGACTTCACAGGCGCGGGGGGCGGCGGCTGCGAGCAGCGGCTCTGCGCGGCCGCTGGGGCGCGGGTGGGTACGGCACCGCGCGCAGGGCGGCGGGCGTGAGGGGCGGGAAACGTTGTGGGCGTCGTCCGCGTCCGTAGGGGATGCTGCACGCGTGACGGAGCGAGATGCCGCGGTTCGGATCGTGGAAGAAGAGCTGGAATATGACTACCAACGGGAGCTGAGGGCGGGACTGGAGCCTCTGCGCATGGCCGTGTCGCGTGTCGCGCAGCACGAGTTGGCGTGGATCGTCTCGTGGACGTCCGAGGAGTACCTGCGCACCCAAGATTCCCGGTTCGCGCTGGCCGGCAATGGGCCGTACCTGGTGGACCGCCTCGACGGCAGTCTGCACCAGATCGGTGTCCTCTCCGCGGTAACCAGGGCGTGGGAGGCGGACTACCGAGTCCGCATTCGGGGTCAGGTCATACGGACCGCAGTGGACGATCTGCACGATGAAGTCCGAGCGGTGGCAGACGCGCGCGGGAGAATGCACGCCATGCGCACCCTGCGCCAACGGGTTCCCGTGCTCTCCCACGCCCAGGGCATCGCGTACGTGAGCGCCCTGGAGAGCGGCGATGCTCCGGCACAGCTTGTAGCGGTCGCCACCGAAGAGCTGGTACCGCCCGCAGATCCGGTGCTGTCCGTGAAGACTATCCGCCGGGCTGGGCGCGGTTGAGTGCACTGACCTCGTCGGCCGTGCGTGCCCGCTCGCGGACCCTGCGAGCGTCGCAGGGCCCGCCTCGATCACGGTGGTTACCGGGCGTCGATCGCGTCGCGGTAGTCGTCTTCGTTCGTCTGGGGAAGCTTGCTGACGCTGTCGGTCACGGCTGTGATCGCTTTACCGAGGGCTCTTGGCCTGTCCCGGGCCCTTGCCGCCGACGTGTCCGAGCGGCAGAGTGACGTCGTGATCATTCCGTTCTTACGCGACGGCACGCAGGGTGCAGTAACCGTGACGCTGGAGCGCGTCAATGATCCTGCTGCGATCGGCAAGCACCCCTCAGCCGGTGGTTTCCCGTGCTGCACCGCTGAGGTGGACTTTCCGGGCAAGGGTTATCGGGCCCTGTTCGGCTGGGTTCAGCTGGTGCGTTCGACGGACAACTCCTCCGCCGGGGCCGCCTTCGACATGGACCCGTTCTACCTGTTCGAGGATGCCCCGTCGCCGTACGCCTTGTTCGGCATCAATCCCACCCTGTTTGACGCACCGTCACGAATCAAGCGATGCCCTCTGACCTGGACCGCACACAGCTATCTGGCATGGACACCGATGGATGACACTGACCGGCGCGTGCCGCCGCTGGTCGGCTTCTCCTGGGGGTTCAACATCGACTCGGCCAGTCGCATCACGCTGCAACAGGTTCAGTCACTGACAGCTGCGGACTGGGACGTGCACGTGCCCTACCTCGGCACTTCTCATCCAGGGTGGGTGCTCGATGAATCGAAAGCCCGGCAGTAAGCCCTGACGGTCTTCACCGCCTGCCCTCCCGCCTCAAAGCCGGGGCTTCGGGCCGCAGGCGCGCCCGCTGTGCCGGAGCGCGAATTCCTCCGGTGGGCGGTTGACACGCCCGTTCGGCCGGGCGCAGCGCGCGGTGGTCTGCCCGTCGTCGTACGGTCTGGCGGAAGGCCGCCTTTCAGACAGGACGGGCGGCTGCGGCCCTACGTTTTCATTCGCACGTGGCGTAGGGCCGCACACCACAGCAAGGACTCGGGCGCCGCATCCCCGCAGTTGCTTCGATTCCCTGCGCAGGGCGGCGTGTGCCGCTTCGGCAATGCCATCAGGCCCGAAGCGCGCCCCGAGGGTGGGTGTCTCGCTACGGGGTCAGGCCAGGGTGATGTTCTCCGCCTGCGGGCCCTTCTGGCCCTGGGTGATGTCGAAGGTGACGGCCTGGCCTTCCTGGAGCTCGCGGAAGCCGGTCGCGTTGATGTTGGAGTAGTGCGCGAAGACGTCCGGCCCGCCGCCGTCCTGCTCGATGAAGCCGAAGCCCTTTTCGGCGTTGAACCACTTGACGGTTCCGCTGGCCATGCTGCTGCCTTCCGTTGAGATCCGGACCCGCACCGCGCGGCCCCGGATGTGCCTTGGTTGGTACTGCACAGCAAAATGCCCGCACCAGGGCGCGGGCATGCACTGCGAACCACGACATCTGCCAAAACGCTACACGGCCGAACCTCCCGTCACCAGAGAGCAACGACACGGGCCCCACCGCCCTTGAGCCGGGGCGTGGATCCCTTCGACTCTGCGCAAGGTCGTCAGGAAAGCGCGGCCCGAGGCTCTTGCGGGTCAGTCCGCGTCGGAAGCGGGCCCCTGTCGCGCGTGAGGAGACCGACGACTGCGGGGCCCGGATCTCACTCGCGGGCCCCACGGGACCAGGGAACCTGCCCATCGGCTCCGCCAGCCTAACGGCCGCCTCCCGCGTCACGATGACGCCTACCCCCCGGCTCCGACCACAGCTGCGCACGATCGTGTGAGCAGGCATCAGTTCCCGTGCATCCCTTGCTGGTCCGCTGGGTGGTGGGCGGCGGTGGACTGCTCCTGCGCCCGGGAATGCTGTGCCTGCGGCTGCTGGTGCGGCAGGGCGCGGCTTCGACACCCTTGCGCAGACGATCACGCAGCGCTGCGGCGCGTGCTGCGACGTCTGGGCTGCGCGCTCGAGCTGTGCTTCTTCCTCGGCTTTCAGTTGGTCGAGGTCGATGGTCTGCGCCGGCTGTCGCGAGCAGGTCGGTGTAGTCGATGCTGTCGTCGGCGTGCACGTCTGCCGCAGCTACGGGGCTTCTGGTTGAGCTGGTCGATGAAGCGCCGCTTGAGTTCGAGGCTCGGCGGCGGGACGAAGGGTCCCTGTGCGGCCCGCTGCTCGAGCGTCTCGCTCGCCTGCGGGCGCGGTGAGTTGGGCACGGAGGCGGTGACTGGAGGCCCTGGTGGTTCAGCCGGTGTGCCGGGCCGGCGAGGCTGTCGAGGCCGGCGCCGGTGAGCTGGCTCGGGACTGCTCGTGAGCCGATCGCGCCGATTCCAGTACCTGACGCCACGATGTCACGTGGGGTCGGCGGCGTAGCAGTGCTCTGCGCTCGCGTTCGGTCATGCCGCCCCACACGCCGAACTCGATCCGGTTGTCGAGGGCTTCGGCCAGGCACGCGATGCGCACCGGGCATCCGGAGCACACCGTCTTGGCCCGGTTCTGCCGGGCGGCGTCTGCGAACAGGTCCTCCCGGTGGGAGCTGCGGCAGGCCGCGCCCTCGCTCCACTGGGCACTCGAACTCGTCATCTCGTCCCCTCCCTCATCGAGGCTCGCCTCGCCTACGAGCCTATGCCGCAGCCGGGTCGTGCCACTCCCCCACTCCCTCGGTATTCAGGGCCAGGATGGTTGTGCCGGGTGTCTGGCGGGGTGTCGCCGGTGTTGGTTCCGGTCCTCCGGCCGCCGGCCGACCGGGGCACCACTGCCCGCAGGTCTGTGAGTTCGGCCTTGAAGACATGTACCCGCAAGGGGTGCGGATCGCGCAGGAAGGCATCTACAGCCTCTCAGGGATGGGTAGCATCCGGCGGCAACAACCAAGCACGAGGAGAGTGGTTCCCTGTGGCCGAGAACAACACCCCCATTCAGAGCAGGTATGCGCAGCAGTATGCCGCCGATCTCAAGGCGAACCGTGAGGAGCAGGCGGAGCTGCGTGGGCGTTTGAAGCAACTGCAGAGCGATGAGAAGTGGCTGGTGGTGCAGCTGCAGGACGCACCCGTGGCCGAGGAGTCTGCTGCACCGGCCGAGGCTGAAGCACCGCAGGCTGTGCCGCGGCCGCGACAGGAGTTGGCGCCGGAGGCCGCCGCTCCTTCCGGTACCAAGAAGAGGGTGGCGCGGACCAAGGCGTCGGCCAAGAGGGCGGCCGCGCCGAAGAAGAAGGCGCCCGTCAACAAGGCACCGGCGAAGAAGGCAACCAAGGCAGGCGCCGAGGCTACGACGAGTGTTGAGCCGCCGCTGCACGAGGTTGTTCTGGGCGTTCTGCGTGCTCAGACCGGGCATCCGCACCTGGCCCGCGAGGTCCACACCGAATTGGCGGAGAAGCACGGCCGGTCGACCTCGATCCAGGTGGTGCGCAACAGCCTGGAGAGCCTCGTCAAGAAGGGAAGCATCGAGAAGGAGAGCAAGCAGAACTCGGTGATGTACACCGCGCCCGTGGACGCCGATGCCGCGTCGGTGTCCGAGCCGGCCGCCGAGAAGGTGAGCGAGAAGGTCCCGGCGGACGCCTAGTGTCCTGAGCGACGAAGGGTGCCTGGGCAGCAGCACGGGGGGTGGCTTGAAGGTGGAAGGGCGGTGCTGCTCCCCCAGGCGTTCGGGCGGGGGAACTGCGGCGCGAACTGCCCCAACAGGAGCAGATCCTCAGACCCCGGCCGTGCAGAACACGCACGTCTCCCAGAGCGGCAGCGCGTTCAGTACCCGGTGACGTACGCACGAAGCCATCGCGGCTTCCTGCGGGCTCAACAGGGTGCCCGTGCCGGCCCTCGCGGTCCCGGGGTTGAACTCCTCCACCATCGCCCGGTACGTGCGCAGGTACCCTTCGGCCCGGGGCGGCTCGTAGGTAAGTTCCTCCCACCGGTGGCGGGACAGCGCCAGATCGCGTGCAGAGCCGCTCATGTGGAACCACGTCACAGCCGGTTGCCGACCGGCTGTTGAGTTCAGTTCAGGGTGGTCGCCCACGCTGTCAGCGCGGCGAAGTCGTCGAGAGCAAGGCCGTATCGGGGGTCGACTCGGTGGAGTAGGGCGGGGCCGTCGTGGTGCTCCTTGACCCAGGTTCGGTCTGCCTCGGTGATGTCGTCGTCGATCCAGGCGAAGGCCCGGCCTTTCGCCCACGTGACGATCTCAGGCGTCTTCCAGAACACACCGTTGTCGGGCACGGGGCGCGGCGAGGACCAGGCGATGAAGGGCAGCTCGGGCAATCCCAGGACCGGTGCGACGTAGGCGTTGGCCTCTTCTTCCCACGTTGTTGCCCACACCAGGTCGAAGGGCAGCGCGTCCAGGGCCGGGCCGTGATCCGGGTTGAGCCACACCCGCAGCGGTTTCATCCGCTTGTTCGGCAGCCCCCACTCGGTCAGGCGGCGCCGCTCGGCGGCTTCCCAGCGTGGTGTGAGGAGCCGGTGCGTCTCATAGCCGGCGGGCCTCCGGTGCGGCTTGGCGGCATACGGATTGAGCGGTCCGTCCACGTCCACCAGCAGCGTTGGGCGCATCAGCCCACCCTTCTTTGGTCCTGGGGTCGCACGGTAGCGGCCGATGACGACAGGACCCAGCGATATTCCCGGAAGGCAGCGATCCGGGTAAGTCAAGGCGGGCGGTGGTCGTCTCCACCCTTTGTCGGTGTACGCCCGTACGCGTCCAGTCAGGTCGCCGCTCCGGTCCCTTCGGTGCTCGGCTGTCACGGACAGCTGGGTCAGGTGACTGACCAGGGCTGTTGTCGTGGTTCCGGTTCGCCTGGTGCGGCGGGCGGATGAGGATGCGCGGGTTGAGGGGGCCGGGGGTGAACCGGCGGCGTATGTAGGCGCGGTGGGAGAGCCGGCTGTTGGGCACGGACGACGAGTCCGGCCTGGTGGGTGTCGGCCAGGCGCAGTGCACAGTGCACCAGCCGGCCTGCCGAGAGCGGGTCGTCTTCGTGGGCGACGAGGGTGGGCCAGCGCGGGGCGCGGCAGGCCCACGGTCGAGGGCTTGGGCTTTAGAGCGGCAAGGGGGAGCCGGGGATGGTGGCCGGGTCTGCTCGCCAGGGCGGAGCGCGGTACGAGGTCGCCCCCCGCGGCCGGGACGAGGTCTCCCGGCCGCGGGGCCGTGTGGGGCGGCGGCTGTGGTTCAGCGGCGGCTGGTGGCGCGGGGACGCGCACGGCCCCGTTTCCGGTACAGGGGCGGGGCCGGGGGTGGGGCGGGTTCAGTTGGCGCTGGTGAGGGGGCTGCGTCCGCCCCCGGCCCCGTCGCGGGACAGCGCCGGGGGGACGGATTGGGCCGGTGCCAGGCGGTCAGTTCAGGAGGCCGGTGACGGTCGTCAGGCCCCGCTGTTGGGTGAAGGTGACGGTGGGGTCGAGCGGCTTGACGGCGTGCTTCCAGCCCGGGTTCGTGCCGGGTGAACAGTCCGAGGTGCGGGAGGTCCACGGCCAGGCTGGGAAGGATGGTGAAGCCGTGTGCCGTGAAGAAGCGCTTCTTGACGTGCTCGTGGCGCAGGGTCAGGGCCCGGTAACCGGCGTTGCGGAAGTCGGTCTCGACGCGGGTCAGGATGCGGGTTGCGATCCCCTGGCGGCGGTGGTCGGGGTGAACGGCGATGGTGTCGATGTTACTGACCCGGCCGGTGAGGGTGTGCCGTAGGCGGGCGGGGATCTGACGGTCGAGCATCTACTGGGCCGGGCCTACGTGGACGGCACCGACGAGGGTGCCGTCGGCGGTTTCGGCGAACAGGAAGTGGTTCAGGCCGTGAGTGAACGGCCCGCTCTCGGCCCGCAGGGCCGCTGCGATTGTCTTCTTGAGGGCGGGGAGTTGATCGGCAGGGACTCGGAGGTCGACGAGCAGGGTGAGGTCGAAGTACGTATCGAGTCCGTCGGCCCGCACGGGGCGGATGGTGATGCTGGGGGCGGGGGTGAGGGTGGTCATGTTGGGTGTGATTGAAGGCCGCGTCCACCGGATCAGGACGCTCACGCACCAGATGTGCGGCCGCGCTGGGTTCGCCTGCTCCGACCGCTCCTCCGGCTCCGCGAGTGGGCCTCCTCGGGTCCAGTCGCTCCTCCCCGCTGCCGCTCGCTCACGGCCGGGCGCCGCTGTGCGGCCTGGAGCGGAGGCGGGGGACGGGCACGGTCCTCAGGGTGGGCCATTGCCGGAGCGCCTCGCCCCGGCCGGGCGCCGGTCCGGTCCCGCCGCGTGACGGGACGGCGAGCAGCCGTACCACGGCGTCGATGCCGCCCCGGGCTGCCTCTTCCAGGACGACGTGGCCGCCACCGGCGACGGCGAGCCGCTGCACCAGGGACAGACCGAGGCCGCTGCCGCCGTCGGTGGAGCCCGGTGCCCGCCAAAACCGGTCGAAGGCGCGTTCCCGCTGCTCCGGCGTCATCCCCGGGCCCTCGTCGATGACATGCAACTCGGCGTACTGCGGACGGTGTTCGCGGTGCCCGCGGCGCGGCGCGCGGGGGAGCCGGCGGTCCAGCAGCACCACGGACCCGCGCCCCGATACCCGGAGGGCGTTGGAGAGCAGGTTGTCCACGATCTGCTCCACGGCGCCCGGTACGGCGAGGGCGTGCCCGGCGTGCTCCACACCCAGCGCCAGCCGGCAGCCCCGCGCCGCGAACACGGGGCCCCAGGTCTCCACGCGTTCCAGAGCGATGCGGTCAAGGTCCACCGGCACGCGTGTGACCGCCTGTTCGTCGAGCCGCGCCATCGCCAGCAGCCCCTCGACCATCCGGCCCAGCCGGTCCGTCTCGGTCACCGCCGCCGTCAGTCCGCCCCTCGCGTGGGCGGCCACGTCCGGCTCCAGGTTGTCCAGGCGCAGCCGCAGCGCGGCCAGCGGTGTCCTGAGCTGGTGCGAGGCCTCGCCGGCGAACGCGCGCTGCGAGGCGAGCAGGTGCTCCAGACGTGCGGCCGTCTCGTTGAACGTGACTGCGAGCCGCCGGACCTCGGGCGGGCCGGTCGACGTGGCCAGGGTCGCCCGCACCGAGAGGTCGCCCTCGGCGAGGCGGGCCGTGGCCCGCTCCAGCTCCAGGACGGGCCGGCTGGTCCAGCGGGCCAGCCAGAACGCCACCCCCGCCACAGCCGTCAGGGCCAGCAGGCCCACCGCCGCCAGGGTCAGCCACACGCCGTGGACCCGCTGGCGCACGGTCTCGCCAGGGAGGGTGACGCGTACGGCACCGTAGCGGGAGGGGCCGAACGGCACCGGCGCCGCGGCGGCCGGCACCCCCACCCCGCCGCCCACCGGAGCGGTACGGACACCGACGGCCGCCCGCCCCCGCAGCGCGGACCGCACCTCCCGGGTGCCGGCCAGATCCGATACCTGATTGGGTGTCAGCGGCCGGGACGACGCGGCGGGGCGGCCGGAAGCGTCGAAGACGACCACCTCGCCGCCGATGCGTTCGGCGCAGTGCGCCACCCGGTCCTCCAGGGCGCTGATCCGCCCGCCCTCCAGCGAGACCGCGGCGTACGCGGCCAGCGACTCCGCCTCGTCCTCGGCGGCCCGGGTGGCGCGTTGTTGTTCGGCCCGGCCGTAGACGATGCCCAGAGGCACCTCCAGGCACAGCAGAACCAGGAGGGCCACCGTCAGGTAGCTCAGGAGCAGGCGGCGGGTCATGGCGTTTCCCGCCCCTCAGCCGCGCGACGCGGGGACGAAGAGGCGGAACCCCACTCCCCGGACCGTGTGGATCCAGGCGGGATCGCCCAGTTTGCGCCGCAGGGCCGCCACATGGACGTCGAGGGTCTTGGTGGGGCCGTGGAAGTGCGGGTCCCACACCTGGTCGAGGATCTGCTGGCGCGAGTACACCGCGCCCGGGTCCTCGGCCAGCAGCGCCAGCAGGTCGAACTCCTTGGGCGTCAGGGCCAGCAGGGCGTCGCCCACCCACGCCAGGCGGGTACGGCGGTCCACCACCAGCGCCTCCGGCCGGAGCGGCGCCGGGCCGGCGGCGCCGGCCCCCGGCAGACGCGCGTGCCCGGCTTGCGGCACGGCGGGCACGGGGAGGGCCGCGTGCGGCGCCCCGGCGCGCGTGCGGCGGGTCACGGCGCGGATCCGTGCGATGAGCTCCCGCATGCTGAAAGGTTTCGCCAGATAGTCGTCGGCCCCCATCTCGAGCCCCACCACCCGGTCCGCTTCCTCGCCGCGGGCGGTCAGCATGATGATGGGCACGTGGGAGACCTGCCGGATCCGGCGGCAGACGTCGATGCCGTCCATGTCCGGCAGACCGAGGTCCAGCAGCACGATGTCCCCGAACGGCCCGGCGAGCGCATCCCCGCCCGTCGCCACCCGGTCGACCGCCAGTCCGTAACGGGAGAGCCCCTCGGCCAGCGGTTCGGCGATGGATTCGTCGTCCTCGACGAGCAGCACCCGCATACGTCGTTCCCGTCCTTCCGGATCCCACCGCGGCGCGACGTGCCGAACGGCGCCCGGAATGCGTCAACTGCCGTTTCCCGAAGCATCTGTTCGAGATTTCGCACCGTACAACAGGGCCAGTCGCCAGATGCCGCCGTCTTCGCTCTTCGAGCGATACCTCACACCTTCCCGCGGCGAAGTTCTGGGCGATTGCTGGACTCTCGTTAGCCAATCGCTGGCCTGCGCCTTGAGGACGGCTTCCTAGTGTCGTCCGCACAGTCCCCGGGCACCGTGCCGCACCGCCGCACCAGCCCGTACTGCCCCGATCAGGAGGACACCACTCATGCAGGCCCTTCTCGACCACGCCCGTTCCTTCCACCAGCGGGTCGCCGACGCCGGTGACACTTACCGGCGCCTCGCCGACGGCCAGTCCCCGCAGGCCCTCGTCATCAGCTGCTCGGACTCCCGCGTCGTTCCCTCGCTGATCACCGGAGCGAGCCCCGGTGAGATCTTCGAACTGCGCAACGCTGGCAACATCGTTCCGCCGCGCTGGGCGGCCGACGCGTCCGGCGAGGTGGCCACCATCGAGTACGCCCTCAATGTGCTCGGCATCCGTGACGTCGTCGTCTGCGGCCACTCCCACTGCGGCGCCATGAGCGCGCTCGCCTCCGGACGCGACCTTTCGCTCCTCCCCGGTGTCGACGCGTGGCTGTCCCTGGTGCGCCCCGTGCTGACCTCCCGGACTCCGGACGACGCCGGCTCCGTCGAACGGCTGGTCCAGCTCAACGTGGTGCACCAGCTGGCGACGCTGGGCACCTACCCCGTGGTCCGCGACCTCCTGGACGACGGCTCGCTGCGGCTCCACGGCTGGTACTACCGCGTCGACACCGGCGAACTCCACGAGCTGGGCGAGGACGGCACCTTCGCGCCCCACTGACCGCCCAGCCCGCTTCCGGCCCGCACAAGGAGTCCCCCCACCATGTCCTCCCCGTCCCCGCCCCGACAGCGAGCCCGGCACGCCCGCCCCACCGGCCCCCGCTACACCACCCGTGCCGCCGGCCCCTCCACGCCGACTCCCGCGCCCCCGGCGGCGGCGCCGGGACTCGTCGCCGAACTGCGCGGCGCGTCCCTCGGTACGGAGATCACCGCCTCGTTCGTGGTCTTCCTGGTCGCCCTCCCGCTGTGCATCGGGGTCGCCGTGGCGTCCGGCGCGCCGCCCGAGCTGGGGATCGTCTCCGGCATCGTCGGCGGACTGGTGGTCGGCCTCATGCGCGGCAGTGCGCTCCAGGTGAGCGGGCCCGCCGCCGGCCTGGCGGCACTGGTCGCCGAGGCCGTGCTGGAACACGGACTGGCCATGCTCGGCATCATCGTCCTGGCCACCGGCCTGCTCCAGATCGTTCTGGCACTCGTACGCCTGGGCCGCATGTTCCAGGCCATCTCGGTCGCGGTCGTCCAGGGCATGCTCGCCGGGATCGGACTGCCGCTGATGATCGGTCAGTCGTACGCCGTCGCCGACTCGAAGGCGCCGGGCACGCCGATGGAGAACCTGCTGGGGCTGCCCGGACTGGTCACCAGGACCTTCGGTACGCCCGACGCGCTCGTCGCCGCCGCGCTCGGGACGATCACCGTGCTCCTCAGCTTCCTCTGGAAGAAGGCGCCGGGCCCACTGAGCCGGGTGCCCGCCGCACTCGTCGCCGTCGTCCTCGGGATGGGCGTCGCCGCACTGCCGGGCGTCGACATCAAGACCCTCCAGGTCGGCGACCTCCTCGGCTCCGTCCACCTGCCGGGACCCGGGGAACTCGCGGGACTGGCCGACCCGGCGGTCATCGCCACCATCCTCACCTTCACCGCGATCGCGTCGGCGGAGAGCCTGTTCACCGCCGCCGCCGTGGACCGCATGCACACCGGACCGCGCACCCGCTACAACACCGAACTGCTCTCCCAGGGCATCGGCAACACCGTCTGCGGCGCCCTCGGGGCACTGCCCATGACGGCCGTCGTAGCCCGCAGCTCCGCCAACGTCCAGGCCGGCGCACGTACGCGCCTCTCACGTACCTTGCACGGCCTGTGGCTCCTCGCCTTCGCGCTCCTGCTCCCCGGCCTGCTCGCCCTCATCCCCATCACGGTCCTGGCCGGCGTCCTCGTGCACAGCGGATGGAAGCTGTTCGCCCCGGAACAGTTCCGCCTGCTGTGGAAGCAGGATCGCGGCGAAGCCACCGTCATGGCCGTCACCACGCTGGCCATCTTCGGTACGGCGCTGCTGGAGGGCGTCCTGGTCGGACTGGCGGCCGGGACCCTGCTCGCGGTGCTGCGCATGTCGCGGACCACCTTCCGGCAGACGACCGACGCTCAGACGGCGAAGCTGATCATCACGGGCAGCGCCACCTTCGTCCGGCTCCCGCAGCTGCTGGAAGCCCTCGAAGCGCTCTCGGCCGCCGGAACACCCCGCATGCGCCTGGACCTGACGGCCCTGACGCACCTGGACCACGCGTGCCGGACCCAGATCGACGAGTTCGTAGCCCAGCAGCGCAAGACCGGATCCGTACGGGTCGAAGTCCTCCTGCCCGACCGCGCCGACAGGCACCCGGGCGCCGGGGGACCGGTGCTCGAGGAGGTGAGCGGGGAGGGGGACCGGGAGGCAGACGGATTTGTCTGGTTCGCCGACACCGGGCGCTGACGCGCGTTCACGCAGGGCGCCGGGTGAACCATGCCTCGGCATCGGGACTTCCGGCTCGGGTGATGGGGGCCGGGCTCGCGCCCCTTCGGGCGGGGCCCGGCGGCACCCGGACCGGGGACTGTAAAACGTTCGGTGTAACTCCCGATCATGGAAGATGCATCGATGACCAGCAACAACGTGACCGAGGCCGAGTCTGCAGAGCCGTCTGAGGCGGTGTCGGTGAAGTCTGTGGACGACCGTCTGATCGATGAGTTGGTGGGCCGGGCTCAGGCTGAGGGGCTCCAATTGACCGGCGAAGGCGGGCTGCTCCAGCAGCTGACGAAGCGGCTGCTGGAGTCCGCTCTCGAGGGCGAGATCACCGACCACCTCGGCTACGACAAGCACGATCCGGCCGGGAAGAACAGCGGCAACTCGCGCAATGGCACCCGAGCCAAGACCGTGCTGACCGACGTCGGCCCGGTCGAGATAACCGTGCCCCGGGGCCGGGAAGGCAGCTTCGAGCCGAAGATCGTCAAGAAGCGGCGGAAGCGCCTTTCCGGTGTGGACGAGATGGTCATCTCGCTCGCGGCCAAGGGCCTGACAACCGGAGAGGTCCAGGCCCACCTGGCCGAGGTCTATGGCGCCGAGGTCTCCCGCCAGACGATCTGCACAATCACCGACAAGGTCCTCGAGGGCATGGCCGAGTGGCAGAACCGGCTCCTCGACCCTGCTTGAGTTCTATCGGTGGTTGCGAACGTGGATCGCCCACCGGGTTCACAGGCTTCGCTTCATCCCAGCAGGAAGGAATGTCAGCCATGATTCTCCCGAAGGTCAGGGACCCTCGCTTCGTGACGATCCGCCGCGGTGGGACCCTCACTGATTCGGATCACCATCTCCTCGCCCTTTGGGCGGCAGCTTGCGCCGAGCACGTCCTTGACCTCTTCGAGTCGGCCAAGTCTGAGGACCCACGGCCGCGCCAGGCGATCGAACATGCCCGCGCCTGGGTGCGTGGCGAGGTCAAGATGATGCAGGCCCGCGCGGCGGGCGGCCATGCGATGGGCGCGGCTCGAGACCTGCATGGCGCAGCACGGTATGCCGCCTACGCCGCCGGCCAGGCCGCAGTCGTCGCACACGTCGCCGCGCACGAGCTCGGAGCGGCTGCCTATGCGATCAAGGCCGCACGCGCCGGCACACCAAAAGGCGAGAGTGAGGCCGCAGGGCGACGCGAGTGCCAGTGGCAGCGCGACCAGCTCCCAAAGAAGATTCGCGAACTCGTACTTGACGACCAGCGATTGCGCAACGACATCTGCTGGTCGGTGTTCGGTTGCTGAGGACACGTCGGGCGCCAGCACCGCCCATACGAAACTCATCCACCCCAGCGCCGCCCGGCCTGCGAGCCACCTCAGCCGCAGGAGCAGGAGCAGGGTTACGCGGGCAAGACGGCACGGCGTGCGGGGCGGGGCCGTGCCGATGTGCGGCGTTACAGGGCGTGGCAGGTGGCAGTAACGGCCGGGCGAACGCGAGGCGGCGGCCGCATTGATGTACTGCGGGGTACACGGCTCATGTGCAGCCGGGCGCGGCCGACGACATCGTCGATAGGCGACGTTCTGGGGGAGCCGCGCTTTTGGTCGCGGGGGATGGTGGTGGCGAAGATGTCGGACCTGCGCTCGGGTCGCCCTCGTGTGCATATCGCCGGCGGCTTCGGGGCTGGTTGACCATGAGTCAGAACTATGAGGCGCATGTTTCGGGGAGACATTCATGTAACAAACGATGTGCCTCAATTACCGCAGGAACGATTCACCAGGCAGAACTTATCCAGGGCGATAAAAAAGGCACGCCCGCTTGAACCCAGCCATACAAGAAGACCTCGCCCATCTGCTAATCTCCCCATGTGTCGCGCATTGATTCGAAATATCAAGATGCCATCGGGGCGGGTGTTATTGCGGCAAGCGGAATCGCCGTTCCTGGTCTTTTCGTACCGACGCTCGACATGGCCGGCGTGGGTGCCACGTGGGCGGTGATGATAGGCGCAATCGCCAAGAAAGCCGGACACGATCTGAGCCTGACGGTCACCGCGAAGCTTGCGGCAGCAGGCGTAAGCGCAGTTTCTGGCTACGTTTTAGGATCGAAATTACTGACATGGGCCGCAGCACCCTTGATTTTAGCCTTTCCGGTGGCAGGAGTTCCGGCCGCAGTCGCAGTGAATGCCACCCTTAATGGCCTGTTCACTCTCCGCCTCGGCGTGGCGTGTGCGAACAAGTTCTCCCGCCCTAATTTTCACGCAATGGATGCGATGGAATTTGCTCTGGACATCAGCGGATTCCTGATCAAGATGCCCAAGAAAGAGGAACTGGTGCTGGTAAAGGACCTCCTGGCGAAGTTCTAGCCTCGATCGTCCATGAGCGGAACCTGCTCTCCAAAGCCAACTGCCGGAACGAGTCCGGGCGACTGGATTCTCCCTGCTCTACGCAGCAGCCGGCGTCGGATACGGCGCGC
Organism: Streptomyces agglomeratus; assembly: GCF_001746415.1. NCBI lineage: Bacteria > Bacillati > Actinomycetota > Actinomycetes > Kitasatosporales > Streptomycetaceae > Streptomyces > Streptomyces agglomeratus. Next base: position 225,732 of record NZ_MEHJ01000001.1, read on the forward strand.
CGGTCTCGGCGTGCGGAGGTACCGAACCCGATCGGATCCGCCGGTCTCGCTCTGAAGTACCTGGTCAAGGTGCTTAGCAAGATTGACCAAGGCACCCGGATCGGGCGCCGCGACGCGGCGATGCTCGTCCTGCAGTACGGCATGCTCTACCGCTCAATCAAGGTCACCAACCTCATGGCAGGCTCACCGGACCGGCACGATGACGACGGCGAGGGGGCGCCGCGCGGGGTGAAGGTCTCCGCGGCGATCGCTGTTGTTCTGTTCGTGGTGTTCGTGATCGTGCACCTGGCGGGTGGCGGCATGACGGGGCATACGCCGTGACCGCGTTCCCGCTGCGGCTGCGGCTGCGGCTGCGGCTGCGGCTGCGGCTGCGGCTGCGGCTGCGCAAGCTGACGCTCACGGCTCACGTCACTGCCTCGGTAGGCTGGCTGGGCTCGGTCGCGGCCTTCCTGGCCCTCGCCGTCGCCGGGCTGACCAGCAGCGAGCCCCAGATGGTGCGGGGCGCATACCTGGCCATGGACGTGATCGGCTGGTACGTGATCGTCCCGTTCAGCGTCGCCTCCTTGCTGACCGGCCTGGTGCAGTCGTTCGGCACGGTGTGGGGGCTGCTGCGGCACTACTGGGTCATCGCGAAACTTCTGATCACCGTGGGCGCGACCGTTCTGCTGCTGGTCCACATGCAGCCGGTCGGACACCTGGCCGACGCGGCTGCCCGGGCCGCCCTCGCGGGAGGCGAGCTTCAGGGCATGCGCATCCAGTTGATCGCGGACGCGGCCGCCGCTCTGCTGGTGCTCCTGACGGCGGCCGCCCTGTCGGTGTTCAAGCCGCGCGGGTTGACCCGCTACGGGCGCCGCCGCCAACGCGAGCAGATCCCCCGGCCGCGCTGATCTCCACCGCCGGGGGCCGTGCTGGCCTGTCCGCAGGCCAGGTGGGCGCCGGCAGGGCCGCATCAGGGCTGGCAGCGGATCCATCCGGTCACCGACTGGTCAGACACTGGCCGCGGCGTCTCGCAGTCGACAGCGCGGTCGCTGAACGACTTCATGCCGACGAGCCTGACGTACGCGTCGGTCAGCTCGCGCCGCACGTGCGGGAAGCTGGTGACGGAGCGCTCCGTCGGGGGCTCTGCAGGACGACCTGCTGCTGGCAGGCCATGGCAACGTGCTGCAGCAGGATCGCCGCGCTGTGCGGAGGTCTCACGGCGCGACGGGCAGGCCGGTCCTCATGCCCGGTCGGACGCCTCCAGCTGGGTGGCCATGAGGCGGACGATCTCCGTCTGGTGCTGGGCCAGGAAGAAGTGGCCGCCGGGGAAGACCTTCAGCATGAAGGGGCCGTCGGTGTGCCCGGACCAGGCGGCGGCCTCCTCCACGGTGACCTTCGGGTCGTCGTCGCCGACGAGGCAGGTCACGGGGCAGCGCAGGGGCGGCCCGGGTTCCCAGACGTAGGTCTCGGCTGCGCGGTAGTCCGCCCGGATGGCCGGGAGGATCATGCGCAGGACTTCCTCGTCGCCCAGCAGCTGGGGGTTGGTGCCGCTGAGGCCGCGCATCTCGGCGACGAGGCCGTCGTCGTCGCGCAGGTGGAGGGTCTCGTCACGGTGCGTGGACGGGGCGCGGCGGCCGGAGGCGATGAGGGCGGCGGGCATGACGCCCCGCTCCTGCTCCAGCCGTCGGGCGATCTCGTAGGCGAGGGAGGCGCCCATGCTGTGGCCGAACAGGGCGATGGGCCGGTCGGTCCAGGGCAGGAGGGCCTCGTAGACCTTGTCGGCGAGCGCCGGTACGGAGTCCAGGAGAGGTTCGGTGCGGCGGTCCTGGCGGCCGGGGTACTGCACGCACAGCACGTCGACGCTGTCGGGCATGGACCGGGAAACGGGGAAGTAGAAGCTGGCGGAGCCGCCCGCGTGGGGCAGGCAGACCAGCCGGGCGCGGCTGTCGGGGCGCGGGTGGAACCTGCGGATCCAGAGGCTGTTGTTCTCGGTGAGCGCGGAGTTCACGGAGTCGTTCCTTTTCGGTTTCGGTTCGACCGCCCGCCGTGGCGGGGCGTTCGCCGGGAGGAGAAGGGGTGGGGCGCTGTCGGGCCGCGCCTACCGCTGGTCAGGAATCCGTGACGTCCTGCTTGATGATGCGCTCGACGTTCCGCTCCGCCAGTGCCGTGATGGTCACGAACGGGTTGACGCCGATACTGCCGGGGACGAGTGAGCCGTCGGTCACGTAGAGGTTCTTGTATCCGGCGACGCGGCCGTAGTTGTCGGTGGCCTTGCCGAGGACGCAGCCGCCGAGCGGGTGGTAGCAGAAGTCGTCGGCGAAGGCTTTGATCTGCTTGCCGAAGAGGTCGTACCGGTAGACGGTGGCGTTGGCCTTGTTGATGCGGTCGAACAGCGATTTCGCGGCCGCGACCGCGGGTGCGTTCTGGTCCCGGGTCCAGCGCAGGTCCGCCCGGTCCTTGGCGGCGTCGTAGACGAAGGTGCCGCGCTCCGGGTTCTTGGTGATGGCCAGGTAGAGGCTGGCCCAGGTCTCGACTCCCGCCGGCAGGGGGGCGATCTCGGCGAAGACGGGGGTGTCCGGGTTGTCCCAGTCGTCGATGCCGAGGGCGGGGATCGACGACTGCTTGGTGCCCGTGGGGTTCCACATGTGGTTGGCGCGGGCGGTCATGATGTTGCCGTTGGGGCCCCAGCCTCCGCCGATCTCAGGGCTGAGGTTCGGGAGGGTGCCGGTCTCCCGGGCACGCAGCAGCAACTCGGTCGAGCCGAGGCTGCCTGCGCCGAGGAAGAGGTGGCGGCAGGAGACCTCCTTGGTCGCGAGCAGCTTGCCGTCGGCGTCCCTCTGCTCGACGGTCAGCGCATATGTGCCGTCGTTCTGCTGACGGATCGTCCTGACCTCGTGCAAGGTCTCGATGGTGACTTTGCCGGTGCCCAGGGCGGCCGCCAGGTAGCTCTTGTCGAGTGAGACCTTGCCGTGGTTGTTGCCGTAGATCACCTCGGCGGCCAGCGCGGACTTGGGCACCGCACCGTTCGCCTCACGGCGCATGTAGTCCCAGTCGTAGACGTTGGGCACGAAGGTGGTGCTCAGGCCCGCGTTCGAGGCCTGCCGGCGCGAGACACGCGCGAACGAGTACCAGTCGGTCTGCTCGAACCAGCTCTTGTCGATGTTGTTGACCCGGAGGGTGGAGTTCGCGCGGGGGAAGTACTTGGAGTACATCTCCTCGGCGTCGACCTGGGGCAGCACCTCCTCGAAGTACGAGCGCCGGGGCGTGACCGCCATGCCGCCGTTGACGAGCGAACCGCCACCGACCCCGCGTCCCACGTACACGGACATCTGGTCGAAATTGACCCGGTCCAGTACGCCCGCGTAGGGCTCGATGTCCCGGTTGGCGAGGTCGAGCCACATGAAGGAGCCGAGCGGCGCCTCGGTGCGGGTCTTGAACCAGCTGGAGCGCTTGTCGGGCTTGAGCATTCCGGAGAACACGTTGCCGTCCGGACCGGGCTGGTTCCACAGTCGGCCCATCTCCAGCATCAGGGTGGGGACCCCTGCCGCACCGAGGCGCAGGGCGGAGACGGCCGCGCCGTAACCGGTGCCGACCACGACGGCAGGGACGAACGTGCCGCCGGAACCACTGGTTGCGGTGGCAGCGGCCGCCCGGGGGGCGGCGGTGATCGTGGTCTGCCCCCCGAGTGCGGCGGCACCCAGGACCGCCAGGCCGAGCATGCGGCGGCGGGACAGAGGCTGGTGGTCAATCACGCTGTGGCTCCTGAACTTGGAGGGAAAGATGAATCGGAACGCCGACCGGAGTGGCGGTCCGGGGCGGAACGGACCGTGTGAAGATCGCGCAAAGGCCGTCGGCGACGTCCGGATCGGACGCGAGTCGACCCGGTGAAGGCCAGGCACGGCTGTTCGGTTGCCCGGGGCGCGGAAGAGGGCGTCACGGTACGGCCGTTCCCGGGCGCGGGCAGAGTTCACGCATGTCTTCAGGCGTCCGCCGGACCGGGCGGCAGAGGGCAGGACGCGGCCGGTTCGGGCCGTCCGGCGGCCCGGAGCCTGTGGTAGGCGCCGGTGAGGTGCTCGTCCACCGCGCGTGCACGCACGCGAGCCGCTCCGCCATGTGCTTGCCGGATACCGGGTGAACGGCGAGTCCGGCGACCCTGTGTCCGGCCCGGGCGAACGCCGCGCCGGCCACCCGCGCGCGGGCGCCCGGCGCGGGCCCCGTGCCCGCTCACTTCACGAAGCCGTCCACGACCTGGGGGGGCCAGGTGCCGACCTTGAGTACGCCCAGTGAGTAGGCACGGGAGACCAGCGCGGCGCGGTTGGGCACCTTCAGCTTCCGCAGCAGGCAGGTCACGTGGTACTCGACGCCCTGCCGACTGAGGTAGAGGCTTGCCGCCAAGGGGATGGTGGAGACGCCGGCGGCGATGCCTTCGAGGATGCGCGCGTCCATCGAGGAGAGGATCTTCTTGCGTCGGGGCATCACAGGTGTCTGCTCGGCGTCCCCGGCCGTGGGCATCATGACCAGGATCGCGGTCGTGTCGGGCAGGACGCCGCGTACCGCGACCGCGGTGAGGGGAACGGTGAAGGCGGACTCCGCGCTGGGCCCCACGGCGATGACGGGCGTGACGAATCGCTGGTGTTTCCCTTCGAGTAAATTCAATAATTGACGCATCAACGGTTGCTGCACGCTCGGGTGCACGACGTCACGGAAATTGCGACCGCATATGTCCTCGGACGATCCGTTGAACTGCCTGAAGAACTCCTGGTTCGCCTGCTGGATGGTCAAGGTTTTATCGAGGCTCGCCATGCACAGGCCCGGAGTTGCAGGTGCTGGACTCAGCAAGAGAGACCTCCCAGTTAGGAAACTTGGGCGAAATAAACTCGGACGCCGGCGAACGGCCGTGAGGCTGTCGGCAGGGGCGTCATCGGCCCTGGGACCAGCGGTAACTCCAGATGCGAACATCGTGCTTCACGGCCCTTGCAGGGTTCTGGTCGAGCCGCTGGCGGCACCTTGCCGCCGCCCGCCGTCGTTTTTCGGCCCCCTTGTCGAAATCCTTGCCGGACACCTGACGCTTTCTTGCCAATCGCCGGATCTCCGGCTTGGAGGGCGCCGTTCGCCATGTCAGGATCCACAGAAGAAGGTGTGAGACCAGCCAGCTCGAACCGTCCGTCAGCCATATCCGCAAGCACGATGAGGACCGTTCATGCCTTTCCCTCCGCCCGCAGACGTGTCACCCGGGACGACCGGCCAGGCTGAGCTCCTCCTGAGCGTTCTGGGGCCCATGTCGGCGCGACACGACGGGCATGATTTGCCGCTCGGCCCGCCACGTCGGCGAACCCTGCTCGCCCTGCTGCTCGTACGCCTCGGCCGTGTGGTGCCCACCGAGCTGCTCGTCGAGGAACTGTGGGGTGACCAGGCGCCCCGGCACGCCGTCGCCACACTCCAGAGTCACGTCTCCCATCTGCGACGGTCCCTGCGCGCAAAGACGGGAACAGGCCAAACTTCGGTGCTGCGTCATCGGACACCGGGCTATGTCCTCGATCTCGACCCCGAACAGGTCGATGCCTGCCGCTTCGAGCGTCTGGTCACCGACGGACGGCGGCTGCTGGAGCAGCGCGATCCGCGCGCCGCGCATGCACGGCTCACCGAGGCTCTGGGGCTGTGGCGCGGCTCGCCGTACGCGGAGTTCGACGGCCATCCGCCGCTCAGCGACGAGTGCACCCGACTCGAACAGATCCGGCTCACCGCCGTCGAGTCCCGCGCCGAGGCACGGCTGGCTCTCGGCGCGGCCGAGGAGGTGGCCGCCGATCTGGACGGGGAGGCGCGCCGTCATCCCACGCGGGAGCGGCTGGTCGGCCACCTCATGACGGCACTGTCCCGGCTCGGGCGGCAGGCCGAGGCGCTCGAGGTGTACGAGCGGACGCGCAGTCATCTGGTCGAGGAGTTCGGCGTGGACACCTCGGCCGAACTGCGCCGGGTCAGAGGCGCGATCCTGCGCCAGGAGCCGGGAACGAGCGCCCCCTCGAAGAAGCTGCCTCCCCCACCGCTCGAGTCCACCGGAGCGTCGTGTGTCCCGCCGGTGACGAACGAGATCGGTGACGTCGGAGTACAAGACTCCGAGGGCTTGCAGAGATTCGGGGCCTCCTGGAACGGCGGGACGGCCGTCACGGTCCGGGGGTACGGCCCGGCGGTGGCATCCGGCGGCGCCAACGGGACGGACGAGTCCGGCACGGCCGTCGAACGCGAGGGGATCGCGGGGACCGACGCGCGCCCGAGGGCGCGAACCGATGTGCCGCCGGGCCCGCGGGCGGATGCCGCCGGCGCGCGGACCGGGTCGTCCCGGTCGCGGCCCGTACCCGGACCGGAACACGAGCCGGCTGCCGCCCGGGAAGCCGGGGAATCCCCGGAGTTCGAGTCGGGGTGGGCGCCTGCCCCCTCGCCGTTCACCGGCCGTGGCCAGGAGCTCGACCGCCTGACGACCGCCGCCGCGAGCGCGGTCGTGGGCCACGGCCATGTGGCCGGTGTCCTCGGCCCCCCCGGAGTCGGAAAGACCCGCCTGCTGCTCGAACTCGCGGCGCGTCTGGAGAGCATGGACGCGCACGAGAACGGCTCCAGGCTGGAGGTGCTCTGGAGCCACTGCTTCCCCGGCGAGGGCGTGCCCGCCTACTGGCTGTGGACGCAGATCCTGCGGCGGCTGTCCGCGACCCGGCCGGATGCCTTTCGCGAGGCGACGGAACCGTTCGGCGCCCTGCTCGCCCCACTGATGCCCGAACGGTCGGCGGCCCGGACCGGAGACCCGGGATGGGCATCCGACTGGCGCCAGGCCCGCTTCCTCGCCCATGACGCGGTCTGCGAGGTGCTGCTCGCCCTCGCCGGACAACACCCGCTCGTCCTGCTCCTCGAAGATCTGCAATGGGCGGACACCGCCTCCCTCGACCTGCTCAGGCTGCTGAGCACCCGCTGCCAGGGCCATCCGATCAGCATCGTGCTCACGGCGCGGGCGTTCGAGGCCGAGTCGGACGCGACGCTGCGCCGGATGGTCTCCGAGGTGCTACGCGGCCCCAGGACCGAGACGCTGCGGCTCGGCGGGCTTTCCCTGCAGGCCGTCGGTGCCCTCGTCGAGGCACACGCAGGACCCGGTGTGGACCCGAAGGTCGTCGAGGTGCTGCACCGGCGCAGCGAAGGCAACCCGTACTCGGTGATCCAGCTTCTCTCTCTCGTGGACGACGCGCGTAAGCTCCGTCGCCCGGATGCGGCCGACACGCTCCTGGCTCACATTCCCACCGGAGTACGCGAGGCACTGCACCAGCGGTTCGCCGCGCTGCCCGAGCCGGTCCTGCGAGTGCTTCACCTGTGCGCCGTCATCGGCGCCGAGGTGGACACCGACCTGTTGCACCGGACCGCCACGCACGACGAACCGGTCGTCGCGGGTCTTGAGTCGGCCATCCGTGCTGGCCTGCTCTGGGAGGACCCGCACCATCCGGGGCGGCTGCACTTCGCTCACGCCCTGGTCCAGGAGACGCTCGTCGACGAGCTCCCCCGTGAGGACCGCCACCGTCTGCACGCCAGGGTCGCCGACGCGCTGTGCGCGCGCAGGCGCGGGCAGGTGGGGGACGAGGAGATCGAGCGGGTGGCGCATCACAGCTGGCACGCCAAGAGTGCGCTGCCCGCCGCCGAGGTGCTGCCTCGGCTTCTGCTCGCCGCGGAACACGCCGAGCAGTCCATGGCGTACGAGCAGGTGGAGATCTGGCTGCGCCGCGCCGTGCACCTGGTCGGCTTCCTGCCGCAGGACGATCCCGCCACAGGGAGGTTGGAACAGGACCTGCACATCCAACTCGGCCAGGTACTCGCCACCACTCGCGGCTACGGCCACCCTGAGGCCGAGACGGCACTGACGCGCGGTCGCGCCCTCAGCACGGCCGCTCATGCCCCCGAGGACCCGTCGGTGCTCTGGGCGCTGTGTACGGCGTACATGGTCACCGGCCGCTACGACGCCTCGCGGCAGTTCTCCGGCCTGCTGCGGAAGATCTCGCGGCAGACCTGGGAGCCCGTGGCGGCGCTCGGTGCGGCGTACGGCGAAGGCATCGTGCTGCATGTGCGCGGGATGCTCCCGCAGGCACTCGCCGAATTGGAGCGCGGCGTCGGCATAGCGGATCGTTTCGCCAACGAGAATCACGCGCTGGCGCGAACCTTCCAGCACGACCCACGCGTCTCCTGCCGCTCCTACGACACCTTCACCCACTGGCTCCTTGGACACCGGCGGACCGCCTGCGCGCGCCGACGTGAGCTGTTGAGCCTCACCGAGTACGAAAGCAGGCCGTCCGACCGCTCCTTCGCGCTGTACGTGGACGGGGTCGTGGCGACTTGGGAGGGTGACACCCTCACCGCACTCGCCTCGAGCGACGAGGGCATCCGCGTCGCGGGCGAACACGGACTGCTCTACTGGAAGGCAATGCTGGGCGTCGTCAAAGGGTGGGGCCTGGCGCACACAGGACATCACGACGACGGCCTCGCCCTCATCCACACCTCACTGGCTGAATTAGGCCAGTCCAGGACGTACTTACGCCACCCGCTCCACCTGGGCCTGTTGGGCCAGGCGCAACATCACGGCGGGCGAATCGAGGAGGCGAGGACCACCTTCCGGAAGCTGCTGGCCGCCGTCGAGCAACGCCGCGAGCGCGTGTACCTCCACCCGGCACTGCCCGCGACCCCGCTGCTCCACGAACTGCTGAGCCACGGTGCCGACGACGCGCTCACGGGGCGGGGCCCGGGACGGGACGGGCCCGGCTCCGGCCGACGAGCGTGATGCATCCATGCTCTGCCTCGCCGGTCGACTCATCCAGTTCCATGTCCCCGTGACGCGCCGCTGCGGGATTCAGCAAGCGGTGGCCCTGACCGACCGGCTCCCGGAGAGCCACCACTCGCACGGTTGGGGACCCCGGGCCTCACGGCCGATGCAGCTCAGTCCTCGTGGATCGCGATCGCCTGTACCGGACAGGCCATAGGGACGTCGCGCACGCGCGGGTCCGCCGCCGCGTCCTCATGTCCCGGGACCAGGGCGACCAGCGCGTCGTCGTCCTGGGTGAAGACGCCGGGTGCGGTCATGACGCACTGGCCGGAGCCGATGCACCGGTCGCGGTCGACGGTGATGCGCATGGTGTGGCCGGCCTCGCTTCCTTCCGTTCCTTCCGCCCGGCCCCTCACCAGGTGACCGGGAGCTCGATCGGGCCCTGGGCGTCGTGGCCAGCCTTGATGGGCACCTCGTCCAGGGGTACGGCCAGCCGCAGGCCCGGGATGCGGGCGAAGAGCGCGCCGAGGGCGATCTCGAGTTCGGCGCGGGCGAGGTTCTGCCCCAGGCACTGATGGATGCCGTGGCCGAAGCCGACGTGGTGGCGTGCGGTGCGCCGGGCGTGGAAGACGTCGGGGTTCTCGTACGCCTTCGCGTCGCGGTTCATCAGTGTGATGGAGACCAGCACCGCGTCCCCGGCCCTGACGGTCTCGCCGCCGACATCGATGTCTTCCTTGGCCATCCGGACCAAGTAGTCGGAGACGGAGGTGAACCGCAGCAGCTCCTCGACCACTCCCGGGAGCGCACCGGGGTCGCGCAGCAGCACGTCGGTCTGCTCGGGGTGCTGGATGAGCGTGAGTGCACCGAGGGCGATCGCGTTGACGGTGGTCTCGTGGCCGGCCACCAGCAGGACCAGCGCGATCATGACCACCTCGTCGTGGTCCAGCTCGCCCTCCTCCAACTGGCGTGCGATCAGCTCGTCCAGCAGACCGTCCTCGGGCTCGGCCTGCTTCTTCCCGACCAGGCCGTGCAGATACGTGTAGAGCTCGCCGAAAGCCGCGTCGGCCTCCGCCGACGTCGCGGCGCCCACGAAGTCGCGGGAGCACTCCTCGAAGAAGTCATGGTCGCCGTACGGGACGCCTAGCAGCTCGCAGATCGCCATGGAGGGCACCGGCAGGGCGAAGGCCGACACCAGGTCCACGACCGGCCCCTCCGCCAGCATGTCGTCCAGAAGCCGGTCGACGAGGCTCTGAAGCCTGGGACGGATGGCGTTCATGCGCTTGACGCCGAAGCTGGGGATCAACATGCGCCGCTGACGGGCGTGCAGGGGGTCGTCGACGCCGATCAGCGGGAAGGCGAGCCCGCCGCGGCCCTCGGTGCGCCGGACGACGACGGGGAAGGCCGGGTGACCCCAGTCGGAGGACAGCCGGGGATCGACGAGCAGCGCCCGTCCCTCGGCATGCCCGGTGATCAGCCACGCCGGTCGGCCGTCGAACAGCGTGACCTGCGTCAGCGGGCTCTCACCCCGCCATTCCGCGTAGGCCTTCGGCGGCTGGTACGGGCAGGTCCGGTCCTGAGGGAAGGACGGAGTCTGCGACCCGGTGAGGCGCATTTCGCTCTCGGTCATGTCGTGCCTTTCGCAATCGGCAGTACGGTCGTTCATCGGTGAGTGATGGGCTACGGGAAACAGGTTTCAGTCCGTCGGCAAGCCGTAAGCAGCCCTGTCTGCACCCGGCCGTCCGGCCCCGGACCCTTTCGTCGGGCAAGTGACCGGCTCCGTGCTCGGTGACGGCCGCCTCGGTGAACGGGACTGCGCGCCGGGCCGCCCGGGACGCGACCGCCGCTGCGTCGCGCTGTGGCGTGCGGCAAGCGGCTTCGGGGACGGCCGGCGCGAGGACCGCGGCAGCGGCGGGAGAGTCCCGGCGGCACGAAGACCGGCATGCGGGCTCTCCAGGTCCGACGGTCACGCACCCGAAGCAGGCAACCAGTGGTGCGCACGGCCGCCTTGGCCGCCCCCGGCGCGAGGCGGCGACGGAAGGCGTGATCAGCGCACGCGGTCCGCGGGCGCTGATCACCTCTGGGAGTGAGCCGTGGTGCGGAGGTCACCAGGTGACGGGCAGCTCGTGCACGCCGTAGAAGACCATGTCGGTGCGGAAGCGGAGTTCCTCGACGGGCTTGGCCAGGCGCAGGGTCGGGAGACGGCGGAGCAGGGTCTCGAAGACGATCTGCAGCTCGATCCGGGCGAGTTGCTGGCCGATGCACTGGTGTGCGCCGAAGCCGAAGGCCAGATGCGGGGCGGGGCGGCGGGTGATGTCGAACCGCTCCGGCTCCTCCACGAAGGCGGGGTCGAAGTCGGCGGCGAGGACGTGCGCGACGACCTGCTCGCCCTCGGCGATGCGCACGCCACCGAGTTCGACGTCCCGGGTGGCGACGCGTTCGCCGCCGAACTGGCCGATGGTGAGGTAGCGCAGCAGCTCCTCTACCGCGTTGGCGACCAGCGACGGGTCCTCGCGAAGCAGGGCCAGCTGGTCGGGGCGGTCGAGCAACAGCGCCGCGCCGAGGCCGATCATGCAGGCGGTGGTGTCGTGGGCCGCTATCAGCAGGGTGCCGGCCGCGTTCATGAGGAACATGTCGTCGACGACGCCATCGGGGTCCTCTGTGGTGATCAGCGCCGAGATCAGGTCGTCCCCGGGGTCGGCCCGGCGCTCCTGGACGAGCTGGTAGAGCAGCCCGCCCAGGCGCATGCCGGCGGCCTCGGTGGCGGCGGCGTCCTGGTCGACCCGCATCATCGCCTCGGCGATGTCCTGGAACTCCGCCCGGCGCTCGACCGGGACACCGAACAGGTCGGAGATCACCATGGACGGCACCGGGTTGGCGAAGGTCTTCACCAGGTCGACCGGGCCGCCCTGCGCCTCGATGGCATCGAGGTGCTCGTCGACGATGCGCTGGATGTTCGGCCGGAGCGCCTGCATGCGCCGGACGGTGAACTCCTTGGCGAGCAGCTTGCGGTCCGAGGTGTGCTCCGGCTCGTCCTGCCACAGCAGGCTGCCGCGGCCGGGCTTCTGCGTGACGACGCCGTCCTGGGTATGCAGTGCGTGGGGCACCTGGACGCTGAACGAGGGGGCGCGCAGCAGGGCGCGCACCTCCTCGTAACCGGTCACCAGCCACGCCTCGTGGCCGCTGGTGAAGGTGGCCCGGGTCACCGGGGCGGCCGCCCGGATGTCGGCGATGCCGTCCGGCGGCAGGAACGGACAGCTGCGGGCCTTGGGGACGGCGGGCACGTCGACGGTGGGCTCGGGCATGACTCTCCTTGAGCTTGTGGAAAGGGGGTTCGTACGGCGGGACGGTCAGGCGGCGGCGAGTTCGAGCGCGATCTCGCCGCGCCGGGGCGCGTTCACGAGGACGGCCATGTTCCCGGAGGGGTGCACGTTGTCGTGCATCATCTGGTGCATGCGCCCGATGTCCTGGAGGCCTTCGCAGACGGACAGACAGGGGTCGAGCATGCCGGCGCCGACGAGGCTGATGACCTCGCGGCACTGGCGGGTGTCGGCGTAGTGCGAGCCCTGGAGGCGCTTGGAGCGCATCCACAGGTGGCGCAGGTCGACGTCGCCGTTGTAGCCGGAGGTGCCACCGCAGATCACCACCATGCCGGCGTTGTCGCACAGGTACATCGAGGTCGGCAGGGTGTCCTGGCCGCTGTGCTCCAGCACGATCCGCGGGGACCTGCGCTCACCGAGGATCTCCCAGACCTTCTTGCCGACCCCGCGAGCGCCGCGCAGGAACCGCGCCGACGCCTCGGCGTCCCCGGCATCGGGCAGCCGGCCCCAATGATCGAAGTCACGGCGGTTGATGGTGCCCACCGCCCCGAGGCGGCGGCAGTACTCGGAGCGGTCCTCGCTGGAGACCACGGCGATCGGGATGCCGCCGGCCAGCCTGACGAGCTGGATGGCCATCGAGCCGAGGCCGCCCGCACCGCCCCAGATCAGCACGGGGTCGCCGGGGCGGACCGTGTTGCCCTGCCAGCCGAACAGCTGCCGGTAGGCGGTGGGCCCGGTGAGCAGGAAGGCCGCCGACTCCTCCCACGACAGATGGGCGGGCTTGGGGTGGCACTGGTACTCGTCGACGCGGCAGAACTGCGCGAAGGAACCGAAGTTGGTCTCGTATCCCCAGGCCTTGATGCTCTCCGAGACCAGAGGGTCCGTGCCCAGCCGGATGTCCGCGGCGGCCTCGTCCCACTGGCCGCTGGTGAGCAGCACGTGGTCACCCACCTCGACGTTGCGGACGTCTTCGCCGACGGCCCACACCACGCCGGAGGCCTCCGAGCCTCCGATGTGGAAGTCCTCGGGCTGGCCCTGGCGCTGTCGCATGCCGATGACGTCGACCGGCTCGCCCAGCGAGGACCACACATTGTTGTAGTTGATGCCGGCGGCCATCACGTAGACCAGCACCTGGCCCCGGCCCACCTGGGGGGTGTCGACGACCTCGGTGCGGAACGCCTGCTTCGGCTCTCCGAAGCGGTTCTGGCGGATCACCGAGGCGTACATCTGCCGCGGGACCTCACCGAGGGGCGGGGTCTCGCCTATCTCGTAGAGAGTCTTCGTCATGGTTTCTCTCCCACATCTGCTCTGTCCGGGTCCGGGGTGCCCGCGGTGGTCGCGGGCCGGTCATGCGGTCGTTGCGTCCGGAGGTGCGGCAGGGCCGGACGGATCGGTGACGACGTCCGCCAGCCAGGAATCCACCGCCGCCGCGGTGCTGCCGGCGTGGTCCTCCAGCATCGAGTAGTGGTTTCCAGTCACTTCGACGATCGTGTCCACGTGCTCGGGCGGTGCCGCGCGCCCGTCGCCGTCCGTGGCGTCGGCCAGCATGGGCTCGCTCGCCCGTACGAGCAGGGTCGGCGCGGCGATCTGCGGCGCGGCCCAGTCGTCGAACAGGCACATGTAGCGGCCCATCGCGGTGAGCTGTTCGCCGCCGGACCTCATGAAGTCCAGGCGCTGCGACTGCGCCTGGGCCATCGCGTTGAGCACCTGGTGGTCGAAGGGGACCTCGCGGCTGAAACTGTCGACCATGACCACGGCCGCCGGCCGCTCGCCCATGGCCTCCAGGTGTGCCGCCACGCCGTGGGCGATCCAGCCGCCCGAGGAGTAGCCGAGCAGGACGACCGGCTTTCCGCCAGCGCACTCCCGTACGGTCTGCGCGTGCAGCCGGAGCACGACGTCCGGATCGGACGGGACCGGCTCGCCCTTCTCGTAGCCGGGGTGGACCAGCGCCCACACGTCCAGCCGGTCGCGGAAGGGTGCGGCGAACCGCGCGTACTGATGCGCCCCGGCCGGTACGACGTACGGCGACAAGCACATCAGCGCGAGGGGACGGTCGCCTTGCGACAGCCGTACCGGGGCGGGCCGCTGGGCCAGTTCCTCGGGCCGCTGGAACGAGGGCCGGAAACGGGCCGCCTCCATCAGCATCCCCATGGCCTCGGCGGCCGTCCCGTTCTCGCTCGCGTGCCGGTAGAGCTGCACCAGCATGTCGGCGGGCCGCTCCTCCGCCGTGCCGTGGCCGGCGCCCCGGAGCCGCGTCAACAGGTGCCTGGCGAGCCTGGCGGGCGTGGGATGGTCGAAGGCCAGTCCGGCGGGCAGGCGGACACCGGTCGCCGCCGACAGGCGCCGGCGCAGGTCGATCGCGGTGAGCGAGTCGAAGCCGAGCTCCAGGAAGTGCGCGGTGGGCGGCACGTCCTCGGCCGACGCGTGGCCGAGGACCACGGCGCTCTGGGCGCGGATGTGCTCCAGCAGCCGCTCCTCCTGCTCGGCCGGGGCGAGTGCGGCGAGCTCGGTCGCCAGCGCCGCTTCGGCGCCGGTCTCCTCGCTGGCGGCCTGCTCGGCCTCCAGGAGCCGCTGTACGTCGGGCAGGTCGGCCAGCAGCGGGCTGGGCCGTCCGACGGTGAAGGCGGGCAGGAACTTCTCCCAGTCGATCGGGGCGACGGTGAGGGCCGCCTCGTCGTGCTCGACGGCCTGGCGCAGGGCGGTGATCGCGAGGTAGGGGGCCATGAGGCCCAGGCCCCGCCGCTCGCCGCGCTCCTGGACCGCGTCGTCGACCATGCCGCCGCCCGCCCAGCCGCCCCAGGCGACCGAGGTCGCGGTCAGGCCGCGGGCCCGCCGCCGCAGTGCCAGGGCGTCCAGGAAGGCGTTGGCGGCGGCGTAGGAGGCCTGCCCGCCGCTGCCCCAGACGCCGGCACCGGAGGCGAGGAGGACGAACGCGTCCAGCTCACGGCCGTCGAGCAACTCGTCGAGGTGGATAGCGCCGGTGACCTTGGCGGCTGCGGCTTCGGTGAACTCGTCGAGACTGGCGTCGGCCAGCGGGGACGACCGTGCCGTGCCGGCGGCGTGCAGCACCGCGGTGAGCGGGTGCCGGGACTCGATGCCGGCGAGCAGCCGGGCGACCGCGTCACGGTCGGCGATGTCGCAGGCGACGATGGTCACTTCGGCGCCCAGGGCGGTCAGCTCCGCGTGCAGCTCCCGCGCACCGGGGGCGTCGGGCCCGCTCCTGCTGGTGAGCACCAGGTGCTGCGCGCCCGCGCCGGCCAGCCAACGGGCGAGGTGCCGGCCCACGCCACCGGTTCCGCCGGTGACCAGGACGGTGCCGCGCGGCTGCCACGGTGTCGCGGACTCCACGTCGGCGGGCCGCGCCCGGACCAAGCGCCGGCCGTACACGCCGTCGACCCGTACGGCGAGCTGATCCTCGTCGTGCCGGGCCAGCGCCCCGGCCAGGCGGCGCAGCGCGTGCTCGTCCAGCTTCTCGGGCAGGTCGACGAGACCGCCCCAGCGCCGGGGCAGTTCCAGTGCGGCGACGACGCCCAGGCCCCAGAGCTGTGCCTGGCCGGCGTCGCGCAGCGGGTCGGTGGCTCCGGTGGACACGGCTCCGCGGGTCGCACACCACAGCGGTGCCTGGACGTCCGCGTCGCCCAGCGCCTGCACCAGGGTGACGGTCGCGGCGAGGCTCGCGGACAACGTGGGGTGGGCCGGGTGGCGGCCGGGGGCGAGGCCGAGCATCGACAGGACACCGGCGGGCTGTTCGCCGCCGAGTTCCTCGGTGAGCCGTTTCGCGGCCTGCGACCGGTCACAGTCGACGGGGAGTTCGACGACCCGCACCTTGGCGCCGTGGGCGCCGAGCACGCCGACGACGCAGGGCGCCCACTGCTCGTCCGCCATTCCGGCGGGGAAAACGGCGAGCCACAGGCCGTCCAGGCCGGGGGCCGGGTGGTCGGTCAGCCGCCGGAAGGAGACTCGGTAGCGCCAGCCGTCCACGGTGGACTTCTCGCGACTGCGCCGACGCCACGCGGACAGCACCGGCAGCGCCGGGCCGACGAGGTCGGCGTCATCCGCCCCGAGTTCATCGGCGAGCCCGGACAGGTCCGTGTTCTCCACCAGCTCCCAGAACCCGGCCTCGACCGGATCGGTGCCCGCGGGCACCGGGTCGGCGCTCTCCAGCCAGTACCTCTGCCGTTGGAACGCGTACGTCGGCAGGTCCACGCGCCGTACCGGACGCCCGGCGAAGGGGACCGTCAAGTCGACGGGCACGCCGCTCACATGCAGTTCGGACACGGAGCGCAGGAAGCGGTCCATGCCGCCCTGGCCCCTGCGCAGCGAGGCGCCGGTCACGGCGTCGGCACCGGCCTCCTCCGCGATCTCCTGCACCGAGCCGGCCAGCAGCGGGTGCGCGCTGCACTCGACGAACACCCCGTGCCCGTCCGTCAGCAGCGACCGTACGGTCCGCTCGAACTCCACCGTGTGCCGCGCGTTGCGGTACCAGTACTCGGCGTCCAGGGTGGTGGTGTCCAGCACGGTGCCGGTCACCGTGGAGTAGAAGGGGATGTCCGCCGCGCGCGGCGCGACCGGGGCGAGCAGCTCGAGCAGTTCGGGGCGCAGGCTCTCGACCTGGGCGGAGTGCCCGGCGCCGGTGGCGCCGCGGACCCTGCGCACGCGCACGCCCTCGGCTTCGAGTTCCGCCAGGAGTTCGTCGACCGCGTCGGGCTCTCCGGAGACGGTCAGGGCGGCGGGCCCGTTCACGGCGGCGACCGACAGCCGGTCCCCGTACTTCTCCAGCCTCGCGCGCACCCGGTCGGCGGGCATAGTGACCGCGAGCATGGCGCCCTTGCCGATGAGCTTGGTCAGCGAGCGGCTGCGCAGGGCCACGATCCGGGCCGCGTCGTCCAGGGTCAGCGCGCCCGCGACGTACGCGGCGGCGACCTCGCCCTGCGAGTGGCCGACGACGGCGGCAGGCGTCACACCGTAGGAGCGCCACAGGGCGGCCAGCGACACCATGACGGTGAACAGCGCGGGCTGGGCAACCTCCACCTCGGCCACGTCCAGCGCGTCGGGCTCGGCGCGCAGGACGTCGAGCAGAGGCCAGTCGAGGTAGAGGGCGAACGCCTCGGCGCAGGCCTTTGCCTGCTCGGCGAAGACCGGGGCGGTTTCCAGCAGTTCGCGGGCCATTTCGGTCCACTGCGAGCCGTGGCCGGGGAAGACGAAGGCGACCTTGCCGGAGGCCGCGGCGGTGCCCTGGACCACGGTGTCCGCGGGTTCGCCGTCGGCGAGCGCCGCGAGCCCGACCCGCAGCTCGTGCCGGTCGTGGCCGACGACCACGGCCCGCTGCTCCAGCGGCGTCCGCGTGGTGACGAGGGCGCGGCCGACGTCGGGCAGCGAGAGCCCTTCGGCACGGTCGAGGTGGTTCAGGAGCCGTCGGGCCTGCTCGCGCAGGGACCGGGCGGTCTTCGCGGACAGCGCCCACGGGAGCACGTCCAGGGGTCGGGCGGCGGTCGCGTCCTGCGCTGCGGGGGTCTGTTCGCCCTCGGTGGCGGGCGCGGTCCGCGGGGCCTGCTCGATGATGGTGTGCACGTTGGTGCCGCTCATCCCGAACGAGGAGACGGCCGCACGCCGTGGCCTGTCCCGGTCGGGCCAGGCGGTCTGCTCGGTGAGCAGGCGCACGTTCCCCCTGGACCAGTCGACGTCCGGGGTCGGCTCATCGACGTGCAGCGTCCGCGGCAGGACGCCGCTGCGGATGGCCATCACCATCTTGATGACGCCGCCGACGCCCGCGGCCGCCTGCGCGTGGCCGATGTTGGACTTCAGCGAACCGAGCCACAGCGGCCGGTCCTCGGAACGCTCCTCGCCGTACGTGGCCAGCAGCGCCTGTGCCTCGATCGGGTCGCCGAGCCGGGTCCCGGTGCCATGGGCCTCCACGGCGTCCACCTCGTCCGCGGCGAGCCGGGCATTGGCCAGCGCCTGCCGGATGACCTGCTGCTGGGCCTTGCCGCTGGGCGCGGTCAGGCCGTTGGAGGCGCCGTCCTGGTTGACCGCGCTGCCCCGCACGACGGCGAGGACCTGGTGCCCGTTGCGGCGGGCGTCGGACAGCCGCTCCACCAGGAGCATGCCCACGCCCTCGGCGAAGCCGGTGCCGTCGGCGGACGAGGAGAACGCCTTGCAGCGGCCGTCGGCGGACAGCGCGCGCTGCCGGCTGGACATCGTGAACGCGGACGGTCCGGCCATCACCATCACTCCGCCGGCCAGTGCCATGGAGCACTCGCTGCCCCGCAGCGCCTGCACGGCGAGGTGGAGGGCGGTCAGCGAGGACGAGCAGGCGGTGTCGACGGTGACCGACGGGCCCTGCAGGCCGAAGGTGTAGGAGAGCCGGCCGGAGATCACGCTGGCCGCGTTGCCGCTGGGAATGTAGCCCTCGACGCCGTCGGGCACCTTGAGCGGGCGGCCGGTGTAGTCCTGGTAGCCGGAGCCGACGAAGACGCCCGTGGCGGTGGAGCGCATCGCGTGGGGGGCGATCCCGGCGCGCTCGAAGGCCTCCCAGGTGGTCTCCAGCAGCAGGCGCTGCTGCGGGTCCATGGCGACGGCCTCACGCGGGCTGATTCCGAAGACCGCGGGGTCGAACTCGTCCGCGTCGTGCAGGAATCCGCCCTGGGTGGTGTACGTGGTGCCGGGGTGATCGGGGTCCGGGTGGTAGAGCCGTTCGACGTCCCAGCCGCGGTTGCCGGGGAAGCGGGAGATCGCGTCGCGGCCGGAGGCGACCAGCTCCCACAGGTCCTCGGGTGAGCGCACGCCGCCGGGGTAGCGGCAGGCCATGCCGATGATGGCGATCGGCTCGTCCAGCACCGCGGCGGCCGTGGCGGCCGTGGCCTTCGCGTCCTGGCCGCCGGTGAGTTCGGTGAGCAGGTGGGCGGCGAGGTCCGCGGCCGTGGGGTGGTCGAAGACCAGCGTCGTGGGCAGGGCGAGGCCGGTGGCCTCGTTGATGCGGTTGCGGAGTTCCACCGCGGTCAGGGAGTCGAAGCCGAGGTCCCGGAAGGGCCGGTCGGTCTCGACGGCGCCCGCTCCGCGGTGGCCGAGGACGGCGGCGGCGTGCGTGCGCACGAGGTCCACGAGGGCCCGTGCACGGTCCTCGTGCGACAGCCCGGCCAGGCTCTCGGCGAGCGCCCCGGAGCCGCGGCCCGCTTCGGGGGCGCCCTCCGTGAGGGTCGCGCGTACCTCGGGGAGGTCGCCGAGCAGCGGGCTGGGCCGGCCGAGGGTGAAGGGCACGATGAAGCGCGGCCAGTCCACGTCGGCCACGGTCAGCAGGATCTCGTCGAGGTCGAGCGCGTGCTGCAGGGCGGTGATCGCCGATGCGGGGGTCATCGCGCGAAGGCCGCGGCGGCGCAGTCGCTCCTCGTCGTCGCCCTCCTCGACCATGCCGCCGTCGGCCCAGGGGCCCCAGGAGACGGCGGTCGCGGTGAGTCCGCGGTCGCGGCGCCGCCGGGCGAGACCGTCCAGGAAGGCGTTGCCGGCGGCGTAGGCGGCCTGGCCGCCGCTGCCCCAGACGCCGGAGACGGAGGAGAAGAGGACGAAGGCGTCGAGCTCCTGGTCGCCCAGCAGTTCGTCCAGGTGCGCCGCGCCGCCGGCCTTGGCGGCGAGCGCGGCGGCGAAGACGGCCGGGGTGGTGGCGTCCACCGTGCCGGCGTCGGCGACCCCCGCGGCGTGCACGACGGCGGTGAAGGCGTGCTCGGCGAGCAGGGCCGCCACGGCGTCGCGGTCGGCCACGTCGCAGGCGGCCAGCGTGACGCGGGCACCGAGGGCTTCCAGCTCGTCCCGCAGGGCGGCGGCGCCCGGGGCGTCCGCGCCCCGACGGCTGGTGAGGACGAGGTGTTCGGCGCCGCCGCGCGCCAGCCAGCGGGCGACGTGGCCGCCCAGCGCACCCGTACCACCGGTGATGAGGACGGTGCCGCGGGGCTGCCAGCGGCGGGTGGCCGCCCGTGCCGGTGCGTGGGCGAGCCGCCGGGCGAAGACGCCGGAGGAACGGACGGCGAGCTGGTCCTCCTCCCACCGGCCCGTCAGCGCCTGTCCCAGCACGTCGGCCAGGCGTGCGGCGGCCTGGTCGTCGACGGACTCCGGCAGGTCGATCAGGCCGCCCCAGCGCCGGGGCAGCTCCAGGGCGACGGTGCGGCCCAGGCCCCAGACCTGGGCGTGCCGGGCGTCGCGTACAGCGTCGGAGCCGCTCACGGCCACCGCGCCCGAGGTGAGGCACCACAGCGGGGCGTCGACGC
This sequence comes from Streptomyces agglomeratus, assembly GCF_001746415.1. Taxonomy (NCBI): domain Bacteria; kingdom Bacillati; phylum Actinomycetota; class Actinomycetes; order Kitasatosporales; family Streptomycetaceae; genus Streptomyces; species Streptomyces agglomeratus. The sequence goes on from NZ_MEHJ01000001.1 coordinate 246,071, forward strand.
CCGCGTCGCCCAGGGCCTGGACGAGCAGCAGGGTGGGCAGCACGGGGTCGCCGGTGACGAGCAGGGACAGCACGCCGTCGACCGGTCCGATCCCGGCCAGTTCCCCGGCCAGACCGGCGCGGTCGCTCGCCGCGCCGACGGCCAGCGTCTTCAGAGTGGCGCCGCGGGCGGTGAACGCGGTGCGGACCGCGGCGGTCTGCTCGTTCTCCTCCTCCGGCACGGCGAACAGCCAGGTGCCGCCGATGCCGGCCGACGCGGGCTCGCCCAGGCGCTTCCACGACTCGCGGTAGCGCCGGCCGTCCACGGTGGATTGCTCCTTGCGCTGCCGCCGCCACGACGACAGCCTCGGCAGCACGTCGCTGAACGCGTCCCCAGCCCCGATGTCGAGCGTCTCGGCGAGGGACAGCAGGTCCTCGCGCTCGACGGTCTCCCAGAACTCCGCGTCCACCGGGTCCGCCGCGACCGCGCTGGCGGCAGCGGTTTCCGGGGCGTCGACCCAGTACCGCTCGTGCTGGAAGGCGTAGGTAGGCAGGTCGGTCTTCCGCGCACCGGCGAAGAACGAGCTCCAGTCCACGGACACGCCGTGCGTGTGCAGATGGGCCAGCGCCGTCACGACGGCCTGCCGCTCGGGGCGGTCGGCCCGGAGTACGGGGACGGTGACGATGTCGTCCACACAGCCCTGCGCCATGCCGCTCAGCACACCGCCCGGACCGATCTCGATGAAGGTCTTCACGCCCAGGTCGTGCAGGGTGCGGACGCTGTCGGCGAAGCGGACGGTCTCGCGCACGTGCCGGACCCAGTACTCGGGGGTGTAAGCCTCGACAGGCTGACCCGTGAGGTTGGAGACGACGGGGAGCTGCGGCTGCTCGAAGGCCAGGCCACGGACGACCTCGGCGAACTCCTCCAGCATCGGGTCCATCAGCGGCGAGTGGAACGCGTGACTGACTTTCAGCCGGGACGTCTTACGGCCCTGCTCGGCGAAGCCCGCGGCAATCGCCAGGACCGCCGTCTCGACACCGGAAACCACAACCGACGAAGGGCCGTTGACCGCGGCGATGCTCACCCCGTCGGTGAGGTGGGGCAGGACTTCCTCTTCGGTGGCCTGCACGGCGACCATCGCGCCGCCCACGGGCAGTGCCTGCATCAGTGCGGCACGCGCGGACACCAGTTTCGCCGCGTCGTCGAGGGACAACGCACCGGCCACGTGCGCGGCGGCGATCTCGCCCACGGAGTGGCCGGCGACGAAGTCGGGCCGGACGCCTAAGGATTCGAGGAGCCGGAACAAGGCCACCTCGACCGCGAAGAGGGCGGGCTGGGTGCACCCGGTCCGGTGAAGCGTTTCGGCATCGACGTCGACGGGGGCGTCCAGGTGCGCGCACACCTCGTCGTAGGCCGCGGCGAAGGCGGGGAACGCCGCGTACAGTTCGCGCCCCATACCGATGCGCTGCGATCCCTGCCCGGAGAAGAGGAAGCCGGTCCTGCCGCCGGCCGGGCGCCCCAGCAGCACACGGGACGAAGGGGTCCCGGCGGCCAGGTCCGCCAGCCCGAGGAGCAGTTCCTCACGGTTCCTCCCCACGACCGCGGCCCGGTGACGCATGGCCGCGCGAGTCGTGGCCAGCGACAGTCCGACGTCCTGGGGCCGGACCTCGCCCCGTACCAAGGGCAGCAGCCGGTCCGCCTGGGCCCGCAGCGCCACGTCGCTCCTGGCGGAGAGCACCCACGCCAGGGGCCGTCGGCGGAAACCCCCGCGGGCTCCTCGTCCTGGGCCGGCGGGGCCTGCTCGATGATGGTGTGGGCGTTGGTGCCGCTGACGCCGAAGGACGACACGGCAGCACGGCGTGGGTGATCGGTCTCCGGCCACTGGACGGCCTCGGTGAGCAGCCGTACCGCGCCCGCCGACCAGTCCACGTGCGGCGTCGGCTCGTCCACGTGCAAGGTCTGCGGAAGCACTCCGTGGCGCATGGCCATGACCATTTTGATGATGCCGCCGACGCCCGCGGCCGCCTGCGCGTGGCCGATGTTGGACTTGAGCGAGCCCAGCCACAGCGGCCGGTCCTCCGGCCGCTCCCGGCCGTACGTGCCGAGCAGTGCCTGTGCCTCGATGGGATCGCCCAGCGTCGTGCCCGTGCCGTGCGCCTCGACGACGTCGATCTGGGCGGGAGACAGGCCGGACGATGCCAGCGCCTGGCGGATCACCCGCTGCTGCGCGGGGCCGTTCGGCGCGGTCAGACCATTGGACGCACCGTCCTGGTTGACTGCGCTGCCACGGACGACGGCAAGCACCCGGTGCCCGTTGCGGCGGGCGTCGGACAGCCGCTCCACCAGGAGCAGGCCGACGCCCTCAGCCCAGCCGGTGCCGTCGGCCCCGGCGGCGAACGGCTTGCAGCGGCCGTCGGGGGCCAGCCCGCGCTGGCGACTGAACTCCACGAACGCGGTAGGCGTGGTCATCACCTGCACGCCGCCGGCCAGCGCCATGGAGCACTCGCCGTTGCGCAGCGCCTGGATCGCCCAGTGCAGCGCCACCAGCGACGACGAGCACGCCGTGTCGACGGTGACCGCCGGGCCCTCCAGGCCCAAGGTGTAGGCGATGCGACCGGACATCACACTGGCGGAGTTGCCGGTCCCGAGATGGCCGTCGGACTCGCCGCCCACCCCGACCAGGAGGTTGACGTAGTCCTGGTAGCCGGAGCCGACGAAGACTCCGGTACGGCTGCCGCGCACCGACTCCGCGTCGATACCGGCGCGCTCGAACGCCTCCCACGTGGTCTCCAGCAACAGGCGCTGCTGCGGATCCATCGCCACGGCCTCACGCGGGCTGATCCCGAAGAACCCCGGGTCGAACTCCCCCGCGTCGTACAGGAATCCGCCGTGCCGCGCGTACGTCTTCCCGTCGCCTCCGGGTCCGGGTCGTAGATGTCCTCCACGTCCCAGCCCCGGTCCGCCGGGAACCCGCCGACCGCGTCACCACCGGCGGCCACCAACTGCCACAGGTCCTCGGGCGAACGCACCCCGCCCGGATACCGGCACGCCATGCCGACGATCGCGATGGGTTCCTGGTCCTTCTCCTCGACCTCGCGAAGGCGCTCCCGGGCCTGACGAAGGTCTCCGGTGACGCGCTTGAGATACTCGAGAAGCCTGTCTTCGTTGCTGCTCATCCGCCTCATCCGTCCTCGGCTGTCGTTAAAGGTAGAGCGCCAAGAACTAGGAAATTTCTAGATCTTGATCGATCAGATCGAAGATGTCGTCGATCGTCGCGTCCTGGAGCTGTCGCTGCGCGTCGGCGGATTCCGCGCCTTGCTCTCCGGCGGAATTCACCAGGGACAGCAGTTCCTGCAGCCGCCTCCGCACCCCCGACCGGACCGTCTCCTCGGCCGAGGCGGCCGTCGAGATCACCGACTCCAGCCGGTCGAGCTCGCTGAAGACCGACACCTCCTCCGGGCCCGTCTCGCCGGTGAGTTCGCTCCGCAGGTGGCGGGCGATCGCCTCGGGCGTCGGGTGGTCGAAGACCAGCGTCGCGGGCAGGGTCAGGCCGGTGTCGGCAGTGAGCAGGTTGCGCAGCTCCACCGCGGTCAGGGAGTCGAAGCCGAGGTCCCGGAACGCCAGGTCCGGTTCCACCGCCGCGGATCCGCTGTGGCCCAGTACTGCCGCCGCGTGCGCGCACACCGTGTCCACGAGCAGGTGTTGCTGTTCGCCTTCGGACAGCATGGACAGCTTCGCCTTGAGCGCGGACGGCTCCGCGGTCTGCTCGGCGGGCTCCTCCGCGAGGGCGTCCCTGACCTCGGGCAGGTCGCTCAGCAGCGCGCTCGGCCTGCCGACGGTGAACGGGACGACGAACCGCTCCCAGTCCACGTCGGCCACGGTGACCGTGCCGTCCCCGCCGCTCAGCGCACCGTGCAGCGCGGAGACAGCCCGGTCCGGCCGCAGCACGGTCAGGCCGCGCTGTCGCAGCCGCTCCTCGTCCCCGGCGTCGGCGACCATGCCTCCCTCGCCCCACGGGCCCCAGGCGATCGCGGTCGCGGTGAGGCCCCGGGCCCGCCGGTGCTGCGCCAGGCCGTCGAGGAAGGCGTTCGCGGCCGAATACGCGGCCTGCCCGCCGCCTCCCCACACACCGGAGATGGAGGAGAAGAGGACGAAGGCGTCCAGCTCCTGATCGCCGAGCAGTTCGTGGAGGTGCGCGGCCCCCACGGCCTTCGCGGCGACCGTCGCCGCGAAGTCGCCGAGGCTCGTCTCGGCGAGCATGCCCGCCTCGGCGGTGCCGGCCGTGTGGACGACGGCGTTCACCGGGTGCTCGGCGAGCAGCGCCGCCACCGCTTCGCGGTCGGCGACATCGCACACGGCGAGGGTGACGCGCGCTCCCAGCTCCTCCAGTTCGTCCTTGAGGCGGGTTGCACCGGGAGCGTCGGCGCCGCGGCGGCCGGTGAGCACCAGGTGCTCCGCACCGGCACCGGCGAGCCAGCGGGCCACGTGCCCGCCCAGCGCACCCGTACCACCGGTGATCAGCACCGTGCCGCGCGGCGACCACGAACGGTCGCTCCGGGCTGCGGGCAGACGCGACAGGCGCCGTGCGAACACCCCGTGGTCGCGGATCGCGACCTGGTCCTCAGCCGACTGGCCGAGCACCGCGACGAGGCGGCCGGCGACCCGGTCGTCGACCGTGCCGGGAAGGTCGACGAGACCGCCCCAGCGCCGCGAGTGCTCCAGCGCCGCCACCCTGCCCAGACCCCAGACCAGGGACTGGTACGGGTCCGCCGCCTCGTCGGCGGAGTTCAAGCCCACCGCGTTCCGGGTCGCGCACCACAGCGGGGCGCCGATGCCCGTGTCGCCCAGGGCCTGGACGAGCAGCACGGACAGCGTGACGCCGACGGGCATCGCGGCGGCCTGCGGGGCGGCCTCGCCGTCGACGGCGAGCAGCGACAGGACGCCCGCCACGGTCTCGTCCCCGGCCGCTCGGGCGAGTTGCGCGGTCAGGTCCTCACGGCCGGTGGCCGGCTCGACCGGGACCGGCAGCGGGGCCAGGCCCCGCTCGGTCAGCGCGCGGAGGCAGGCGGCGACCCAGTCGTCGCCGAGCTGGGCAGCGCTGACCGGAACCAGCCATATGCCGTTCCGGGCAGGGTCCTCCGGGGAGGGGTCGGGTATCGCTTTCCAGGTGACGCCATAGCGCCAGCCGTCCACGGTGGATTGCTCCTTGCGCTGCCGCCGCCACGACGACAGCCTCGGCAGCACGTCGCTGAACGCGTCCCCAGCCCCGATGTCGAGCGTCTCGGCGAGGGACAGCAGGTCCTCGCGCTCGACGGTCTCCCAGAACTCCGCGTCCACCGGGTCCGCCGCGACCGCGCTGGCGGCAGCGGTTTCCGGGGCGTCGACCCAGTACCGCTCGTGCTGGAAGGCGTAGGTAGGCAGGTCGGTCTTCCGCGCACCGGCGAAGAACGAGCTCCAGTCCACGGACACGCCGTGCGTGTGCAGATGGGCCAGCGCCGTCACGAGTGCCTGCCGCTCGGGGCGGTCGGCTCGGAGTACGGGGACGGTGACGATGTCATCCGCACAGCCCTGCGCCATGCCGCTCAGCACACCGCCGGGACCGATCTCCACGAACGTGGTCACACCCAGATCGCCGAGGGTCTCGATGCCGTCGGCGAAGCGCACCGCCTCGCGCACGTGCCGGACCCAGTACTCGGGCGTGTACGCCTCGGCCAGCCGGCCGGTGAGGTTCGAGACCACAGGAATCTGCGGCTCACTGAACGTCAGACCGCTGACGACCTCGGCGAATTCCTCCAGCATCGGGTCCATCAACGGCGAGTGGAACGCGTGACTGACCTTCAACCGAGAGGACTTGTGGCCCTGTTGGGTGAAGACCTCGACGATCTCAAGGACGGCATCCTCGGCACCGGAGACCACGACCGATCGCGGGCCGTTGACCGCCGCAATCCCTACCTCGTCGGTCAGGTACGGGAGCACCTCGTCCTCGGCCGCCTGCACCGCCACCATCGCACCACCAGCAGGCAGCGCCTGCATCAACGCGGCACGCGCCGACACCAGCTTCACGGCGTCGTCCAACGACAGCACCCCGGCCACATGCGCGGCCGCAATCTCACCCACCGAATGACCAGCCACGTAATCCGGCCGCACACCCCATGACTCGAGAAGACGGAACAGCGCCACCTCCACCGCGAAAAGCGCGGGCTGGGCGCACCCAGTTTGGTGCACAGTCTCGGCGTCTACATCGACCGGTGCCTCGAGACGCGCACACACCTCGTCGTACGCATCGGCGAAGACGGGGAACGCCGCATACAACTCACGCCCCATACCGATCCGCTGCGAACCCTGACCCGAGAACAGAAAACCGACCCTGCCTCCCGGTCGGCCCTGGACGACTCCGGGCGACGGCATTCCGGCTGCCAGGCGTTCCAGTCCGCGGCGGAAGTCGTCACAGCTCTCGCCGATGACGGCCGCCCTGTGGCGCAGGGTGCTCCGGGTGGTGGCCAGCGAGAAGCCGACATCGGCCGGTGACGTGCCGTCCTCCACGAAGTCCAGCAGCCGTCGTGCCTGGTCGCGCAGAGCATCGCTGGTCTTGGCGGAGAGCACCCACGGCAGGAGTGCCGGGGCCGGAACGGCTGTGGCCTTTTCGGTCGGGGCCGGCGGGGCCTGTTCGATGATGGTGTGGGCGTTGGTGCCGCTGACACCGAAGGACGAGATCGCGGCACGGCGCGGACGGTCCGACTCGGGCCAGTCGACGGCCTCGGTCAGCAACCGGACGTCACCGGCCGACCAGTCCACGTGCGGCGTCGGCTCATCGACGTGCAGGGTTCGCGGGAGCACTCCGTGGCGCATCGCCATGACCATCTTGATCACACCGGCGACGCCCGCGGCGGCCTGCGTGTGACCGATGTTGGACTTCAACGAGCCGAGCAGGAGCGGCCGTTCACGCTCTTGTCCATAGGTCGCGAGGAGCGCCTGCGCCTCGATCGGGTCACCCAGCCTCGTGCCCGTACCGTGCGCCTCGACGACATCCACATCGCCCGGAGCGAACCCGGCGGAGGCCAGGGCCTGGCGGATGACCCGCTGCTGCGCCGGGCCGTTCGGCGCGGTCAGGCCATTGGACGCCCCGTCCTGGTTCACGGCGCTGCCCCGTACCACCGCCAACACCTGGTGCCCGTTGCGGAGGGCGTCGGACAGCCGCTCCACCAGGAGCATGCCGACGCCCTCGGCCCAGCCGGTGCCGTCGGCCCCGGCGGCGAACGGCTTGCACCGTCCATCAGGGGCCAGCCCGCGCTGGCGGCTGAACTCCACGAACGCGCGCGGGGTGGACATGACCATCACGCCCCCGGCCAGCGCCATGGAGCACTCGCCGTTGCGGAGGGCCTGGACCGCCCAGTGCAGGGCCACGAGCGACGACGAGCAGGCCGTGTCGACCGTGACGGCCGGTCCCTCCAGGCCGAGGGTGTAGGCGATACGGCCGGACATGATGCTCGCCGAGTTGCCCGTGCCGAAGAAGCCCTCGGAGTCGTCGATCGCGTGGAAGGCCTGGGCGGCGTAGTCCTGGTATCCGGAACCGACGAAGACTCCTGTACGGCTGCCGCGCACCGACTCCGCGTCGATACCGGCGCGCTCGAACGCCTCCCACGTGGTCTCCAGCAACAGCCGTTGCTGCGGATCCATCGCCACGGCCTCACGCGGGCTGATCCCGAAGAACCCCGGGTCGAACTCCCCCGCGTTGTAGACGAATCCACCGCGGCGCGTGTACGTCTTGCCGGACGCGTCCGGGTCCGGGTCGTAGATGTCCTCCACGTCCCAGCCGCGGTCCGCCGGGAACTCGCCGACCGCGTCGCCGCCGGAGACCACCAACTGCCACAGGTCCTCGGGGGAACGCACCCCGCCCGGGTAGCGGCACGCCATGCCGACGATCGCGATGGGGTCGTCGTCCTCGGCGGGCGCGGCGGCGGCTTCCGGTGAGGCCGCGACGGTGAGGCCGGTGAGCTCGGTGCGCAGCTGCCGGGCGAGTGCCGTGGCGTTGGGGTGGTCGAAGACCAGCGTGGGCGGCAGCGCGAGACCGGTCGCCGTGTTCACCTTGTTGCGGAGTTCGACGGCGGTCAGGGAATCGAAGCCCAGGTCCTTGAAGGCCCGGTCGGCCTCGACCTCGCCGGCGCTGTTGTGACCTAGGACGGCCGCCGCGTGTGTGCGGACGAGGTCGACCAGCAGCGCGTGCTGCTCAGTCTCGGGCATCCCGGTGAGGCGGTCGGCCAAGGGCGAGGCGGCGGCCGTGCCGGGCCCGCCGGCGGTGCTGCCCGCGGTGAGGATCCGGTCGGCCTCCGGGAGGTCGCCGAGCAGGGCGCTCGGGCGGCCCAGGGTGAACGGAGGCAGGAACCGCTCCCAGTCGACGTCGGCCACCGTGGCGGTCGCCTCGCCGGATTCCAGCGCCTGCCGGAGGCCGGCCACAGCGAGCGTGGCGGGCATCGGGATCAGGCCGCGGCGGCGCAGTCGTTCGTCCGCGCCGTCGGCTTCGGCCATGCCGCCGCCGGCCCACGGGCCCCAGGCCACGGCGGTCGCCGGCAGGCCTTGGGCCCGGCGGCGTTCGGCGAGTCCGTCGAGCAGGGCGTTGGCCGCCGCGTAGGCGGCCTGATGGCCGCTGCCCCACACGCCGGCGATGGATGAGAAGAGGACGAAGGCGTCGAGTTCCCGGTCGGCGAGGAGCGAGTCGAGGTGTAGGGCGCCGGCTGCCTTGGCGGACAGTACGTCGGCGAAGGAGCCCGGTGTCATGGCCTCCAGCGGCTCCAGGTGGTCCACGCCCGCCGTGTGGGCGACGGCGTTTACCGGGTGCTCGGCGAGCAGCGCGGCGAGCGCCTCACGGTCGGCGACGTCGCACGCGGCGACGGTGACCCGGACACCGGTCGCCTCCAGCTCTGCGAGGAGACCGGCCGCGCCCGGCGCGTCGAGGCCGCGGCGGCTGGTGAGCACAAGGTGTTCGGCACCGGCACCGGCGAGCCAGCGGGCCACGTGCCCGCCCAGCGCACCCGTACCCCCGGTGATCAGCACCGTGCCGCGCGGCGACCACCGCTGCCCGGCCCGGGTGTTCCTGCGGGCGGCGGTGTGGGACAGCCGGCGGCCGAACACGCCGCGGGCGCGGATCGCGATCTGGTCCTCGGCCGACTGTTCCTCGACCGACTGGCCGAGCACTGCGGCGAGGCGGTCGGCGACCCGGTCGTCGACCGTGTCCGGGAGGTCGATCAGACCGCCCCAGCGCGGCGCGTGCTCCAGCGCGGCGACCCGGCCGAGGCCCCAGACGGCGTTCTGAGTGGCGCTCGGCACCGTGTCCGCACGGCCGGTGAACATGGCGGACCGGGTCAGCGCCCACAGCGGGGCGTCGATGCCTGCGTCGCCCAGGGCCTGGACGAGCGCGAGGGACAGCGCGATGCCGACGGAGAGAGCCGGGTGTCCGGTGTGGGGACGCTCGTCGGTGCCGAGCAGGGAGATCACCCCGTCGACCGTGGTCTCCCGGACGGCGTCGCCGAGCTGCCGCAGCAGTGCGCCGCGGTCGGCGGCCGGGTCGACTGCCACCCGGACCAGCCGGGCCCCGCGGGCGGCGAGCCCGTCGGCGACGGCGGCGGTCCACTCGACATCCTCGGCGTCCGCGGTGTCCTCGGTGTCCTCGGTGACCAGGAACAGCCAGTCGCCCGGCAGTTCGTGCGCCCGGAGGCCGCTGAGCGGTTTCCAGCCCGTGCGGTAGGACCAGCCTTCCACGGCGGACTCCTGGCGCTGCTGTCGCCGCCACGCGGACAGCCGGGGCAGCACCGCGTCCAACTGCTCGGCGGGCAGGTCGAGGGTGGCGGCGAGGGACTGGGTGTCCTCGCGCTCCACCGTCGCCCAGAACCCGGCCTCCACGGCGTCGGTCCCCGCGACGGCGGCGGCCGTGGGCGTGGTGGTCTCCAGCCAGTACCGCCGGTGCTGGAAGGCGTAGGTGGGCAGGTCGGCGCGCCCGGCGCCGCGGCCGGCGAAGAACGCCTGCCAGTCGACGGGAACACCGTGCACGTGGAGTTGCGCGAGGGCGCCGGTGATCGCCTCGGGTTCGGGGCTGCCGGACCGTGCGGAGGGAACGGTGACCGCGCCGTCCAGGCAGCCCAGGGTCATGACGCTGAGCACCGCGCCGGGGCCGGTCTCCACGAACGTGGTCACGCCCAGCCCGGCCAGGGTCCGGATGCCGTCGGCGAAGCGCACGGCCTCGCGGGCGTGCCGGACCCAGTAGTCCGGTGTGTACGCGTCGATGAGCTCACCGGTGAGGTTCGAGACGACCGGTGTCCGGGGTGTCTCGAAGCGCAGACCGCCGACGACGCGGGCGAAGTCCGCCAGCACGGGGTCCATCAGCGGCGAGTGGAACGCGTGGCTCACGGTGAGCCGGGAGGTCTTGCGGCCCTCCCGGGCGAAGTGGTCCGCGACGGCGGCCACTGCGTCCTCGGCTCCGGAGACCACGACGGACTGCGGGCCGTTGACCGCCGCGATGTCGGCGTCGTCGGTGAGCTGCGGCAGCACCTCGTCCTCGGTGGCCTGGACGGCGATCATCGCCCCGCCGGCGGGCAGGGCCTGCATCAGCGCGGCACGAGCCGTCACCAGTGCGGCCGCGTCCTCCAGCGACAGGGCCCCGGCCACGTGGGCGGCCGCGATCTCGCCCACGGAGTGCCCGGCCAGGAAGTCCGGCCGCACGCCCCACGATTCGAGCAGGCGGTGCACGGCAACCTCGTGCGCGAACAGCGCCGGCTGGGTGAAGACGGTGCGGTTCAGCTCCTCGCCGTCCTCGTGACCGTTCTCGCAGAAGGCCACGTCCCGCAGTGGCCGGTCGAGGTGCCGGTCGAGGTGGGCGCACACCTCGTCGTACGCCTCCGCGAAGACCGGGAACGCCTCGTACAGTCCCCGCCCCATGCCGATGCGCTGCGAGCCCTGCCCGGAGAACAGGAACCCGACCTGGCCGGCGCCGGCGCGGCCGAGAGCGACGCCGGGAGCGGGCGCCCCCGAAGCCAGGGCCCGCAGGCCCTCGGCGATCCGGCCGTGGTCGGCACCGACCACGGCGGCGCGGTGCTCCAGGGCGGTCCGGGTGGTGGCCAGCGAGAAGCCGACGTCGGTGAGGGACGGTTCGGCGCCGTCGGCCGTGAGGGACAGCAGGCGCTCGGCCTGGGCGCGCAGCGCGGCCTCGGACTTGCCGGACAGGACCCACGGTACGGCTGGCGAGGCGACCTCGACCGGTGCGACGGCGGCCGGTTCGGCCGGCGGGGCCTGCTCGATGATGGTGTGGGCGTTGGTGCCGCTGACACCGAAGGACGAGATCGCGGCACGGCGCGGACGGTCCGTCTCCGGCCAGCCGACGGCCTCGGTCAGCAGCCGCACCGCGCCCGCCGACCAGTCCACGTGCGGCGTCGGCTCATCGGCGTGCAGTGTCCGCGGAAGGACGCCGTGGCGCATCGCCATCACCATCTTGATCACACCGGCCACGCCGGACGCAGCCTGGGCGTGACCGATGTTGGACTTCAGCGAGCCGAGCCACAGCGGCCGGTCCTCCGGGCGTTCCTGGCCGTACGTGGCGAGGAGCGCCTGCGCCTCGATCGGGTCACCCAGAGCGGTGCCCGTGCCGTGTGCCTCCACCGCGTCGACGTCGGCCTCGGTGAGCCCGGCGGAGGCCAGGGCCTGGCGGATGACCCGCTGCTGCGCCGGGCCGTTCGGCGCGGTCAGCCCGTTGGACGCCCCGTCCTGGTTCACGGCGCTGCCCCGTACCACCGCCAACACCTGGTGCCCGTTGCGGAGGGCGTCGGACAGCCGCTCCACGAGCACCACGCCCACGCCCTCCGCCCAGCCGGTGCCGTCGGCGCCGGCGCCGAACGCCTTGCACCGGCCGTCGGGCGACAGACCGCGCTGGCGGCTGAACTCCACGAACGCGGCCGGTACGGCCATGACGTTCACCCCGCCCGCGACGGCCATCGTGCTCTCGCCGCCCCGCAGCGACTGGATGGCCAGGTGCAGGGCGACCAGGGACGACGAGCACGCCGTGTCGACGGTGACGGCCGGGCCCTCCAGGCCGAACGAGTAGGCCACGCGCCCGGAGACGACGCTCGCGGCGCTGCCGGTGAGCAGGTGGCCCTCGACACCTTCCGGGACTTCCTGAAGGCCCGCGCCGTAGCCTTGGTAGGACATGCCGACGAACACGCCGGTGCGGCTGCCCTTCAGAGAGGCCGGGTCGATGCCGGCCCGCTCGAAGGCCTCCCACGAGGCCTCCAGCAGCAGGCGCTGCTGCGGGTCCATCGCGAGCGCCTCGCGCGGCGAGATCCCGAACAGCGCGGCGTCGAAGTCGCCAGCGTCGTAGAGGAAGCCGCCGTCGCGCGCGTAGGTCTTGCCGGGGGTGCCCGGGTCGGGGTCGTAGAGGTCCTCGACGTCCCAGCCGCGGTCCTCGGGGAAGCCGGAGATCGCGTCGCCGCCGGACGTCACGAGCTGCCACAGGTCTTCGGGCGAGCCGACGCCACCGGGAAGGCGGCAGCTCATGGCCACGATCGCGATGGGTTCGTCGCCGACAGCGGCCGTGCGCTGCTCCTGCGGCACGGCGCCCTGCGAACCGAGCAGTTCGGCACGCAGGAACCGGGCCAGAGCCGTGGCGTTGGGGTGGTCGAAGACCAGAGTGGTGGGCAGCTTCAGGCCGGTGTCGGCCGTGAGTTTGTTGCACAGTTCGACGGCGGTGAGCGAGTCGAAGCCGAGGTCGTTGAACGCCCGGCCGGGCTCCACCGCCGCGGCACCGTCGTGGCCGAGCACGGCGGCCGCGTGCGTACGGACAAGGTCCACCAGCGTGCGGTCCTGCTCGCCCGCCGACAGCCCGGCCAGCTTCGCGGCGAGCGCGTTGCCAGCTTCGGCGCCGCCGGAGGCCGGCGCCTCCAGGGCTCGGCGCGCCTGGGGCACATCGGAGAACAGAGCGCTGGGGCGGATGACCGTGAACGGGCCGATGAACCGCTCCCACTCGAAGTCCGCGACGGTGAGGGCGGTCTCGCCGTGGGCCAGCGCCTGTTGGAGCACGGAGACCGCGAGGGCGGGCCGCATGGGCGGCAAACCGCGGCGGCGCAGCATCTCCTCTCCGTCGCCGACGCCAGCCATGCCGCCCTCGGCCCAGCCGCCCCAGGAGACAGCGAGCGCGGTGCGCCCATGTGCCCGCCGGTACTCGGCGAGGGCGTCCAGGTAGGCGTTGGCCGCCGAGTAGGCGCCCTGGCCGGCGCCGCCCCAGATGCCGGCGCCCGAGGAGAACATGACGAACGCGTCGAGCTCCTGACCGGCCAGCAGTTCGTCCAGGTGCGTGGCACCTGCGGCCTTGGCCACCACCGAGTCGGCGAACCTGGCCGGATCGGAGTCCTCGATCATGACGTGGTCGCCGACGCCGGCGGCGTGGACGACGGCATTGACGGGGTGCTCGGCCAGCAGCGCCCGCAGGGCGTCACGGTCGGCCGCGTCACAGGCCACCACGGTCACGGCCGCGCCGAGCTCCTCCAGCTCCGCGACGAGCTCCGCGGCGCCGGGCGCCGCGGGGCCTCGGCGGCTGGTGAGCACGAGGTGTTCGGCACCGGCACCGGCGAGCCAGCGGGCCACGTGCCCGCCCAGCGCACCCGTACCACCGGTGATCAGCACCGTGCCGCGAGGCGACCACTCCTGGGCGGGGCCGGTGGCGCGGGCGGCCCGGACGAGCCGGCGCCCGAAGAGGCCCGAGGCCCGGACCGCCACCTGGTCCTCGGCCGTCTGGCCGAGAACGGCGGCCACGCGGGCCGCGGCGCGGGCGTCCAGCAGATCCGGAAGGTCGAGCAGTCCACCCCAGCGCTGCGGGTGTTCCAGCGCCGCCGCCCGGCCGAAGCCCCACACCTGCGACTGCAGCGGGCGGTCCACGCGGTCGGAGCGGCCGGTGGCCACCGCGCCGCGCGTGGCGCACCACAGCGGGACGTCGACGCCCGCGTCGCCGAGCGCCTGCACGAGGCAGAGGGTCGCCGCGAGGCCGTGCGACAGGCCGGGGTGGCCTGCCGAGGCGCTCTCGTCCTCGGCGAGCAGGGACAGCACGCCGGTCAGCGGGCCGACGCCGGCCAGCTCGCCGGCCAGCGTCCCGCGGTCGGTGCCGGGACCGGCGACGAGCGTCACCAGTTCCAGGCCGAGCTCGCCGAGCGCGGTGCGCACCGAGGCGGTCCACTCGCTCTCGCCGGCCACGACGAGCAGCCAGGTCCCGGACGCGCTGGGCCGAGGAAGCGGGCCGAGTGGCTTCCATGTGACGCGGTAACGCCAGCCGTCGACCACGGACTGCTCGCGGCGCTGACGGCGCCACGCGGACAGCCTGGGCAGGAGCGCGCTCAGCGAGGCGTCCGCGCCGACGCCCAGGGTCGCGGCGAGGGACTCCGCGTCCTCGCGTTCCACGCTGTCCCAGAAGCCGGAGTCCGCCGCGTCGGCCGGGGTGCCGGCGGCGGTCAGGTCCTCGTCCCCCTCCCCGTCCAGCCAGAAGCGCTCGCGCTGGAAGGCGTAGGTGGGCAGGGTGACGCGGTGAGCGCCGGGGAAGAGGGCCTGCCAGTCCGGGGAGACGCCGTGCACGTGCAGTTCGGCGAGCGCGGTGAGGAGTGCCTGCTGCTCGGGGCGGTCGGCTCGGAGTACGGGGACGGTGACGATGTCGTCCGCGCAGGCCTGTGCCAGGGCACTGAGGACGCCGCCGGGGCCGACCTCGACGAACGTGGTCACGCCCATGCCGTGCAGGGTCCCGACGCCATCGGCGAAGCGGACCACCTCACGGACGTGCCGGACCCAGTACTCAGGGGTGTAGGCCTCGACGAGCTGACCCGTGAGGTTGGAGACCACTGGAATCTTCGGCTGCCTGAACGTCAGACTGCGGACAGCCTCGGCGAACTCCTCCAGCATCGGGTCCATCAACGGCGAGTGGAACGCGTGACTGACCTTCAACCGCGATGTTTTGCGGCCCTGTTGAGTGAAAGCCTCGGCGATCTCCAGCACGGCGTCCTCGGCACCGGAGACCACAACGGACCGAGGCCCGTTGACCGCGGCGATGCCGACGCCGTCGGTCAGGTGCGGCAGCACCTCGTCCTCGGCCGCCTGCACCGCCACCATCGCACCACCAGCAGGCAGCGCCTGCATCAACGCTGCCCGCGCCGACACCAACCTCGCCGCATCCCCGAGCGACAACACACCCGCCACATGCGCAGCCGCGATCTCACCCACCGAATGACCAGCCACATAATCCGGCCGCACACCCCACGACTCCAGCAACCGAAACAGCGCCACCTCCACCGCGAAAAGCGCGGGCTGAGCGCACCCCGTTTGATGCAGGCTCTCGGCATCGATGTCGACCGGTGCCTCCAGACGCGCACACACCTCGTCGTACGCATCGGCGAAGGCGGGGAACGCCTCATACAACTCACGCCCCATACCGATCCGCTGCGAACCCTGACCCGAGAACAGAAAACCGACCTTGCCCTCGGAGCGGGCTCGTCCCAGCGTCACGTTCGCCGCCGGTTGACCAGCGGCGAGGGCGGTGAGGGTTTGCCGGAGCTTGTCCGAGCCCTCCGCCAGGAGCACCGCTCGGTCCTCGAACGTCTCGCGGGAGGCCAGGGAGAGGCCGATGTCGGAAGCCGTCCAGCCGTCGTTCGCGTCGAGGTGGCCGGCCAGCCGGGCCGCCTGGGCACGCAGCGCCGGCTCGCCCTTGCCCGACAGCACCCACGGCACGAGCGCGCCGGAGTCGGGCGTGTGAGGCAACTCCGTCGTGGCGGGGGCCTGTTCGATGATGGTGTGGGCGTTGGTGCCGCTGACACCGAAGGACGAGATCGCGGCACGGCGCGGACGGTCCGACTCGGGCCAGTCGACGGCCTCGGTCAGCAACCGGACGTCACCGGCCGACCAGTCCACGTGCGGCGTCGGCTCATCGACGTGCAGGGTTCGCGGGAGCACTCCGTGGCGCATCGCCATGACCATCTTGATCACACCGGCGACGCCCGCGGCGGCCTGCGTGTGACCGATGTTGGACTTCAACGAGCCGAGCAGGAGCGGCCGTTCACGCTCTTGTCCATAGGTCGCGAGGAGCGCCTGCGCCTCGATCGGGTCACCCAGCCTCGTGCCCGTACCGTGCGCCTCGACGACATCCACATCGCCCGGAGCGAACCCGGCGGAGGCCAGGGCCTGGCGGATGACCCGCTGCTGCGCCGGGCCGTTCGGCGCGGTCAGGCCATTGGACGCCCCGTCCTGGTTCACGGCGCTGCCCCGTACCACCGCCAACACCTGGTGCCCGTTGCGGAGGGCGTCGGACAGCCGCTCCACCAGGAGCATGCCGACGCCCTCGCCCAGCCGGTGCCGTCGGCCCCGGCGGCGAACGGCTTGCACCGTCCATCAGGGGCCAGCCCGCGCTGGCGGCTGAACTCCACGAAAACGCTCGGACTGGCCATGACGGTGACGCCGCCGGCCAGCGCCATCGTGCTCTCGCCGTTGCGCAGCGACTGGATGGCCAGGTGCAGGGCGACCAGGGACGACGAGCACGCCGTGTCGATCGTGACGGCGGGCCCTTCGAGTCCGAAGGTGTAGGCCACCCGGCCGGAGACGACGCTCGACGCGCCGCCGACGAGCCGGTGTCCTTCGACGCCTTCCGGCGCGCGGCGCACATCGGCTCCGTAGCCCTGGTAGGCCATGCCGACGAAGACGCCGGTCCGGCTGCCGCGCAGCTGCGCGGGGGCGATCCCGGCCCGCTCGAAGGCCTCCCACGAGGCCTCCAGCAGCAGGCGCTGCTGCGGGTCCATCGCCAGGGCCTCACGCGGGGAGATCCCGAAGAAGCCGGCGTCGAAGTCGGTGGCGCCATAAAGGAAGCCGCCGTCGCGCGCGTACGTCTTGCCGGGGCGGTCGGGGTCGGGGTCGTAGAGGGCCTCGACGTCCCAGCCGCGGTTCGACGGGAACGCGGAGACGGCGTCGCCGCCGGACGTCACCAGGTCCCACAGCGCCTCGGGCGAGTCGACGCCGCCGGGCAGGTGGCAGCTCATCGCCACGATGGCGATGGGCTCGTCGTCGGCGGCCGCGTGCCGCTCCTGCTCCACGGCGGCCTTCGATCCGAGCAGCTCGCTCTGCAGGAAGCGGGCGAGCGCCGTGGCGTTGGGGTGGTCGAAGACCAGCGTGGGCGGCAGCGCGAGACCGGTCGCCGTGTTCACCTTGTTGCGGAGTTCGACGGCGGTCAGGGAGTCGAAGCCCAGGTCCTTGAACGCCCGGTCGGGCTCGACCTCCGCCGCCGAGGAGTGGCCCAGGACGGCCGCGACGTGCGCGCGGACCAGGTCGATCAGTCTCTCCGTGCGCTCGGCCTCCGGCAGTCCGGCGAGCCGGGCCGCCAGGGGCGCGGCGCCGGTGGCGGCGCCGGCCGGTGCGGCGGTGCCGGCGCGGCGCACCTCGGGCAACTCGGACAGCAGGGCGCTCGGGCGGCCGAGGGTGAACGGTCCGATGAACCGTTCCCAGTCGATGTCGGCCACGACGACCGCGGTGTCGTCGCAGTCCAGGGCGCGCTGGACCGCGGTCACGGCGAGTGCGGCGGGCAGGGTGACGACGCCGCGGCGGCGCAGGTACTCCTCGTCGGCGTCGGTGACCATGCCGCCGTCGGCCCACGGGCCCCAGGCGATCGCGGTGGCGGCCAGGCCCCGGGCCCTCCGCCGGGCGGCGAGCCCGTCGAGGAAGGCGTTGCCGGCCGCGTAGGCGGCCTGGTGGCCGCTGCCCCACACGCCGGCGATCGAGGAGAACATGACGAAGGCGTCGAGCTCGCGGTCGCCGAGCAGTTCGTCCAGGTGTGCGGCGCCGTGGGCCTTCGCCGCCACCGTGCGGGCGAAGTCGGCCGGTGTCAGCTCGTCGAAGGGGGCTAACTGTCCCACGCCCGCGGCGTGGAAGACGGAGGTGAACGTGTGCTCGGCGAGCAGCGCCGCCACCGCGTCGCGGTCGGCGACATCGCACACGGCGAGGGTGACGCGCGCTCCCAGCTCCTCCAGTTCGTCCTTGAGGCGGGTTGCACCGGGAGCGTCGGCGCCGCGGCGGCCGGTGAGCACGAGGTGTTCGGCACCGGCACCGGCGAGCCAGCGGGCCACGTGTCCGCCCAGCGCACCCGTACCACCGGTGATCAGCACCGTGCCGCGCGGCGACCACGGCCGGCCGGCGCCGCTTCGGGCGTGGGCGAGCCGGGCGGTGAACACGCCGGTGGCGCGGACGGCGACCTGGTCCTCCTGGCCATCGGCGGCGCCGGCTCCCTGGCTCAGTACGGCGGCGATACGGCCGGCGGCGCGCTCGTCGACGGCCGCTGGCAGGTCGATCAGGCCACCCCAGCGCCGGGCGTGCTCCAGGGCCAGGGCACGGCCGAGGCCCCACACCTGGTTCTGCACCGCGCTGAGCGGTGCGTCGTCGGAGCGGCCGGTGGCGGCCGCTCCGCGGGTGGCGCACCACAGCGGCGCGTCGATGCCCGCGTCGCCAAGTGCCTGGGCCAGGGCCACGGTCTGCGCGAAGCCCTGGGAGAGCGCGGGGTGTTCGGGCGAGGCGGTCTCGTCGGTCGCGAGCAGGGACAGGACGCCGTCGAGCGATCCGGCTTCGCCCGCGACCCGGGTCAGCTCGTCGGTCAGGGACGCGCGGTCGGCGTCGGCGCCGACCGTCAGCGGGATCAGGTACGCGCCGCGTCCGGCCAGGGCCGCGCGGACCGTGCCGGCCCACTCGTCGCCCTCGGGTGCGGCGAACAGCCATGTGCTGCCGGACAGGTCGCCTGCGGACAGGCCGTTCAGCGGTTGCCAGGCCAGTTGGTAGCGCCAGCCGTCCACGACGGACTGCTCGCGCCGCCGACTCCGCCAGGCCGACAACTTCGGCACTACGACGTTTAGTTCCTCGGGACTCAGCCCCAGCGTGGCGGCGAGGGACTGGGCGTCCTCGCGCTCGACGCTCGCCCAGAACTCGGCGTCGACCGCGTCCACGGCGGCCGTCTCGGCCTCGGGGGCATCGAGCCAGTAGCGCTGCTGCTGGAAGGCGTAGGTGGGCAGGTCGACACGCCGGGCGCCCGGGAAGAAGGCGTGCCAGTCCACTTCGGCACCGCTGACGTGCAACTCGGCGAGCGCGGTCACGACGGCCTGCCGCTCGGGACGGTCGGCCCGGAGCACGGGAATGGTGACGATGTCGTCCGCACAGCCCTGCGCCATGCCGCTCAGCACACCGCCGGGACCGATCTCCACGAACGTGCTCACACCCAGATCGCCCAGAGTCTCAATGCCGTCGGCAAAGCGCACCGCCTCACGCACGTGCCGCACCCAGTACTCGGGCGTGTACGCCTCAACCAGGCGACCGGTGAGGTTCGAGACCACCGGGATCCGCGGCTCGTCGAAAGCCAGACCGCGAACGACCTGCGCGAACTCCTCCAGCATCGGATCCATCAACGGCGAATGGAACGCGTGACTGACCTTCAGACGGGATGTCCTACGACCCTGTGCAGCGAACACCTCGGCGATCTCCAACACGACATCCTCGGCACCGGAGACCACAACGGACCGAGGCCCGTTGACCGCAGCGATGCCGACGCCGTCGGTCAGGTGCGGCAGCACCTCGTCCTCGGCCGCCTGCACCGCCACCATCGCACCACCAACGGGCAGCGCCTGCATCAACGCGGCACGCGCCGACACCAACCTCGCCGCATCCCCGAGCGACAACACACCCGCCACATGCGCAGCCGCGATCTCACCCACCGAATGACCAGCCACATAATCCGGCCGCACACCCCACGACTCCAGCAACCGAAACAGCGCCACCTCCACCGCGAACAACGCCGGCTGCGTGCAACCCGTCTGGTTCAACTCCTCCGCGTCCGCGTCAAGCGTGACGTCGAGATGGGCGCGGATCTCGTCGTAGGCAGCGGCGAACACCGGGAAGGCGTCATAGAGTCCGCGGCCCATACCGACCCGCTGCGAACCCTGACCCGAGAACAGGAACCCGGTCTTGTCGCCGAGGCGGGCCGCGTTGTGGACCACGGCCGCGGACGGGGCGCCGGACGCCAACGCCCTTACACCCTCCGTGAGTTCCTCCAAGCTCTCGCCGACGACGGCCGCCCTGCGGTCCCAGGCGGTGCGTGTCGTGGCGAGGGAGAAGCCGATGTCGGCCGGGGCGCTCCCGGGGCCGCTCCGGCCGTCCTCCAGGAAGGAGAGCAGGCGCTCCGCCTGGGCACGCAGTGCCGCGTCGCTCTTCGCCGAGAGCACCCACGGCAGCGCCGAGTCGGCCGGGGCCCCGGCCTGCTCGGCGGCGGGCTCCTCGTCGAGGGCCGGGGCCTGTTCGATGATCGTGTGCGCATTGGTGCCGCTGACGCCGAAGGAAGAGACGGCGGCGCGGCGGGGGTGGTCCGACTCGGGCCACCGGACGGCCTCGGTCAGGAGCTTGACGCCGCCCGCCGACCAGTCGACCTGAGCGGTCGGCTCGTCCACGTGCAGCGTCTGTGGCAGGACGCCGTTGCGGATGGCCATCACCATCTTGATCACACCGGCGACACCCGCGGCGGCCTGCGTGTGACCGATGTTGGACTTGATGGATCCCAGCCACAGCGGCCGGTCGCCCGAGTGCTCCTGACCGTACGTGGCGAGCAGTGCCTCCACCTCGATCGGGTCGCCGAGGGTGGTGGCCGTGCCGTGCGCCTCGACCGCGTCGACCTGGGAGGCGGTCAGGCGCGCGTTCTCCAGCGCCTGCCGGATCACACGCTCCTGCGACGGGCCGTTCGGGGCCGTGAGGCCGTTGGAGGCGCCGTCCTGGTTGACGGCGCTGCCGCGGATGACGGCGAGCACGTCGTGGCCGAGCCGGCGGGCGTCGGACAACCGCTCCAGCAGGAGCACGCCGACGCCTTCCGACATGCCCGTGCCGTCGGCGGTCGAGGAGAACGCGCGGCAGCGGCCGTCGGACGACAGGCCGCGCTGGGCACTGAACGCGATGAAGGTGTTCGGCGTGGCCATCACGGTCACGCCGCCGGCCAGGGCGAGCGAGCACTCGCCGCGGCGCAGCGCCTGGGCGGCCAGGTGGAGCGCCACCAGCGAGGACGAGCAGGCCGTGTCGACGGTGACCGCCGGGCCTTCGAGACCGAGGGCGTAGGAGATGCGACCGGACACCACGGCGGCGGTGTTCGCGGTGACGAGGTGGGCCTCGATGTCACTGTCGCCCTGCCGCTGGAGGTAGGCGTGGTCCTGGCCGTTGGTGCCGACGAACACGCCGGCCCGGGTGCCGCGTGCGGTGACGGGGTCGATGCCCGCGCGTTCGAGGGCCTCCCAGGACGTCTGTAGGAGCAGCCGCTGCTGCGGGTCCATGACCAGTGCCTCGCGGGGGGAGATCCCGAAGAACGCGGGGTCGAACTCGCCGGCGTCGTGGAGGAAGCCGCCCTCGCGCACGTATATGCGGCCCGTCCGTCCGGGCTCGGGGTCGTAGACCGTGTCCAGGTCCCAGCCGCGGTCGGTGGGGAACTCGGACACTCCATCACCGCCCGAGACGACCAGTTGCCACAGGTCTTCGGGCGAGCCGACGCCGCCCGGGTAGCGGCAGGCCATTCCGACGACGGCGATGGGCTCGGTGTCCTTCGCCTCCAGCTCACCCAGCTGCCTGCGGGTCTGGCGCAGGTCCACCATCACGCGCTTGAGGTAATCCCTGAGCTTGTCGTCGTTCGACATGTTTTACGTCCTCGGTAGCAGTGCGTGAGATGGGTCAGTGGGACCCGAGCTCTTGGTCGATGAGGTCGAACATCTCGTCGTCGGTGGCGGCGTCGATCCGGTCCAGGTCGATGTCGCGGTCGGTGCCGGGGCCGGCGTCGGCGGTGTTCGCCGCGGCGTCCTGATGGGTGTCCGTCCACTTCCAGAGCAGCGCCTTGAGCCGGGCGGTGACCTTGTCTCGCACCGCGTCCTGTGGGGCGAGCGCGGCGAGCTGCGCCTCCAGCCGGTCCAGTTCGGCGAGCACGGGCGGGGCCTCGGCTGTGAGGTCGAGCACCAGGTCCTTGTGGAGGAGCCGGGCGATCGCGACGGGGTTGGGGTGGTCGAAGACAAGGGTGGGTTTGAGCCGGAGCCCGGTCGCGACCTTGAGCCGGTTGCGCAGTTCCACGGCGGTCAGGGAGTCGAAGCCGATGTCCTTGAAGGCCGTGGTGGGCTCGATGCGGGCAGCGGTGGCGTGGCCGAGGGCGGCTGCCGCCTGATGGCGCACCAGGTCCAGCAGGACCTTCTCCTGGTCGGCCTCCGGTATTCCGGCGAGGCGGCGGGCCAGGACGGGGGTCCGTGCGGCCGCGGTCTCGCCGGCCGCGGCGCCGGTGTCGCCGACGAGGCCGCGGAGGACGGCGGGCAGCATGCCGGCGCGGGCCATGGCGCGCAGTCCTGGAACGTCCAGCTGGGCCGGCACGATCACCGGCCGGTCCACGGTGAGGGCGGCGTCGAACAGGGCCAGCCCCTCCGCCGGGGTGAAGGGCACGACTCCGGCCCGCCCCATCCGGTTGCGGTCGGCGTTGGTGATCCGGTCGCCCATGCCGCCGTTGTCCGTCCACAGGCCCCATGCCAGCGAGGTGCCGGGCAGGCCCGCGGCCCGGCGCTGCCGCGCCAGCCCGTCCAGGAAGGCGTTCGCAGCGGCGTAGCTCGCCGCGCCGGCGCTGCCCAGGATTCCGGCCAGGGAGGAGAAGAGCACGAACGCGGAGAGGTCCAGGTCCCGGGTCAGCTCGTGCAGGTGCAGCGCCCCGTCGGCCTTCGGCCGCAGCACGGAGTCCAGGCGCTCCGCGGTCAGGGCGGTGACCACGCCGTCGTCCAGGGCCGCCGCCGCGTGCACCACGGCCACGAGCGGGTGCTCGGCCGGGACCGAGGCCAGCAGTTCCGCGAGGGCGTCCCGGTCCCCGATGTCACAGGCGGCCACGTCGACGTGCGCGCCCAGTTCGGAGAGGGCGGCTACGAGTTCGCCGATGCCTTCGGCCGCGGGGCCCCGTCGGCTGGTCAGCAGCAGCCTCCGTGCGCCGCGTTCGGCGACGAGGTGCCGCGCGAGCGACCGTCCGAGGCCACCGGTCGCGCCGGTGAGCAGCACGGTCCCCTCGGGGTCCCACGCGTGACCGGTGGGCTCCTCGGGCGGGGTGATCCGGGCGAGGCGCGGCACGTACAGCTTTCCGTCGCGCACCGCGGCCTGCGGTTCGTCCAGAGCGGCGAGGGCCGCGGCCAGCGCCGGGTCGAGGCCGCCCTTCGTGACCGTGCCGCCGTTCGTGACCGAGTCGTCCGCGTCGACGAGCAGGAGCCGGTCCGGGTGCTCGGTCTGGGCCGACTTCACCAGACCGGAGACCGCGACGTGCGCGAGGTCCGGAGCTGTGCCGTCCGGCTCGACGGCTCCGCGCGTCATCACGACGAGCCGAGCGTCGGAGAACCGCTCGTCGGCGACCCACTCCTGGACGGCCGACAGCACATCGGCCAGCAGCCCGCGCGTCGCGGCGGCGGCATCGCCCTCGCTCGGGGCGCAGGGCAGGAGGACGTGGGCAGGCGTGGCCGCGCCGCCGTCGACCGCCTTGCGGAGCCCGTCGATGTCGGAGTGGGAACCCTCGTCGCCCAGGACCGCCCACGCGGCTTTGGGAGCGGTGGCGGGTGCGGGGGCGAAAGCCGCGGTGTGCTCGACCCAGTCGACCTCGAACATCCGGTCCTGGTGCGCCACGCGCGAGGCCAGCACCTGCTGCGGGGACATCGACCGTGTCCGGACGGACGCGACCGAGGCGACGGGAGAGCCGTCGGCGTCGGACAGTTCGATCGCCACCGCGTCGTCGGCGGCGGGCCGGATGCGTATGCGTACGGCCCCGGGCCCCGGAGCGTGCACGGAGATGCCGCTCCAGGCGTGGGGCATGAGCACCTTGCCGGGGTCTTCGGCGCGGCTCGACGCCAGCATGTCGAGGGCGGCGTCCAGCAGTACGGGGTGCAGGGCGTAGCGGTCCGCCCGGTCCCGCTCCGCGACGGTCAGTACGGCCTCGGCGTACAGCTCGTCCCCGGCGCGCCAGGCGGCGCGCAGACCCGGACGGCCCTCAATGTCGACGGGTTCGGCACCCGTCGGCGGCCACATCGTCATGTCGAACTCCGGCGCCGGAGCGTTCCGGGTGAGCTCTCCGGTGACGTGGCAGACCCAGGGCTCGCCGGTGCCGTCGGCAGCGCGTCGGCTGAAGACGCGCACGGAGCGCCGGTCGGGATCGTCGCCCGCACCGACCTGCACCTGGACGCGTACGGCGCTCTGTTCGGCCAGGACCAGCGGGGCGTCCACGTCCAGCTGTTCCAGGTGCGAGAACCCGGTCTGCCGTCCCGCGGACAGGGCGAGCTCCACGAACGCGGCGACCGGGAGCACCGGCACGCCGCCGACCGTGTGTTCCGCGGTCCAGGGCAGGTCGGCCGGGGACAGCCGACCGGTGAACAGCACGTCCCGCGTACCGGCGGTCTCAACCACCGCGCCGAGCAGGGCGTGGCCGGAGGAGTCCAGGCCCGCCGAGGAGACGTCGAACGCGGCCGTGCCTTCGAGCCAGTAGCGCTCGCGCTGGAAGGCGTACGTGGGCAGGTCGACGTGCCGGGCGCCGGGGAACAGCCCCTGCCAGTCCGGGGAGACACCGTGCGCGTGCACCTGCCCGAGGGCGAGGGTGAGCGCCTGGGGTTCGGGGGCGTCGGTACGCAGGGCGGGAACAGTGACGATGTCCGCGTCGTCGAGGCAGCCCTGGGCGAGGGCGCTCAGCACGCCGCCGGGGCCGATCTCCACGAACGTGCTCACGCCCAGCTCGTGCAAGGTCCGCACACCGTCGGCGAAGCGGACCGCCTCACGGACGTGCCGGACCCAGTACTCGGGCGTGTACGGCTCGGCCAGTCGGCCGGTGAGGTTCGAGACCACCGGGATCCGCGGCTCGTCGAAAGCCAGACCGCGAACGACCTCCGCGAACTCCTCCAGCATCGGATCCATCAACGGCGAATGGAACGCGTGACTGACCTTCAGACGGGACGTCTTACGACCCTGCTCCCGGAAGGCCTCACCGATGGCGACGACCGCGTCCTCCGCACCGGAAACCACGACCGACCGAGGCCCGTTGATCGCCGCGACGCCGACCTCGTCGGTCAGGTAGGGCAGTACCTCGTCCTCGGTGGCCTGGACCGCCACCATCGCCCCGCCGACGGGCAGGGCCTGCATCAACGCTGCCCGCGCCGACACCAACCTCGCCGCATCCCCGAGCGACAACACACCCGCCACGTGCACGGCCGCGATCTCACCCACCGAATGACCAGCCACATAATCCGGCCGCACACCCCACGACTCGAGGAGACGGAACAACGCCACCTCGACGGCGAACAAAGCGGGCTGCGTCGAACCCGTCTGATTCAACTCCTCCGAGTCGACATCGACCGGCGCATCCAGAAGCGCGCACACCTCGTCGTACGCCGCCGCGAACACCGGGTACGCCGCATACAGCTCGCACCCCATCCCCAGCCGCTGCGAACCCTGACCCGAGAACAAGAACCCGACCTTGCCCCGGTCGGCACCGGCGCGCCCCGTCACCACCTGTGCCGCGGGCTCGCCCGCCGCGAGGGCGGTCAGCCCCGCGCGCAGCTCTGCCCCGTACGCGCCGACGACCGCCGCCCGGTGCTCCAGCGCCGAGCGGGTGGCCGCCAGCGAGAACCCCACGTCGGCCGGGGACGCGGCCGCGAGGTCCACGGACGACAGCAGTCGTTGTGCCTGCTCCCGCAGCGCCTCCCCGGTCTTCGCGGAGAGTACCCACGGCACCACCGTGGTCCGGGCCCGCAGCAGTTCCTCGGCCGCGCCCTCGCCTTCGGTCCTGTCGCCGACCGGGTCCTCCGCCTCCGGTTCGGGCGCCTGCTCAACGATGACGTGCGCGTTGGTGCCGCTGATCCCGAACGACGAGATCCCGGCCCGGCGTGGGTGGTCGGTCTCCGGCCACGCGATCGCCTCGGTCAGCAGCTCGACCGAGCCGGCCGACCAGTCGACCTGCGGGGTCGGCCGGTCCACGTGGAGCGTCTTCGGCAGCACGCCGTGCTGCATCGCCAGCACCATCTTCATCACGCCGGCGACGCCCGCCGCGGCCTGTGTGTGGCCGATGTTGGACTTCAGCGAGCCGAGCAGGAGCGGTCGTTCGCGCTCTTGTCCATAGGTCGCCAGCAGTGCCTGCGCCTCGATCGGGTCGCCGAGGTTCGTGCCCGTGCCGTGTGCTTCGACGGCGTCGACCTCCTCGGCGGACAGCCGGGCGCCGGCCAGCGCTTCGAGGATCACGCGCTGCTGGGAGGGGCCGTTGGGCGCGGTCAGGCCGTTGGACGCGCCGTCCTGGTTGACGGCGCTGCTCCGGACGACGGCGAGCACCTTGTGGCCGAGCCGGCGGGCGTCCCGCAGCCGCTCCACGAGCACCAGGCCGACGCCTTCGGACCAGGACGCGCCGTCCGCGGCCGCCGCGAAGGACTTGCAGCGGCCGTCGGGGGCGAGTCCACGCTGGCGGCTGAACTCGACGAAGGCGCTCGGGCCCGCCATGACCGTCACGCCGCCGGCGAGCGCCATGGAGCACTCGCCGCTCCGCAGCGCCTGCACGGCGAGGTGCAGGGCGACGAGCGAGGACGAGCAGGCGGTGTCGACGGTGACCGCGGGGCCCTCGAACCCGAAGGTGTAGGCGATGCGCCCGGAGGCGACGCTGCCGGAGTTGCCGGTGCTCATCAGCCCCTCGACCCCCTCGGGGAGGACTCCGGGCGTGAAGCCGTAGTCGTGGTACATCAGGCCGGCGAAAACACCGGTGCGGCTGCCCTTGAGGCCGGCGGGGTCGATGCCCGCGTGCTCGAAGGCCTCCCAGGCGGTCTCCATCAGCAGCCGCTGCTGCGGGTCCATGGCCAGTGCCTCACGCGGCGAGATCCCGAAGAAGTCCGCGTCGAAGTCCGCCGCGTCGTGCAGGAAGCCGCCGTGCCGGGTGTAGACCTTGCCGGGCTGCTCGGGGTCGGGGTCGTAGAGCGCGTCGACGTCCCAGCCGCGGTCCTCGGGGAACTGCGAAATGGCGTCTTCGCCCTCGGCCAGCAGCCGCCACAGCTCCTCGGGGGAGCCGACGCCGCCGGGAAACCGGCAGCTCATGCCCACAATGGCGATCGGCTCCTGGTCGCGGGCCTCCAGCTCGCGCACGCGCCGCCGGACCTGGCGCAGGTCCGTGGTGGCCCGCTTGAGGTAGTCCCGGAGCTTGTCCTCGTTCATCATCGGTGTCGCCCGCCCCCTTTTGACCTGCGCAGTTCAGAAGATGCCGAGTTCGTCGTCGAGGAGCTCGTACAGCTCTTCGTCGCTCGCCGAGCTGAGGTCGTCTTCGTCCCCGGCTCCGCCGGCGCCTCCCGGATCGGCCGGCTCGTCCCCGTTCCAGCGGGCGAGCAGCGCCTGGAGACGCATGTTGATCTTGGTTCGGGTGGCGTTGTCGACGCCGTCCGCTCCGGCGCCGTCGAGGGCGGCGGCGAGGCGGTCGAACTCGTCGAGGACCGGCGCCGTCCCGCCCGTACCACCGGGGAGGTCCTTCAGCACCCGCCGCGCGAGTACCGCGGGCGTCGGGTGGTCGAATACCAGCGTCGCGGGCAGCCGCAGGCCGGTGGCCTTGTGCATCCGGTTGCGGAGCTCCACCGCGGTCAGCGAGTCGAAGCCCAGGTCGCCGAAGGCCTGGTCGGGCTGGACGGCCTTGGCCGAGCTGTGGCCGAGTACGGCGGCGACCTCGGAGCGGACGAGGTCCAGGACGGCCTCTTCGCGCTCGCTCTCGGGCAGGCCCGCGATCCGTTGCGCCAGCGGTACGGAAGCCGCCCGGTCCATGCGCCGCGGCCGGCCGCCTACGAGCGCCCTGAGCAGCGGCGGCACCGGTGCGGTCGCGTTCCGCAGGGCGGCGAGGTCCAGCCGTGCCGCCACCACGAGGGGTTCCTGCAGCGCGAGCGCGGCGTCGAGAAGTTCCAGGCCGTCCTCGTCGGACAGTGGCAGCACGCCGCCGCGGGCGAGCCGGGTCCGGTCGGCGCCGCCGAGGGACTCGGTCATGGTGCCGGTGCGCTGCCACAGGCCCCACGGCAGCGACACCGCGGGCAGCCCCTGGGCGCGGCGGTGCCGGGCGAAGGCGTCCAGGAAGGCGTTGGCCGCGGCGTAGCCGGCCTGGCCGGGGGTGCCGAGCGTGCCCGCGAGCGAGGAGAAGAGCACGAACGCCGACACGTCGCCCGCCAGTTCGTGCAAGTTCAGCACCGCGTCGGCCTTGGGGCGCAGCACCTTCTCCAGGCGCTCCGGCGTGAGCGAACCGATCACGCCGTCGTCGAGGACGCCGGCCGTGTGGACGACGGCCGTCACCGGCGTGCCGGACAGCACCTCGGCGAGGGCGTTCCGGTCGGCCACGTCGCAGGCGGCCCAGAGCACTTCGGCACCCGCGGCGGTCAGTTCCGCCCGGAGCTCCGCCGCACCCTCGGCATCCGCGCCGCGCCGGCTCATCAGCAGCAGGCTGCGCACACCGTGCTCGGCGACCAGGTGCCGGGCGACGAGCCCGCCCAGAGCGCCGGACGCGCCGGTCAGAAGCACTGTGCCGGTCCCGAGGTCCGGGGTGGCCCGCGGGGCGTCGGCGGCGGCCCTGGCGAGCCGGGGCAGCAGGAGCGCATCGCCGCGGAGCGCCGCTTGCGGCTCCTCGGAGGCGAGGAGCCGGGGGACGGCTGTCGCCACGGCCCGCTCCAGGTCGGCATTCTCTTCGCTGTCGAGGAGGACGATGCGGTCCGGATTCTCCGACTGTGCCGACCGGACCAGGCCCCACACGGCCGCCTGCACCGGGTCGCCCTCTTCCGGCTCGTCCCCGGCGGCGACCGCGCCCCGGGTCACCAGCACCAGGCGGGCGGCCCGGTCCTCGGCCTGCCACCACTGGACCAGCCGGAGCACTTCGGCGAGGACGCTCCGGACCCGCTCGGCATCGGTACCCGACCCGCCGGGGCAGGGGACGACGACGGCGTCCGTGTCCGCCTGCGCCCCGGTCTCCACCGTGGGGGCAGCGAGGAGGGCGGCGATGTCGTCGTAGGCCTGTACGACCGGTGTCCGCGCGTCAGCCGTGGCGGCGAGCGGTGCCCACTCGACGGTGAACAGGGAGTCCCGGGAGCTCGTGCGCAGTTGCTCGGCCGACACCGGACGCAGCGTCAGCGACTCGACCGACATGACGGGACGGCCCGTGCCGTCGGCGGCCTCCAGCCTTACCGTGTCCCCACCGGCCGGGGAGAGCCGTACCCGCAGGCTCGCCGCTCCGGTTCCGTGCAGCGTGACGCGGGACCACGCGAAGGGCAGCAGGGGCCCGTCGGCGGCCGGTACGAGGCCGCCCGCGCCCAGCGCGTGCAGCGCGGAGTCGAGCAGGGCCGGGTGCACGCCGAACGCGTCCGCCTGCGCCTCGTCGGTGACGGCGAGTTCGGCGTAGACCGCGTCGTGGCCGCGCCACACGGCGCGCAGCCCCCGGAACAGCGGGCCGTAGCTCAGGCCGAGGTCCGCCAGGCGGTCGTAGAAGCCGTCCAGGTCCACCGGCTGGGCGTCGACCGGGGGCCAGCTGCTCAGGTCTGTCCCGGAGGGGGTTGCGCCGGTGGTGAGGACGCCGGTGGCGTTGCGTGTCCAGGAGCCGTCCCCGGCTCGCGAGTGCACGCTCAGCGGGCGGCGACCGGAGTCGTCCTGGGCTCCCACGAGGACCTGGAGCGCGACGCCGCCGTGCTCGGGCAGCACCAGCGGTGCCTGCAGGGTGAGTTCCTCGACATGGTCGCAGCCGGTCTCGGCCGCGGCATGGGCGGCCAGTTCCACGAAGGCCGTGCCCGGCAGCAGCACCGTGCCCAGCACCACGTGGTCGGCCAGCCAGGGCTGGGACCGCAGGGACAGCAGCCCGGTCAGCAGGTGGCCGCCGGCGTCCGGCAGCTCCACCGCGGCGCCGAGGAACGGGTGATCGGTGGCGTCCAGCCCAGCCGCTCGTACGTCACCGGCCGGAGCGCCCGACTCCAGCCAGTACCTCTCGTGCTGGAACGCGTAGGTCGGGAGGCCGACACGGCGCGCGCCCGGCAGGACGGCGTCCCAGTCGATGGCGACACCGTGCACCTGGGCCTGGGCCAGGGCGAGCATCAGCCGGGTCCGTCCGCCGTCGCGGCGGCGCAGCGTCGGTACGACCGCGGCGTCCGCGTCGGCGGCCTCGATGGCATCCTGGATGCCCGCCAACTGGACGGGGTGCGGGCTGACTTCGACGAACACGTCGTGCCCGTCGGCGAGAGCTGACCGGATCGCGTCGTGGAACCGTACCGTCTGCCGCATGTTGCGGTACCAGTAGCCGGAGCCGAGCTCGTCCGCGGCCAGCTTCCCGCCCGTCACCGTGGAGTAGAAGGGCACGGAGCCGGGGAGCGGGCTGATGCCGGCGAACCCCTCGCTCGCCTGTGCTTCGACGCGTTCGATCTGCGGCGAGTGTGCGGCGTAGTCGACGGCGACCTTGCTAGCCTGGACGCCCTCCTGTCGGCAGTGCGCGAGGAGTTCGTCGAGGGCGTCGGTGTCCCCGGAGACCACGACGGTGGCGGGCCCGTTCACGGCGGCGATGCCGAGGCGGCCGGTCCACCGGCCGACCAGTTCCCGTGCCTTCTCGTCCGGGAGCGTCACCGAGGCCATGGCACCGCAGCCCTGGAGTTCGCGGACCGCGAGGCTGCGCCGCACCACGATGCGCGCTCCGTCCTCCAGGGAGATCGCTCCGGCGATCACCGCCGCGGAGACCTCGCCCTGGGAGTGCCCGACGACCGCGTCGGGGGTCACTCCGAAGGAGCGCCACACCTCGGCGAGGGCGACCGTCATCGCCCAGAGCACGGGCTGCAGCACGTCGACCCGGTCCTGCTCGGCCTCGGAGGTGCCGCGCAGCACCGAGGTCAGCGACCAGTCCACGTGCGGCGCGAGGACGCGTTCGCAGGCTTCGATCCGGTCACGGAAGACCGGGGAGGTCTCCAGCAGTTCGGTGGCCATGCCCACCCACTGCGACCCCTGCCCGGGGAAGACGAAGACGGTCCTGCCGCCGGTGCGTGCGGTCCCGGTCACCACGCCGGGTGGCGTAGCGCCGCCGGCGACACCGGCCAGTCCCCGCCGGAGTTCCTGGAGAGTCTGCCCGACCACTGCGGCGCGGTGTTCGAAGGCCACCCTGGTCGTGGCCAGAGAGTACGCCACGTCGGCCGCCAGGGCCGCCTCACCGTCGTCGTCCCTGTCGCCGTCGTTGTCGTTGTCCCTGTCGTTGTCGTTGTCGTCCAGGAAGGACGCGAGGCGGGCGGCTTGCGCCCGCAGCGCTGCTTCGGTCCTGCCGGAGAGCACCCACGGCACGGCCGTGCCGGATCCGGACGCCGGGGGCAGCGCCTCGGTCGCGGAGGCCTGCTCGATGATGGTGTGGGCGTTGGTGCCGCTGACACCGAAGGACGAGATCGCGGCACGGCGCGGACGGTCCGACTCGGGCCAGTCGACGGCCTCGGTCAGCAACCGGACGTCACCGGCCGACCAGTCCACGTGCGGCGTCGGCTCATCGACGTGCAGGGTTCGCGGGAGCACTCCGTGGCGCATCGCCATGACCATCTTGATCACACCGGCGACGCCCGCGGCGGCCTGCGTGTGACCGATGTTGGACTTCAACGAGCCCAGCCACAAAGGCCGGTCGCCGTCCCGTCCCTGCCCGTACGTGGCGAGGAGCGCCTGCGCCTCGATCGGGTCACCCAGCCTCGTGCCCGTACCGTGCCCCTCCACCGCGTCGACATCAGCGGTGGTGAGGCCCGCGGAGGTGAGTGCCTGCCGGATCACCCGCTGCTGCGCGGGGCCGTTGGGCGCGGTCAGACCGTTGGACGCACCGTCCTGGTTGACCGCGCTCCCCCGCACGACGGCCAGCACACGATGGCCGTTGCGCTCCGCGTCGGACAGCCGCTCCACCAGCAGCATGCCGACGCCCTCCGCCCAGCCCGTGCCGTCGGCACCGGAACCGAACGCCTTGCACCGCCCGTCGGGCGACAGCCCGCGCTGCCGGCTGAACTCCACGAAGACCGTCGGGACGGCCATGACGGTGACGCCGCCGGCCAGCGCCATCGTGCACTCGCCGTTGCGCAGTGACTGGACGGCCAGGTGCAGGGCGACGAGCGACGACGAGCACGCCGTGTCGACCGTGACGGCGGGACCCTCCAGACCGAACGTGTAGGACACGCGCCCGGAGGCGACGCTGCCGGAGCCTCCGGTGGTGAGCAAACCCTCGACGCCCTCGGGCAGTTCGCGCGGGCCCTGGCCGTAGTCGTGGTACATCAGGCCGGTGAAGACACCGGTACGGCTGCCCCGGACCGTCGCCGGGTCGATCCCGGCGCGTTCGAACGCCTCCCAGGACGCCTCCAGCAGCAGCCGCTGCTGCGGGTCCATCGCCAGGGCCTCGCGGGGGCTGATGCCGAAAAAGCCGGCGTCGAACTCGGCCGCCTCGTACAGGAAGCCGCCGTCGCGCGCGTAGGTCTTGCCGAGGTGCTCGGGGTCGGGGTCGTAGAGCCCGTCGACGTCCCAGCCGCGGTTGTCCGGGAACCGGGAGATGCCGTCCCGGCCGGAGGCCACCAGCCGCCACAGGTCCTCCGGCGAGCGGACCCCACCCGGGAGGCGGCAGCTCATCCCGACGATGGCGATCGGCTCGTCGACGGCGGCCGCGGCCTGCCTCGCCGAGGTCGCGGCCGGAGCGGCCGGGGCCTCGCCGAGGAGTTCGGTGCCGATGTACCGGGCGAGGGCGGCGGGGGTGGGGTGGTCGAAGACGAGGGTGGCGGGCAGGCGCAGGCCGATGGCGGGGGACAGCCGGTTGCGCAGCTCCACGGCCGTCAGCGAGTCGAAGCCCAGGTCCTGGAAGGCGTGCGTGGGCGGTACGGCCCGAGGCGAGGAGTGACCGAGCACGGCGGCGACCTCGGCCCGGACCAGTTCCAGGAGGGCCTCGTCGCGCTCGTCGGCGGCCAGAGCGGCGAGGCGTTCGGCCAGGGATTTGGTGGCGGCGCGCTGGGCCGTGCCGCGTATGGGGACGCGGACGAGTCCGCGCAGCAGGGCCGGTACGGTTTCTGCCCCCCGGTTGCGCAGGGTGGCGGTGTCGAGGCGGACGGGGACGAGCACGGGCTCGTCGGAGGCGAGCGCCGCGTCGAACAGCCGCAGGCCGTCCTCGGTGGACAGCGGCAGGACGCCGGAGCGCGCCATCCGCGACCTGCCCGTCTCGTCGAGGGCGTCGGCCATGGCACCCTCCTGCTCCCACAGGCCCCACGCCAGCGAGACCGTGGGCCGCCCCTGGGCGTGGCGGCGCCGGGCGAAGGCGTCGAGGAAGGCGTTGGCCGCGGCGTAGTTGCCCTGTCCGGGGTTGCCGAAGACGCCCGCTGCGGAGGAGAACAGCACGAACGTCGTGCTCTCGCCGGTGAGCTCGTCCAGGTTGAGCACGGCGTCGGCCTTGGGCACGAGGACGGCGCCCACGCGCTCCGGGGTCAGCGCGGCGATCACACCGTCGTCGAGCACACCCGCGCTGTGCACGACGGAGTCGACCGGAGTGGCGGCCAGCAGCCGGGCGAGGGCGTCACGGTCGGCGAGGTCGCAGGCGGCCCACGTCGCTTCGGCGCCGAGCGCCGCGAGTTCGGCCTTCAGGTCCGCGGCGCCCGGGGCGTCCGCGCCGCGGCGGCTGACGAGCAGCAGCTGACGCACGCCGTGTCCGGTCACCAGGTGACGGGCGAGGGTTGTGCCCAGCGCGCCGGAGGCGCCGGTGAGCAGCACGGTGCCGAGGCCGAAGGCAGCGCCCTCGGCGGGGGCGGAGGCCGCTTCGTCCGCAAGGCCGGTGGCCGCGTCCTGCGTTGCCGGGGAGGCGGCGCGGGCCAGGCGCGGTGTGCTGACCTCCCCTTCGCGGACGACGACGTGGGGCTCGCCGGACAGTACGACGCCGGGCACGAACGCGGCCGCCTCGTCCGGGCGGTCGGTTTCGAGCAGCACGATCCGACCGGGATTCTCCGCCTGGGCCGAGCGCACCAGTCCGCCCGCCGCAGCGTGCGCGAGGTCGTCGCAGCGCACCACCAGCACGAGGCGTGGCGTCCGGTCGTCGGCGAACCAGCGCTGAACCAGCCGCAGCACGTCGATGGTGACCGCACGCACCCGCTCGGCCCCGGTCGCCCCTTCCGGGCCGTCGGGGCACGGAACCACGACCACGTCCGGCTGCGACGGCCCGTCGGCCTCGGCCAGTGCGGCGATGTCCGGGACGTACGCGACCGCAGTCCCGTCCGCGTCGTCGGAGGGCAGGGTCAGCGGCGCCCGCCCGACGGTGAACATCGCGTCACCGGAGGGCTTGCGGAGCTGCTCGGCCGACACTGCGCGCAGTGTCAGCGACTCGACGGACGCCACCGGCTCGCCGGCGCCGTCGGCCACCAGCAGGGACACCGCGTTCGTACCGGCCGGTGCCAGCCTGACCCGTACGGTGGACGCGCCCATGGCGCGCACGGACACCCCGGACCAGGCGAACGGCAGGAGCGGCCCGTCCGTCTCGGCCGCGAGGGAACCGCCCGCGCCGATCGCGTGCAGCGCCGCGTCCAGCAGAGCCGGGTGCAGGAGGAAGCAGCCGGTGTCCGTGCCGTCGGGGAGGGCGACCTCCGCGAAGACCTCCTCGCCCGCGCGCCAGGCGTTCCGCAGTCCACGGAACGCCGGTCCGTAGGCCAGGCCGAGGGCGGCCAGCCGGTCGTAGAAGCCGTCCAGGTCGACCGGCTCGGCGCCCGTCGGCGGCCACGCCGTGAGCGCCCGGCCGGCAGCCGCGGCGCCTGTCTCTTCGGTCCCTTCGGTGATGAAGCCGGTCGCGTGGCGGACCCACGGCAGGTCGGTGTCGTCCTCGGGGCGCGAGTGCACGGTCAGCGGCCTGCGGCCGGTGCCGTCGGCCGCACCGACCCACACCTGAACCGCGACGCCGCCCCGCTCGGGCACCATCAGGGGCGCTTCGAGGGTGAGGTCCTCCAGCAGGTCGCAGCCGGCTTCGTCGGCGGCACGCACGGCCAGTTCGACGAACGCGGTGCCCGGCAGCAGCACGGTTCCGAGCACGGCGTGGTCGCTCAGCCACGGGTGCGTGCGCAGGGCGAGTCGGCCGGTCAGCAGCCGCTCGTCGCCGCCGGCCAGGGAGACGGCGGCGCCCAGCAGCGGGTGGTCGGCCGAGCCCAGTCCGGCGGCGCGGACGTCACCGGGTGCGGCCGGTAAGCCGTCGAGCCAGTAGCGCTCGTACTGGAAGGCGTAGGTCGGCAGGTCGACGCGGCGGGCGCCGGGGAAGAAGGCGTGCCAGTCCGGGGAGACGCCGTGCGCGTGCAGTTCGGAGACGGCGGCGACGAGTGCGGCCCGCTCGGGGCGGTCGGCGCGCAGGGCGGGCACGGTGACCACGTCGTCGTCCAGGCAGCCTTGGGCCAGGGTGCTCAGCACGCCCCCCGGCCCGATCTCGACGAACGTGGTCACACCCAGGTCGTGCAGAGTCCGGACGCCGTCGGCGAAACGGACCGCCTCGCGGACGTGCCGGACCCAGTACTCGGGGGTGTACGGCTCGGCCAGGCGGCCGGTGAGGTTGGAGACCACCGGAATCTGCGGCTTCCCGAAGGCGAGCCCGCGGACGGCCTGAGTGAACTCCTCCAGCATGGGGTCCATCAGCGGCGAGTGGAACGCGTGGCTGACCTTCAGCCGGGAGGTCTTGCGGCCCTGCTGCCGGAAGACCTCGGCGATCGCGGTGACCGCGTCCTCTGCTCCGGACACCACGACGGACCGCGGGCCGTTGATCGCGGCGATGCCGACGCCGGCGGTGAGACGCGGAAGGACTTCGTCCTCGGTGGCCTGGACAGCGATCATCGCTCCGCCGGCGGGCAGGGCTTGCATGAGGCGGGCGCGGGCGGACACGAGCTTCGCGGCGGCGTCGAGCGACAGCACCCCGGCCACATGTGCGGCGGCGATCTCGCCTACGGAGTGACCGGCCACATAGTCCGGCCGCACGCCCCAGGATTCGAGGAGCCGGAACAGCGCCACCTCGACCGCGAAGAGAGCAGGCTGTGCTACGCCCGTGCGGTGCAGTTCTTCCGAGTCGACGTCGGCCGCGGTGCCGAGGTGCGCGCAGACCTCGTCGTACGCGGCGGCGAACGCCGGGTAGGACGCGTACAGCTCACGCCCCATGCCCGGGCGTTGCGATCCCTGGCCGGAGAAGAGGAACCCGACGCGCCCGCCGGTGCCGGAGAGACCGCGCGCGACGCCCGGTGCCGGGGAGCCGGAGGCCACGGCCCGCAATCCCTCGGCGAGTTCCGTCGGCGTCCCGCCCTGGACCACCGCGCGGTGCTCCAGGGCCGTGCGCGTCGCGGCGAGCGAGAACGCGACGTCGAGCGGGGGGACTTCGGCGTCCGTGCGGGACAGCAGGCGTTCGGCCTGTGCGCGCAGGGCCTCCTCGGTCCTGCCGGAGATCACCCACGGCACCGGTCCGCCCGCGGCCGGGCGCGCCGCCTCCGGGACGACGGCCCCGGCGCTCTCCGCGCCTTCCTCCGGCGCTTGTCGGGCCTCGGCGTCCTGCGCGAACGCTTCGGCCGACGGGGCTTCCTCGATGATCGTGTGCGCGTTGGTGCCGCTGATCCCGAAGGAGGAGATACCGGCCCGGCGCGGCTTGTCCGACGCCGGCCAGGGCGTGCGCTCGGTGAGCAGCCGTACGGCCCCCGCCGACCAGTCGACGTGCGGGGACGGCGCGTCGACGTGCAGCGTGCGCGGCAGTTCGCCGTGGCGCATGGCCATGACCATCTTGATGATGCCCGCCACACCGGCCGCGGCCTGGGTGTGACCGATGTTGGACTTGATCGAGCCCAGCCACAGCGGCTTGTCGTCGGGACGGCCCTGCCCGTACGTGGCGAGCAGCGCCTGCGCCTCGATCGGGTCGCCGAGCCGGGTGCCCGTGCCGTGCGCCTCCACCGCGTCGACCTGTGCGGTGGTCAACTGGGCGGCGGCCAGGGCCTGTCGGATCACCCGCTGCTGGGAAGGGCCGTTGGGGGCGGTCAGGCCGTTGGACGCGCCGTCCTGGTTGACGGCGGAGCCCCGGACGACCGCGAGGACCTCGTGTCCGTTGCGGCGGGCGTCCGAGAGGCGCTCCACGAGCAGCAGGCCGGCGCCCTCGCCCCAGCCAGTGCCGTCGGCACCGGCCGCGAACGCCTTGCAGCGGCCGTCGGGTGCCAGTCCGCGCTGGCGGCTGAAACCGACGAAAGTGGCGGGACCGACCATCGCGGTGACACCGCCCGCCACGGCCAGCGAGCACTCGCCGTTGCGCAGCGACTGGACAGCCAGGTGCAGGGCCACCAGGGACGACGAGCAGGCCGTGTCGACCGTGACGGCCGGGCCTTCGAGGCCGAAGGTGTAGGCCACCCGGCCGGAGGCGACACTGCCCGAGGTGCCCGTCCCAAGGTAACCCTCCAGGTCCTGCGGGGAGTTCTGGAGGGCGGCGAGGAACTCGTGGTTCATCACGCCGGCGAACACGCCGGTCCTGCTCCCCGCCAGCGAGGCGGCATCGATACCGGCCCGCTCGAAGAGCTCCCACGACGTCTCCAGCAGCAGCCGTTGCTGGGGGTCCATGGCGAGCGCTTCACGCGGCGAGATCCCGAAGAGGCCGGCATCGAACCGCGCCAGGTCCCGCAGGAACGCCCCCTCGCGGGCGTAGCTGGTCCCGCGGGACTCCGGGTCCGGGTCGTAGAGCGCGTCCAGGTCCCAGCCGCGGTCGGCGGGGAACTCCGAGACGGCGTCGTGGCCGCCTGCGACCACCTCCCACAGATCCTCGGGCGAGTCGACCCCTCCCGGGTAGCGGCAGCTCATCCCGATGATGGCCACCGGCTCCCCGGCGGCGTCCTCGTAGTCACGAAGGCGCCGCCGGGTCTCCTGGAGATCTGCGGTGACTCGCTTCAGGAAATAGCGGAGCTTGTCGTCGTTCGCCACCGAAATCGTCCCTCACCCCTGCGAAGACTTACCGGAATTCGGCAAGGGGTCACCGGACCGCGCCGAAGCGGTCAGGAAATCCCGAATTCCTTGCCGAGCAGATCGAATACTTCGTCGTCCGTAGCCGATTCCAGATCGCTACCGCCCGTACCAGGTCCTTCCTGGACCGGCACCTTGCCGAATTCACCGGCAATCGCCAATACGGCCTGGAGCTTTGACACGATCCGGTCGCGAGTTTCACTCGCTGACAACTGCGTGACCAATTCTTGTTCAATCCTGTCCAGGTCGGCAAGTAGGGAATTTACTAGGGCCGGTCCGGCCGCCCCCGCCGTCTCCATGAGTACGTGACGGGCCAGAAGAGCGGGTGTCGGGTAGTCGAAGACCAGCGTCGCGGGGAGCCGCAGCCCGGAGGCCTTGTTCAGCCGGTTGCGCAGTTCGACGGCCGTGAGGGAGTCGAAGCCCAGGTCCTGGAAGGCGTGTTCCGGCCGGACCGTACGGTCCGACGCGTGCCCCAGGACCGCGGCCGCCTCGGCCCGGACAAGGTCCAGCACGGTCTTCTCCCGCTCAGCCTCCGGCAGCCCCTCCAGGCGCTCGGCCAGCAAGGACGCGGAGGGAGCGGCGGCAGCTTGCGCGGCCCTCCGGGCGGCCGTGGCCGGCACGAGGGCGCGCAGCACCGGCGGGGCCTCACCGGCGCGCAGCGCGCCGGTGTCGATGCGGACCGGGGCGAGTACCGCCTCGTCCGAAGCCAGTGCCGCGTCGAACAGCCGCAGCCCCTCCTCCGGCGGCAGCGACAGCACTCCGCTGCGCGCCATCCGCGCCCGGTCGGCCTCGGCGAGGCCGTCCGTCATCGCACCGGACTGTTCCCACACACCCCATGCCAGCGATGTGGCGGGCAGCCCTTCACGGCGCCGGTGCGCCGAGAAGGCGTCGAGGAAGGAATTCGCCGCCGCGTAGCTCGCCTGACCGGCGCTGCCAACCATGCCGGCGACGGACGAGAACACCACGAAGGCGGTCAGGCCCATTTCCCGGGTGCACTCGTGCAGGTTCAGCACGGCGTCCACCTTGGGGCGGAAGACCTCCCTCATCCTCTCCGGTGTGACCGAGGCGACGACCCCGTCGTCGAGAACACCCGCGGTGTGCACGACGGCCGACAGCGCATGCTCGCCGAGCCCGTCCAGCATTCCGGAGACGGCCTCCCTGTCCGCGACGTCACAGGCCGCCCAGGTGACCTCGCCACCCCATGCGACCAGTTCGGCCTCCAGCTCGGCCGCACCGGGTGCGTCCGCGCCCCGGCGGCTCGCCAGCAGGAGTCGGCGCACCTTGTGCTCGGACACCAGGTGCCGCGCGACGAGCGCGCCCAGCGCCCCGGAGGCACCGGTCACGAGGACAGTGCCGTCGGCGAGGTCCGGCAGGTCGGCGGCGGTAGTGGTGGCGGTCCCGGTGGCCTTCACCAGGCGCGGTACGAACACTTCCCCGTCGCGGACCGCGAATTGCGGCTCACCGGAAGCGAGCACGGCGGGCAGCACACCGACCGCCTCATCGGTGTCCTCGGCCTCCACCAGCACGATCCGGTCCGGGTTCTCCGACTGCGCGGACCGCACGAGCCCCCACACCGCAGCATGAGCCAGATCGCCCGGACGCGTCACCAAGGCCAGACGCCCAGGACGCTCCTCCGCCAACCACCACTGCACCAATCCCAGAACCTCACTCGCAGTGCGGTGCACGCGGTCGGCGGTCTGCGTACCGGACCCCGCCGGGCACGGAACGACGGTGACCACCGCGACATCGGGAAGGGCCGGCTCGGCGGGCAGAGCGGCCGGATCCGAGTAGCTCCGTACGTCGAGGCCGACGGCAGCGTCAGTCGCCGTGAGGGCCGCGGGCTGCCATACGAGGCGGAACAGCGAGTCGTCGGCACGCCTGCCGGAGCCGCCCGCCACGAGCAGTTGCTCGCGCGACACCGGCCGCAGCGACAGTGAGCCGACCGTGGCCACCAGACCGCCCGAGGCGTCGGCCACGGTCAGCGACACCGCGTCCGTACCCGTGCGAGAGACCTTGACCCGCAGCGCCGTCGCCCCCGCGGCACGCACACCCACCTCGGACCAAGCGAAGGGCAGCAGCGGCCCGTCGACGACGGGGCCGAGCCCGCCCGCGCCGATCGCGTGCAGCGCCGCGTCCAGCAGCGCCGGATGAACGGCGAACGCGCCCGCCTCCGTGCCCTCGGGGAGGGTGACCTCGGCGAAAACGTCGTTCCCGCTGCGCCACACCGACCGCAGGCCCCGGAAGACCGGGCCGTAGCCCAGGCCGAGTCCGTCCAGGCCCTCGTAGAACCCGGTCAGGTCGACGGCCTCGGCACCCGCCGGCGGCCACGCGCCGAGGTCTGCACCATGCGGCGGCTCGGGCAGCGCGTCCGTCAGGGAGCCGACCGCGTGCCGCACCCACGGCGCGTCGTCCGGGGCATCCTCCCGTCGCGAGTGCACGCTCAGCGCGCGCCTGCCCGGCTCCTCCTCGGCCCCAACCCACACCTGCACGGCCACACCGCCGCGGTCCGGGACGATCAGCGGTGCTTCCAGTGTCAGCTCCTCGACCTGTGCACAACCGGCCTCGTCGCCCGCACGCACCGCCAGCTCCACGAGCGCGGTACCCGGCAGCAGCACGCTGTCCATGACCGTGTGGTCGGCGAGCCAGGGGTGCGTCCTGAGCGAGAGCCGCCCGGTGACCAGGAACCCGTCGGCGCCGGGCAGTGCGACCGCCGCACCGGCCAACGGGTGCTCCGCCGCACCCAGCCCGAGTCCGGTGGCGGCGGCGCTGCCGGTGAACTCCTCGGGCACATCCAGCCAGTAGCGCTCGTACTGGAAGGCGTAGGTCGGTAGGTCGACGCGGTGGGCGCCGGGGAAGAGCGCCTGCCAGTCCGGGGAGATGCCGTGGGTGTGCAGCCGCCCTACGGCGGTGACGAGGGCGTACGGCTCGGCACGGTCGGCGCGCAGGGCGGGGACGGTGACGATGTCTGTGCCGTCGTCGAGGCAGCCTTCGGCAAGGGCGCTGAGGACACCGCCGGGGCCGATCTCCACGAACGTGCTCACGCCCAGCTCGTGCAAGGTCCGCACACCGTCGGCGAAGCGGACCGCCTCACGGACGTGCCGGACCCAGTACTCGGGCGTGTACGGCTCGGCCAGTCGGCCGGTGAGGTTCGAGACCACCGGGATCCGCGGCTCGTCGAAAGCCAGACCGCGAACGACCTCCGCGAACTCCTCCAGCATCGGATCCATCAACGGCGAATGGAACGCGTGACTGACCTTCAGACGGGACGTCTTACGACCCTGCTCCCGGAAGGCCTCACCGATGGCGACGACCGCGTCCTCCGCACCGGAAACCACGACCGACCGAGGCCCGTTGATCGCCGCGACGCCGACCTCGTCGGTCAGGTAGGGCAGTACCTCGTCCTCGGTGGCCTGGACCGCCACCATCGCCCCGCCGCGGGCAGGGCCTGCATCAACGCTGCCCGCGCCGACACCAACCTCGCCGCATCCCCGAGCGACAACACACCCGCCACGTGCACGGCCGCGATCTCACCCACCGAATGACCAGCCACATAATCCGGCCGCACACCCCACGACTCGAGGAGACGGAACAACGCCACCTCGACGGCGAACAAAGCGGGCTGCGTCGAACCCGTCTGATTCAACTCCTCCGAGTCGACATCGACCGGCGCATCCAGAAGCGCGCACACCTCGTCGTACGCCGCCGCGAACACGGGGTACGCCGCGTACAGCTCACGCCCCATGCCGACCCGCTGCGAACCCTGACCCGAGAACAAGAACCCGACCTTGCCGCTGGTGCCCGGTTCACCCAGGAGGACCCGGTTGGACGGAGAGCCTGCGGCCAGCGCACGGAGCCCTTCCAGGAATTCGTCCCGGTGCTCCCCCACCACGGCGGCCCGGTGCTCCATGGCCGAGCGTGTGGTGGCGAGCGAGAACCCGATGTCGGGCGCCTGCAGGTCCGTAGCCGTCGCCAGGGACAGCAGACGCTCCGCCTGTGCCCGCAGCGCCGCCTCCGTCCTGCCGGACAGCACCCACGGTACGACCGCGCCGGTGTCGGACACGGGCAACAACTCCGCAGAGGTGGGCGCCTGTTCGACGATCACGTGGGCGTTGGTGCCGCTGATGCCGAAGGAGGACACGGCGGCGCGGCGCGGCACGTCGGTCACCGGCCACTCCACAGCCTCGGTGAGCAGCCGTACCGCGCCCGCCGACCAGTCCACGTGCGGCGTCGGCTCGTCCACGTGCAGGGTCTGCGGCAGCACACCGTGCCGCATCGCCATGACCATCTTGATCACACCACCGACACCCGCGGCCGCCTGCGCATGACCGACGTTCGACTTCAGCGAGCCCAGCCACAACGGCCGTTCCTCCGAACGCTCCTGACCGTACGTGGCGATCAGCGCCTGCGCCTCGATCGGATCACCCAGCTTCGTACCTGTACCGTGCGCCTCCACCGCATCGACCTGCTCCGAAGACAGGCCCGCATTGGCCAGCGCCTGCCGGATCACCCGCTGCTGCGCCGGACCGTTCGGAGCCGTCAGACCGTTCGACGCGCCGTCCTGGTTCACCGCCGTACCGCGAACGACCGCCAGCACCTTGTGCCCGTTGCGACGGGCGTCGGACAACCGCTCCACCAGCAGCATGCCCGCGCCCTCGGCCCAGCCCGTACCGTCCGCACCGGCCGCGAACGCCTTGCACCGGCCGTCCGCCGAC
Organism: Streptomyces agglomeratus; assembly: GCF_001746415.1. Lineage (NCBI taxonomy): Bacteria > Bacillati > Actinomycetota > Actinomycetes > Kitasatosporales > Streptomycetaceae > Streptomyces > Streptomyces agglomeratus. The sequence goes on from NZ_MEHJ01000001.1 coordinate 288,784, forward strand.
AAGCCCCGCTGACGGCTGAACTCCACGAACGTCGAGGGAGTCGCCATGACGGTCACACCACCGACCAGCGCCATCGAGCACTCGCCGCTGCGTAGCGACTGGGTCGCCAGGTGCAGCGCCACCAGCGAGGACGAGCACGCCGTGTCCACCGTGACCGCCGGGCCCTCGAGCCCGAACGTGTACGAGAGCCGGCCGGAGGCGATGCTGCCCGCGCTGCCGCTGCCCAGGTAGGCGTCCATGCCCTCCGGAGCCGTCTTCACACGGCCGCCGTAGTCGTGGTACATCACGCCGGCGAAGACACCGGTCCTGCTGCCCCGTACCGTCGCCGGGTCGATCCCGGCCCGCTCGAACGCCTCCCACGACGTCTCCAGCAGCAACCGCTGCTGCGGGTCCATCGCCAGCGCCTCACGCGGCGAGATCCCGAAGAAAGCCGGGTCGAACTCGGCAGCCTCGTGGAGGAAGCCGCCGTGGCGCACGTAGGACTTGCCGGAGCGGTCGGGGTCCGGGTCGTAGAGGTTCTCGACGTCCCAGCCGCGGTTCTCGGGGAATCCCGAGACCGCGTCGCCGCCGGAGGCGACGAGGCGCCACAGGTCTTCAGGCGACCGCACGTCACCGGGAAACCGGCAGGCCATGCCCACGATTGCGATCGGCTCGTCCGCCGCTCCGGTCACCGCGGCGACCGCGGCCTCGGACTGCTCCTGGACGCCCAGTGTCTCGGCGAGCAGGAAGCGGGAGAGCGCGACGGGCGTGGGGTGGTCGAAGACCATGGTCGCGGGGAGCCGCAGCCCGGTCGCCGTGTTCAGCCGGTTGCGCAGTTCCACCGAGGTGAGCGAGTCGAAACCGGCGTCCTGGAACGCGTGTTCCGGCTGGACGGCCTGGGCCGAGGCGTGGCCGAGCACGGCGGCGACCTCGGTACGCACCAGGTCCAGCACCACCTGCTCGCGCTCGACCTCGGACAGCCCGGCCAGCCGCCGGCCCAGCGATCCCTTCGGCGCGGTCCTCGCCGTGCGCCGCGCGGTGCCCCGTGCCGGGCCACGCAGCCCTCGCAGGACCGGCGGCACCGTGCCCTGCGGCCCGCCCAGGTCCAGCCTCAGCGGGGCGACGACGGCCCGGTCCAGGGCCAGTGCCGCGTCGAACAGCCGCAGTCCTTCGTCGACGGCCATCGGGGCCAGGCCCACCCGCTTGAGCCGGGCGAGGTCCGCCTGGTCGAGCCGGTCGGCCATGCCACTGCCCTGCTCCCACAGGCCCCATGCCAGCGACGTGGCGGGGAGCCCCCGGGCGCGGCGGGCTTCGGCGAAGGCGTCGAGGAAGGTGTTCGCCGCCGCGTAGTTGCCCTGTCCCGCGCTGCCCAGGATTCCGGACACCGAGGAGAAGACGACGAACGCCGACAGGTCGCTCGTCAGTTCATGGAGATTGAGCACGGCGTCGGTCTTCGGGCGCAGCACCTTCTCCATGCGCTCCGGGGTGAGCGCGGCGATCACTCCGTCGTCGAGGACGCCGGCCGTGTGCACCACGGCCGTCACCGGCGTGCCGGACAGCACCTCGGCGAGGGCGTCCCGATCGGCCACGTCGCAGGCCGCCCAACGCACCTCGGCGCCCCACGCGGCCAGTTCGGCCTCCAGCTCGACCGCACCGGGTGCGTCCGCGCCGCGACGGCTGAGCAGCAGCAGACTGCGCACACCGTGCTCGGCGACCAGGTGCCGGGCGAACAGCCCGCCCAGCGCACCGGACGCGCCGGTCAGCAGGACGGTGCCGGAGCCGAAGTCCGGCGTGCCGGTGGCGGTCCCGGTGGCCTTCACCAGGCGCGGTACGAACACCTCCCCGTCGACCACCGCGAATTGCGGCTCACCGGAAGCGAGCACGGCGGGCAGCACACCGACCGCCTCATCGGTGTCCTCGGCCTCCACCAGCACGATCCGGTCCGGGTTCTCCGACTGCGCGGACCGCACGAGCCCCCACACCGCAGCATGAGCCAGATCGCCCGGACGCGTCACCAGCACCAAACACCCCGGACGCTCCTCCGCCAACCACCACTGCACCAGCGCCAGAACCTCACTCGCGACGCTGCGCACACGGTCGGCGGTCTGCGTACCGGACCCCGCCGGGCACGGAACGACGACGACGTCCGGTGCCCCTTCCGACTCCCGCAGTGCGTCGAAGTCCGCGACAGTCTCGATCACCAGCGCGTCGGTGGCGGAGGGAAGGGTGAATGGCGTCCACTCCAGCGCGAACAGCTGATCGCCGCCACCGGCACCGCGCGATTGTTCCGCCGAGACGGCCCGCAACGACAGCGACTCGACCGAGGCCACCGGGTCACCGGTGCCATCGGCCACGGCAAGCGTCACCGAACCGGTGGCCGTCCGCGACAGTTTCACCCGCGCCATCGCGGCACCGGCAGCCTGTACGGCGACGCCGGACCACGCGAACGGCAGGACCGGGCCCTCGTCCAGCGCCACCAGCCCACCGGCGGCCAGTGCGTGCAGGGCGGCGTCCAGCAGCGCCGGGTGCAGGGCGAACTCCGCTGCCTCGGCAGCCGACTCGTCCGGCAGCTCGACCTCGGCGAAGACGTCGTCCCCGGCGCGCCACACCGAGCGCAGCCCCTGGAAGACCGGACCATAGTCCAGGCCCGCAGCGGCCATGCCCTCGTAGAACCCGGTCAGGTCGACGGCATCCGCACCCGTCGGCGGCCATGCGCCGAGGTCCGCAGCGGACGGTGCCTCTGCCGAGGACAGCACACCCGTCGCGTGTCGCAGCCACGAACCGTCGTCGACGCGCGAGTGCACGCTCAGCTGCCGCCGGCCGGACTCGTCCTCCGGACCGACAGCCACCTGAAGGGTGACGCCACCGCGCTCGGGCACGACCAGGGGAAGCTCGAGGGTGAGGTCTTCGACCCAGCCGCATCCCGTCTCGTCGCCCGCCCGGATCGCCAACTCGACGAACGCGGTGCCCGGCAGCAGAACGGTCCCGTTCACGGCGTGGTCGGTGAGCCACGGGTGGGTTTTGAGGGAAATCAGTCCGGTGAGCAGGATCCCGTTGCTGTCGGCCGTCGCAATCGCGGCACCAAGCAGCGGATGGTCCGCCGCCTCCAGGCCGGCGGCCCGGACGTCCCCGGACGTCTGGGGAACGTCGAGCCAGTAGCGCTCGCGCTGGAAGGCGTAGGTCGGTAGGTCGACGCGGTGGGCGCCGGGGAAGAGCGCCTGCCAGTCCGGGGAGACGCCGTGGGTGTGCAGCCGCCCTACGGCGGTGACGAGGGCGTACGGCTCGGCACGGTCGGCGCGCAGGGCGGGGACGGTGACGATGTCTGTGCCGTCGTCGAGGCAGCCTTCGGCAAGGGCGCTGAGGACACCGCCGGGGCCGATCTCCACGAACGTGCTCACGCCCAGCTCGTGCAAGGTCCGCACACCGTCGGCGAAGCGGACCGCCTCACGGACGTGCCGGACCCAGTACTCGGGCGTGTACGGCTCGGCCAGTCGGCCGGTGAGGTTCGAGACCACCGGGATCCGCGGCTCGTCGAAAGCCAGACCGCGAACGACCTGCGCGAACTCCTCCAGCATCGGATCCATCAACGGCGAATGGAACGCGTGACTGACCTTCAGACGGGACGTCTTACGACCCTGCTCCCGGAAGGCCTCACCGATGGCGACCACCACGTCCTCGGCCCCGGAGACGACGACCGACCGCGGGCCGTTGATCGCCGCGATCCCGACCTCGTCGGTCAGGTAGGGCAGTACCTCGTCCTCGGTGGCCTGGACCGCCACCATCGCCCCGCCGACGGGCAGGGCCTGCATCAACGCTGCCCGCGCCGACACCAGCCTCGCCGCATCCCCGAGCGACAACACACCCGCCACGTGCACGGCCGCGATCTCACCGACCGAGTGACCGGCCACGTAGTCCGGGTGGATGCCCCACGATTCGAGAAGCCGGAACAGGGCGACCTCGACGGCGAAGAGCGCGGGCTGCGTCGAACCCGTCTGGTTGAGCTTTTCCGAGTCGACGCCGACCGGCACGTCCAGAAGCGCGCACACCTCGTCGTACGCCGCCGCGAACACCGGGTACGCCGCATACAGCTCGCACCCCATCCCCAGCCGCTGCGAACCCTGACCCGAGAACAAGAACCCGACCTTGCCCCCGACGGCACCGCCCACCACAGCAGCACCGGAAACAAGCGCCTCCAACCCCTGCCGGAAATCCCCGAACTCCTCCCCCACGACCACCGCACGGCGCTCCAGCACCGAACGCGACGTCGCCAGCGAGAACGCCACATCCTCCGGCCGAACCCCAGCGCCCCCGACGCCATCGGCGTCCAGAAAGGACAGCAACCGGCCCGCCTGCTCCCGCAGCGCCCCATCGCTCTTCGCCGACAGCACCCACGGCACAACCGCACCCGAGGCCGAAGCCGAAGCTGAAGCCGGGGAATCCTCCGCCACACCAGGCGCCTGTTCGACGATCACGTGGGCGTTGGTGCCGCTCACACCGAAGGAGGACACGGCGGCGCGGCGCGGCACGTCGGTCACCGGCCACTCCACAGCCTCGGTGAGCAGCCGTACCGCGCCCGCCGACCAGTCCACGTGCGGCGTCGGCTCGTCCACGTGCAGGGTCTGCGGCAGCACACCGTGCCGCATCGCCATGACCATCTTGATCACACCACCGACACCCGCGGCCGCCTGCGCATGACCGACGTTCGACTTCAGCGAGCCCAGCCACAACGGCCGTTCCTCCGAACGCTCCTGACCGTACGTGGCGATCAGCGCCTGCGCCTCGATCGGATCACCCAGCTTCGTACCTGTACCGTGCGCCTCCACCGCATCGACCTGCTCCGAAGACAGGCCCGCATTGGCCAGCGCCTGCCGGATCACCCGCTGCTGCGCCGGACCGTTCGGAGCCGTCAGACCGTTCGACGCGCCGTCCTGGTTCACCGCCGTACCGCGAACGACCGCCAGCACCTTGTGCCCGTTGCGACGGGCGTCGGACAACCGCTCCACCAGCAGCATGCCCGCGCCCTCGGCCCAGCCCGTACCGTCCGCACCGGCCGCGAACGCCTTGCACCGGCCGTCCGCCGACAAGCCCCGCTGACGGCTGAACTCCACGAACACGGACGGGCCTGCCATCACCGTGACGCCGCCGACGAGGGCCATCGAGCACTCACCGCTCCGCAGTGCCTGCGCGGCAAGGTGGAGGGCCACAAGCGACGACGAGCACGCCGTGTCGACCGTGACCGCCGGCCCCTCGAGCCCGAACGAGTACGAAACACGCCCCGAAGCGACGCTGCCCGCGCTGCCGTTGACGAGGTAGCCCTCCAGCCCTGCCGGCGAGGTGTGCACGCGGCCGCCGTAGTCGTGGTACATCACGCCGGCGAAGACACCGGTCCTGCTGCCCCGTACCGTCGCCGGGTCGATCCCGGCCCGCTCGAACGCCTCCCACGACGTCTCCAGCAGCAACCGCTGCTGCGGGTCCATCGCCAGCGCCTCACGCGGCGAGATCCCGAAGAAGTCCGCGTCGAAGTCCGCCGCGTCGTGCAGGAAGCCGCCCTCTCGGGTGTAGCTGGTGCCCCACTGGTCGGGGTTCGGGTCGTAGAGCCGCTCCACGTCCCAGCCGCGGTCCTCGGGGAAGCCCGACACGGCGTCGCCGCCGGAGGACACCAGCTGCCACAGGTCCTCGGGCGACTGCACGCCGCCGGGGTAGCGGCAGGCCATCCCCACGATCGCGATCGGCTCGTCCGCCGTTCCGGTGGGCGTGGAGAGGGTCGCCGGCACGACTGCCGCCGCCTCGCCGGCGCCTGCGGCTTCGGCGGTGAGGAAGCGGGCGAGGACAAGCGGGTTCGGGTAGTCGAAGACCAGGGTGGCGGGCAGGCGCATACCGACGGCCGAGTTGAGCCGGTTGCGCAGTTCGACGGCGGTCAGCGAGTCGAACCCGATGTCCTTGAACGAGTCGTCCGCGCCGACCGACTGTGCGGCGGCGTGCCCGAGCACAGCGGCGACCTGAGTACGCACCAGGTCCAGCACCACGTGCTCGTGCTCGGCTTCCGGCAGCCCGGCCAGCCGCTGACCCAGCGATCCCTTCGGCGCGGTCCTCGCCGTGCGCCGCACCGGCGCGACCCGCACCAGGCCGCGCAGGACAGGCGGCACGGGCTGCCCCGGTCCGTCACGGAAGGTGGACGTGTCGAGCCGGATCGGGGCGACTGCCGCCCGATCGATGGCCAGTGCCGCGTCGAACATCCGCAGGCCGTCCGTCGGCGGGATCGCGGCGAGGCCCATCCGCTTGATGCGGGTGAGATCGGTGTGGTCGAGGCTGCCGGTCATGGCGCTCTCGCTGTCCTGCGCCCACAGGCCCCAGGCCAGCGACGTGGCCCGCAGGCCCACGGAACGGCGGTGCTCGGCGAGGGCGTCGAGGAAGGTGTTGGCAGCGGCGTAGTTCGCCTGGCCGGGCGTGCCGAGGGTGCCCGCCACCGAGGAGAAGAGCACGAACGCGGACAGGTCGCCGGACAGCTCGCCCGCCAGGTCGTGCAGGTTCAGCGCCGCGTCCACCTTCGGACGGAACACGGCGTCCAGCCGCTCGGGGGTCAGTGAGCCGATGATTCCGTCGTCCAGGACGCCGGCGGTGTGGACGATCGCGGACAGGCTCTGCCCGGGGCCGGTCAGGAGTGCACGCACGGCGTCGCGGTCGGCCACATCACACGCGGCCCAGGTGACGTCGGCGCCGTTCGCGGTCAGCTCGGCGGTGAGTTCGGCCGCGCCGGGTGCGTCGCCGCCGCGGCGGCTGACAAGCAGCAGACTGCGGACGCCGTGCTCGGCGACCAGGTGCCGGGCGAACAGTCCACCCAGCCCGCCCGACGCGCCGGTCAACAGAACGGTGCCGGAGCCGAGGCCGGGCAGCTCCGGCTCCGCGTTCGGCGCAGCGACGCGGACCAGTCTCGGCACCCGGACCTCGTCGTCCGGGTGCACCGCGGCCTGCGGCTCACCCGACGCGATCAGGCCGGGCAGCACGCGGGCAAGACGGGTACCGTCAACACCGCTGACGACGTCGGCACGGGCATCACCGGCGGTCTCCACCAGCACGATGCGGTCGGGGTTCTCGGTCTGCGCCGAGCGCACCAGTCCGCGGACCGCCGACTGGGCGAGGTCTCCCGTACGCGTCACCAGCACCAGACGCGCCGGACGTTCCTCGGCAAGCCACCACTGCACCAGCTCCAGCACGGCGTGGGTGACCTCACGGATCCGGGTGGCCAGGTCCGCACCGGTCCCGGTCGGGCAGGGCAGGACCACGGCATCGGCGACGGCTGCGGCATCGCTGTCCGCCGGCGAGTCAGTGGAACGGAGCGCGGCGAGATCCTCGTACGTCTCGATCCTCATGCCGTCCGGCGCGGACGGCAGGCCGAACGGCGTCCACTCCAGGCCGAAGACCGCGTCGTCGCTGCCGGAACCGGCGCGCAACTGGTCGGCGGGCGCCGGGCGCAGCGTCAGCGAGTCGACCTGCGCGACCGGTTCACCGGTGCCGTCGGCCAGTACCAGCGACACCATGGAGGCGCCGGTTCCGACGCGCGAGACCTTCACCCGCAGGTCGGAGGCTCCGGCAGCCGCCAGGCGCACGCCGCTCCAGGCGAACGGCAGCAGTCCGTTCCCCGTCCCGGCCTCAGGCTCGACCGCGCCCAGCCAGACGGAGTGCAGGGCGGCGTCGAACAGGGCGGGGTGCAGTCCGTACTTCCCGGCGTCCGTCCGCTCCGTGCCGGGCAGCTCCACCTCGGCGAAGAAGTCGTCCCCGCTCCGCCACGCGGTACGCAGCCCCTGGAAGACGGGGCCGTAGTCGAGCGCCATGTCGGCGAGGCGGTCGTAGAACCCGTCGACGTCGACCGGCTCCGCACCCACGGGCGGCCACGCGGTGAGCGAGCCGTTCGCGGGCCCTCCTGTGGCGACGGTCAGCGAGCCGGAGGCGTGCCGGACCCATACCCGTTCGAAGTCGTCCTCGTGGGCGTACACGTCCCCGTCGTCGATCCGCGAGTGCACGGTCAGCGGCCTGCGGCCCGAGCCGTCGTCGGCGCCGACGCGCACCTGCAGGGCGACGCCGCCGCGCTCGGGCACGAGCAGCGGTGTCTCCAATGTCAGCTCTTCCAACAGGTCGCAGCCCACGGCGTCGGCAGCGGTGATCGCCAGCTCGACGAACGCGGTTCCCGGCAGGAGCGCGACCCCACTGACGGCGTGGTCCACCAGCCACGGGTGCGTGTGCGTCGAGAGCCGCCCGGTGAGCAGGTGTCCGTCGCCGTCGGCCAGCGGCACGGCGGCGCCGAGGAGCGGGTGACCGGCTTCGCCCTGCCCCACCGCGCGCAGATCACCGGCCGAGGCGGGGGCATCGAGCCAGTAGCGCTCGCGCTGGAAGGCGTAGGTGGGCAGGTCGACGCGCCGGGCGCCCGGGAAGAAGGCGTGCCAGTCCACTTCGGCACCGCTGACGTGCAACTCGGCGAGCGCGGTCACGACGGCCTGCCGCTCGGGACGGTCGGCCCGGAGCACGGGAATGGTGACGATGTCGTCCGCACAGCCCTGCGCCATGCCGCTCAGCACACCGCCGGGACCGATCTCCACGAACGTGCTCACACCCAGATCGCCCAGAGTCTCAATGCCGTCGGCAAAGCGCACCGCCTCACGCACGTGCCGCACCCAGTACTCGGGCGTGTACGCCTCAACCAGGCGACCGGTGAGGTTCGAGACCACCGGGATCCGCGGCTCGTCGAAAGCCAGACCGCGAACGACCTGCGCGAACTCCTCCAGCATCGGGTCCATCAACGGCGAATGGAACGCGTGACTGACCTTCAACCGCGAGGTTTTGCGGCCCTGTCGGACGAACACCTCGGTAATCGCCGTAACCGCGTCCTCCGCACCGGAAACGACCACGGACCGGGGGCCGTTGACCGCGGCGATCCCGACCTCGTCGGTCAGATGCGGCAGCACCTCGTCCTCGGCCGCCTGCACCGCCACCATCGCACCACCAGCGGGCAGCGCCTGCATCAACGCTGCCCGCGCCGACACCAACCTCGCCGCATCCCCGAGCGACAACACACCCGCCACATGCGCAGCCGCGATCTCACCCACCGAATGACCAGCCACATAATCCGGCCGCACACCCCACGACTCCAGCAACCGAAACAGCGCCACCTCGACGGCGAACAAGGCCGGTTGGGTGCAACCGGTCTGGTTCAGCTCATCCGAACCAACATCGACCGTGACCTCAAGATGTGCGCACACCTCGTCGTACGCCGCCGCGAACACCGGATACGCCGCGTACAGCTCACGCCCCATCCCCAACCGCTGCGAACCCTGACCCGAGAACAAGAACCCGACCTTGTCCGCCGAGTGAGCGCGTCCGGCGACGACGTTCGCCACCGGTTCGCCTGCCGCGACGGCCTCAAGACCTGCCCGCAACTCGACCGGGTCGGTGCCGATCACCGCAGCCCGGTGCTCCAGCGCCGACCGCGTCGTGGCCGACGAGAATCCGACGTCGACGGGCGACACATCGTCGGTCGCGAAGGCCAGTAGACGCTCCGCCTGGGTCCGCAGCGCCACTTCGTTCTTTGCTGACAGCACCCACGGCACGGGCACCGGGCGGTGTTCCCGGGCCGGGTCGGCCACGGCCGCGGCGGGCGCCTCCTCGATGATCGTGTGCGCGTTGGTGCCGCCGATGCCGAAGGACGACACCGCGGCCCTGCGGGGCCTGGCGGTCCCGGGCCATCGCACCGACTCGGTCAGCAGCCGCACGGCGCCCGCCGACCAGTCGACGTGCGCGGTCGGCTCGTCCACATGAAGCGTCTGCGGCAGCATGCCGTGCTGCATCGCCAACACCATCTTGATCACACCGGCGACACCCGCGGCGGCCTGCGTGTGACCGATGTTGGACTTAACCGAGCCCAGCCACAACGGCCGGTCGTCGGAGTGTTCCTGCCCGTACGTGGCGAGGAGCGCCTGCGCCTCGATCGGGTCGCCCAGCCTCGTGCCCGTGCCGTGCGCCTCGACGGCGTCCACGTCGGCCGGCGTGAGCCCGGCGTTCGCCAGCGCCTGCCGGATCACCCGCTGCTGCGAGGGACCGTTCGGCGCGGTCAGACCGTTGGACGCACCGTCCTGGTTCACCGCACTCCCCCGCACGACGGCCAGTACCTTGTGGCCGTTCCGACGGGCGTCGGACAACCGCTCCACCAACAGCAGACCGACGCCCTCGCCCCAACCCGTACCGTCGGCACCGGCCGCGAACGCCTTGCACCGCCCGTCGGGCGATAGACCGCGCTGCCTGCTGAACTCCACGAACAGGTCCGGCGTGGTCATGATGGTGACGCCCCCGACCAGGGCCATCGTGCACTCGCCGCTCCGCAGTGCCTGCGCGGCGAGATGGAGGGCCACGAGCGACGACGAGCACGCCGTGTCGACCGTGACCGCCGAACCCTCCAGGCCGAACGTGTAGGAGATGCGTCCGGAGACGACCGAGGCCGCCTTGCCGGTGAGCGCGTACCCCTCGATCTCCTCGGGCGCATTGCGCAGTCCGTTGGCGTAGTCCTGGCCGTTGGTGCCGATGAAGACACCGGTGCGGCTGGCGCGGACGGAGGCGGGGGCGATACCGGCGCGCTCGAAGGCCTCCCACGCGGTCTCCAGCAGCAGCCGCTGCTGCGGGTCCATGGCCAGCGCCTCGCGCGGCGAGATCCCGAAGAGACCGGCGTCGAAGCGGTCGGCGCCCTGGATGAAGCCGCCCGCGCGCGCGTACGTCTTGCCGGGTCGGTCGGGGTCGGGGTCGTAGAGCGCATCGATGTCCCAGCCGCGGTCGGTGGGGAAGCCGGACACCGCGTCCTGGCGGGAGCTCAGCAGCTCCCACAGGTCCTCCGGCGACTGAACGCCACCGGGGAAGCGGCAGCTCATGCTGACGATCGCGAGGGGCTCGTCGGCCGCGGCGGCGGCCGTCGCCTGCGCGGCGTCCGCCGCCGGCCCGTGCCGGCCGAGGAGTTCCACGCCCAGGTGACGGGCGAGGGCGGTGGGGGTCGGGTGGTCGAAGACCAAGGTGGTGGGCAGCGTGAGGCCGGTGGCCGTGTTGAGCCTGTGGCGCAGTTCGACGGCGGTGAGCGAGTCGAAGCCGGTCTCGCGGAACGTCCGGTCGGCTTCGAAGGCGCCCTTGCCCGTGTGGCCGAGCACCGTGGCGGCCTGCTCGCGGACCAGGTCCAGCAGGATGCGGCTCTGCTCCCCCGGCGTGGCGCCGAGGAGGCCCTGGACCAGCGCGGACGCGGGCACTTCGGCATTCTGCGCGGCCTGGGCGCGTACTTCGAGGGCCTTGCGGGCCTCGGGTACACCGTGCAGCAGCGGGCAAGGGCGCGTGCTAGCGAAGGCCGGGACGAAGCGGTCCCAGTCCACGTCCGCGACGGTCACGGAGGTTTCGCCGTGGGTCAGCGCACCGTGCAGCACGGAGATCGCGGGAAGGGCCGCGATCGCCCGTACGCCGCGCCGCCGCAGATGGTCACCGGCGGCGCCGTCGGCCATGCCTCCGTCCGCCCAGGATCCCCAGGCAACGGCCAGCGCGGGCAGGCCCTGCGCCCGGCGCTGCTCGGCGAGGGCGTCGAGGAAGGCGTTCGCGGCACCGTAGGCGCCCTGGCCGCCGTTGCCCCAGACACCGGTCATCGAGGAGAAGAGCACGAAGGCGTCGAGGCCCTGGCGGTCCCGGGTGAGCTCGTGCAGGTTGAGCGCTGCGTCCACCTTGGGGCGCAGCACGTGGTCGAGGCGCTCGGGCGTGAGCGATTCGACCAGACCGTCGTCGAGTACGCCTGCGGTGTGCACCACGGCGTTCACGGTGTGCCGGCCGAACAACTCGGCGAGCGCGTCGCGGTCGGCCGCATCGCACGCGACGACGGTGACCTGGGCGCCCAACTCCTCCAGCTCCGCCTTGAGTTCGGTGGCGCCCGGGGCGTCGGGGCCCCGGCGGCTGGTGAGCACCAGGTGTTCGGCACCGGCACCGGCGAGCCAGCGGGCCACGTGTCCACCCAGCGCACCCGTACCACCGGTCACGAGCACGGTGCCGCGCGGCGACCAGGGTGCGTCCGCGGGTTCCGTGCTTTGCGGCGCGCGCACGAGGCGGCGGCCGGACACTCCGGAGGCGCGTACGGCGAGCTGGTCCTCGTCGGCCTGGGCCAGCACGCCGACCAGTCGCTCCAGCGCGCGGGAGTCGAGCTCGGCAGGCAGGTCGACGAGCCCGCCCCAGCGCTGCGGCTGTTCCAGGGCAACGATCCTGCCCAGGCCCCAGAGCTGGGCGGAGACGGGGTCGGTCAGCAGGTCCGTCGTGCCGGTCGACACCGCGCCGCTGGTCAGACACCACAGCGAGGCCTCGATCCCGGCGTCGCCGAGGGCCTGGAGCAACAAAACGAGCCGCTGGAGGGCATCAGCCCCCGCTTCTCCCTGTGCTGCGGCGAACAGGATGCCGTCGGCCTGCTCGTGCCCGGTGTCGGCGAAGGCCCGGCCGAGCACGTCGCGGTCGGTGTCCTCGCCCACGGCGAACGGTACGAGCGCGACGCCGAGTTCCGTGAGCCCGGCGCGGATCGCCTCGGTCCACGCGGTCTCCTCGGAGACCGCGTAGAGCCAGGTCCCCGACGGAGCGGCCCCGACCATGTCACCGAGCGGCTGCCAGGTGATCCGGTAGCGCCAGCCGTCGGCGGTGGACTGCTGGCGCCGCTGCCGGCGCCATGCGGCCAGCTTGGGTGCGACCACGCCCAGTTCGGCGGGCTCCAGTCCCAGGAGTGCACCGAGAGATGCCCGGTCCTCGCTCTCGACGGAGTCCCAGAACTCGGCGTCCATCGCCTCCGGGGCGCCGGCGGTCGCCTGAGGCGCGTCGAGCCAGTAGCGCTCGCGCTGGAAGGCGTAGGTGGGCAGGTCGACGCGCCGGGCGCCCGGGAAGAAGGCGTGCCAGTCCACTTCGGCACCGCTGACGTGCAACTCGGCGAGCGCGGTCACGACGGCCTGCCGCTCGGGACGGTCGGCCCGGAGCACGGGAATGGTGACGATGTCGTCCGCACAGCCCTGCGCCATGCCGCTCAGCACACCGCCGGGACCGATCTCCACGAACGTGCTCACACCCAGATCGCCCAGAGTCTCAATGCCGTCGGCAAAGCGCACCGCCTCACGCACGTGCCGCACCCAGTACTCGGGCGTGTACGCCTCAACCAGGCGACCGGTGAGGTTCGAGACCACCGGGATCCGCGGCTCGTCGAAAGCCAGACCGCGAACGACCTGCGCGAACTCCTCCAGCATCGGATCCATCAACGGCGAATGGAACGCGTGACTGACCTTCAACCGCGAGGTTTTGCGGCCCTGTCGGACGAACACCTCGGTAATCGCCGTAACCGCGTCCTCCGCACCGGAAACGACCACGGACCGGGGGCCGTTGACCGCGGCGATCCCGACCTCGTCGGTCAGGTGCGGCAGCACCTCGTCCTCGGCCGCCTGCACCGCCACCATCGCACCACCAGCGGGCAGCGCCTGCATCAACGCTGCCCGCGCCGACACCAACCTCGCCGCATCCCCGAGCGACAACACACCCGCCACATGCGCAGCCGCGATCTCACCCACCGAATGACCAGCCACATAATCCGGCCGCACACCCCACGACTCCAGCAACCGAAACAGCGCCACCTCCACCGCGAACAACGCCGGCTGCGTGCAACCCGTCTGGTTCAACTCCCCCGCGTCCGCGTCAAGCGTGACGTCGAGATGGGCGCGGATCTCGTCGTAGGCAGCGGCGAACACCGGGAAGGCGTCATAGAGTCCGCGGCCCATACCGACCCGCTGCGAACCCTGACCCGAGAACAAGAACCCGACCTTGCCCCCGACGGCACCGCCCACCACAGCAGCACCGGAAACAAGCGCCTCCAACCCCTGCCGGAACTCCCCGAACTCCTCCCCCACGACCACCGCACGGCGCTCCAGCACCGCACGCGACGTCGCCAGCGAGAACGCCACATCCTCCGGCCGAACCCCAGCGCCCCCGACGCCATCGGCGTCCAGAAAGGACAGCAACCGGCCCGCCTGCTCCCGCAGCGCCCCATCGCTCTTCGCCGACAGCACCCACGGCACCGGCCCCGTAACGGCCGTCTCGCGGGCAGGCTCGTCGCTCGTCGCGGCCTGTTCGACGATGACGTGGGCGTTGGTGCCGCTGATGCCGAAGGACGACACAGCGGCACGCCGCGGCGCGTGGGTCGCAGGCCACTCCACGGCCTCGGTGAGCAGCCGGACATCACCGGCCGACCAGTCCACGTGCGGTGTCGGCTCATCGACGTGCAGGGTCTGCGGCAGCACGCCGTGCCGCATCGCCATGACCATCTTGATCACACCGGCCACGCCCGCCGCGGCCTGGGCGTGGCCGATGTTCGACTTCAGCGAGCCCAGCCACAACGGCCGGTCGCCGTCCCGTCCCTGGCCGTAGGCGGCGATGAGGGCTTCTGCCTCGATCGGGTCGCCGAGCCGCGTGCCCGTACCGTGCGCCTCCACGGCGTCGACGTCCGCGGGCGCGAGTCCGGCGGCCGCCAGGGCCTGGCGGATGACGCGCTGCTGGGAGGGGCCGTTGGGCGCCGTGAGTCCGTTCGACGCGCCGTCCTGGTTTACCGCGCTGCCCCGCACGACGGCCAGCACCCGGTGACCGTTGCGCCGGGCGTCGCTGAGCCGCTCCACCAGCAGCATGCCCGCGCCCTCGGCCCAGCCCGTACCGTCCGCACCGGCCGCGAACGCCTTGCACCGGCCGTCCGCCGACAAGCCCCGCTGGCGGCTAAACTCCACGAACATGCCGGGCGTGGACATCACGGTGACGCCGCCGGCCAGGGCCATCGTGCACTCGCCGCTCCGCAGCGACTGGACGGCCAGGTGCAGCGCCACCAGCGAGGACGAGCAGGCCGTGTCCACGGTGACCGCCGGGCCTTCGAGGCCGAACGAGTAGGCCACGCGGCCCGAGGCGACGCTGGTCGTCGTGCCGGTCAGCAGATAGCCCTCGATGCCGTCGGCCGGCTCGTGCAGCCGGGGGCCGTAGTCCTGTGCCGTCGCGCCGATGAACACGCCCGCCCGGCTCCCGCGTAGCGTGGCCGGGTCGATGCCGGCCCGCTCGAAGGCCTCCCACGCGGTCTCCAGGACCAGCCGCTGCTGCGGGTCGATCGCGGCGGCCTCGCGGGGGCTGATGCCGAAGAAGCTGGCGTCGAACTCGGCCGCCTCGTGCAGGAAGCCGCCGTGCCGCGTCGAGGACTTGCCGAGCGTCCCGGGCTCCGGGTCGTAGAGCGCTTCGACGTCCCAGCCGCGGTCCGCCGGGAATCCGGAGATGGCGTCGCCACCTGAGGCGACCAGCCGCCACAGGTCCTCGGGGGAACTCACCCCGCCGGGCAGACGGCAGCTCATGGCCACGATGGCGATGGGCTCGTCGGGGTCGGCCGACGTCGCGGACGCGCAGGCCGCCGTGTCCTCGCCGCCCAGGGACCGGGCGGCGAGGTGGCGGGCGAGCGCGGCAGGGGTCGGGTGGTCGAACAGCAGCCCGCTGGGCAGGCGCAGGCCGGTGGCCTCACCCAGTTGGTTGCGCAGTACCACCGAGCTGAGCGAGTCGAAGCCGAGGTCCTTGAACGTCCACTCGGTCTTGACCTGGCGGGCTTCGGCGTGGCCCAGGACGGCGGCGATGTGTGCGCGGACCAGGTCGAGCACGACCTCGTCGCGTTCGGACCGGGGCAGTCCGGTCAGCCGTCGGCCCAGGGCTCCGAGGGGCGCGCTGTCGGTCTCGGCGATGGCGATGGCGATGGCGTCCGGCTCCGGAGCCGCGGGAGCCCAGCCGGTGGTGGCGACAGACGACGTGGCGTCGCCGTCCAGCCAGTACCGCTGCCGTTCGAACGCGTAGGTGGGCAGTGCGACCTTGCGGCGTGCGTCTCGCCCGCCGCCGAACAGGGCGTCCCAGTCCGGCTCCACGCCGTGGACGTGCAGCGAGGCGACTGCCGCAAGCAGGGCCTGCGCCTCGGGGCGACGGGCGCGCAGGGCGGGGACGAACAGGGACTCGCTGTCAGCGCCGGCGCGGGCCATGGAGGTGAGCACGCCCCCCGGGCCGAGCTCCAGGTAGGTGCGGACGCCCTGCTCGTCGAGGCGGGCGATGCCGTCGGCGAAGCGGACCGCGTCGCGCACATGGCGGACCCAGTACGCGGCCGTGCACCCTTCGTACTCCGAGGGCTCTTCTGACAGTCGGCCCGTCACGTTGGACACGATCGGGATGCGCGGGGCGTGGAAGGTGAGGCCCTCGGCCACGTCGCGGAACTCCGCCAGCATGGGTTCCATGTGTGGGGAGTGGAAGGCGTGGCTGACCCTCAGCCGGCTGATCTTGCGGCCCAGGGCAGCGAAGGCGTCGGCGATCTCGGTGGCGAGGTCCTCGTCGCCGGAGACGACGACGGAGTCCGGTCCGTTCAGGGCGGCGATGCTCACGCGGTCCGTGCGGTCGCCGATGCGGGCGCGGACCTCGTCCTCCGTGGCCTGGACGGCGATCATGACGCCGCCGGCGGGCAGCGCCTGCATCAGACGCCCGCGCGCGGCCACGAGGGCGCAGGCGTCGGCGAGCGAGAGGACGCCGGCGACGTGCGCGGCGGCGAGTTCGCCTATGGAGTGGCCCACGAGCACGCCGGGGGTGATGCCCCAGCTCTCCAGAAGCCGGAACAGGGCGACCTCGAGGGCGAACAGCGAGGTCTGCGTGTAGAGGGTCCGGTCGAGTTCGGCCGCTTCCTCGGTGCCTTCGGGGGCGAACATGACCTCGCGCAGCGGCCGCGGCAGCAAGGGGTCGAGGTGGGCGCACACCTCGTCCAGCTCGGTGGCGAACGCGGGGACGACCTCGGCCAGTTCGCGTCCCATGCCAGCTCGCTGGCTGCCCTGGCCGGAGAAGAGGAAGGCGAGCTCGCCGCGCGCGCTCGTGCGGCCCGTGGTCAGTGCGGCGTCGATGCCGCCGGTGGACAGCTCTCGCAGGGCGCGCAAGAAGTCGTCGCGATCCTCGCCCACGACGACCGCCCGGTGTTCGAAGGCGGTGCGGCCGGTGGCCAGCGACCAGCCGGCGTCGGGCAGGACGAGACCGGGGTGCGCCTCGGCGTGTGCGAGTAGGGCGGCGGCCTGGGCGCGCAGCCCGGACGCGGTCCTAGCGGACAGCGGCCAGAGGGTCGGCGCCGCGCTCGTACCCGCCTCCGCGGCCGCGCCCGCCGCGGTCGCCCGGTGTTCCGCCAGCACGATGTGGCAGTTGGTGCCGCCCATG
Organism: Streptomyces agglomeratus; assembly: GCF_001746415.1. Lineage (NCBI taxonomy): Bacteria > Bacillati > Actinomycetota > Actinomycetes > Kitasatosporales > Streptomycetaceae > Streptomyces > Streptomyces agglomeratus. The sequence goes on from NZ_MEHJ01000001.1 coordinate 306,040, forward strand.
CCGAACGAGCTGACGCCGGCGTGCAGCGGGCGGTCCTCCTGGCCCTCCCACGACGTGTGCTCGGTCTGCACCCGCAAGTTCAACCGGTTCAGGGGGATCGCCGGGTTCGGCGTCTCGAAGTTGAGGCTGGCGGGCAGTTCGCGGTGGCTGAGCGACAGGGCGGCCTTCAGCAGGCCGGTGATGCCGGCGGCTCCCTCCAGGTGGCCGACGTTGGTCTTGGCCGAGCCGACCCGCAGTGGGCGGCCGCGCTCGCGTCCCGCACCGAGCACTGCGCCGAGCGCGGCTGCCTCGACGGGGTCGCCGACCTTGGTGCCGGTGCCGTGCAACTCCACGTAGCCGACGTGGGCGGGGTCGATCCCGGCCCGCTCGTAGGCGAGACGCAGCACCTGTTCCTGCCCCGCCTGCAGCGGCACGGTCAGCCCGTCGCCGCCACCGTCGTTGTTGACCGCGCTGCCGCGGATCACGCAGTAGACGGGGTCGCCGTCCGCGACGGCCTGGGCGAGAGGTTTGAGCACGACGATGCCGCCGCCCTCGCCTCGGACGTAGCCGTTCGCGCGGGCGTCGAAGGTGAAGCAGCGGCCGTCGGGGGACAGGCCGCCGAACTTGGCGGCGCCCATGGCGCTCTCGGGAACGATGTTGAGGTTCACGCCGCCCGCGAGGGCGATCGTCGATTCGCCCTCGCGGAGGCTCTCGCAGGCGAGGTGGACCGAGACCAGAGAGGAGGACTGGCCGGAGTCCACGGTCAGGCTGGGGCCGTTGAGCCCGAGGAAGTACGAGACCCGGTTGGCGATGATGCTGCGGTGCAGGCCGGTGACGGTGTGCGGAGAGATGGCGGTGAGCCCGGAGCGGTGGTGCAAGGTCGCGTAGTCGTCCCAGATGGCGCCGACGAATACCCCGGTCCGGGTGGAGCGCAGCGTCCCGGCACGCACGTGCGCGTCCTCCAGCGCTTCCCAGGCCAGCTCCAGCACAAGCCGCTGCTGCGGGTCCATGGCGGCGGCCTCCTTGGGGGAGACTCCGAAGAACCCGGCGTCGAAGTGGCCGATGCGGTCGAGGAATCCTCCCCGTCGGATGTCGGTCCTGCCGGGTGCGGACGGGTCGGCGTCACCCACCGCGGCCCCGTCCCACCGGTCCGGGGGGACGTCGGTGATCGCGTCCGCGCCCTCGCTGAGCAGCCGCCAGAAGGCGGCTGGGTCGGCGGCCCCCGGCAGTCGGCACGCCAAGCCGATCACAGCTATACCATCGGCCGAATCCGCCGAAGCCGAACCGGACCGATTCACCATTCCGTTGAGCTCGGACTCGACCATATTGCACTCCACCCACCCGCACAGAGAATGAAAAGGCACCGCACCGTGCCGGCCACGGCACAGGCGATCGGTTCGACCGGGCGGCAACAAGTTGCGGTGTGACCCTAGTTTCGGTCCCGCAGCCGCGCTCCGCCGCTGCATCGGATCAGCTTTAGGGGAATCCCCAATGGTCGACGTGCAGGAGCATTGACAGCCGGGAATCTCTAAGGAGAACCCTAGGGACAGTCGTGGGAGAATTTCGGCTTATACAGCCTCCCCCGATTCCCCTCCGCCGATTAGGCCCCAGGTCTTTCATGGCGCATTTGCAAGCAGCCGGGAATCACTCAGCACAGCCTTTTCTGCAGCGCGCCCCACAGGTTGCCCCCCGCCCGCCCCCTTCACGCAAGCGTGGAGGACTCAACGCCGCGCCGGGCCAGGCGGTGTGTGATGCCCCGGCTGCGAAGCCATTGGCGCAGGTGGCGGTAGTCGTACCCCTTATCGCCGTGCAGCTTGCCGGGCTTGCGGCGGCGCGGCCCGCGTCGCGAGCGGATCGGCGGGATACCCCGCACGAGCGGCTCCAGGCCCTGGCTGTCATGCATGTTCGCACCCGAGATACCGACCGACAGTGGCAGCCCGGTCCGTTCGGGACCTGGGCGACCACTCACTTCAGGCGGTGGTCCAACGCCTTCGCCCATGCGCGCGTCGACGGGCTGAAGCTGTCGGCCGAAGACCGCGTCGTCTACCAACAGGTATTCGATGCGGAGTTCGACCAGAGGTGGGCGGCCTACCTGGAACACCGCTCCCTGCACCCGGCTGGCGCCGGGCCCGGGATGCCGCTGTCGGAGCGGCTGGCTCGGGTAACTGGAGGGGATCTGCCCGCCGACCGGGTGTTCCACCCTGTGGTCGATCTGCGGGACGAGACCACTGTGGCGCCGCTGCTCGCCGGTGAGAGTGCCGAGGACCGCCAGGCGGTCGCCCCGGTACGCCGACACCCTCACGTGGGCGCGCCGCAGTCGGCCCGGGTTCACAGCCGCGGCGGTGCGTGACGACCTCACGCGCCGGTTCCTGCTTCGGGTGTGGCGGTGTCCCCCGCAGCAGCGGTAGCCGCCCCGGCGCACCCAGCCCCACCCCAGTGGAGAAGTCGGTTGGAGCACGGCGCTGTTCGCTCTCGCGGGTGATCCGCTACACAAGCAACGCGCCGGGCCGGGACTCGACTGGGAAGCAGGGCGACGACGGGAACAGCCCCAGCCGACTGGTGATCGGCGGTGCAGCGAGCCGACCAGGGTGCAGCATCCGGCAGGGCGCGGGTTGCACGACTCGGGGCCGGCCGCCGGTGCGGCCGGCCCTGGGGGCGACGCTGCTCCGAACCAGCCCCACTCACCACAGCCGGGTGTCCCCACGGCCCGCCTTCCGAACGACTCGAGACTCACGATGCCAGCAGACGGGCGTCAGGCGAGCCTGACGGACGAGCGATAACAGGACTCACGCTGTACCGGCCAGCAGCCAACTGACCCGCATCATCACCAAGAGCGTCAGCCCCTGACCGGCAGGGGCGGCAGCAGCCGAGCCACCCACGACAACCCACCGAACAGCAGAGGACCCGCTACTCACCCACTGACATGACAACGCCGAACCGCCACCGGCAAGAGCCTGCAGATCATCAGCACAGGGCTGATGCGCACCTGGAGCAGCAGGCGGGGAAGACCATGCCAGGAGCGCGGGAAGGCCCTGAGCGGGGGGCGCGGTCCTGCCTGGCAGCTCAGCCGCCCCACGCGACAGCAGCTGGAAGGCCGGGCCTGACAGCTCCGGTCAGGCCGGCTTGCGGAGCAGCTCCACCAGGCTGCTGAAGCTGTCCGCGCCGTGGCCCGCCTCCGCGCCCCGGCGGAAGGTGTCCAGGACCGCCTGCGGGAACGCTATGTTCACGCCCGCGTCGGCGTTCGTGTGGACGACATGTTCCATGCTCGCCACGCCCATGGAGAGGCGGTCCACGTCGCCCGTGTGGTTCCCGGCGTCGATCCGGGGCGCGTAAAAGTCGATGAACTGGCGCATGCCCGCGTAGTTGTCGGCCGCGTACGGAGCGATCTGTGAGGCGGTGATGCCGTGCGCGCCCGCGAGGGCGACGGCCTGCCAGTACGCGAGCATCGCGGGCCAGAAGATGACCATGTTGAGCTGGTACATGAGGGCGGCAAGGCCCGGGTCCTCGCCCCGGTAGTCGGTTCTGCCGGTGATGACCTCCAGGTCCGCGCGGTGCTTGTCGTACGCCTCGCGTGGGCCGCTGTAGAAGGTCGACACGTCCGGGCTGCCGATGCCCGGCGGCGGGGACAGGACGCCGCCCGTCAGATGCGTGCCGCCGAGTTCGGCCACCCAGCGGGCCGCCGCGCGCGCCTTCTGCGGCACGTCCGAGCTGAGGTTCACAAGGACCCGGCCCGCGACGGCCTGCTCGGCCCCCTCGAACGCCGTGTACATCGACTCGTAGTCGATCAAGCTCAGTATCACCAACGTGTTGGTGCGCAGGGCTTCTTCGGGGGTCGCTGCCAGTGTGGCGCCGCGTGCCACGAGCGCGTCGGCGCGGGACGGGGTGCGGTTCCAGACCGTGACCTCGTAGCCGTGGTCCAGATATGCGGCGGCCATCGCCTGTCCCATGGGGCCGAGACCGATGACGGTGACGGATTGCGACATGAGTGCCTCCAGAGTATACGTGGAGCGACTAGAACGAGCGCTCTATCTAGCGCTGCGGGGAAACGTAGCACAGCTCTAGAACGAACGCTCTACTTAGAAGGTGGGTAGAGTGGCCCCATGCCTCAGAAGTCCGCCGTCGCCGCCACGGCCAGCACACGCGAGCGGATCGTCGCCGTCGCCGCACGGCTCATCCAGCGCCAGGGTTACGTGGGCACCGGCATCAAACAGATCGCCACGGAGGCGGATGCCACCCTGGGCTCCGTCTACCACTTCTTCCCCGGCGGGAAGGAAGCCGTCGCCGTGGCCGCGATCAAGCACGGCGACGAAGAGTTCGCGGCGCTGCTGCGCACGGTGCTGGCCGGCCAGGACGACCCCGCCGCGGCCGTCGAGGCCTGCGCCGTAGAACTCGCCACCGGCCTGCGGGCCTCCGGCTGGATGGACGGCTGCCCCCTCACCGCCGCCGCCCTGGAGACCCTCGGCACCAACTCCGAGATCCAGCAGGTGTGCGCCCAGGCCCTGCACGGCTGGGAACACATCGTCGCCGAGAAACTCCGCGCCTGCGGGTTCACCGACCAGGACGCACGCGAGGTGGCCACCACCGTCATCAGCGCGCTGGAGGGCGCCGAGGTCACAGCCCAGGTCAACCGCAGCGAGGAGCCACTGAGAGCCGCAGGCCGACAGCTGGCGCGACTGGTGGGCAGTTACGCCGGCTGAGCACAGGCGAGGCACACACCGACGTATGCGAACCGCCGAAGGGCGGGAACCGGCGTACGGGTTCCCGCCCTTCGAGGAACGCCGTACGGGAATCAGGCCCGCCCTCGCTCCTCCAGGCACGAGAAGAGCAACGCGCCCCTCAAAGCCGTCGCACCCGCCGGCAGCCGGCCCCACATGCCCACCGAGGGCCGTCCGCGAGCGCGCCGAGGGAACCCCGGAGCTGCCCGCGTCCTTGACCCGCAGGCCCGCGAGGGGCGCCGAGCGAGCCCAGGAGCCTGGCGGCAATCTCCAGGGAAACGGATCTGCTTGTCGAGTTCGGTGTGGGCCAGGCTCGAGGTCGCAGTTCCGGGATCGGCCGGGGTACCGGTGAACGCGCCGAGTCGCCCGGCCTCCAGACCGCCCAGATCGGGGACTGGCGCTACCCGCCCTGGCCGAAACCGGTTGAGGCCGCGCGAAGACCCGCACCGACACACAGGGCGGAGTGCTGTTCGCCGTCACCCCCGCACACGCGCACGCCAAGACCACCCAACGTGGCCTCCTCTCGTGTGCGTCTTCAAGAGGCTGAACAACGCCTGCCGGCCCCCGGTAAAGAGCCGGCAGAAATCCAAGGTCCGCGACACGAACGAGGCGAACGTCGGCGCAGTCACCGGCCCTCTGGCCGCTCACCGCACGCTGCCGCACGGCAGATACGACGCCGATAGGCGGCTTGAGCACGCCGGCCGCACCACCACCCTCGCCCGGGCAACAGAAGTTGCGGTCACCGGCCTGCTCACTGCGGGACGGGCGCGGTCATCCATGGACGGGCTGACCGCTCTCTCCCAGGCCGGTAGCAGCCATGAAAACTGGTCGTCACGCTGGTGGAGCCAGAGCCGGTCGTGGAAGTGGGCGTCGACATCACCCGGACGCCTCCAGCCGAAGGCGACACCCCGCACGCCGGCACCACGCCCGCCCCAACCCTCCCCCCACCGACACCCCACGCCCGACGTCACCACCACCCTGACGGCGGCGCGGCGGCACGGCCGACGCGCAACCCGGCCCAGCGCCCCGATCTCCGGCCGCGTCCGCACCGCCCAACCCGCCCTCCCACCCCTCAACTCCAGCCAGGAACATGGGCAAAAGCGGCCGCAACGGGGATGTCAGCAAACCGACCACGCCGAAATCTCCTGGTGACCTGCGCTGACACACAGGCGGCCCCGCGACGCGCAACACCCAGTGCAACGCGTACCGCAACACCCCGCGCAACCCCTGTCGCACCACCCGCGCAACCCCCGCTCCCGGCGACATTCAGCGACCGGGCCGCCTCATACCACCCACACCATCCCGCACACCGCCGGCACCAGGCCCGTGCCAGCACCGGTCCCGGCGCCCGTGCCGGGGCCAGGGCCGGGACGAGTTTGCGGGTGCTGTTCCAGCGGGCAGCGCCGCAGGCACCGACGCGGCCTCAGGGCGGTGGCCCACGCCCGCATGGGACCGGGATGTGCTGGCCGCGATCGTGTTCATCGCCTCCGCGTAACGGAACTCAGCCAGGCGGCGCTCACGCTTCCTTCGGTCGGGTGCAGCCCGGCTGCTGCCGTACGAGGCAAGCTACCTACCATCTCGGGACACGTGGTCCACAGGCGCGTCCTACACCGTCGGCGCACACTGGAGTGAATGCGGGATCCTCTGCGTGAGGTGATGCCTATGCGCCGCGTCCTGTCCTCAGGCTCCGCCTTCCTGCTGGCGGCGGCCGTTGCTGTGGCAGGGCTAAGTGGCTGTGGTTCCGACAACGACGAGAAGCCGCAGGAGGCCACTCCAACAGTCACCCGGACGCAGACCCAGACCGAGACCCGGACCGCCGCCCCTGAGCCGCCAACGCCCTCCCCGACACCGCCCGAAGCCACTACGCCGCCTCCGCCCCCAGCCCCGACCACGTCTAAGCCGTCCGCCCCCACTGACGCAGCTTCCACCGTCGAGGCGTACTTCGATGCCATCAATGCGCGCGACTATCGGCGGGCGTGGGACCTCGGAGGCAAGAACCTTGGCGACCCTTCCTACTCGTCCTTCGCGGCAGGGTTTGCCGATGTTGAACGCGACACCGTTCACATCCTTGATGTCAGCGGCGGGACCGTAACTGTAGTGATCGATGTATTGCGGCCAGATGGGACCCAGCAGTCCTTCGAGGGCACCTACACAGTCAGGGGCGGAATTATCGTTGACGCCGCCATACGCCTTGTTGAAGCGCCGGCGCCGGACGAACGCGAGAGCGCCTACCCGCCCGGGCCCTCCGAAGGTGAGCCCGACGTCGACTGCCCAGAGCTTCCCGGACCCGTCTGGGTCGGCCCGTCCGACCCACACAACCTCGACCGCGACGGTGACGGCATCGGCTGCGAGGCCAACTAAGGGATCACAGCGGTCGTCGGACATCTTGAAGTGATGGTGCCCATCGGGGGGCACATGGCCAACCTCCGCCGCAAAGACGGCCTTGGCAAAGGCGCGGAGGGGGCGGTGGAGCGCGCGAAACAACTGACCGCGATCGGTGAGGACTGGAACTGCCCCTGGCCGCTGGACTGGCAACGAACACTACCGCGTCCTCGCGGCCCTGGTCGACGCCGACGGCCACCTGCCCGACATCCAACCCGGCGTGCTGATGGACGGCAACGACATCGGACGATGGCTGGAGCGGCAGACCCAGCCGGGCACCTGGGCACACCTCACGCCCGAGCAGCAGGAACGGCTGTCCCAGCTGTGCGTACAACCGCTTAAGTGAAGATGGGTCCACCGCGCGGGACGGCCCGCCGTGCGGGGCGCTGGTCGCGGGGCGTGTCCGGTGCGCGGCAAACCGGCGCATCCAGCCCGTCCGGAGTTGGAGGACACGCCCGAAGGGCGTCCGGGGTCTGGGGCGGAGCCCCAGTTCGGGAGGGGGCTGGGTGGGGAGAACACCCCGCAGGGTCAGCCGTGGGCCTCCGGGGCAGGGTCCGGCCCGGGACATCGCTTGGGTGAACGCTGCCTCGCCCAGCGCCGCCACCGCCCGCGCCGCCGCCCTGTCCACGTCGGCGCGTTCAGCCGGCGGCAGACTCGCGTCCACCGAGTCGCGGAGCGCGGCGGCCGTGCCCAGGAGTTCCGCGGCACGAATCGCCGCACCTGCCGCCGCGTGCGCGCCGGCCAAGCCCTCCAAGGCCAGAGCCACCGCCCGCGGGTCCTCCGTCCTGCGGGCCGCCGCCAGCCCGTCCCGGTGGAGTGCCAGCGCACTCTCCGCGTCCCCGCGCTGCTCGGCGACGTAACCGAGCTGCGCGAGGATCAGCGCGGTGCCGGAGTCGACGCCCAGGCGACGGTTCCACTCCAGCCAGGGGCGCAGGTGCTTCTCGGCGGTGTCGAGATCCCCCCGTCGGCGGGCGCCGAGGGCGAGGCCCGTCTCGGCGAACTGTTCGGCGGGCCGGTGGGACTGCTCCGCCGCGAGCCGCGCGGCCCGTTCGTGGTAGTCGGTGGCTCTCGCGTCGTCGCCCGTCAGCAGCGCGACGCGGCCGAGGCGGGCCAGCCGGTAGGACACGTCGGTCCACAGCTCCAGTTCCTGAGCGCTGCGTACGCCTTCCTGGTGCAGGTGCGCCGCCTCCTCGTACGATCCGGCGATCTCCGCAAGTACGCCCAGGTGTTCCGATGAGCGCAGCTGACCCCAGCGGTCGCCCAGTTCGCCGAACAGCGCCGCGCTCTCCTCCGCGCCGGCGCGCAGGGCGGGCAGGTCGCCCTGGTAGCTCGCCCTGGTCGCGCGGGCGTTCAGTACGGCCGCCACACCCCAGCGGTCGCCGGCTGATCTGAACTCCGCCAGCATCGTGTCGAGCGGGGCGTCCCGGACCTCCATGCCCTCGAATCCGCACCGTGCGTACTCCAGCAGAAGGCGCGCCCGCGGTTCCGCCGCTTCGAAGTTCTCACCGAGCAGCGAATCGTCCCCGGTGAGCAGCGCGAAGGCCGCGCGTCTCGCCCCGGCGTCGGCCCGGGCGCGCGCCGGTCCGCCCGCGCAGCCCAGCGCGAGATCCAGCGTCCGGCACGCCTCGCCGAGGCGTCCGCGCAGGAACCAGTACCAGGACATCGCGTTGACGAGGCGCAGCGCGAGCGCCGCGTCGCCCTGTTCCACGGCGGTGTCCAGCGCGGTGCGCATGTTGGCGGCTTCGCTGTCGATTCTGCGCAGCCAGCGGCGTTGGTCGCCGCCGTAGAGCCCGCGCTCGGCCCGTTCGAGGAGATCGGCGAAGTGCGAGGCGTGCCGGAGCCGTACCGACAGGGACTCGTCCGCCTCCTCCAGCCGCTCCCTGCAGTACGCCGTCACGGATTCGAGCATCCGGTAGCGGGCGTCGTACGTGTCGTACACGTCCTCGACCGGGACAACTAGCGAGCGGTCCACCAGGCGGGTGAGCACGTCGAGCACGTCGTCGGTACGAACGTCCTCGGCCGCGCACACCTCCTCCGCCGCGTCGAGCACGAACCCGCCCCGGAACACCGCCAGCCGGCGCAGGACGCTCCGCTCGGGGGCGGTCAGCAGCTCCCAGCTCCAGTCGATCACCGCGCGCAGGGTGCGCTGGCGCGCGGGGGCGTCACGGCGGGCCTGGTTGAGGAGCCGGAAGCGGTCGTGCAGGCGGTCCGCGAGTACGTGGACACCCAGAGCACGTACGCGGGTCGCCGCGAGTTCCAGGGCGAGCGGGATGCCGTCGAGGCGGCGGCAGATGAGGGCGACGGCCTCGGTGTTCCCTTCGTCCAGTACGAATCCGGGCGCGGCCGCCGCCGCGCGGGCCGCGAAGAGCCGCACCGCGTCGGCCTCGGCCAGCGGCGCCACCGCATCCAGGGTCTCGCCCGCGATGGCCAGCGGCTCCTGGCTGGTGGCGATGATGTGCAGGTGTGGCGCCCGGCGCAGGAGTTGTTCGGCGAGGTCGGCGACGGGCTCGACGACGTGTTCGCAGTTGTCCAGGACGAGCAGCAGCCTCCGGTGGCCCATCGCCTCGGCGAGGCGGTCCAGCGTGGTGCCGGCAGCGGTGATCCCGTCGCGTGGCGTGTCGTCGCGTATGCCCAGGGCCGCCGCCACGCTCTCGACCACCGACGCCGCCTCGCCGCCGCGGGCGCCCGCGAGTTCGACGAGCCAAACGCCTTCGGCGAAGGCGTCCGTGAGTCGCGCCGCCGCCTCCAGCGCCAGGCGCGTCTTGCCCACCCCGCCGGGGCCGGTGAGCGTAACCAGCCGGGCGTCGCCTGCCAGCGCGCAGACCCGGGCGACCACGTCGTCGCGCCCGACCAGTGTGGTCACCGGGGCGGGCAGGTTGGTATGCGGCGGCCTGGCATCGACGGAGGCGGCGGTAGTAGAGGGGATGGGCTTGGGGGCGGCCAGCGCCGGGGCCTGCTCCAGCACCGCCTGCTGGAGGGCGGTCAGTTCGGCCCCGGGATCGAGGCCCAGTTCGTCGGCCAGACGCTGCTTCAGGTCGTGGTAGGCGTCCAGCGCCTCCGTGGGGCGACCGGCCCGGTAGAGGGCCCGGATGTGAACGGCACGCAGGCGCTCCCTCAGCGGGTGCAGAGCCACCGGGCCCGCCAACTCGTCGGCCAGGATGCTGTGTTCACCCAGCTCCAGGCGCAGCTCGGCGAGTTCCTCCGCCACGGTCAGCCGCTGCTCCTCCAGCCGGGTCGCCTCCGCCCGTACGAACGGGGCGTCGCGGAATTCGGCGTACGCGACGTCGCCTCGCCACAGGCTCAGCGCATCCGCGAACAGCGCGACCTTCATACGCTGCCCAACACCGCCCGCGGTGGCGCGGGCGCGGGCACGCGCGGTCAGCGCACCGAACCTGGCCGCGTCCACCGCCTCGTCCGCGACGCGCAGGGCGTATCCGGCCGGACCGTACTCCACCAGCGAGCGGGCGCCGGGCTCCGCCTTCTCCAGGGTCCGGCGCAGCTGAGAGACCTTGGTCTGGAGGGTGTTGCGGGCGTTGCCGGGGTTGCCCGGTGCCGCGTCCTCGCCCCACAGGTCGTCGATCAGCCGGTCCACGGCCACAGGCCGCCCGTGGTGAACGAGCAGACACGCGAGCAGCGCCCTGACCTTGGGCTCGGGTACGGCGACCGGTGCCCCGTCGTCCGTCGTGACATTCAGCGGGCCCAGCACTTCGAATCGCATGGCACCCACGCTAATGCGCGCTACGGAAGTGCTGTTGGGCGGCCGTGCGCGGACCGTCAGTGGTCCGTGCGCGGCCCACTCCAAAGTAGTCACATCAGCCCGACCGAAGCACCGAGAAAAGGACCCACAGACCATGTCTCAAACTGCCACCGCCCCCGCCTCCCGGGAAGTCCGGCTCGCCTCCCGCCCCGTCGGCGCCCCCGTCCTCGAGGACTTCGCCCTCGTCACCACCGCCGTGCCGGAGCCCGCCGAGGGTCAGATCCTTGTCCGTAACACCTGGATGTCCGTCGACCCGTACATGCGCGGCCGGATGAACGACACCCCCTCCTACATCCCGCCCTTCGCCCTGGACACCGCGATGGAGGGCAGCGCGATCGGCGAGGTCATCGCCTCCCGTGACGCTTCCGTCCCCGTCGGCGCGACCGTCTCGCACTTCCTGGGCTGGCGGGAGTACGCCGTCCTCGACGCGGCGGCGGCGGCCGTGGTCGACCCGGCTTTGGTCCGCCCGCAGGACTACCTCGGCGCCCTGGGTACCACCGGCCTGACCGCGTACGCCGCGCTCACCCGGGTCGCCCCGGTCCGCGAGGGCGACGTGGTGTTCGTGTCCGCCGCCGCGGGGGCGGTCGGCAGCGTCGCCGGGCAGCTGGCAAGAAACCTCGGCGCTTCCCGGGTGATTGGTTCGGCGGGCGGCCCGGCCAAGACCAAGAAGCTGCTCGACGTCTTCGGTTACGACGCGGCCGTCGACTACCGCCAGGGCGCCGTCGCCGAGCAGCTCGCGCAGGCCGCCCCCGATGGCATCGACATCTACTTGGACAGCGTGGGCGGCGACCATCTCCAGGCCGCGATCGGTGCCATGAACACCAACGGCCGCATCGCCCTCGTCGGCGCGATCAGCGGTTACGACGACACCGAACCAGCGCCCGGTCCCAACAACCTGTTCCAGGCCGCCGCCCGCGAAGTCACCATGCGGGGCATGCTTGTCAGCAGCTACTTCGATGTCTTCCCCGAGTGGATCGGCAAGGCGGCGGGCTGGATCGCGGACGGTTCACTGCACACCGAGGAGACCGTGACCGACGGCATCGAGCAGGCGCCGGCCGCGTTCCTCGGCATGATGCGCGGCGCGAACACCGGCAAGATGCTGGTCCGTCTCGAGGGCGGCCGTCGATGAGCAAGCACGCACTGCTGGTAGTCGCTCATCCACGTCCCGACTCCCTCACCGCGCAGCTCGCGGAGCGGGCCCGCGCGCGCCTCGCCGCGGACGGGTACAGCGTCGACGTACTCGACCTGCACGCCGAGGAGTTCGACCCGCGGATGAGCCCGAGCGACGAGCCGGACTGGGCGGACCTAAACAAGGAGTACTCCGCCGAGGTGCGGGCCCACATGCGGCGCGTCGAGGCGGCGGACACGATCGTCGTGGTCTTCCCACTGTGGTGGTTCGGGCTGCCCGCCATTCTCAAGGGGTGGATCGACCGGGTGTGGAACAACGGCTTCGCTTACGGGCAGCGCGCGCCGCGCCTGCGCGGCAAGCGGATGCTGTGGCTCGCGCTGGCCGCCTACGGCGAGGAGCCGTTCGTGGAGCGGGGTTGGAAGGAGTTGGTCGGGCGTCTGCTGCGGGTGGGGATCTCGGAGTACTGCGGCATCGAGGACGCGCAGGTGCACTTTACGTACGACTCGCTGGGGGCGGGGGCGGACGCGCTGAAGGAGGCGGACGTGGCCCTGGACGCGCTGGGGGCGTAGCGCGGGGCGGGGTGGGGCGCGGGTGCGGATGCGCGTACGGGCGGCCCTTCCCCCCCCCACCACCAGTCGGGAAGCCCAGGTGAGCGCTTGAGCTCCGGGCTCATCCATGTCAGCTCCGTTCGACGCAGTCGGTGGGCTCCTCGAAGGCTGTGCCGTGCTCCGTCGCTGCAACAAGCCGACTGGTGAGTGCGGCCCAAGGGGTGGAAGGGAAGGAGCTGCCCCCAAAAAAGCCTCGCCGGGTGTCCCGGGAGGCGGGATCCGGATTTTTGTGCACGGTTGCGGTGTGGCGCCGCTCGCGATCCGATCACCCCGGCGAAGCGATGATGCGTGCCCTGTGAGAGGGACAGACGTCGCGCCACGGCGCCCAGGCCTGCACCGTGCCCGAGACCCTGGAATCTTCCAGGGCAGGAATCCACCTCGCCGTTGTTCAGTGGTTTGTGCAGGGAGCGGCGATCCGCACCTGCTGAGCCTCCGTCCTCCCCTGCGTCGGCTTGGCCGGTCGAGGTCTCCGCGACCACGGTTGCGTCAGGGAAGGCCGACCGGGGACGTCGAGAAGTTCATCGACGCCCGTCACCGCCTCGCCCGTCATTCACCGTGTCAGGCCTGCCATAGCTGCCAGAGCCACCAGCCCCGCACGGCGCCATGGCGAGGGAGGCAACGGTGAACGTCATGTATGGGGCGAGGTGGGCTGCGGCCCAGGCACGGGCGTCGTCGTCGGTGGCGAACGGGCCGTAGGGAAGGGCGCGTGGGAGGCTCTCAGCGTCGGGGGCGGCCGATGCGCTCCCCGCGAGACAGCATCGAGCGGTCGACGTTCGGGAACCACACGGCACGGCCGTACGTCCCGCAGCGCCACACCGTCGCCACCGCCATGCCCCCGCGACGGATGGCGGCCTGCTGCACGCTGTGCCGCCGCTCCCCCTTCAGCACGCGCGACTTGCCCCACGGCACGATGCCATCCGGACGCCTGTGAGCGGGCGAGACGGGAGCGGGCAGCTCCGACGGTACGGCTCGTCGAGCGCGGGCCGGGCGGGGACGGCGGTCGGCGTAGCAGGGCGAGCGGGCTGTGCGGGCATGGTGGGCGCGGAGCGTGGCACTCATCGCGAAGTTCTCAACAGTCGTGTGAGCAGGGGCCCCAGGCGCACAAGTCCCCGGGGCGGTGGGCGGGTCTAGGGCGGCCCGGGGGCGGGGTGATGATCACCGCAACCCCAGGCCACCGCAGCGGCGCCGGGGACCGGGCCGGGCCAGGGGGTGTCAGGCGCAGAGGGCCGGGGTGTCGGCGGGGACAGTCCGTGCTCGGCTACCTGGGCGGATACGCCGGTGAGGAGGGGTACGACAACCCGGGCGCGGGCGGCCGGTACGCCTTGCTCCGGCTCGTCCTGCCCGACGCGTGGGCGCTCCCGGCCGCGCTGCTCGGCCTGGTCACGGTCGCCCTGGGGGTCACGGTGCCCGGCGCCCCCGAAGCCCCCTGGAAAGGCGCGCTGCTGACCACCGGCACGGCGTTCCTCCTCCTGACCCCCGGCTACTCCTGGTACGCCCTCCTGCTCGTCGCCCTGGTCGCCCTCGGGGGCCGGTGGGAGTGGATCGGCGTCGCCCTTGCCGGGGCGGTGGCCTACCTCGCGGGTGGCACTGCCGCCACAAGCGCCTACGGGGTGGCGGCAGCCGGGGTCGTCGGCGTGTCATGGGCACGCGCGCGGTTTCCATCCGCGCCGCACGGCCGGCTGTACGCCACAGGACCGGGGCGCGCTGCGAGAAGATGACCAGCCTGCTCGCCGGTCACTCGACGCAGCTCCGTCGTCAAAGCGCCTGGCCCGGCCAGTCCAACAGGCGGGCTCCGACCACCGCCGTCTGCAAGGTGTACCGATCGCCGGGATCCGCGCCCGTCAACTGGTGGATCCGCCCGAGCCGGTACGTCATCGCTCTCACGCTCAAGGAAAGCCGCCGGGCGGCCTCGGCGACCACACCCGGTGTCGAAGTACGCGTTGAGGGTGTCGATGAGCGGCTGCGCTTCGGGGGGCTTGCTGGAGCGGGCCGAACACGCTGCGCACGAGGTCGGTGGCCCCTCTGGTCCCCGGGGACAGGGATCACCCCGCGGATACCGCGATTACGCAAATGCTCGCGGATGGCGCGCGATGAATACGCCTTGTCGGCCAAGACCATGTCCGGCTGGGTTCGGGGCCGTCCGCGTCGACGTGGGACGCGTAGAGTGCCATTCCGCGAAAGCGGGTGCGTCACCGGCCTGTCCCGCAGTGGTCGGAGACGACCAGCCGGTCGAGCAACTGCCGGACAGCAGCGGGACAGACTCCGGGCCCCTGTCCGGTTCAACGAGGATGCTGACGCGGCGCGGCAGCAGAGGGCGGTCATGGCTCCGGTCCCCCCTTGGTCGGGGATCCAGGCATTGACCGGGAGACAGGGCAAGTGCCGCAACATCTGGGCTGAGCGCACTGGGCGGGGTGTCCAGTTGCCCGGGCGGGACGACCAGTGAGGTGATCCCTGTGGTGTGGACACGCCTGACCATGGATCAACGACGTCCGCAAACGCGGGGGCGGGCCGTTCACCACCGAGTGGTCCTCCACCGCCCCCGATCCCGCGGACGGCGACCGCAGCATGTCACCGGCCGGGCCGCCCCTGGTGCGGACGGCAGCGCGACGATGGTGATTGGCTGGTGCGGTGTGGGCAGTGCGGGTGGTTGAGGGCTACAGCGGGTGCCGGGGCTGGGCCTGCTGACGCGGGGCGAGCTGGATCGGGAGTGCCGGCAGGAGTTCGGCGCGGGCGGGCGGCTCGGGTGGCAGGTGAACTGGCCGTGCTTCTGGTGCTGGCCGCTGAAGAGGTCTCGGCGCTGGGGCGGTTGCGGACCTCGCCGGCGACCTTCCCTCGTTCCACTCGCCGATGACACCGTCCACCGTCGGCCATGCCCGGATGTCGGGGAAGGCGCCTTGCCTGTGCCGTCCGTTGCCGGGGGTGTCGCATAGGGCGTGGTCGACGAGGTTACTGGCGGCTTGCTCCTGTCTGAGTGCGTTGTCGGGTGAGTCGTGCAGGGCGGTGGACATGGAGACGGTGACGGTGCGGCTGCCGTCGTCGGTGGCGCCGTTCAGGGTGATGTAGCCGCCATTGCCTCCCTCGTGGCTCCAGTAGCTGCCACCGCAGGACAGGGGCCGGTTGACCAGGCCGAGGCCGTAGCGTCCGTGTGGCCAGAACACCTGGACTTCCTTGTTGACCGGGACGGTGTCCTGCATCTCGGCCAGCCGCGCCTGGGGCAATAGCTCGCCGCCGAGCAGGGCCCGGAAGAAGCGGTTTACATCCGCAGTGGTGGAGACGAGGCCCCCGGGGTCGGGGAGGATCACGTTGGTGACGTCGACCCGTTCGCCGGAGGGGAAGACCTGGTAGCCGTTGGCGTGTGGACTACGGAGTGTGGGGGTCCGGCCCGGCAGGTATGTGTGGTCCATAGCGAGCGGTTTCAGGACCCGGTTCTCGACCTCCTGGTGCCAGGGGCGATCTGTGACCTTCTCGATGATCATGTCGAGCAGGACGTAGCCGGTGTTTGAATAGCTCCAACCAGTGCCGGGTGGGAAGTCCGGGCGGTGCCTCATCGCCAGCGCGACCATCTGCTGGGGTGCGTAGGTGTCGTACCGACGCTCGTAGTACTCCTGCGGGCTCGTGTAGCCGGGGAGATCGTCGTCGTGGATGCCGCTGGTGTGCTGAAGGAGTTGGCGGATGGTGATCCGGCGTCCATCGTTGCCGTTACTGTCCGCCAAGCCTGGCAGCCAGCGCTCCACGTTGTCGTCGAGCGCCAGGCTGCCCTCGTCGACCAGTTGCAGGACCACGGTTGCCACAAGCGCCTTGCTCGTGCTGGCTATTCGAAAGTAGCCGCTGCGGTGTACCGGACGGTTCGTGCCCACCTCGGCGACGCCGCTCGTGGCCAGCAGGTCACGGCCAGGGCCGGTGGTCACCCGTGCCTGAACGCCGGTGACCCCCAGCGCCCGGATGGCGTCAGTGTCCCGGCGTAGATCGTCCTGCCCGTATCCGGGCGCGGTCGCTTCGTGTCCGTCTGCCGGCAGCTGGACGGCAACGGCCGCGCCGGCAGTGACGAGGACGGCCGCAGCGGCGGCCAGCCAGCGTTTGCCGATGTAGCGGTGCTGTCGATCGGACTGGTCGGACTGGGGAGCGTCCGCGTGGTGCGGCGCGACGGTTGGGCTCGTGGATGTCATTCCCCGACGCTAGGTAAGCACCTCGGTGCGAGTCGCTACCACAGGCTCCCGCATGAAAGGTACAGCCACCTGTAGTGCCGCACGCTCTCCTGGTTATCTAGGGTGAATCCCGTGGGCCTCCCACAATCCTCCTGCACGACACAGGGAAAGCGAGACAGGTGCTAGGCATACCCGTCGCGGCCCGCACACGGTGGCTCAGGACATGGTGCAGCGGGCGTTACCTGCTGGGCACCTTGGTGGCCGCGACGGTGACGCTCGCCGCGGCGCCTCTGCTATGTGTTCCGTCGCTGGCACAGTCTTGGACGGAGCAGCATCGCCGGCGTGCCGGCATGCAGCTGGGCCAGTCGGTCGAGCCGCGCCCTCGCGCCGCCCGCCGCAACCTTGTGTGGCTCGTGACGCAGGTGGTCACCGGTCTGCCGGCGGGCGCCTTGGGCCTTATCTGCCTGGGCAGCCTGTTGTTCACGTCCGTCATCACCGTGTCGTGGTGGGCCTTTCCCACGGCGCCGTGGCTGCCCGTAATCAGCGTTCGCATCACCGACTGGGGCACCGCATTGTCGCTCGGCCTGGTGAATCTCGTGGTCCTCGCGGGACTGGCCGCCATCGGCCTCCCGCCGCTCGCCCGAGCGCACGCCCGGTGCTGCCTCGCGGTCCTGGCGCCATCGCCCGCGGAGCATCTGGTCGAACGCGTCACAGAACTCACCCAAACCCGTACAGACGTCCTGCAGGCACACAGTGCGGAACTCCGCCGGATCGAACGAGACCTGCACGACGGCACCCAGGCCCGCCTCGTGGCCATCGCGATGCGGCTCGCAGTGGCCGGCGAGAGCCTCTCCGACGACCCCGCCGGGGCCGCCGTTCTGGTACGGCAGGCCCACGCCGAGACGGAGCACGCGATGACCGAGCTACGCTCCGTCATCCGCACCATCTACCCGCCGGTGCTGGCTGACCTGGGCCTCACCGGCGCGCTCAGCACCCTGGCTGCCAGGACCGGGGTGCCGACCCGCATCGACATCGGTACGCTCGGTGAGGTCCCCGCAGCGGTCGAAGCGATCGCCTTCTTCGCCGTCACCGAGGCGCTGGCGAACATCGCCCGACACAGCCGGGCCACCCGAGCATCGGTTCGCGTCACCCGCAACGGCGCGCTGCTCTGCGCGGAGATCGCCGACAACGGGACCGGCGGAGCGGACGCCGCCCAAGGATCCGGCCTGGGCGGAATACACCGCCGCGTGGCCGCTCTGGACGGCACCATGAAGATCAGCAGCCCGCCGGGCGGGCCGACCGTCATGACCCTGGAGCTGCCGTGCGCGTAGTGATCGCCGAGGACAACGTCTTGCTGTCATCCGGGCTTGAACTCCTGCTCAACTCCCGAGGGTTCGAGGTCGTCACGATCGCGGTCGACGCCGCCGGCTTCCTCACCGCCGTCAAGACCCACCGGCCGGACGTCACCATCGTGGACGTGCGGCTGCCGCCAACCTTCCGCGACGAGGGCGTCCGGGCCGCGGTCCAGGCCCGCCGAGACCACCCCGGACTTCCCGTCTTGGTCCTGTCGCAGTACGTGGAGCATGAATACGCGGGCCGTCTCCTCGCCGACGCCCGGGGCGGCATCGGCTATCTACTCAAGGACCGAGTGAGCCGCGTCGCGGAGTTCACCGACGCACTGCGCCGCGTGGCTGACGGCGGCACCGCCATGGACCCCGAGGTAATCGCCCAACTCCTGACACACGGTGACCCTGTCGATACACTGACCCCACGCGAGCGCGAGGTACTCGCGCTGATGGCCGAGGGTCACAGCAATGCGACCATCGCCCAAAGACTCCTCATCACCGACAATGCTGTCCACAAACACATCGGCAACGTCTTCCTCAAACTCGGACTGTCGGCCGGCGACAGCGGGCACCGCCGCGTCCGCGCCGTCCTGGCCTACCTCCGCAGCCGTGGCGGTACCGCGCTCCCGCAGTAGTCTCCCCCGTCAGGGGTGGGGAACAGGTCAAATGCATGAGCATCGCCATACCCGGATGCTAGGTGACCCGTTCCACGGGATCCACAGAGCCTGAGAAGAGCGCCACCGCAGGAAACGTGGCGCGGGATCGCTGTCTGCCGCAGGAACCGCAGGCCGCGTATGTGCGCTTCAGCGCGGCAGCTCGAACAGCCCGGGATACTCGGGCGGTCTGATTGGCGCGTGCCGGACTGGAGAATGCGCGCGCCGTGCGGAGTTGCAGGAACACTGGCACGCCTGCGTGGCCAGTGCTGATGAGGCTTACTGAATTTCCCCACCCGCTGCTCAGATGTTGGCCGGACTTGCTTACCCCGGGACCTCACAAACGGTGTGTTGATCCGTACCACCGACGGCTACGAGATGGACGTGAACGAAGCCTGCGTCGCCGCCAACCGCTACCCGCCCGGCCAGTTCTTTGAGCTCCTGGCCGAGCTGGCGGACCGCCTCGGCGCGAGTCTGCCCCCGACAGGTCGGCCGGTGATTCTCCGTGAGGAGAAGGACCGGGCACACTTTCCTGCCGAAGTGGGAAAGGATGCCGCCGTCGTGGCCATGACGAGCTCGGACCTCGAGCGCTACCTCTGCGGCTCCTGACAGGAGGCGCGACGACGAGGGGCCCGTCACCGGTCCGATATCCGCGACGAGACCGAGCCCGCAGGAGACGGACGCCGTCCTGCACCATGAGGGCCGTAAGTGGTGCCGGGTGCTGCTCGGTGCGGTGCTCACCGCGCAGGGCGGGCCAGTGGAGCTAGGCGAGGGCAGCATCGTGATGGACAACGCGGTCCTGCGTGGTACCCGACGGGATCCGCTGAGCATAGGACGGCAGGCATGGTAGGCCCAACCTCCTACCTGACCGGCTGCCGGGTCGAGGACGAGGTCTTCCTGGCCACCGGCAGCCGCGTCTTCAACGGAGCATGGATCGGAACCCGCTCCGAGGGGCGGATCAACGGCATCGTGCATCTGCGCACCGTGCTGCCCGCCGACTGGATGGTACCGATCGGCTGAGTTGCAGTCGGCGACCCGGTGCGCATCTCTCCGCCAGAGGACCACGAAGGAATCTGGGCGGTGCAGCAGAACGTGGAATTCCCTGACTACTCTTCGGCCTGGACTGCCCAGCCGACGGCGAGAGCCTGATGCCGGCCCTCTTCGAACGCTTCGGCCACGGCCGCCACAGCAACGACCAACAGATTTGAGTCCCGCCAAGAAGCTCAGTCCTGCCATCCAGCGCTCGGCTCCAACGGCGGCACGTCGGCCACCGCCACGCCAGGCGCAGCCGGACGAAGCGCTGCGGATGGCGCCATGCACCGCGGTCGACGGTGATGGCGGCTGCCACTGGCCTTGGATGAACGGGCAGTGCAACCCGTATGTGAGGGAGCGGAACCTGCGGACTCAGCTGCGGGGATCCCCTACCACGCAGCGGGACGCCATCCGGAACAGCAGCGACGAGGGTTACTGTCTCAGCGACTGCCTCAGGTTCTGCTTGGCTGCCTTCTGTTCGCCCATGATTGGGCATTGACGCACCGGTAATGAGTAGTCAGCCCTCCCTTGCTGTCCAGGATGTGGAAGGCGAGCGCGGGTGGCTGGTCGAGGTGTACGTGATCCTCGGCGTGGGCCCGGCGCTCCCAGGGGAGGCGGAGTGTGGATACGACTCCTGGTGCCACCAGCAGCGGGCGTCCGGCGAAGGTGGTCGCCGCAGGGGTGTGGGCGTGACCGCACAGGAAGGCCGCGAGGTTGGGGTGGCGGCCCGTCAGTGCGGCGAGCCGCTCTGCGCCGAACTGGCGGATGCCGTCGATGTAGGGAACGTGCAGCAGGGCCGGCGGGTGGTGGAACCCGACTAGTGCCGCATCAGGCAACGTTCGCCCTGGGCGGTCTGCGACGATAACTCTATGGACGAGGAAGTCATCCCTATTCTTCGCGTCGAGGACGCTACGGCGGCGGTCGCTTGGTACGAGCGGCTGGGCTTCGCCAAGCAATGGGAACACCGTTTCGAACCGGGACTTCCTGCGTTCGTCGAGGTCGCCCGGGGCGGGGTGCGCTTGTTCTTGTCGGAGCACAAGGGCGACGCCCGTCCCGACACGTTGGTCTACCTACGCGTTCGTGATGTCGACGTAATCGCTTCCGAGTTCGGTGTGCAGGCAAAGGACGCTCCGTGGGCGCGTGAGATTGAGCTGCGCGACCCTGACAGCAACCGGCTTCGGATCGGCACGCCGACGGAATGACACTCGCTGGCAGCGCGCGGCAGGGAAGCTGTGCTGGTGGCTGAGCGAGTACGCGTCCGCGAGATCGATGACGACGAGGGACAGCGCCTGCTGCGGATTATCCGTCGGGGCAGCGGGTCGGTGGTGACGTGGCGGCGGGCACAGATGGTGCTGCTGTCCGCGCAGGGCATGTCCGCGGAGAAGATCGCCGAGGTGACGTTCACCAGCGCGGACCGGGTCCGGGATGTGATCCACAACTTCAACGCCGACGGCTTCGACTCCCTCTACCCGAAGTACAAAGGCGGTCGGCCCAGGACATTCACCCTGCCCGAGCGGCGTGAGATCAAGAAGATCGCCAAGTCCCGGCCGGCCGAGCACGGTCTGCCGTTCTCGACCTGGAGCCTGGCCAAGCTGGCCGACTTCCTGGTCGCCGAGGGGGTGGTCGACGACATCAGCCACGAGGGCCTTCGGGTTCTGCTCCGCGAGGAGGGCGTGTCGTTTCAACGCATAAAGACCTGGAAGACCTCCCGCGATCCCGACTACGCCACCAAGAAAGCCCGCGTCGAGCACCTCTACTCGATCGCCGACGGCGAGGTCATACCCGAGGACGGCGAACCCGAAATCGTCTTATGCCTGGACGAGTTCGGCCCGCTCAACCTCCAGCCCCACCCCGGCCGACAGTGGGCCGAGCGCGGAGGACGGCACAAGGACCCCGACCGGGAGCCGAGGCCCCGCAGGCGGGCGACCTACACCCGCCCGCACGGGGTCAGGCACCTGTTCGCCGCCTACGACCTCGGCAAAGACAAGCTCTACGGCCACATCAAACCGAAGAAGAACCGGACGAGGTTCCTGGAGTTCTGCCGCTACCTGCGCAGCCTCTATCCGCCGGAGATCCGCATCGCGATCGTGCTTGACAACTTCTCCCCGCACCTGACCACGAAGAAGGACAACCGGGTCGGCGACTGGGCCGCGGCCAACAACGTCGAGTTCGCCTACACGCCGACGAACAGCTCGTGGCTGAACCGCATCGAGGCCCAGTTCACCGCCCTGCGCTACTTCACCCTCGACGGCACCGACCACGCCAGCCACAAGGAGCAGGGCAGCATCATCCGTCGCTACATCATCTGGCGGAACCGTCATGCCGACGATCAACGGCTACGGGCCGTGGTCGACAGGGCGAACGTTGCCTGATGCGGCACTAAGGCCTGTCTGATAATTGATCTTGTGGCAGGTAGAGGTGAGTTGAATGATGCGGCGTGGGAGCGGATAGAGCCCTTGTTGCCGCAGGTGGACGGGCGTGGTCGGCCGTGGCGTGATCACCGGCAGGTGGTCAATGGTGTGCTGTGGCGGTTGCGGACCGGGGCTCCGTGGCGTGACCTGCCGGAGCGGTATGGGCCGTGGCAGACCGTCTACGAGCGATTCGCCCGCTGGGAGGCGGATGGCACGTGGGCAAGGCTGTTGGAGCATGCGCAGGTCCGTGACGACGCGGTGGGCCGGGTGGAGTGGACCGTCGCGGTCGATTCCACGGTCAACCGTGCCCACCAGCACGCCGCCGGCGCACGTAAAAAGGGGCCGCAGACGGGGACGAACTGGAAGATCCGGGCCGCTCGCAGACGCGCCAGGCCCTCGGCCGGTCCCGAGGCGGGCTGACCACCAAGGTCCACCTCGCCGTCGACGGCCGGGGCCTGCCCCTGTCGATCGTGCTCACGCCCGGCAACGTCAACGACGCCACCGCATTCGGTCAGGTCCTGGACGGGATACGCGTTCCGCGAGCCGACACCGGCCGCCCGCGCACGACACCGACCCGAGTCCTGGGCGACAAGGCCTACTCCAGCCGGGCGATCCGGCACCTGCTGCGGCGTCGGGGCATCGCCGTCACGATCCCCGAGCGCCGCGACCAAGCGGCCAACCGCCGGCGCCGAGGGCGCTTCGGCGGCCGGCCGCCCGCCTTCGACAAGGAGATCTACCGCGACCGCAACGTCGTCGAACGATGCTTCGCACGCCTTAAGCAGTTCCGCGCAATCGCGACCAGGTTCGACAAGCTCGCCGACCGCTACCGCGCCGGAGTCGTCCTGGCCTCGCTGATCCTCTGGCTCCGCGAACCCGTCCGTGATCATTTGTCAGACACGGCCTAGTACGGGCATCTCGGCCGGGGTCTGAGTCAGGACATCCTCCAGCCACACCAGCGTCTCGTCATCCAAGAAGCCTTCGTCGCTGCCCGACACGGAAGAGTCGCATAGCGCGATGACGAGTTCGTCGGCGTGGTGAACCTGGTTGATCGGTGTCGCCGATTCCGGCTGCCCCAGCAGAAACTGTCGAAACGCGGGGCGCGCGTCGTGGTTGCCGGGGCAGATCACAACCGGGTGCCGGGAGGTCAGGAGGCGGCGGGCCTGCTCATATTCGGCGGGGAGGGCATGGTCGGCGATGTCTCCGGTGACCAGGACCACGTCCAGGTCATAGGGGAGGTCTTCGAGGTAGTCCATAACGGTCCGGGTGCGCTCGAAGCTGCGGTGCCCGCCGTCGATGTGGATGTCGCTGAGGTGAGCGATCACGATCACCGCTGTGGTCCCTTCGTCGCGGCGTACAGGTTGTGTGCCGGCACGGCCGAGTAGTCCTGACCGGCGCGCCCCGCGGGCTCGGCGTCGACGAGCCAGTCCCGGCCCTCGGCGGTCGGACCGGTGCCGCGCCCGACGTCACTGACTACGTCAGCGACGGGGCCGGCGTCCTTGCGGGCCGGTGCGAACTCGAAGCGCGTGGGACAGTCGTGGGCGCCGATCACATGGCGTCGACGCGTGGCTTCCCCAGTCCAACGGCGTCGCGCCCGGGACTTCGTGCAGAGCCTCCCGGACTTTCCCCATGCCCCGCTCAGCGCGAGGGATCCGCTGAACACGTCGGCTCCCAGTCCCCCGACGGAACGTCGGTGAGCCCGACCACGCAGGCAAGGACAAGCATCGCTTGACCAGCTCTTGGGGGCCACCCACCCACACTTGCAGCGTCGCTCCCCATCGCGGCGAGCGATTCACGGTGATGACCTGCCGGCCATTGGCCAGTAACCGGTGGGCGATCGGCGTACCCATCGCGCCGAACCCGATGACATCGATCCGTTTCACGTTCATTCTCCCCTCGTCCAGTTCGACCTCGAACGTAGAGGGCCACCGGGCCAGGCATAAGATCCAGTTCCATGCCGAATCATTGGGCCAGTTCCCGGCTCGACCTGCACGTGGACCTCGATGCCGCGGGCGGGCGGCGTTCCGGCCTGGAGTGCGCACTCCGGTCGGCGATTCGCCAGGGACGCCTGTCCGCCGGGACGCTCCTGCCGTCCACCCGCGGACTTGCCAAGGAACTCGGATTCTCCCGGGGCACTGTGAGTGCTGCCTACGGCCAACTGGTCGAGGAGGGCTACCTGACCACACGGCCCGGCTCGGGCACCACCGTGGCCGAGGCACCGCAACGCCCCTCGGCTCCCGCCCGCCCCGCACCTACGTCGCCGACGATTCCCCGCCACGACCTTCGCCCCGGGCTCCCTGACGTCAGCGCCTTCCCTGTCCGAGCCTGGCTCGCCTCCACCCGCCGGGTACTCACCCACGCCCGCCCCGAGGTCTTCGGCGCCGGAGACCCGCAGGGGCGGATCGAGTTGCGCAGCGCGCTCGCCGACTACCTGGGCCGTACTCGCGGCGTGCTCACAACCCCGGACCGGATTGTGATCACCTCCGGCTACCACCAGGGCCTGGGTCTGCTCAGCGGCGTACTGACGGCGGGCGGGATCAGCACTGCGGCCGTGGAGGATCCAGGACACAACCTCCTCCGCGAAGTCGTCCGGCGCGCCGGGCTCACCACCCTCGCCCTGTCCGTCGACGCCCACGGCGCCCACGTCGATGCGCTGACACAGGGCACGGGGGCTGTGTTCCTCACCCCCTCGCACCAGTACCCGACCGGCGTTCCGCTGCATCCCAGTCGCCGCCAGACACTGCGCGCTTGGGCGCGCTCCACCGGCGGCCTGATCATCGAGGATGACTACGACGGCGAGTACCGATACGACCGCCAACCCGTCGGCGCCCTCCAAGGCATCGCCCCCGACCAGGTCGTCTATTGCGGCACCGCGTCCAAGACCCTCGGCCCCGCCCTCCGCCTGGCCTGGATGGTCCTGCCGCCCCACCTGGTGTCACCGATGGTGCGGGCCAAACGAGAAGCCGACCTGTACACCGAGACTTTGGGGCAACTCGTCCTCGCCGACCTGATCGCCACTCACGCCTACGACCGCCACACCCGCGCCGCCCGCCTGCGCTACCGCCGCCGCCGTGAACTCCTCGTTAACCGAGCAGCTGCCATCCCCGGCCTTACCGCCCACGGCGTCCCCGCCGGCCTGCACACCCTCCTCACCCTCCCTTCCGACGGCCCCACCGAACACCAACTCCTGACCAGATGTGCCCACCACGGCGTCGCCCTGCGCGGTCTCACCGAACTCCACCATGACCCCGCCCACTGTCCCCATGGCCTGCTGATCGGCTTCGCAGCCCCATCCGAACACGCCTACCCAGGCGCCCTCGACGCCCTGTTCACAGCCCTGGCTTCGGATGGACGAGGCGATGCTGCTACCGGCCCAAGCACCGCCGTCGGCTCGACTCGCTCAGCGGGACTGACACGAAAATGACCCCGTGGTTGAGCCGGTCACTCTGTGATCGGTTCGAAGCGGATGGTCAGTCCGAGACTGTTCGCCTCCTTGATCATGCGGCGCATGGCACGTCCGGGATCGCGGCGGGTGAAGTGGTCGGTTCCGAGTTCTCGGTAGGGGGCCTTGTCGTGCAGTGAGGCTGATCCTTTGGGAGTGGACACCCTGACAATGGATGTTGATGGTCCAGGGAGGGATGTCCAGGTGGGACGCATGTCTCTGTATCCGGAGGAGTTTAGGAAGGACGCTGTCGCGCTCTACCGCGGCGCAGCCGGGAATCGGACGTACGCCGCCGTTGCCGCGGATCTCGGCATCACCGCGGAGTCGTTGCGGACGTGGGTCCACGCTCTGCACTGGATGCTGCAGGGGCACCACTCGCAGCGCACGGCCGGGCAGTGGCGCAAGACTTCGATCCGGATCACGGCGCCCGGGGATGAGCTGGCCACTGACTACGACGGCCCGGATCCGGAACTCGTGCCGGGCCTGATGGCCGAGCTGGTGGACTGGCTCAACGACGGCGACACCGAAACGCATTTCCTGATCCGGGCGGCTATGGCGCACCTGAACCTGGTGAAGATCCACCCGTGGTCCGACGGAAACGCCGCATGTCCCGCTCCTTGCAGACTCTGCTGGGCGCCCGCGGCGGCGTCCTGGCACCCGAGTTCTCCTCGATCGAGGAGTGGCTTGGAATGCCCGGCAACACCTGGGAGTACTACGAGGTACTGCGGGAAGTAGGCGGCCCGGTGTACTCCCCCGAGCGCGACACCCTGCCTTGGATCAAGTTCAACCTGCGTGCCTACCACGAGCAGACGCAGCGGGTGCAGTACCGGGTCGATCGCTCGAACCAGGTGTGGCTCGAACTGATGCAGCATGCCGAGGCGCACGGAATTAGCGAGCGGCAGGTCACCGCTCTGCACGAGGTGGCCATGGTGAACCGGGTACGACGCTCGCGTTACGAGCGGCAGGAAGCGATCAACACCCAGCAGGCGACCCGGAACCTGCAAGCTTTGACGAAGGCCGGCGTGCTGACCGCGGTCGGGCACACCAAGGGCCGCCACTACGTCGCGGGCCCGCAGTTCCCCCAGCCCGTCCTCGCGACCGCCCGCCGCCCACATCGCATCACAACCCCTACGCCGCTGCCTAGCTAGTCGTCGGGTGCGCTGCCGATCCAGGCGGCGCCGGTCGATCAGCGTGCGGCCACGAGTACTGGCATAGGCAAGGAAGACGTCGCTCTGGCCGGTGTCACCTGGATCTCCTCCTCCGGCGTCATCGCCAAGGTCATGGGAGACCTCGGACGCCTCGGAAACCGCGAGACTCCGGTGATCCTCGGCGTCCTGATGTGGATACCGGGTTGACGCCGGTGCTCAGCGTCCGCCGCTCAACAAGCATCTTCCGATTCCTCCTGCGCTCGCCCGCTCCACGGGATGGCGGTCATGCGCAATATCAACTACCAGAATCTGCACAACTTGCAGGTCCGAAGCGGCACGTCTGCGCGGTTTCGCTGGCGGACGAGACGGGGGTCAGTCGTCGCGGTCGGTGGCTGATGCCGGGGCGTCCGCGTCCACGGGGGTGGGGGCGGTAGGGCGGTCGGAGCGGCAACGTTGCTGCTCGGCCGAGGTCATGGGGCCGGTGCGCTGGTAGATGCGGTCGGGTACCAGGGGTGATGGTCCGTCGGCGACGACGTACAGGCGGATCTGCTTGTCAGGGTCGTCGGTGTCGCTGGTGAACCAGCCGTCGGTGCGCTGGCGGCCCGGCTGGGCTTCGATCCAGCTGGCTTCGCCGGCTTCGATGATTTCGTGGATCTTGCGGTCCGCGGTGGTGGTCCAGCGCCACGGCTCGGATGAGCTTTTGGTGACGCCGGTCTCGAACTGCTGATTGAGGTTGTCTTTGAGGTTGGGTAGGCGGTCGATGCCCGCTTGCTGGCTCAGGTTGTCCTGGGAGCGGCCGGTGAATCGCACGGGGCGGTCGTGTTCGACGGTGTTGCGGGTGCAGTTGAGGTAGGTTTCGCCGATGATGCGCGCCTTGTCGTAGTAGGTGTAGGAGTAGGTGCTGTCGACGGTGTAGGTGCAGTTGTTGCGGGCGCTGGCGCAGTGGTCTGCCGCCGTGCGGGTGTCGATGCGGTTGTTGCCCTCGAAGGCTTCGGGGGCGGGCAGCCGGTTCTTGGGGACCGTCTTGTCGACCAGGGGCGGTACGTGGGTGGCGCGGACCTTGGCGATGAGGGGGCCGCATTCCCAGCGTCCGGTGGTCTGCGTGGAGGCGAAGGTGATCAGCGGTTCGTTCTCGCCGGCGGTGAAGGTGTAGGTGCGGCCGCGGTGCCAGTCGGTGCTGCCCGGATCGGTGGTGATTTTTTGCTGGGGGCCGCCGGAGCCCTGGAGGGTGTAGGGCTGCCCGTTGGCGAGCTGGGCGCCGGTGCAGGCGCCGGTGTTGTCGTCGAAGGTGATGGTGACCTTGGCACCGGTCCGTACACCGCGCAGGCGCTGGCTTACGCTCTGGTCGGTGGCCCGCTTGTTGCGCAGCAGCAGGGCGGGCAGGTTGTCGGGGTGGGCGGCGTCTGCGGGCAGGAGCCGGTAGGGGTACTGCACGGTCCACCCTCTGAGCTTGTCCCCACTGCCGCTGGCGGTGAAGGACGGCTCGGTGAAGTCCCCGTTGATCACGGGAACACTGCGGGCGGGCTCGGCTGCGGTGGCCGTCGGCGCGGTGGTGGCCGCCGCGGCCAGTACGGTGCCGGCCACGGCGGCGAAGACTGTCGCGGTGAAGGCCGGGCGGCGCCCTACGGACGCGCGCGCTGTGCGGTGCTGGAGTGATCGGGGTCGGGTCACTGGGGCTGCCGTGCCTTTCCTGCGAGATCGGCCGGAAGCGGGGTCAGGCCGTCCGGGAGTTGTGGCGTGGACGGGCCGCCGCCGGTGCCCGGGGCGGAGCCTTGTGCCTTGGGTACCGGCAGGGAGCGGTCGGTGGCCTTGGGGGACAGTGAGCGGTTGTTGTCGGCCGCGGTGCTGCCCGCGGGGCGCAGCCGGTCGCAGGTGTCGCCGGGTGCGGTGTTGGTGCGGGCGATGAACGAGCTGCTGTTGACGGTGGAAGGGCCGTCCACGATCACGTTGGTCACGCTCTGGCCGGTGTTGGTCCTCAGCGTGCCGGAGATCCGCTCCATGGCCGCGCTGGCCCCGAAGACCAGTACGTCCCCGCGCTTGACGGTCATCTGGTACTTGGTGGACTCGGTGTGCGTGGTAGTCCAGGTCTTGGCGTAGTGGGCCTTGAACGCGGCGGAGAAGGAGGCCTGCAGGCCGACCTGGGCGCCGACCTTGCCGCCGGCGTTGACGCCGCCCTTGGCGCCGACCTCGGCGTTCGGCCCGTCCTTGAGGTTGGGTGTCTTGGCGGTGGCGTGGCCTTCGCCGTTCACCCCGGCCGAGACCTCGCCGGAGGCGTTGATGTGGCCCTGTACGGCGGCGGAGCCGGTGATCTCACCGCCGAGGTTGTCCTGGCTGCCGGTTTGCAGCTGGACCGTGCGGTCCACGGTGATGTCGTTCTTGGTGCAGTTGATGACCGCGTTGCCCAGGGACTTCACGGTGCTGAAGAACTGCTGCGGCTGGGCCGCGGCGGCCATCTTGAAGTTGCAGCCGCCGGGTGTGCCGGCGCAGTACCGCACGACCGGCTCGACCGAAGCCATCGGCTTGTTGTTCTTGTCGAATGCCTGTGCCTGGGGGATGGCCGGGCGTGTTGTCGCCTGGTCGGCGGCGAGGGGCCCGGCCGCTACGGCTGCGGATTCCGGCACAAGCGCGGCCACCACCAGTGCGGTGAGAGACAGCGGACCGGTGAGTCGGGGGCGCCGGCCGCGGGAGGGGCGAGAGGTGCGGGGGGTGTTGTTCACTGGGCCATCAGCTCGCAGATGTCGGTGAGGGACGGGTCATTGGCGGCGGAGGGCGGCAGCGTGGCGGCGAAACCGTCGCAGGCGCGGCCCACCGCAACACCGGCGTTGTTCTGCGGCTCGGGCTTGAAGTCCTGCACCTTCTGCTTGGCCTCATCCATACTTGTTTGCTGCTCTTTGCCGTCGCCCACGAGCTTGCTCATGCAGTCCTTGGACTCCGGCGGGCAGGACTCCACCTGGCCCTTGGCCTTGGAGATGTCCTGCTTGGCGGCGGTGGAGTCCTTGGCGACCTGCTCGCGTCCGGAGTCGGCCTCCTTCTCCCCCTTCTCGCGCTTGGCCTCCTGCTCCCTTTCCTTCTGCTCCTCCTGACACTGCTTGTCGTCCTCGGCGCACTCAGCTGGCGGCGGCGGAGCGGCGATGGCCCCGGCTGACGGGGCGGTGTAGAGAGCGCCGGCGCACATGACGGCCGCCAGGGCCAGGGCACGTCGGGCCCATACGGTACGAACGGTCACGGTGGGTTCCTTTCGAGAAAGCCGAGGCTCAGTACGCGAAGGTGTTGTTCGCGTTGCGGCCAGCAGTGAGGTGGTTCACGCCGCTGTTGGCGGCAAGCGCGGTCACCGGCTTAAAGGCGAGTGCCGTCGTGCCGTCGCCCAACTGGCCGCTGGCGTTGTAACCCCAAGCGACGACGGACTGGTCCTCACGCAGGGCTGCCGTGTGAAATTGCCCTGCGGCGATGTCCCGGACATGGGTGAGCCCGTCGACAAGAACGGGAGCGGTGCGGTTGACCTGCGTGCCGTCGCCCAGTTGCGCTTCGGAGTTGCGGCCCCAGCCCTTGACGCTGCCGTTGGACAGAAGCGCATAGTCGGAGTAAGCGCCGCCGAAGAGCTTCTCAACACCTTCCAGGTGCTTCACATCGACCGGTGTACTGCTGTCGACGGTGATGCTGCTGTCGTTGCCCAGCTGACCGACGCTGTTGTCGCCCCACGTCTTGACGGTGTGACCGGCGGTGAGCACAGCGGCGTGAAAGGCCCCCGGTGCGAGCGCGACCACCTCGTCCAGGCCGGGCACCTGCTGGGGGGTGTTGCGGTTCGTTGTGCCGCCGATGCCGAGCTGGCCGTTGTCGTTGCTGCCCCAGGTCCATACCGTGCCGTCCTGGCTCAACGCCACGCTGAAGTTGCATCCGGCCGAGATAGCCTTGACCTTGTCCAGGCCCTGCACGGCGACCGGCTTGCCGGAGCCGGTGTCCTTGGTGCTGAAGGTCCCGTCGCCCAGCTGGCCGCTGTCATTGCGGCCCCAGGCCCACACCCGCCCGTCCTTCAGCGCGAGCGCGTGGTTGCAGCCGACAGCGAGGGACTTGACTGCGTTCAGGGCTGTGACAGTGGCGGGGAAGTAGCGGGCCTTGACGGTGCCGTCCCCGAGCTGTCCGTAGGTGTTGTCACCCCAGGACTTGAGCCTGCCGTTCTTCAACAGCGCCACCGCGAACGGTCCGGTAGTCGCGTTCCCGCCGGCCTCCAGTTGCTTCACGTCCTGGCGCGCCAGCCCCTGGACGGGGCCCGGGATGTGGAGTTCGACAGTCGAGCCGTTGCCCAGCTCACCGGAGGCGTTCTGCCCCCAGCTGTAGACCCACGGGTCGGGCGAGCCGGTGTCGGCCGCTGACGGCGCGGCGGCGCCCGCGAGCGCCCCGAGGATCACGGCAGCGGTCACTGACGCCGCGCCGGTGGCCCGCAGTCGTCGGGCACTGACATTGGTCTGGTTCGTCTTCATTCGGGTGTGCCCTTCCTGGGCGCTCAGTAGGCGTAGCTGGAGTTGCCCGCCAGCGAGGCGGCGACGTGGTGGAAGTCGCCGCTCACCGCTGTCACCGGTGTGAAGCGGTCGGCGTTCGTGCCGTCGCCAAGCTGGCCCTGGCCGTTGGCGCCCCAGGCGACGACCTTGTTCGCGAAGACGGCGAGGTTGTGGTTACGGCCCACGGCTAGCTCCCGGGCACCCTCCAGCACGTCGATCGCGACGGGCGTGTTGCGGTTGGTCCGGGCGGCGTCGGTCGCTTCGGGCTCGAGGAACTGCCCGTAGCGGTTGCTTCCCCAGCCGTAGACGGTGTCGTCGTTGCGGAGGGCGAAGGTGTGGTCGGCGCCGGCGGTGATGCGGCGGATGTCCCGCAGCCACCTGGCCTTGACCGGTTCGCTGCTGCTGGTCTTGGCGGTGCCGTCGCCGAGCTGGCCCTGACCGTTGTCGCCCCAGGTCCACACGATGCCGTCCTCGGTGCGGGCGACGCCGTGGTGGCAGCCCGCCACGACTTCGGCGACGTTGCTCAGGTTCTTGACCTCCTGGGGCAAGCTCTGCGCGGCGCGCTCGCCCGTGCCGAGCTGCCCGCGCTCGCCGCTGCCCCACGACCACACGGTGCCGTCCTCCATCAGCACGAGGCTGAAGTCACAGCCCGCGGCCACCTGCCGGGCCTGCGAGATGCTCGGCACCCGCACCGGGACCGTACTGTCGTCACCAAAGCGGTTGTTGCCCAGCTGGCCGTCCCCGTTCTCGCCCCAGGACCACACCCGGCCCTTGCCGGTCGCCAGGGCGTGCGCGCCGCCCGCCGCCACGTCATCGACGCCCTGCAGCCCGGCCACCACATCGGGTACGGCCCGGTCGTGGCGGGTGCCGTTGCCCAGCTGCCCCGCCGCGTCATGGCCCCAGGCGCGTACCGTGCCGTCCTCCAGCCGGGCCACGGCGAACGAGGTGTCGCTGCCCGTACCGCCCGCAGAGATTTCCGCGACCTGTCCCCGGTTGAGCCCGGTCACCGGCCCCGGCGACCAACGGTCCCCGCTGCCCGCATCGCCCAACTGCCCCGCATCCCCTGCCCCCCAGCTCATGACCTCGGGCCCCGCAACAGCCTGGGCTGGCCCTTCGGCCGCGAACCCTGTCAGCACGGTCAGCCCCGCGGCCGCCACCAAGGCCCACCGGGCACCCCACCGTTTGCCTGTCAATGTGCGCACTCCCCCACGTCCCCTCACTGGAAAACGGCATGCCGGACAACGCCGTTCGGCACCCACAAGGCACTTCAGCCGCATGAGCGCCCGGCATAGTCAGGAGTGTTGGGCCACGCCGCGACAGACATGCGCACTACGGCGAGATTGTCACTCCTTGCAGTGGATCGCTCACCCGGCGGAGTTACTTTCTATGTACAGAAAGCCACCAGTGGTGATACATCGTCTGTGCGCGAGACCCTCTGCCCCGTCGTCCCGGCAAGGGGGCTCCCCTCGTCCTCCCTGGAACGGAAGGGGTTCCTCATGCGACCACCCCCCTTTCGGTGCGACGCACCGAAGGCTGAGCAAAGACGCGGGAGACAGCGCGCGGAGGCACGCCCGAGCGGCCCGACACTTACCGGCCAGGCGCCTGAACTGCGCAACCTTCGTCCCACCACCGGGGTTGATCAGCTCATCGGGGCGTCGTGCACGTCCAACCAGAGCATGTGATTCGAGGGAGTGGATATGGCGGAGCGACAGTCCGGCACCGTGAAGTGGTTCAACGACGAGAAGGGGTTCGGCTTCATCACCCCCTTCGTCGCGGTGCAGGGCCAGAGAGGTATGCAGGCGGACGAGGTCATCGCGGAGGGCTGAGCCCCTTGATCAGAGAAGCGCCGAACCTGCCGCCGGCCCGGAGCTGCACCCGCTGCCGGGCCGTGCAGCAGCCGACAAGCGTGAGTGAGACCCCCCGTCCGTGCCGCAGCGGTTGACGGGGCTACCGACCCACAGCCCAGCCCAGCAAGGCTGCCACCGAGCATTCCCGTGCGCTGGCTCGCAGAGCTCCATCCGCGCGGGTGCCGTGATGGTCACCGCAGTGTCGTGCCGAAGTCCCATGACAAAAGTCGCCGATCCCTCCCGCAGACGCTGGTTAAGCCGTGGCCAGTGCCGTTCCTGCCGCTTTCGCTGTAATCACCTTCACCGGCACGCGTGTGCACCCACCGCGGAGCCGGCCGACACTCTCCTCCCGGCTCCTTGGTAGATCACCAGTTGACCTGCAGGGCCCGGAGTCCGTAGACGACCGCATGGTCGTGGGTAGCAGGTGGGGCGCTTGCGTCGTGCAGTTGGAGGGTGGGGAAACGGTGCAGCAGCTTGGTCAGGATGATTTCGATTTCGAGGCGCCCTAGTTGCTGGCCGATGCACTGGTGGGGTCCGTGGCCGAAGCTGAGGTGCTGGCGGCTGTTGTGGCGGTGGAGGTCGAGGCGGTCGGGATCGGGGAACTTCCGCGGATCACGGTTGGCGGCAGGCATGTGGAGGACGACGCGTTCTCCGGGTTCGATCCGCTGTCCCCCGATGGCGAGTGTTTCTCTGGCGATCCTGAGAAGTCCGAACTGCAGGATGGTGTGGTAGCGCAGCAGTTCCTCGACGGCGTTGTCGATGAGCGACGTGTCTGCTTGCAGGCGCTGCCAGAGGGCGGGTGAGCGCAGCAGGGTCAGGATGCTGAGGGAGATCATGTTCGCCGAGGTCTCGTGACCTGCGATGAGCATCAGCTGGCCGAGGGAGACGATCTCGCCGATGGCCAGTGGTGGGCCGCTGGGTGGACGGTGCTGGGTCAGCGCGCTGAGGAGGTCGTCGGCCGGGTCTTGGCGCTTGGTCTCCACCAGGCCGCTCAGGTAGGCGTGCATGGCCTTCTTGCTGGCCAGCAGTTGCTGTCGCGTCCGGTTAAGAGCCAGTAGCTCGCCGGTGAGGCGCTGGAAGTGGTCGTGGTCGGCGTAGGGGACGCCCAGCAGTTCGCAGATCACCAGGGAAGGCACAGGCAGGGCGAGGGCGGGAACGAGGTCGACCGGGCGAGTAGGCGTTGCCGCGATGGCGTCGAGGTGCTCGTCCACGTACTGCTCGATGCGAGGACGCAGCGTGCGGATGCGGCGCATGGAGAACTGTCCGATGAGCGGATGCCGCAGCCTTGTGTGTTCGGGCGGATCGGTGGTGAGCAGGTCCGATGTCCGGAACTGCGCCATCTCTTCTTCGGTGATGAGACTGGGTCTGACCTGGGAGTTGAGGTGGGGTCGGCGGGAGCTGAGCCGCAGGTCGGCCAGGCCGGCGCGGACGTCGTCGTAGCGGGTGACCAACCAGCCTGGGGGGCCGTCGGGGAAAGCCAGGCGCGCCACCGGCTGTTCGGTCCGCAGGCGGGCGTATTCGTCCGGTGGGTCCATGGGGCAGCGGCGTTCGCTGGGCAGTGCCGTGATCGGTGCGGTGCGGGTCTCATCCTTCATGTGCGCCGTCCTCCGTTCCGCTCACCTGGTCTTGTGCGGTGTGGCGACAGCCGGTTTCCCGGCCTGCCGCCACACCGGGGGGTCACAGTCTGCAGCTATAGGTAGCGACCGGAAGCGAGCATCCAGCCGAGGTGAGTGCCTGGCATGTCACCGATGATGCCCACGACGCGATGAAGCCGGTCCGAGGCGTGGTCTTCCTGGTGTGCCGCGGTGAGGACAGCGCGCTCGGTTTCGCGGAGGTCCTGCAATCGCCGGGTGATGTGTGCGCGGACCTGCTCGACGGCTTTCTGCTCGGTGCAGCCTTGGGCGTGGCGCAGGACGGTGACGTAGTTGGTGGGTTCGTTGTTGGCCCGTTCGCGGGGCAGGGAGACGACGTCGTTGCACCAGGCGGTGATGTCGCTGGAAGCCGCGCACAGTTCGTTCCAGTCCGCGCTGCCGGCCAGGTGCGGGGGGATTTCGGTGCGGCAGGCGACTTCGACGAGGTCGTACATGAACATGCCGTTGGCGTCCCGGCGCAGGCTCGGATACTCCTCCGGGGTGGGGAAGGTGCCAGCCTGCCGGTGGGTGACCTGAGTGAGGAAGGCGTCGCGGTGCCGGTGGACGTGGCCCAGGATCCGCTCGTGCCACGCCGGGGACATCCGGGCGGTGGTGCGGGGCCACAGGTCGGCCA
Organism: Streptomyces agglomeratus; assembly: GCF_001746415.1. Taxonomy (NCBI): domain Bacteria; kingdom Bacillati; phylum Actinomycetota; class Actinomycetes; order Kitasatosporales; family Streptomycetaceae; genus Streptomyces; species Streptomyces agglomeratus. Next base: position 341,392 of record NZ_MEHJ01000001.1, read on the forward strand.
GGGCCCTGACCGCGGGCGAACCTGTGGCAGGCGTGGGCCGCCCTTGGATGACGGCCGTGACAGCGGTGTAGGTGGCGTGCACGCTCTGGGGTGAGCGGCCCATAGCGCCTTCGTCCTGCTCGTCGTCGAGGTGGAAGAGCCAGACGACCCATTGGGCGAAGAGTTCGACGTCCGCCTCGGCTTCGTCGGGCAGGAAGCGGGCGGCCACCAGGTGAAATGCTGAACGGCGCAGGCGTGTGTCCTCAGCGGCGCTGGTGGTCAGGCCCACCCGCATAGCCCACGCGGCCAGGCGGTTGCCGACGGGCTCGGCTCGCGGGTGGATCCGGTCGGGAACAAGGATCCCGAAGTCGTGCGTGAGCAGCCCTGGGGCCCGGGTCGGCTCGATCATCGGTTCCCTTTCACTGACAGCGAGATGCGGGGCGCCGCTGACGCAGGCGGGCTCAGGCGTGCGGCGGCGTGGAAGTGACGCAGGTGGCTGTGAAGCATCGCGTGGGCCATGCCCTGCGCCTCGGCCCGGGAGCCGGTCTGATCCGGCGCAGGCTTGCGGTACCGAGCGGATGGACGTATCCCGCCCAGGTTCCCAGGCGCATCCTGACCGGCCGCGCACACTCGCCGGGGTCGGGGACCAGCCCATGCGAGCGAGCCTCACAGCGGCTCATCTCCTACCCGGCCCTAGGCGTGGCTGGTGGCCGTCCCGGCGGCGGGAACGGAAGAGCACCCTGCGGTGCCCCACGGCCGGTCGTCCGATCCGTGGCATGGCTACGGTGCCCGGTGTGGCAGTCGTCGGCCTTGGTCACCAGCGCCAGCTCTCGTTACAGGCGCCGAGCGCGAGCAGTGCCCAGATGTCAGCGAAGACGGGTGCGTCGAAGAGCAGCGGCCGGGGGGCGACCTGGTCGGGCAGGGCGGTGAATCCTCCATCGGCCTCCTGGCGGGCCAGAAGGTGGAAGACGCCGCGGCGTGCGGTGACGTCCGCCCCGGCGGGCCGCCCCATCGCGGACAGGGCAAGCAGCGAGTAGGCGGTACTGGTGGTGTCACTCGCATCCCCGGGACGGTAGCCCCAGCCTCCGTCATCGTTCTGCGCCAGATCGAAGAAGCCCCACGAGCGAGCAACCGCCTGTTCGCGACCGGCACGCAGCTGCGGCAGGCGGGAAGGGGGCAGCGAGTGCAGGGCCCACATGGCCCGCCAGATGGTGTTCGCCTCGCTCAACGTCCAGCTGCGCTCGAACGTGCCATCAGGCTTCTGCGCCCCGAGCAGGTAGCGCGCGGCGTTCTCCAGCAGACCGGCATGTGCGTCCCCGGCCCAGCCCAAGGCGCTGGCGGCCCCGCCGGTCATTCCCACCTCGGACGGGTCCCCCGCCACGTAGGTGGGAAAGCCCCCGTCCTGGCCCGCGACCGCAGACAGGTAGCTCCCAGCCCGCTGGAGGGGTTTGGCGTAGCGCCCGGTATCGAGTGAGGCGAGGAAGGCGAGGGCGTAGGAGGTGGTGTCCACGTCACTCTGCATCATGTTCTCGCCGAACGGCCAGCCGCCGTCCGGGCCCTGCATCGCCGCAAGGTAGTCGCCCATGCGCACGGTCACCTGGCGATCGGCTCCCGCCCTGGCCAGGGCAAGACCCGCTACGCCGGTGCAGAACACGGACAGGTTCGCGATACTGGGCAGGCCGCCGTCCGGGTTCACGCACTCCACCAGCAGACGCAAGCCCTTGGCGACGTCGGCACTGCGGGGTGCGAAGGCGCTGACGGCTAGGAGCGCCAGCAGGTGCGCTGTGACGTGGTTCTCCCACACGCTGCGGCGCTGGCCTTCACGCAGGAGCGTCACCAGCCGTTCGTGGTCGGCGGCGGTGACAGCCTCAGGCCGCCGCAGTCCGTGGGCGATCGTCACCTTCAACGCCAGCATGATCATCTGCACCCACGGTGCCCGGTTCCCGCTGTCGATGCGCTCCGGCCGCATCCCCGCATCGAAGTCGATCGCTCCGACGACCGCGAGACACACATCGAAAAACAACCGCTTCCGGGCAAAGGTGAAGTGGTCGAAGTCGGCAAGGAGCTCCGCGTGCACCCAGTCCGCGTCGGCCTGCCGGCCCGTCAGTACCCCATCGCTGAGTGCCGAGTCGAAACGCGTCCTGCCACCACCGGTATCCCGTGACAAGAACCCCTCGAGCCTCTCCTGCACGCCGGCGTGCTGTCCCTCACGGCGCAGCAGCGTCAGTGGCAGCGCCGACTCCAGAACCCGGCTCGCGCACGGCCCCGGCACACAGCCGTCCTGCGTCACCTGCGCCGCGAGCCGGCTCACCAGGTCCCGGCAGACCCGGTCGGCCTCCATTCCCACACCCGAACCCGCCCGGCGGGAACATGGCAACGAGGCGAGAGCAGGAGGATGGGCGGATTCGGCATGCACAATGACTCTCCGCTCAGCGCACTGGAGCCGACGACTGGAAACTGATGAAACCCGGACCGAGCGCGGCTGCCGCACTCCACTCCCAGCACGGTGCCCCCACCCGACGCAGCGACAAGACGTTCCAGAGTCGCCCAGGCCGACCGAGTAGGCGAAGGCGCATACCACCCACAGTTGGCGCGTACCGGCCTGGTGTCGTGCGCCGGGGCACAAAACGACGACTCGCCCTCCGTGCCGGCCCGGGATGCGCGGCGCATGATGTGCGAACGGAAGGCGGCAGAGCCAACGCCGACGCCGACATCATGAACGACGCTCGCTCCTTTCCCACTCCCCGCGCCCAAGCGTCCATGCCGGAGGGCGAACGGCGTCTGCGGCGTGCCGGTGCCCGGCAACGTCGCAGGCGGATCTTGCGGCGCGATTCCGGACCTCGTGGCACAGAGCCGCCCACTGCCCAGCATCCGGCCGCCGGTTACACCGCCGATTTGGCGACGCTCTTGTCGCTCGCTGCGGCGCTGTTGTTCTATGCCGGCGCGGTGCATACCCGGGCGTTCTTCGAGTACTTCCACATCGACCACCACATGACCGGCCCACCGGTGCCGTCAGTCGCTGTAGACGCCGACCTCGCTGAGTGAGTAGCCCCACTTGGTGCCGCGCTCCAGTCCCTGGATCCGTATGTAGCGCGCCGGAGTTCCGGCGAACCGTGCCGTGTCCAGGCCGCCGTCACCAGTCGTCGTGGACCAGGCCGTCTGCCAGTTCGTGCCGTCGGCCGACAGCTCGACGCGGTACGACTTCCCGTACGCGGCCTCCCAGTCGAGGGTGGCGCGCTTGACCAGGTTCGCGGATCCGAGGTCGATCCGCAGCCACTGGTCGTTGTTCCACTCGCTGGCCCAGCGGGTGCCCTTCTCGCCGTCCACGGCCCGGCCGGGCGAGAAGCTGACGAAGGGGTTCCACCACTCCGACGTGGACGCCGAGGCGGTCGCGCCCGAGGCCAGGTTCACCCCGGACTTGTGGCGCTCGGAGTTCCCCCAGGTGCGGAGGTAGGACTCGGCGCCCTGGAAGAGGTCGTCCACGACGTCCTGGCCGCCGACGATCCGGATGTCCTCGATCCAGTCCGGGACCATGCCGTAGTGCGCCGCGCCATTGGTGTTGAAGTCCCAAGTGCGCTCGCCGGTGGTCTGTTTGTCGATCACCGAGCCGCCGTCCGTGCTGCGGAACGGATACTTCACCGGGTTCGGAGTGTCCCCGCCCCGCGGGCCCGGCCAGCCGCCGACCCCGTTCATGTCGGTGCCGTAGCCGTAACCGACCTTGTACTTCTCGCGCAGGGCGTCCGTGCGTTTGGCCTCGGCGCTGAACGCCTCCGAGCCGCTCATGTACTGGGCGGCGAAACCACCGAGCTTGTAGAGCCGCTCGGTCCAGCCCAGGTCCATCCAGCTGTGCGAGGAGATCACGCCCGGATACGACTCGGACTCGAGGATGTCGAAGGCCTGCCCCGCGGCCTTGACGCTCATGTGGTCGATCTCCAGCATCATCTTGCGTTTCATCATGCCGCGCACTGCGTAATCACCCAGGTCGGTCAGCCCGCGGGTGTTGCACTGCGCGTCCGAGGCGTACGAGGGTACGGCCACCCTCTCCGGCAGCTTCTTCTCCGCCTCCGCCGCCACCGCGTTGCCGATGGGGTTGTCGTGCTGCGGCCCGCGGCAGGTCTCCGTCTTCCAGAAGGTGCCGGTCGACAGGAACTGGCCCACGTTGATGGCCGTACCGAGGGCGCCGGAGTCGAAGCGCACCCCGCACAGGGCGTTGTCGAACTTGTGGCACAGGAACATGCTGCGCACGCCCAGCTCGTGCAGCTCGTCCAGGCCGCGGTCGATGTCCTCCTTGCCGCATTGCGCGACGTCCAGGATCTGCTTGCAGCCGAAGGGCTCGGAGGTTTCGACGCCCAGGACGACGGCCAGCTTGCCCTGTTCGACGACGTCACGGGCCTGCGCGCTGTCGGTGACGATCCTGAACCAGCCCTTGCCCGGGCCGCCGTACATCTTGTCGATGTAGGCCTGCATGTCGTACGTCTTCTTCGCCTCCAGGCGGATGGCGGTCATCTCGTCGCAGCTGCGGTCCTTGAAGGGGTAGACCGAGCAGATCACGCCGTTGGTGACGAGGTCGTTGACGAGTATCCGCTGGCCGCCGCGCCATGCCCGCTCGACCCAGGCGTAGTAGTTCTGCTGGTGGGTCAGCGAGTCGTGGGCGGGCCAGTCCTTGAAGGTCGGCCACCCGTTGGGGTCGTGCTTGCCGTCGCCGCCCTTGGTGATGAAGTCGAAGATGGCGCCCGTGCCGTCAGGGTAGTGCTCGGGGCAGTCCTTCAGCGCGTCGGCGACGCCCTGTTCCGAGAACGGCTTGCCGCAGATCAGCCGCCCGCCGAAGCCCTCGTTGGACATGATGTGGTCGTGGGCGTCGACGAAGCCCCTCACGCGCCCCTGCGCGTCGGTGCCCTTGAAGGGCTCGCCCGTGACGTTGATCTGTGAGTCGGGCGCGGGCCGCGCGGTCGGGGTCCACCAGTCGGGCTCCGCTGCGGAGCTGGGCATCGGACCGAGTACCAGGGCCATAACGGTGAGGAGCAGTGACACCATCGTGAGGGATCTGAGCCTGCGGCGCGGAGGTTGAACCATGGTCATCACACAGATCCTTAGATGTGAGGTGGGCTCATGTTCCGCATATACGTTAGGCAGATGAGCTCGCAACGCCAACCCCCTTGACGGGGGCCATCGTTGGGAAATGGGTAGGACCGCTCCAGGGTCAGGTCTCTGTACGAGCCCGGCGGGCGGCCCAGCCGCGCTGAGCGCGGATGAGGTCGCGGTACCAGGCGAAGGACGCCTTCGGGGTGCGGACCTGGGTGTCGTGGTCGACGTGGACGAGGCCGAAGCGCTGGTGGAAGCCTTCAGCCCATTCGAAGTTGTCCATCAGGGTCCAGGTGAAGTAGCCGCGGACGTCCACGCCTTGGGCCACCGCTGTGTCGACGGCCTGGAGGTGGGTGTCCAAGTAGTCGATCCGGTCGAGGTCGGGAACGGTGCCGTCCGCGGTGACGACGTCCTCGACCGAGCAGCCGTTCTCCGTGATGTAAACCGGCGGGAGTGCCGGGTAGCGCTCCTTGAGGCCGACCAGCAGTTCCCGTAGGCCGTCGGGGACGACGGGCCAGTCGAAGGCGGTGCGGCGGTAGCCCTCGATGGGGGCCTCTTCGAACGGCAGGCCCTCGGACGTCGGAGCCTGGATACGGGTCGGGTTGTAGTAGTTGATGCCGAGCGCGTCCAGTGGGGCCGAGATCAGTTCGAGATCGCCATCCTGGACCGAGCCGCCGAGGGTGGCGTCCGCGCCGTAGGCCGACAGGTCCGGGTAGGCGCCCGTCTGGATCGGGTCGTTGAACAGGCGGTTGTGGAGGGTGTCATAGGCCTGCGCGGCGGCGCGGTCGTCGGGGGCGTCCGAGGCGGGCCAGACCGGGGTGCAGTTGTTCGCGATCAGCACCTTGAGGCCGCGTGCCCGCAGCTCCCTCAGCGCCAGGCCGTGGCCGAGCAGTTGGTGGTGGGCGACTGGCAGGCAGTCCAGGAACAGGGTGCGGCCCGGCGCGTGGGTGCCGAGGGCGTAGCCCCAGACCATGTGGATGAACGGCTCGTTGAGTGTGATCCATTTCTGGACGCGGTCGCCCAGCCTGCCGGCCATGACGGCGGCGTACTCGGCGAAGCGGTACGCGGTGTCGCGGCTCAGCCAGCCGCCTTCGTCCTCGAGGCCCTGCGGGAGGTCCCAGTGGAACAGTGTCGGGACGGGTTCGACGCCGCGTGCGAGCAGGCCGTCGACCAGCCGGTCGTAGAAGTCCAGGCCCTGGAGGTTGACCTCGCCCTTGCCGGTCGGCTGGATTCTGGGCCAGGCGATGGAGAAGCGGTAGCCGGTGAGGCCCGCCTCGGCCATCAGCCCCAAGTCCTCCTCGTACCGGTGGTAGTGGTCGCAGGCCACATCGCCCGTGTGTCCGTCGCGGACCGTCCCGGGGCGGGCGGTGAAGGTGTCCCATACCGACGGTCCACGGCCGTCCTCCTTGGTGGCGCCCTCGATCTGGTAGGACGCCGTCGAGACGCCCCAGACGAAGTCGGCCGGCAGATGGCCCAGCGTCATGCGTAACCCCCTAAAATGTGAGTGTGGCTCATGTTAGCTTGATGGATGCGATGATGGAACCGTGAACCAAGATCGCACCGCGGGGTCGCTGCGCCGCCTGCCCGTCCAGAAGCGCAGCGCCGAACGTTTCGAACGGTTGCTGGACGCCTGCGCCGAACTCCTGGACGAGGTCGGCTATGCCGCGCTGACCACCAAGGAGGTGGCCCGCAGGGCCGAGGTGCCCATCGGGACCCTGTACCAGTTCTTCTCCGACCGGGAGGGGCTGATCGGCGCGCTGGCCGCCCGCAACTTGGAGGCCTTCCTGGAGCGGGTCGCGGCCCGGTTGGAGCGCGAGGAGCCCGAAGAAATCTCGGGCGTCATCGACGTGGCCGTCGAGGAGTTCGTCGCCATGCGTCGGACGATCAGCGGTTTCGGCGTGGTCGACTTCGGCGCGGTGGGCCGGGACCACACCCTCGATCCGGCCCTGGACAACAACACGGCGGTCGCCGGACGGCTGCGCTCACTGACCGCGTCCCTGTCCGGCGTTGAGGACGACGCCGAACTGGAGCTCGCCATCCGGGTGGCCCTGGAGTGCGCGGACAGCGTGCTGAAGCTTGCATTCCGTACCGATCCGCACGGCGACCCCCAGCTGATCGCTGAGTGCAAACGGGTCCTGAACAGCTACCTCAACGATCGAATCCGGTCACTGGCGACAAGTCGCCGAGCGCGCTAACGGACACTTCTGACGTTCCACACCAGCACCGCGCCCAACGCGGACATGGCCGCAGAGCAGAGGAACAACGAGCGGTAGCCCCCCAGATCGCCGAGCACGACCGAGGCGATCGGAGGAACCAGCACGTACGGCAGGGAAGCCATCAGGTTGGCCAGGGCCATGTCCTTGCCGCGATTCGCCGAGGTGGGGAGCACCTCGGTGACCAGGGCGGTGTCGACGGCCAGGTACACGCCGTAGCCCAGGCCCAGGATGACGGCTGAGACCAGCGTCATGGGCCACGTGGGCGCCAGCGCGAGCGGAATCGCGGCGACGGCCATCGTGATGCCGCCGAGGAAGACCAGCATGCGGCGCTTGCCCAACTTGTCGGAGAGCCAGCCGCTGAGGACGACCGTCGAGATCGTGGCCAGGCAGTTGACTCCGATCACGATGAGCAGACCGTCCTCGGTGGACTCGCCGGGGAACAACTGCTCGTAGTGCAGGACGTCGTCCAGGAAGTACGGCATGTAGAGCGTGCCCAGGCCGTAACCCAGCCCCATGATGAACCGCGAACTCATCGCCCAGACGAAGTCGGGATGCTCGCGCGGGCTGATCCGGTAGCCGTCCAGAAACGTACGCAGTGAGAACGGCTCGCGGTGGTCGCGGGGAAGCGGCGGGTCCTTCATGGTGACCGCGAACACCACGATCAGCAGCGGGAACGCGGCCATCAGCACATACTGCGCGGAGAAGCCCGCGACAAGACCGAGCAGCAGCCCGCCCGCGATCATGCCGCCGGCCTGCGGGACAGTGGCCCAGCCCAGCACCACGCCGCGTTGCCCGACCGGAACCCGGTCGGGCACCACAGGGGCGAGCCCGGCGCCGGTGATCATGAAGGTGGCGGACAGCAAGAGAGTGCCGAGCGCGACCCCGGCGACCGTCGTCTGGATGCCGGTGAAGACCAGAGCTGCCATGCAGACCAGCGAGCCCGCGATCATCCACGGCCGGCGGCGGCCGAAACGGCCGGTGGTGCGGTCGCAGAGCGCACCGGCCAGCGGCGCGATGACGATCCCCGAGATCGCGCCCATCATGCTGACCCAGGCGTAGCTGCCGATCTTCCCCGCCGGGTCGATCTGGGCGATCTGTTCGGGCATCAGGAACGTGGTCGGCACCTGCATCGGGATGAACAGCCCAGCGTTGGCCAGGACGTACAGGGTGAGCCAGCCGGAGCCGACCTTGCGGGTGGGCTCGGCGAGGGCCTCGGGCTGTACGGGGGCGAGGCTCATCGGGGCACTCTCTTGAGGTGGACGAGCTCGCTCGTCCAGTCGAAGGGCAGCAGCGGCGGGAGGCCGTGGCTGAGCAGGACGGCGCCCTCGTGGACGGCGCCGGTGGCCTCGTCCTGGTAACGGGCGTCGGGGTCGAGACCCTTCAACCGAGTGCGGGCGACCGAGCGGGTCAGCGCGGACGGCTGGAACTGGAAGACGACGACCTCGTCCTCGGTGAGGTACTGCACGGCGTCGTGTCCCAGGCGGTGCAGGACGCCGCCGTGCACCACTAGCCGGATCCGCTTGTACTGCTCGACCAGCATCCGGGCCCAGGCCAGATCCTCCTCGCTCCAGTTCCGCAGGTCGCCGCCGATGCCCATCGCCCCGGCCATCGAGACATGGAAGCGGTACCGGATCGAGGTCGGGCGGGCGCTGAAGCTGTTCGGGCTGTCGGTGACCCAGGCGCCCATGGTCCGGGCGGGCAGCAGCTGGCAGTAGCCGTGCTGGATCGCGACCCGGTCGGCGGCGTCGGTGTTGTCGGACGTCCAGACCTGGTCGGCGCGGGCTAGCACGCCCAGGTCGGCCCGGCCGCCACCGCCCGCGCACGCCTCCAGGTACAGGCCGGGACGCGCGGCGCGCAGCCGGTCCATCACCTCGTAGACGCCGCGCGTGTGCTCGATCCAGACCCGGTCGGGGTCGGCGGCCCCAGGCTGCCCTGCCTCGCTGAAGGGCCGGTTCATGTCCCATTTGAGGAACGCGACGTCCAGCTCGGTGACGGTCCTGACCAGCCATTCGACCGCCCATTCGCGGACGTCGCGGCGGGCAAAGTTCAGCACGTGCTGGTTGCGACGCTGCGTGCGGGTACGGCCATCCTGGCGGAGGATCCAGTCAGGGTGCGCACGGAAGAGGTCACTGTCGGGGTTGACCGCCTCGGGCTCAACCCACAGGCCGAAGCCCATGCCCAGCGCGCGGACGTGGTCGGCGAGCGGGCCCAGGCCGTCCGGGAAGCGGTCGGGGTTGGGCCACCAGTCGCCGAGCCCGGCCATGTCGCTGGTGCGGGCGCCGAACCAGGCGTCGTCCACCACGAAGACCTCGACGCCGAGCCCCGCGGCCAGCTCGGCCAGTTCGGTCTGCTGCTTCTCGGTGACGTCGAACTCGGTCGCCTCCCACGAGTTGTAGATCAGCGGGCGTTCGGCCGGACGGGCGGGCAGCACCTGGCCTTCGACGTAGGCGTGCCAGCGGCGGCTGGTGCCGCCGAAGCCGTCGGGGGCGTAAAGACCGGCGAAGACGGGGGTCTCCAGACACCCGCCGGGGAGCAGCTTCCAGACCAGCCCCTCGTGGCCGAACCCGCCGGTCCAGGAGGCGCGGCCGTAGGGGTCGCGGCGCAGGGTGATGCGGCGGCTGCCGCTCCAGGCCAGAGCAGTGCTCCAGACCTCGCCGTGCTCCTCGGCGGCGTCCTGCGCGTCGAGCATCAGCCAGGGTCCGTCGTGCTGTCCAGTGATGCCGAGGCGGCTGGTGAACACAGTCTCCCCGACGGGCACCCGGTCGCGCTGGAGTTGAAACTCCCGGCCCCATTCCCCCACCACGTGGCTGACCCGGTAGTCGTGGCGGGCGGGCAGCGTCCAGGCGGCGGAGTCGAACCGCAGGACGTCCACCGGCTCGTCCGCGGTGAGGACGGCCCAGCGCTCGATCTGGTCATGGCCGTCCCGGATCCGGTAGTGCAGTTCGAGACCGAGGGAGCGGACGCGGTCGGTGAAAGAGAGCGTGAGCAGGCCGTTGTGGGCCGTGTGCGAGACGAACCGCCACTCGAAGCCGCGCACGCCATCGTCGAACCGGATGGTCAGTGACGGCGCCCCGAACCGTAGGCCGCCCTCCACCACGTACTCCTCGCCGCCGGGGTCGTCGCCGCCGGGGTCCTCGGCGGGCAGGCTGGCCGCGATCGCGGCGACCTGATCCAGGGTCAGCGGCCGGCCCCAGTGCACGTGCCGGGGGACGTCGTCGGCATCCAGCTGGAAGGCGTAGGAGGTGCCGGGCGTGCTCAGCAGCCACAGGCGGGCTTCGGCGTGGTGGGTGATCACGTAGATCCTAAATGTGAGTTGGGCTCATGTTCTGCTCATACGTTAGGCAGGCGAGCCCGCAACGCCAACCCCCTTGACGGGGGCTGTCGCTGGGAAATGGGGAAGAACGCTCCAGTTGGGGAGCGCCTGCGAGGATCTCGATGCTCCGGCTTGAAGAATCCACCGGCACGGGCCGGCCATCGCATGTCGACTGTGACCGGGACGCTCCAACTCCCATGCCCAGGCGCCGGGTTGTGATGCGACGTGCGTGGGAGTTGTACAGAGTTCACCCACGAGACTCGGGATTCGGTCATGCGAGCGGAAAACTCGGAGGGCTCACTCGGCGCTTTCGAACAGGTGGGCGCCCGGCCGATGCGATGGGAGACTGATCAACGATGTTCACTTCGGTACGGAGCAGAGTGCAGAGGACCGGCCGGGCCTGGTTGCGGGTGAGCGGACGGGCCAAACCAGGTTGTTGCCCTGCCACGCGGAGCGCGAGTGCCCTGGGGCCGCTCGGGCAGCGGTGGGCCGATGTCGTGATCGCCGTCAGTCAGCTTTCCGGCGTCGTCGTGGCCATAGAGCGCTGGGTTGCGCGGAGTGCCGGTTGCCTGGCGTTCGACGGGGATCGGGATAAACAAGCGAATGGGGCTCGCGTCGAAGCGACGCCGCGCCGTCTCCCTCGCGCGGTCAACCGCGTTCACGCCGAGGGAGTTGTCGAAGCGCTGGTGCAGGCGCAGTTTCACCGCGCGCAGCGCCGCTTCCTCTTGTGCCTCGGGATCCTAATCCAGGATGCCTCTTCGATACGCGTTATGCCTGTATGACAGTGCGGTCGACCTGTAAGTTCGCCCCCCTTTCGCCCTCGCGTGGACGGAGTCGAGGACCGCGCGGGGGACAGGTCGAGCAGGCCGGCGTCGTGGAGGCGTTGCAGGATCTCCTCGTGCAGTCTCCGGGGAGCTGGCTCCTTGAAGGTGGCGATCTCTCTCGGTCGGTGCTGCGCCGCCGGTCCCGCGCGTAGCCGGGCCGGCGGCGGCGAATCAGCCCATTCGGGCTCCTCCGAGAAGACCTCGTCGCCGGATCGGGCAACCTGGTCGGAGACTCCATATCCAGGCTGCCACGGCGGAAGTCGGGCGGCACTTCCGGACTGGCCTGCCCATGCCGCTTGGGTCCGCCCGGAGGTGTCTGCGACAGAGCGTTTCGGACGGGCACGGCATCGGCCGGTGGTGCGGCCAGGGTTATGGCGGGCGCTGTCAGGCCATCACAGTGGTAAGCGAAAACTTCAGATGGCCCAGGAGTTACGCGACGCCAGCGCTCAGCCGCCGACGCACCGCTGCGGCCCCAACCACGCACGCTCGGACGGGTTGACAAGCGGCATCGGGAAATCGTTGAGACGGAACAGTGATGACGCCGGGGCCCGCCCGTACACTTGGCTGCTCAGCGGGGGTTGGTAGTCCCGCTCGTGGTCATAATTGAGTACCAGAGCCACTCTGGCGCATCGGATCAGGCCGTGAGCCAGCACCGGGATCTGATGTTGTGGCAGCTTGGCGATCTCGGCCCGGTGCCCGCGGCAACTGGCCTGCCGGGTCTGCCAGTCCCTCGGCGCACCAGCTCGGTCCCGGCCGTGGAATCCCGGAAGCGGATGCTCTCCGGCCAAGCCGCCCGACTCGGCCGCAAGGTCCCCAAAGGAGCCAGAACACGGCTGGCAGAGGCCGGGAGCTGAGTACACCTCATCCTGGGTGCCCTCATCGTTCCAGCGGTTGAGGCCTGCTTGCCAGCCCGTCATGCCTACGTGGGGTCTTCTCGTGCCCCGGTCTTGAACCTGTCGGTCGGATCCGGGCTGAGCCTGATCACCACCACATAGGTGACCACCACCGTGACGATCACGAGCGGCATGACGGTGATACCTTGCCACCCCAGCAGCAGGGTGGCCAGCAGCACCGAGGTCAGCGGGAGCCTGAGCATGGCCACAGACATGCCTCCGATCCCCATCGCGACCGCGGGGGTGAGCTCCAGCCCCGGAAGGTGGGACAGCGCGATCCCGCCCGCCGCCCCCAGGAACATCGCCGGAAAGATCGGGCCGCCTCGGAAGGCGCTCAGTGAGGCGCAGTACGCAAGCCCCTTGCAGGCGACGAGAAGCGTCAAGGTGCCGACGGTGTAGTCGGCGCTGTTCGCGAGCACCGGGCCCAGAGCGGTCTGCCCCGAGTACAGCACCTCGGTCGCGCCCTTTCCAGTGCCTTCGGCGTAGGCGATGGCCAGCCCGGCGATCACCAGGCCCACCAGCACGGTGGCGGGGATCAGGCGCCGTTCGACTCGCGGTTGAAGCAGCAGGGCGAGTCGTCGGATGCCCGTGCCGAGGAGGGCCGCCGCGAGTCCGATGACAATTGCCCAGCCGAACTCGGCACCGGTGGGCGTGTTGGCGTGCGGCACGTCCTGAATTGCAAGGGAGTACGTACCGAGACCGGTCCAACTGTCCAGGCCGATGAAGACGAGCGAGCCGATGCCGGCGGCGAGCAGGCCCGGTACCAGTACGACTCCGAGCATCGGCCCGCCGATTCCTGATGCCTCCATGAGAAGGAACGCCCCGGTGATGGGTGACCCGAGCAGGGTGCTGACCGCGGCGAAGCTTCCGGCGGCGCCGACCACGGCCCCGGCCCGCTCCGGCAGGTCCGGCTTGAGCAGGCGTACGAGCCAGACGGTTGTGCCGCTGCCGAGGGCGACGAGTGGTGCCTCGGGACCGAGGACGGCACCCAGGGCCAGCGTGGCGACGGCGGCGACGAAGATGCCGGGAAGGTCGCGCGACTTCGGCGCGCCGGTCGTCGACAGCCCCTCGGCGGGCTTGTGGCCGCCAATTCCCGGAAGATAACGGATGGTCGCTCCGACCAGCAGGCCTGCGACGCCGAGCAGCGGCAGGGGCCACCAGGGAGGGGTTGCCTGGAAGCCCAGGGCCTTGGGCAGGTCGGCGTAGATCCAGGGCTGGAGCTCGTTGACCAGAGCGAGGAAGCCGTACGCGGCTGCGGAGATCGGCACTCCGAGAACCGCCGCCATGACCAGAAGCCCGATGTAGCCGCGATTCCTGACCAGGGCGCAGGGGTCCGGCGGCGTCCCCTGCGGTGCATCGACGGAACCCTCGGCCGACATGGGCATCAACTCCTCGGCATCGACGTCCGTCGGGACTGCGGCGGTCCACCGTCGCCACCTTGACGTGATACCACGTGGGGTGGCCCGGCGCTGAGAGCCTCCATGGCCGCTTTGCGGCCGTGCAGGGATCGTCATTCAGGCGGACCACCATCCGCCCGGGCAGTTCACCCGATCGGTCCCGCACCCCCTTCTCGACGTAAGCCCCACCACGTACTGGGGTCCGGCGCCGGGGGCCAACAGTCGTCGGTGCGTGGGCGGCGACAGCCAGGTCGACCCCGAAGACGGGACGCACACCGGCGGCCATGGCAGCCTTCGCGAACCTCACCACACCAGTGACGGTGTCACGGTCGGTGAGCGCAGCGTACGGATGCCACGCTCGGCCGCCCGGGCCACGAGAGCATACGGATGCGAGGCGCCGCAGCGGGCGGAGTAGCCGCTGGCGACGTGGAGGTGCACTCCAGTACCCACAGCTCACCTCCACCCCTCCCCCACTTACCAAATTCGAACAGGGCCAGTCGACGGCACCGCAAGCCGTGTGTGACAGGTCGTTGTGACTGAGCGCTATAGGTGACGGTGAGCGTTTTACTTGGCGAGACTGAGCGCTAGGTTCTGTTCGCGAGGCCGTCATCGTGGCGGATTACTTCGCAGAGGGCGGCTTGATGAACCGAGGACCTGGGGAGAACGGGCTGTGCTGGATAGCGCACACCTACAGCACCAGCTTCACGCTCACGCTCAGCGAGGGGATCTCGCCGTACGAGCTGCTGCGCAGCGTTGGAGCCGAGGAGCGCCACATTGTCCCGCTGACCCGCTTCGCGGCGTACGAACTGCTGCTCAGGGACGAAGAGGACCACATCAGTGACCTGGACTTCCTGGACTGGGAGGACACAGCGGCGGTGGCCCGACTGACAAGCGGGGGCTTCCTGCCCGCCCCACCGGGCACCATCGTCCGAGCGGGTTCGGTGGCGGGCTGGGCATACGCGCTGGAGGAATTCGGCTGCCGTACCGGGACCTACATCGCGGCGCTGTCCGAGCGGGGACGGGCGTTTGCCGTGCATCGCAACGCGAAGGGCTTCAGCCGCGTCGACCATGGCCTCCACGGCGAGGCCGTGACGTCGTTCGAGCCCGGCCTGCCACACCTTACGAACGGCGCCCCAGCCGAGGTGGCGCTCGGCTTCGTTCACCGCGATGACGAGTTGGGCGATGTGGCGTTCCTGCGGTTCCTGGAGGGCGAGCTCGGCATCTACCTCCCCTGGGAGGAGACGGAGGCAGAACTGCCGGCAGCCGCGTTCACTCACGCTGCCTCGGGATAGCTACGTCGGGTCCTGTGCCATACGCGCCGACCTCCACCTCGCACCACTCCAACTCGCCTCCAGCATCATCTGCTTGAGACGACTCCGAACGTCATTCTGAAACGATCAGTAATGCGGTCGCCGCAGCGGGCCGCAGACGGTAGGCATCGACCAGGTGGGCTGTGATCCATTGCTCAAGACTGTGCCGGTCGGGATCAAAGGTGGCGAGCGACAGCCGCACCGGCACTACCTCCCCCGGCTTGCGGTCGGCGAGGAGAGCGTATGGCATTCGAGGTGGAACGGCCTGGGCGTATCGGTGTGTACGCCGTGGAGCGGCGGGAACTTGGCGCCGGCGGCATGGGGACGGTCTGTCTCGCGCGATCGCGTGGTGGTCGCGCCGTGCGATCTGGCACGTCGGCTCCCCCGACACGCGAGCCGACGTGCGCGGGGCCGGGGCTTGTCATCTGCCATGGGATACAAGGGCCTTCGTTGCGCGCATGGCTCCACATGGTGGTCACTCCGCGCGGGTGCGCGACCGCCGTGCCATCGTGCCCCAGAAGCGAACGAGTTCCTTGCGGGGCATGTCCTGCCACGGGGCGCGGTGCCGCGTCGGCTTCGTCCGGAGCAGCGCCTGCTGCTGACGGCAGAAAGTCTCTTGCAGTTCAGCGCGTGGCTGCTGCCCCTTAGCCGGGTATGGGCACATCTCGAAGGGGCAGTCCCGCAGGCAGGTACTGCCCGGCGGAGCGTCGTCGGCCATACCCACCGTACGGTCCGGGTGGAGCGGTTCGCGGCCCTTGGTAAGACACGGCGGCAGGTCGGTGCGGTTCGCCCTCTCCAGGCGTTCGTCTACCTCGTCAGGGGCGCCGTCCCGCTCCGCGAGGTTGAGCAGCAAGAGCACGTCAGCGAGCAGTTGTTGCGCTCGCGGATGCAAGGTGCTCCAGCCAACCGAGGGAGGGATCCAGAGGTTGTGCTTGCGGTAGTCGCTGGGGTTGGCGGGTGTGGAGCCGACACTGTCCATGGCACCCTTTTCATCGATCCAGAGGTACCGCTCTGGATGGCCGGTCTCTAGGGCCAGCGCGGCGAGCTCGGCGGCCTCCGCTACGAAGGGGTGTAGTCGTTCTCTTCCGTCGGAGGTAAAGTCGCCCGGCTTGCGGCTCCTCGGGTCACGTTTGCTGCCCGCAATGCCCAGCCAGCGAGTGACGGCCTGTGAAGCGTCCACTCTCGGAGTGTCGCTGTAGCCGGTAGGGGACCTCCCGGGACTGTCGGGCAGCTCCCAAAGGCACAGCGCATGGATGATAGTCAGTTGGGAGTACCAGTAGCGGGAACGGGCGAGCAGGATCTCGGCCTGCTGCACCATGAACTCACGGGTTTCCTCATTGGTGTTCGGGTGACGCCGGCGCCGGTTGGCCGCGAACTTGAAGCCCTGAGCGAGGGCAATTTCCAGAATGAGTGGAAGCTCTGCGCGCTCAGCTCCCGGCCTGTTGTGGTCGAGGTGCTTGAGCCACAGCTCCACTCTCTCCTTGGCCTGCCGCTTGTACTTGTCTGTGACGGAGCCAACCATCATGGGTACGAGCCAAGCCCGTGCGATGTATTCTCGGCGGATTGCATTTTTTTCTCACGGTACTCGTGTTCAAGTGCGCGGTGCCTTGCGGAGATCACACTGCCCTTTTCGGTATTTTCACGCCTGAATCGCTCGAACGCTTTACTTTCCTCGATTACTGCCTTTTCGTATTGTATCTCGTACTGATCCTGCGGGTCGTACTCGGGATGCTGGCGCCCGTCGTCCAACAAGGGGAAACGAGTTCGCAGCACGTCGAACGCAACGTCACCGGACGCACCGAATTCCTGGGCCACTGCCAGCCTGACCTGATACATGGGCTCTCTGAGGACAATCTCAAGGAGCTGCTCATACGCCGGCTTCTCACTGTGGGCGGGATCGGTGTCTTCTCTTGCCTTGCCGATAGCTCGGGCTGTTTCCCCGAACCGGTGGACTAGGTTTTCCTTTGCTTCGTCGATCGACCGTTGATCGCCAACAGTGATTTTATTCCAGTTCTTGAGAGCGGCGCTGGCGATGGTTTCATGCGAGCCGCCGTCGGATTCCTCCTCCATCCGGTCGATCTCAAGTGCGGCAGCGTAAATGTCGAATGCTTTGGCATCCCGGCGTGAGTCAGTCATGCTGAGAAGCAGTTGTGCCATGGACTTCATCCGATGCGATTTTGGTATCGGCGAGTTTTGATCCAGTTTTGGCATCCGTGAGTTGAGGACCAGAGCCATGAGCAGTTCCCTGCCAGGCTTGGGTTCGCGCAGCGCCGCCTCCAGGCGGTTGTCGGAAACTTCACTCAAGAAGCGAGCTCCGAGGTAGGTCTGGATGAGGCTGTGTTGGAATCGAACCCGATCGCCGATCGTCTCGACCAGGCCCAAGTTCTCACCCTGAGTGGCGTACAGGGAAAGGTAGTTAAGACAGTCAGAGGTAGCGGCCCCGTAGGGCATGGCAATGTCATTGCCCTCGGAGCCAACATTGAGACGTCGCTTGAGCGCATCCCAGATCTCGGGGAACTTGTTCTCCCGTGTGGGCTGTGTAGATTTTGGCTGCTGAATTCTGCGGTATTTTAGGCGGGTACCGCGCGTTACGTCCTTGCGCCCAGGTCGGTTTCCCGTCCCATCGGTCGGATCAATCAACTGACCGAAGTCGACTTCCAGGCTATCCTCGAGAAGTCCGATGCAGGCCAAGGCTGAGACAACCTCGACCGTCGCCGCGCGGGGCTGGGACGATAGCGCATAGTCCTCGCAGAGGTGTCCCTTGACCAGCGCGTTCTTCCAAGTTTCGAGAAGGCGGAGCCGAAGTGTTGCACGATCGGCATTGCGGGTGTCCAAGTCCTCCCACTCTTTGCTGTGGGTCAAGTATTCCAGTCGATGGTGTTGTCGCAAGCGCCGCGTGATCTGCAGATACAGCGGAGCTTCAGAGATCATCGCGGTCTTGACGATCCGGTCCAGGCGGAGCTCGTCCGGCTCGGGGGAGCTCTCCGACAGGTACTCCAACGCCGCTTCTTCGCTCAGTGGTTCAAGATCGATGATCGCCGCATCTGATTCTTCCAGTGGCGGATGAGGCCGGGAGGCGATCACGAGCGGAAGCCCCTGTCGTTTGGCTCTCCGAATCGCTTTACGGATGGCGATATCGCGCTCCTTCTGCTGGGTACCCTGCACGAACAGCTCTTCAAGTCCATCTGCGATGACGACGGCCCTCTCATCGGCGACAAGCTGCCTCCACACCCGGTCGCCGTGTCCACCAGAGAGAAGGTCGGAGTCGACCATCTCGCGGAACCTCTTCCGACCAGCTTCTGCGAAGTCAAGCCGTGAACCGTCCTGATCGACTTCCCGAAGCCGAATTGGCACGGGTACAGCACCCTTTTCCGCCAGCATTTGAGTGAGTTGAACGAGCACGGCAGTCTTTCCGGCACCCACACTTCCCACCAAGAGGTAGGGACGGCGTATGGCACGGTCATAAAGCGACCGTATGATGACCTGACAAAGCTCCCGGCGCCCAACGACATCCTCGAGGATCGTCCCGGCCGTTGGAACCAAAGAACGAGGATCTCTCTTCGCGTGCCTGCGCACCTTTCGAGCGACTTTCGGATAAGGAATGAGCAGGAAAACTGCGGTTGCAAATCCAAGGCTCAGCAAAGGGCTCAGGGTGCCGCTGACGATGCCGCAAGACATGCCCTTACCTTCACACCAACCCTTTAGCGGACTGTCGGAGTAGCTGAAGATGGCGTACAAACCTAGTGCGAACCAGGTCAGGAAGAGAACTCCTCCCGCATACGCCAGATACCTCCAGAAGGCGCGCCCCGACGACTTCTTCCACCAAATTCTGAGAGCAGGGACTTGGCGTCGGGCGGCATAGCGCATGTGTAGCAGGTGGACCCTGCGCACGACTGCCTGCCATGCCCGGGAGCCGTGGTGACGCAGGAAGAGAGGAAAACGCGAGCGGTGCCGCCAGTCCTTCCCTTCCGGCTGTCCGATGATTCGAGGCATGGTTCAATCCTTCTGCTCGAATTGAACAAGACGCTGAACCGCAGCCGAGAAACAACCCACAGGGCGGATGCCTGCAACCAGCCATGACTTGGGTGTGTCGGCCGGCTCAGAGGACCAGCCAGTTTTCCGACCGCCCCCAGACGCTTGCGGAAATCGCCTTCATACAGCACCGGGTCGTCCACCGGCGAGCAGCCCCTTACTGCAAGCGGTCACGAGCCACGCTGGATCGTCCCCCCAAGTGGCTGGCGCAGAGACGACGCATCGTTCTCATTCCAGCATGCGACAGCTCGCGGATTCGCGCGCGTGGTGGCTGCATCTCGTCTCAAACAGAATGGTTCAGTTCAACACCACTTTCCCTATCAAGGTCCTGCCGGCCGAGAACCACAACATCAGCTTCCACCAGTACCACCAGGCCGACATGTGCCGGATCCGGTACCAGAAGAGATCAGGCAGCTGCTACCCGCCGAGCACAGGGCCGCTCGGCTTCGCCTGGCGACCAAGGAGGCCAGTTCTCGTCCCCGTGTTACGAACCCTGCGGCGAGATGCACCACCTCTCACAGGGCGAAGCTCGGCTGACGGAGGCCGACCTGAGGCGCGTCGGCCTTGTCGGCACGCCGGTGGAAATGGCGCACCTCAGAACGACTAAACAAGCGGTCCGTCGCCACGACCGGGCTCTCTTTGGCCCAGCTGACCCACCTGTGAAGCTGCTGGGGCGGATTGACGCACCGCATTACTGAGGTTTTCAGGTTGGGTCGGCGGGTTGATGGTCAGGCTTGTGGCGGTGAGACAGCTGTCGATCAGGCGGGACCGGAGCAGGATCTGCGGGCGGCTGCCAGCACCAGCCGTGCCGTTTCAGTAGCCGCTACCGTCGCCACCGTCAGGCTCACTCGACAGCCGACGGCGGATCACCGTCTGAACCCAAACCAGGGTCCAGCGTTCGTCTCGGAAGCCGTTCGTCGCCGGGCCTTTGCCGAGTTCCTCCCTCCAGCACGGCGAACTGGGCGTCGGTGGTGGTCGGCGAGTTCGCCGGACCCGCGGAACGCAAGCCCTCCATCCCGCCTTCGCGCCAGGCACGGCGCCAGCGTTTCACCGACCGCACGCTCACTCGTAGGTCCTTCACGATCAGCGCGGTCCTCTCACCCTCCGCATACTGTTGCCTGGCCTGAAGCCGGATCCCCCCACGAAACGCCCGACGCTCAGCGGCCAGGCCCCCCACCCTCCGACCTCGCCTCACCGGCTTACCGCAGGGATCATGAACCGTCACATCCCGACGACGACACAACAGCCCCAGTAACGCCCTCAGTGCCAGACCCCAGCAACCGCAACGGCTTTTCGTCCCAGACACGCTGGGGACATGGAAGACGACCTATGCGTCCAGGGCGGCGAAGCGGGGTGGTCCAGGTGTCCGGCTGGGTGCCGCCATACCGGACCGGCCAATTTTGACGAGCCCGATGAATTGGTAGTTGCCCATTTCCTGGGGGCAGTACAGGTGGCAGGTCGTCTTGAAGTGATGGTCGTCCCAATCGTCCGTGACCAGGCATGCCTCGCCCGGGCGCGAGGGGGCAGGGGGCTGCGGACGGGCAGGACGGTGAACTGCACGGTTCCTCAGCTTGACGTTTATCCAGCTCTGCTGCTTGTGATGGTTGTCGTGAGGTCCGGTTGGCCCTGTTTCCCGACGGTGCGTTCGCGTGCACGGTGCTTGTTCTTCGTGCCGATTGGTCGGCCTGGGCCTGCGGTGCTGGGTTTCGGTGCACCGGCCGGTTGAGGGGCCTTGCCGTGGAGGCGGCGAAATCCTCGGCGGACCCGTGCAGGGGTGAGACGTCCTTGGCGTGCGGGCCGCTCCCAGGGTCTGCGAAGGTCCTCGGCAAGGGGCCGGGCCAGGCGGAGTTGGGTGTGGGCGGCGATGACCAGCCAGGTCCAACGGTCAGCGGCGGCCGGCTCGCGGAGTTTGGGAGCCGTCCAGCCCAGCGTCTGCTTGAACATCCTGAAGGTGTGTTCCAGGTCGAATCTGCGCAGGAACGCCTGCCAGAGCCGGTCCACGTCCCCGGCGGTGGCATCGGTGGCCGACCACCACAGCCAGATCGGCCGGGGGTGGCGGTCGCCGCGAAGGTGGTCGACCCGCAGACGGATGACGGTGCCTTCGATGATCGGCAACTCTCCGGGATGGTCGGCCCAGGCCGAGCGCCGGGTCAGCAGTGGATGCAGGCGGTCCCACGCCGTGGCGACGGCCTGCCCGTAGTGAGTGGTGTCGGTCACCGTGGTGATGGACGGGACCGGCAGGGTGGCCGGGTACTCGAAGGTGAACTCTGCCCCGTGCTTGGGTTTACGCCCGCGCTTGCCCGCCGGCTGGGGCGTAGGCGGAAAGTACAGGACTCGGTCCGAACGCATCCGGCCCAGTAACTCCACGGGCAGGTCCGCGAGCAGGAAGGCCAGGCGGGTCACGTCGTAGCCGGCATCAAAGACGACGAGGACGGGCGGGTCGCCGATCTGCCACTGGCCTGCCACATACAACCGCTGGAACACCTCTCGGACCTGGCCGGCGGTGACGGCGATCGCGTCGTCCCAGGGCCGCAGCCGGAGCACGTCCAACACGGCCGTCCACGAGGTCCGGCCCGGCTCCACAGCGGCAACGAAGGAGTAGGGCCAACCGGGGATCATCTGGGCCGAGCCTCTGCCTCGCCCGTATGTGTGGCAGAACATCCGGTCCGGGCTGGTATTCGCGTCCGGCCGCAACCAGTTGCTCACATCGACCGCCAGGACCAGCCGCCCCGACGCCGTGCGGGGAAGCGGCAGCCCTGCCAGCGTCCTGCGCAGGCGTGCCACATCCAGATCCCCGCAGTTCAGGCCGCCGTACAAGGCGCCATGCCCACGCCGGTGCTCAGGCTCCAACGACAGCTCGACCAACGTCCTCACCGGACCATCCGCGCACAGCAGGGCATCACTCAGCTCGAACAGCGCATCGCGCCGCCCGGTCAGACAGGCATAGAGCTCCGTCCGGAAGCATGACAGTTCGGCAAACGCATCCCGCGGGACGCCGTGTTGCAGCACACTCATATCTACGGCCTTCGTGTTGATCCCATGCCTCTGTGACGGAGCACAGGATCAGGCGAAGGCCGCTCTTACGTCCGGAACTCAGGCAAACCCATCAGCAAGTTCGAGGCCGTGTTCGACGGCAGACCATAAACGCCAAGCTCAGGGGCAGGCGGCGGGCTGGTGGCCGGGATGTCACGGCATGACGAGGCGTGGCCCCGGGGCGTGTCTCGGCTTGGTGTAGTCAGATGCGCCAGGTTCGGATGCGGTCGGCTGCCTGGTAGACGCTGGTCTTGCCGGCCTGAATGTCCCGGACCAGGTCGACCATGGCGCCGTACGGGGCATCGATGCCCTCGCCGGAGGCGTGCATGTAAGCGGCAGTGACCTGGCAGGCATAGAGACTGTTGCGGTACGGCAGCGGCTGGAGGCGTACGAGGGTGTGGAGCAGGGCGGCGGCGCGCCAGGCGGGGTCGGGGTCGGCGGTGGCGGGGCGGGGATGCGGGTCTTGTGGCGGGCGACGGCGGCGACGAGGGCGGAGTAGTCGGCGACGCTCACGTCTTCTGGGACGGCTTGGTCCTGGACGTCCAGGAGCCAGGGGACGTCGATGTAGAGCACCATCAGGCGGCTTCGGCTCCCCGCTGGGCGTTGGGGGGGGGCATCTCGTCGGGGAAGGCTTCGTCGAACTCGTCGCGGTGCGTCTCGCTCCAGGACACGGCGTAGCGGACGAACTGCAGGCGCTGCTGCTCGCGCAGGGGCAGGTCGTGGACGAACTGCTTGAGGGACTTGCCCTCAGCGGCGGCAGCCGCGCGGACCGCTTCGAGTTCCTCGTCGGTGAAAGTGATGTTCAAGGACGGCATACCCCCATGGTACCTGGTAGGTACCTAATGGGGCTACGGATTCAGGGGCTGCCAATTCTCCAGGTCAGGAGGGCGGTCGCCTGCGGGATTGGGCTTTCGCGACCCCAAGGAGATCCACGAGCACGCCATCTGCTGACCACTGGTCCCCGCCGCGGTGAGGTGTGGATGGTCGCCGATGTTGGCGCCATCCCGGTGCCCGGCGACCAGGCATGGGGCTTCGAGGAGTGGGTGCGCCGCTGGCAGACCGGCACCGACTGGTGGGACTGACCGCTCCGTCATACACGGTCTCAGGTCACCGACCGTTCGAATCCTTGGTGCCTCCG
This sequence comes from Streptomyces agglomeratus, assembly GCF_001746415.1. Lineage (NCBI taxonomy): Bacteria > Bacillati > Actinomycetota > Actinomycetes > Kitasatosporales > Streptomycetaceae > Streptomyces > Streptomyces agglomeratus. Next base: position 364,609 of record NZ_MEHJ01000001.1, read on the forward strand.
GAAGTGGTGAACATCTGCTGCCCGTTCTCAGATTCTGGCTCAGGTTTGTGATGTCGTCGCGCTGAGTCATCCCTCTTGGATAAATCTCAGAGCGCTGGGTGCGGGGTTGCTCGTATGATCGCGGGCGGGATGAGGCTCGTAGCGCAGCGGTTGTCGCGCCTTCACCGCATGTGGGAGGACGCCGGTTCGAATCCGGCCAGCCTCATCCCACTTTGACTCATGCCAGCAGAACGCGTTTCCGTAGGAGTTGGAAGCCTGCGCGTCCGAACATCTGGCGCTTGAGGATCTTGATCCTGTTGACATGTCCTTCGACGACCCCCGAGTTCCAGGGCAGGGTCAAGCCGGCGATGACGGCATCACGGTCGCGCTCCAGCCCGGCGGTGAGAGTGTGGAGACGGCGAAGGTCGTCCTGCCGGACGGCGTCAAGCCAGTCCGGCAGTCGTTCGCCCTGGCGCTCGGTCAGCATGGTCGCGACGAACCGAACGTAGCGGGTGAGTGCTGCGATCTCGGGACAGTTGGTGCAGACGTTCCTGAGCTGGAGCTGTTCGGACTCCGTGAGGGCCTCGGGGCGGCGCAGGATCCATCCGGCAACCAAGCGGGGCGCGGGTGGCCAAGCCGCCACCGGCCGTGGTGATGTCCGCTTTAGATGCACGTATGCGCGGACGCGCCGTAGCTCCCCTGGTAGCCGAGGGGACAATCCCCTCCCACAGCTTCCGGGCATTCGTGCAGCCCTCGCGCCAGCGGTCGTCGAGGTAGGGCTTGTACTCGTCCAGGGCGGAGGTCCGGTTTTGCCATTGGCGTGTGAAGAGGTTTTCCGGCCGTGCGGCGTCGGCGAAACGCTGGACGGTGCGGTAGGTCATGCCGAGCTGCCGCTGGATCGAGCGCCGGCTATGCCCGGCCTTGATCAGGGCGTGGATCGTTGCGTGCCGGGCTGTGGTGGGGGCGGCGAAGCGGCTGCTGGTCGTCCATGGTGAGGTCGCGGACTCGGCTGCCGGAGCAGGTTCGGCCTTCGTTTGCGGGACGGTGGGAACGAGAACGCTCAGGCAGCGGCGGTGCTGGGAGACGCTTCGTTCGGCGGCTTCGGTAAGTTGTGCCAGAGGGTACTGGTGGGCCGTCGGCGAGGTGCCTGCTGAGCAGGTCCTTTTCCCACGGCCCCCAGCCCGAACGACGCATGCGACTTTCACCGCACGTCGCTCTCCAGTGATTACTCCGTGAGTGCTGGGACAGGTCTTCTGCCGTGGATGCCCGCATGGCAACTGCCGCAGACCACAAGGGCCTTGCGATGTTGCACGGCCATGAGATCTGCCCACGGCGGCCGGTCTCCCGGTCTGCCAAGGTCTGCGAGCTTGGCGACGTGGTGGACTTCCACCTTGTCGAGGCGTCCGCATGCCTCGCATCGTCCCGCAAGAAGCCGGGTGACCAGCTCCTTGCGTTTGATGTTGACCGGGGCCAGCTGACGGTCGGTGACGACCGTCTTCTTGTCCTGTCGCAGCGGGATCCCGCCGAACCGTCCGACCAGTGGTTTCCTGCCGGTGCGTTCGACGCGGGCCTCGAAGCACTGCTTCCCGGTCGGGCAGCAGGTCGACCGGCCGACGGGTCTCGACATCGACCAGGACGGTTCCGTAATGCCGTCCCTTACGGGTGGCGTACTCGTCGACATCGACCACCCGCGGGGTTGGCAGCTGCCGTTCTGGCAGTTCGTCGACAAGTCGCAGGACCGTGCTCCGGCTGACGCCGACGCCGAGCGCTTGGGCCATGCAGGCTCCGGCTCGGCCAGCCAAGGCTAGCCCGATGTCGGACAGCATCGAGCGAAGACGTTCCGTGCGCTGGCCGTGGGCCGGGCGGCACCCTGCTGACGCGAAGGCGGGGCGGCGCCTGGTCGACGAGATGGCCGCTGCCGGCGGAAGGCTGGGCCAGATCGCTCCCTGGGGAGGCACCTGGCTCTGACCACCCCGCGCCTGTCCGGCAGCAGCTCGCTGTTGGTGTCGGCCTGCCCGCCGCGCGATACCCATGGGGCCGCTCGGTCCATCACGGCCCGGTTGGTAGACAAGTTTCTCACCGTCCCGCCCGACCGGCTCAGAGCCCTGTGGAACGCGCTACTGCGGCCCTGAGAGTAGCCACCGCAGCCGGGCAGGGCACCCTGCCCAACTGCTGCCGCCGCTCGGATGTGCAGGCGGTGTGGAACTGGTGAGCTGAGGGGCTTTGGGCTGCTGGCGTTGCTGCGCGGCTTCGATGTGTTCGCGGACGCCCTCGGTGTAGGTGAGCCAGGTGGAGACGCCACGGTGCGGGCGACCACAGTGTCCGTGATCTTTTTGCCCTGTTGTTCCAGAGTGGTGAGTCGGTGAGGACGCGCTGCGCTCGGGGTCTTCGCGGCGGGCTGTGGCGGTTCGTCCAGGTGTCCGCCGCGACTGTCCTCACGTCCCTTCAGCCGCTCCTCCTTGGCGTGCTGCTCCTAGTGGTCATCCCCCGGGGCCTGTACGGAGTGATCGCCGCGCGCATCGACTACCGCGTCCACGAGCGCATCATCTCCGCGTCGCAATGTCCGCGGGCGGGGAACCCGCGGGCAGCCGACGTCGGTGCCGGCCTGGATGTCTGACGGCCATGTTGCACGAAATGGGCTGGACGCCTTCGGGCTCGACCTCTGCCGGGGCATGGTCGAGCATGCCCCGGCGGGCTATCCGGCGCTGCGGTTCGATGAGGCGCTGATGGAGGCCCTGCCGGTCGAGGACGGCGCGCTCGGCGATGGCCCACTACTCGATGATGCATACCCCGCCTGGGGAACTGCCCGCGCTGCTCGCCGCGCAGGCACGTGCTCTGGCACCAGGGGGCCTGCTCCTGGTTGCCTCCCGGACCCACGCGCCCGGCACATCCCGGAGGCGGGGGGCCGGGGCGACGGCGGACTGATAGCTGCAGCCAGGGGCGCAGATCGCGGCCGACGAGGTTACGACCCCTGCGAACCCTCCGTGAACGCGGCGGCGTGGTCGGCGGCCCACTGGCGAAACGTTCGCGGCGCCGTCCCGAGGATGTCGGCCACCGCAGTGGTGATGTACGCGGGCTGTCCGACCGCCGCGCTCCACGCGGCGAGCAGCATGTCGACGACCGAGCTGGGCGCCGTGCCCTGCGACAGGTTTCGGAACTCGTCCGGCGTCATCTCTTCGAATGGGATCCGGCGCCCCAGGGCGTCGCCGATGACGCCCACTTGCGCGGCTTGGGTCAGCGATTCGGGGCCCGTAAGGACGTAGTCGCCTCCGGCGTATCCGTCCTGATGGAGCGTCCGCGCCGCGACGGCTGCGATGTCGCGGTCGTCGACGGGTGCTGTCTCGGCAGCGCCGTAAGGCCAACGGACGGCCTCGTCGGCCCGGATCGCGGGCGCCCACCAGGCCAGCGAGTTCGACGCGAGCATTCCCGGCCGGATGATCGTCGACTCGAGTCCGGTGGCCGCGATGAGCCGCTCGATGTCGGCGTGCAGCACCGCCATGGGATTGGGCTGCTGGAAGAAGGGGTGCGGCGTCTGGTGCGGGGAGGAGAGGAAAACGACCCGCCGCACGTGGGCTGCCAGCCGCTCGACGACTGCCGCGGCGGTCTGAGGCGGGGCGGTCCAGACGAGGAAGACCGCACCGGCGCCATTCAGCGCCGGGTCGAGTGTCTCGGGCACGGTGAGGTCGCCGGTGAAGACGTCGACCTTCGCCGGCAGCGTCGCCGCCGCCTCGGAGCGATGGGTGAGGGCGCGGACCGGCACGCCCGCGTCGAGGAGTTGGTCGACGACGACGCGGCCGACCCGGCCCGTCGCCCCGGTTACCAGCACGGGAGGAATGTCTGTCTGGTTCACGACAGCCATGAAAACGTTACTCGGTTAAAAACGCAACCCGGTAATGAATGTTACGGTGGTCAGATGAGCGAGCCGACGGGACTGCGGGCCCGCAAGAAGGAGCGGACGCGCGACACCATCGGCGACGCGGCCATCTCACTGTTCCTGGAGCGCGGCTTCGACCGCGTCTCCGTCAACGACATCGCCGCGGCGGCCGAGATCTCCAAGCCGACCCTCTTCCGGTACTTCCCCACCAAGGAAGACCTGGTGCTGCACCGGTTCGCGGACCACCAAGGAGAGGCGGCACGCGTCGTACGTGACCGCAGGTCCGGCATCAAGCCGGTGACGGCGCTGCACCGGCACTTCCGGGTCGGCCTCGATCGGTACGACCCCGTCACCGGCCTCAACGATCATCCGGAGGTGGTGGCGTTCCATCGGCTGGTGTTCACCACACCGAGCCTGGCAGGACGGCTCACGCGGTACCAGCTCGAGGACGAGAAGGCACTGGCGGACGCCCTCGGCGAAGGCATCCAGGCACGCCTGCTAGCCGCACAGGTACTCGCGGTCCAACGGGTGCTCGCCCGGACCAACTGGCAAAAGATCGCCGACGGTCGAACCGCCCACGACGTCCAACCAGAGGCCATAGCCGAAGCCGACCAGGCATTCAACCAACTGCGGTGACACGCGACACTCCCAGTCGAAGAAGGCTCCACAGCCTAGTGCACGCGTTGCCACCGGCCCGGACAGGCCGCTTCCACGCTGTTTCGATCGGTGCCGACGCACTCTGACCAGAACAACCCGGAGTTCGCGGCACTGCTCAAGGCAGACTCGTGCGACGAGGCGAACCTGGACTTCGCGACCAGGCACGAAGGCCAGACGATCGCGTTCAACGGCTCACTCGTGAACATGGCGCCGCCCCACAGTAAGTACGACACCCTCCACTTGGCCGTAGTAGTTGACGTGGACGTAGCCGACGCACGAGTCGGAGCCGTCGAAGTTGTAGGCGCCGTGGAGCTCCTCCAGGGCGGTCAGGATCGCGCGCAGCTCCAACCCGGGCACCCAGTGCGGCTGCCCCACCTGTCCGTCTCCTGGACGTAGCCCATTCCTTCTCCGGGGGGGGGTTGTAAACCTTGACACGGATCGCACTGCCGCCGGAGAAGTAGTCGCTACGGACGGATACCTTGATCTGTCTGGGCATGGTCGACCAGCGCGACGTTGGTGCCGGTCGCGGTGCCGAGCTTCGCCTCGACGTTGCGGGCGAGCTTGATGTCCGCACGGATGCGCTTCGCGATCTGAGCGGTGGACAAGCCCTTGGCCCCTCCGTACCGCACGCCGTAGTGGACGTCGGGTAGGCGGTATCTGTGCCAGGTGGCGGCGTCTCTGTTGCCGCCCCTTCCTGATGACCTGCCCCTTGTTCTGGGCGGCGGCAATGGCACGGTCCAGCATGCGCTCGGCAGCGTTGCGCTCTTCGGCGCCGGTGTACTTGAAGTTGGCGGGCGGGTTCAGCTCGACCAGGCGGCGGAATGCCGTGTTAGGAACAGTTCGGGTGTCTCATCGGCCGGCCTGTCTCAGCGGGCCGTCAGCGGCTGCGGCATGCAAGTCGCCCTGGCTGGCGGGCCAGGTGTCTCAGCCGTCCGGAGATCCATTGCTGAGTCTTTGCCAAGCTGGGTTGTTGAAGCCACAACAGACATGGACCAGTCAGGCGACATAAGTGCCACGTCAACCGCGGGGTGCTTGAACTGTCGAGAGATTCAGCGAGACCTTGCACTGGTGAGCATCCTTGCAGGCACCGCGGAGCGACCATGAACATGCCTGAAGACCTTGGCAGGCTGACCGACCTCGAGAACCGAGCTTGGGCGGAACTTGTAGAAGGGAACGAAAAACAAGCACTTCAGTGAGCCTTTTCCATCCTCAGCTTGAGTGGGCGTTAAGTCCGGTCTTCCTCGGTTCGTGATCGCTCGATCGTGGTACTGATCGCCGTCCCGGCCGCCTGGTGAGCATGTCCATGTTGAGATGCGAGCGTGAAGAGAGAGCCGTACCTCAGCGACCTATCAGACGAGCAGTGGGCGTTGATCGAGCCGATGATCACGGCCTGGAAGCAGGACAGGGTGGCGCGGTCGGCGACCGGAGATCCCGGGTCCTGCGACCTCCGGGAGGTCGTGAACGCGATCTTCTATCAGAACCGGACGGGCTGTCAGTGGCGCCTCTTGCCGCATGACTTCCCGGCCTGGTCGGCGGTGTTTTACTACTTCGGCCTGTGGCGCGAGGACGGGCTGGACCAGCGGATCCAGGAACTCCTGCGCTGCCAGGTGCGGGAGAAGGCCCGCCGATTAGAGGACCCGTCCCTCGTGATCATCGACACCCAGTCCGTCCGCGCCGCGGCGGGTGTCCCGAAGCCACGACGGGACTGGACGCGAACAAGAAGGTGTCGGGGCGCAAGCGGGGACTGGCCGTCGACGTTCTGGGGCTGATCATCGGCGTCGTCGTCCTGGCCGCCTCCGCGCACGACAACGCCGCCGGCACCGCCCTGCTCGACCAGGCCGCCGAGCGGTGCGGGATGCGCCTGGAGAAAGCGCTGGTGGACCAGGGCTTCAAGGACGAAGTCATCATCCACGGCGTCCTGCTGGACATCGACGTCGAGGTCGTCCGCCGCAACCCTGCTGACCACAGCAAAGGGTTTGTCCCGCAGCCGAAGCGGTGGGTGGTCGAGCAGACGAACGGCACGTTGATGCTGCACCGGCGTCTGACCCGGGAGTACGACCACCGGCCCGACACCTCCGCCTCACGCGTCTACTGGGCCTCCACCGCGAACATGGCCCGCCGCCTCACCACCCCCGCTCCGGCCTGGCGCGACACCCTCGGGCTGGCCGCGTGAACGTCTCCGAGCTCCTGGCCTACCTTCAAACCCAGCAGGACGAGGCCACCACCCGGGCCGCAGAACTACGCGGCCAGATCGAGCACCTCACCGCTGCCCTGGCCGAGAGCGAAGCGCGACTCACGGATCTGGCCACCACTCGAAAAGTCATCACGGAGGCCGCACCAGCAGGAGCCGAACCCGATCCACGAGGCGAACACCGCCTACCAGGACATCGTGAACGCGTTCAACCAGCACCCCGACCAGGTGTTCCGAGCTCGCGAGCTGCACGAACTCCTCGGCATGCCCACCGACGAGGCATCCGTCAACATCACCCGCAGCCGCCTCGGCCGCCTCACCCGCCAAGGCTTCCTCACCCAACCCGGACGAGGCCATTACCAGAAACGGACTTAACGACCTCTGAGCTGGCCAGATGGAGGGTGAGGACGGCTTGGACGAGGCTGGTGATGTCGAGCAGCGGAGCCTGCGGAGGAGTATCCGCCAGGACTTGAGGGTGGCGATGGCCTGTTCGGCAAGGGCCCGGACGTTTGCTAATCCCGTTCGTCGTCCGGCACACCTCGCGCCTGCCTCTCCCTCCCATGAAATGCCGTCCGACATGGGCGGCGGCGGTCAGCCATGGCTGCGATCAGTTGAGCAGGAAGGTTGCAGACCGGCTCTCGACGGCACCCGGATTAGCCGGGCGGACGGACCTGCCGTTGCCCCGCGAGCAGGGCGCCGTAGGAGAAGCTGTGTGCCCTGCGAGGCGCCAGGCCAGTCACCTGCCTTTTTTGTTGAACCATCCGAGCGACTGGAGGACGGACGCGCCGATAACGAGGATGCCGAGAGGAACGACCGTGAACCAGGTGGCATCGGCTTTCATGGCCGCGAGCAGGGCGATGGCGCCGAGGGCCAGCGCCAGGAGCACGAGCATGCCCAGAAGGACTCGAATCTTGGAAACCAACGGAGGACTCTCCAATGTTCAGGCGGGCTCTATTGACCAGACAGCGTTCGCTACCCGTTGGACGGCTGGCGACGGTTGCCCAGTAGGGAGTCAGCAAGCTCCCCGGCGTGACACCACGGCTCCGTCAGGAAGCTCATGGAGTGAGTCTCCCAAGGCTGCCTTCCCGAGGCGTCAGTAGAAATACGTAATCGAAGACGTAGGTCACCGGTCGGCCCGGGGCGGGGCAGCGGCCAGCTGTACAGTGAGCCATTGCCAATCTCACCTGTCGGATGGCCAGTTGGCCTGACGGACGGATGAAGCCCCTGTAGACGGGTTTTCGACCAAGAGAACCGTCTCCACCAGAGGCTTCGTATGCTTGTCTACCCGTCCGGCGTCGACGTTTCCAGCTCTGCCCTGCGCTTCCTCACTGCCCGCCTGAGGGAACACCGTCGTGTTCTCGGCACCCGATGGCGGCGCCTGAGCGCGGGTCGCCAAGCCCTGCTCACCCTCGTCTACCTCCGCAACGGCCAGCCGTATGCCCAGCTCGCGGCTGGTTTCGGGATCGGCACCACCACCGTCTACCGCTACGTCACCGAGGCCGTCGGGCTCCTGGCCGTCCTCGCCCCCACGCTCGCCGAAGCCATGCGGGCCGCGTCGATGAAGGCGTATTTGATCCTGGACGGGACGCTTCTGCCGATCGACCGGATCGCCGCCGACCGTCCCATCCTCGGGGTTCGTCCTCGGACGAGGCAGGAGTTTGAGGCGCCGGCGCAACGTTCGGGAAGCGGTCGCGTACGCGTTGCTGTTGGCGGCGGATCACGTCGGCGGTCTCGCAGCCGACCGGAAGGCGGCGGCCGAGCCGGTAGGCCTTGTGGTTGTCGTAGACGAGAACGGGGCGAGCCGTCGGGGTCACTGGCGAACAAGGACGTCATCGGCTCCGGCGACGTTGCCTCGTACGAGGCGTGGCAGCGTCGTTGCGGGTACTCGCGTACCGCCGCGAAGTGGCCCCCGGGCAAGACCACGTGGGACCTGCTCAAGGTTCCTGGGGAATAGTGCCAGGGCGGAGTCGGGATCGGCGGTGACACAACCGCAGGTCAGCTGGCCTATGGGAGGTTGATTCACGCCGTCTGCGGCTGCTGGCTAGTCCACAGTTCACCGCACCAGGTTGGGGGCACCCCTCTGTCTTGCCACAGGAGCAAATCCATGACTGTGCCCACCCCTGCCCCCGGCTACCCACAGCAGCCCGTCGGTGCTCCCCCTCATGTAGCCCCGCAAGCCGCCTACTCCCCCTTGCCTCCGCAGCCGCAAGGTGGCCTCAATAAGCCCGGCGGTCAGCTCAACGCCAAGCACAAGACTATCCTCGGTTGTGGCGGCATGCTCGCCGCCTTTCTCGTGGTCGGGATGATCGCGGCTGCCGTGTCGCCCTCCGAGGCCAAGCCCGCCGCGGCCAAGCCGGTCCCTGCCGTCACGGTTACCGCAACCGCAACCGTCACCGCTCCCCCGCCGGCCAAGGCGCCTAAACCGTCACCGACGAAGCCAGCCGCGCCGCAGAAAGCCCGCGTCCCCGACATGACCGGCAAGTCCGGGGACCTGCTCGTGGAAGCGCTCCAGAAGGCAGGCTTCACCGACGGATACCGGGCCACCTCGTTCCACGACGTCAGCGGTCAGGGACGCACCGTGTTCTTGCTCACCAACTGGCAGATCTGCGACCAGGACCCGAAGAACAAGACCGTCCCCGTCACCGCCAAGATCTCAGTCGGTGCCGTCAAGTTCGGCGAAACCTGCCCATAAAGATCTGAAACACGCACGATTGCGCTCTCTCATGGCTCCGGCCGTGAGAGAACGACGTTGCAGAGGCCGTGGAGGCCCGCATGAGGCGCTCCCGGGTGCTGTTCGTCAACGGGAACCGCTTCTCCGTGCTGGTGGAGGAGTCCGTGCTCAGGTGCCGGATCGGTGACTCCGAGACGATGGCGGGACAACTGGGCTACCTGCTCACGCTGATGTCGCTGCCGTCGGTCAGTCTGGGCGTGATCCCCTTCTCCGCTGCGCGCCCGACCTGGCCCCTGGAGACCTTCAACGTCTTCGACGACGCCCGGGTCCATGTCGAGTTGCTGTCCGCGGCCGTGAAAATCACCGCTCCTGGCGAGGTCGAGCAGTACGTCAGAGCCATGAAGACGATGGCCGATTCGGCGGTGTACGGCAGTTCGGCCCGCGGGTTGATCACGGACGCCATTGCTCATCTGCGGTAGACCGCATAGAGAACCGTAGAAAACTGTGGAGGTGCCTCACGAGCCTTCCCTACGGTCGCAGCACACCGCTTGCTGTCGGGTCATCTCGGCCCTCTGAACCGGTCTGTGACGCACAGTCGGCGGCCTCCCTGATCGTTCGACAGCGGACGAGGTCCCGATGTCAGTGACCGCCACACCCTGCCCTACAGGACACCCCGGGTACTCCCAGACCCTCCCCCCCGAGGCGGAGAGCCCGGCCGTAGCCCGCAGGCTCGTCCGTACCGCTCTGGCCGCCTGGGGCCTGGAGGACCAAATCGACGACGCCACGGTGGTCATCACCGAGCTGGTCTCGAACGCCGTGGACCATGGCCGCCTCCCCTCGATCCGCGTGATCGTCTCTCGCCCCACCGAGAACTGGCTCCGCCTCGGGGTCGTCGACCGCTCGAAGGTCATCCCGATGATGCGGACCGACTCCAACGGCGATCAGATCCGGGGCCGTGGCCTCCTGGTGGTCGACGCCCTGACCGAGCGCTGAGGCACCGACCTTTACCGGTGGGGCAAGCAGGTCTGGGGCGAGTTGAAGTGCGACGGCCCCTCTGACTCCCGTCCACCTGGACGGGTATCCACACCACCAGAGAAGGAGATTCCCAATGATCTTGTCAAGTCAGGGCGGTGACGCCTTGTGATGCGTTCACTGCGCTGCGGCAGCAGCTTGGGGGACGGCTGTCTCGAAGTTTCGGCCGTCGCGTATGAGGGCCCAGAGAACGTTCAGACGGCGCCTGGCGAGGGCCAGGATCGCCTGCTTATGAGACTTCCGCTCGTCGCGCTTGCGGCGGTAGAACGCCTTGGAGACGGGGCAGTGCATGAGCGACCTGGGCCGAGAGGTAGAACATCCGCAGGAGTCTTCGACTGTAGCGGCGGGGTCGGCGGAAGTTGCCGCTGATCTTGCCCGAGTCGCGTGGGACGGGGGCGAGGCCGGCGACGCCTGCGAGGCGGTCAGGGCTGCCGAAGAGGGCCATGTCTCCGCCGGTGGCTGCGATGAACTCGGCGCCGAGCATGTCGCCGATACCGGGCATGCTGGTGATCACTCCGGCGTCGGGATGCTCGCGAAACCGGCCCTCGATCAGGGCTTCGAGCTCGGCGATCTCCTGGTCGAGGGACATCACCTCCCTCGCCAGGGTGTAGACCATCTTCGCGCAGGTCTTCTCCCCGGGGACGACGGTGAACTGGGCCTCAGCGGCGGTGACGGCGGCCTCCGCAGTGCTCTTCGCCGCGTTGAGGGTGCGCACGCCGTGATTCTTCAGCCAGGTCGCCAGCCGGCCCCCTTCCGATCCTCCGCAGGGCGGCCGGGGTCTGGTAGCCCGTCAGCAGGATCAGTGCGCTCTTGGAGACGCTGTAGTCGGAGCAGTTTCAGCAGTTCGGTCTCGCTGTTCGGCACGCGGCGGGAGAGCAGCGTCTTCCCGTCCGTGTCGATGGCAGTGCAGTGGTGCTCGGCTTTGCCCGCATCCGTCCCGGCCCACAGTTGGGGCATCAGGTCCTCCTCCGCCGACGTGCGTGTACTCCGTCCCAGCAGACGACCTCGCCGACGTGTCCATACGAGCGATTCAGTTCGCGCATCCCAATCAGCGGCCGAGTCGTCGCGGGGAGTCGGGCGGCCAATCTCCTTGAGCCACAACAGCGGCGCCCACATGCCAGCCACACCCGGCTCCCCTGGGTGTCCCGATCTTACGAGTGACCCGAATCAACCCACGAAGAAAGGTATGGACCCACATGAGTGACAGCGGAAAGCACGGCGGCCAGCCCTCGGACAAGCCCTGGACTCCCCCGAGTCCCTCGGAGCCGAGCCCTGACGGGTCGGGACCGAAGAAGTGATCCCGACGCGAGCGCAGGACGGTCACGCCGCCCTCGTCCGGTTACTGGACGAGCAGGGGCTCCTGACCCCGGCCTGGCGACAGGTGTGGGAGAAGCTGCCCCGGCACCACTTCATCCCACAGGAGATCTGGCGCCAGCACCCAGACCGGTGCGAGCCCGTCACGACATACGAGGACTGGTGCGATCTCGTCAGCAGCGACGAGCCGGTGATCATCCAGGTGGACGACGGGAACGAGGACGGGCCCGGTGTGGCCACGTCCTCGAACTCCATGCCCTCCATGGTCGCCAAGATGCTCGGGCTCCTCCAGGTCAAGAACCACGACCGGGTCCTGGAAATCGGCACCGCCTCCGGCTACTTGGCGGCTCTGCTGGCCGAGCGCCTCGGGGACCGCAACGTCTACAGCGTCGAGATCGCCCCCCCCTGGCCGCCATGGCGACCAACCACCTACGGCCCCTCGGCTACACGCCGAACCTCCGCCTCGGTGACGGAGAGCTGGGGTGGCCGGAGGAGGCACCGTTCGACCGGCTCATCTCCACCTGCTCGCTCCGGCGCGTGCCGTACGCATTCGTGGAGCAGGTCCGTCCCGGCGGCATCATCGTCGCCCCGCTGTACCGCGACTTCTGGAGCGGCGCCCTGGTCCAGCTCACCGTCCAGACCGACGGACGCGCCTGGGGCCACTTCCAGGGCGGAGCCTCGTACATGCCAATGAGGTCGCAGCGGGCAACGGCAACCGTGGAGGTCGACTCCTCCACAGCACGCTCCCGGACAGCCGGCCTGGACCCCGAGGAACTGCTGTCCCTTGGCTTCGCCCTGTACGCCGGGGCCCGACTGCCAGGCGTATGGATGCAACACTCCCGGACCGAGGACACCGTCAAGGTCTGGGCTCGTGGCGAGGACGGGTCAGCCACGTCCACGGCGAAGGGCGAGGACTTGTAGCAGTACGGGCCACGTGACCTGTGGACGGAGATCGAGGCCGTGCACCGCGAGTACGTCGCCCTCGGCCGACCTGACGCCCAGCGCTTCGGCCTTACGGTCACGGCCGAGGGTCAGCAGGTCTGGATGCACCACCCGGGGGCGACCGTGGCCCCCATGGCGAGCGGTACTGACCGCTGATCGCCCTCGTTGAGCCGAGGCCACCTGATCCCAGGAGGCTCGCCCCGGTTCAGCGAGGTGCAGAGAGCCCCGGCTGTCCTCGGACAGTCGGGGCTCTGTCGGCGTCACCGTCAGGTTCTTGAGGAGTAGCCCGTGCGAGGCAGCGTGTTCCCCTGGCTGAAGCGACTGGCGTTTGTGGACGGTTGCCACGGGTCGAAGCGTTCGGGCAGCTCGCGCCACTGGCCGCCGGTGCTGAGTCGATGGATGATCCCGTTGATCACCTAGCGGTGGTCCCGCCACTGGCCGCACCGGTTGTTGCCCGTGGGCTGGGCAGGAGCGGTTCCAGGACCGCCCACTCGTCGTCGCTGAGATCCCCTCTGCTGAGCACGATCAGAGCAACGCTGCCGCGCGAAGGGATACGACCTTCAGCAAGCGAAAGCCCCGGTCAGCAGTCCGGAAAGGGGTTGCCGCCGCAGAGTAAGGGCTACTACCCTCACGCCAGCGCGACAGACGCGTGATCTCGGGATGAGGAGGTTGATGAATATGGCTGCCGTTGGCCGTGATCAGCATGCCCTCATCCGGCCCGTGCGATAACAGAGCGCGGCCGGTCGTTCCAACGACCTGGAGAGACACATGTCTTCCTCTTTTTCACACGGCCACGCCGACGTGGTCACCAAGCGCCTCGTCCTGCGGCCCTGGACCAGGAGCGAGGCCATAGCGGTCCTCGACGACACCCGGCCCCCGCACTGGGCGGACGACTTTCCCGCCGGAGGCGATCGGGTGGTCGCGGGCCTCTTCGAGCAGTACCCCGACTGGCTCGGCCCCTACGGCCACCGTCTGGTCATCGAGCGCGACAGCGGCCTAGTGGTGGGCTCCATCGGCCTGTTCTGGCCGCCCAGCAAGGGGGTCCTTGAGATCGGCTACGGCATCGTAGTCTCCCGGCGTGGCCGAGGCTATGCCCCCGAGGCCACCAAGGCCCTCGCCGACTTCGCCCTCACCTTGCCAGATGTCCACACTGTGTCCGCCGACGTGGAACTGTCGAACCCGGCCTCATTCCGAGTACTGGAGAAGGCCGGCTTCCGCCGCTGGACGACCGGGGAGAACAACGTAGTCAAGTTCAGGATCTCGAACCCGGACCGCGATCTGCGCTGATTTCGTGGGGTCCTGGAAGCAATGCCCTCCAGGACCCCACCGCGGTCGCTGAATTCCCGGGCTACCAGCGTGATCGGAGAGACGGGCCTAGGGTCCTGGCGGGCAGGGTGCGGGCGCCGTCACGGAGGGCACCCAGGATGGTCGGGGGATGTAGGGGTGTAGTCGACGACGTAGATCACCTCCTTGACGATGTCGTCGGGGCCGGCGCCCGCGGCAGCGAGGGCGGTGGTGATGTTGCGGGCGATCACGGCGGCCTGGGCTGCGTGATGCCGCCGGTGGAGTTGCCGGAGACGTCCCCAGGCGAGCTGCCCGGAGAGGTGGATGAGTCGACGGCCGGTGGTCGTGACGACCTGGCCGATGAGGCCGGGTGCGGCGTTCGAACCGGGAGGGTCGATGCGCTGAACGGTCACGGGGCGGCTCACTCCAGTGGGTGGTGGCGAGAGTTACGGTGAGACTGTCGATGGGGGCGGTGCCGTCCGGTTCGGTGCTCGCCCAGGCCATGGTCCAGCGCGTTCAGGCCGTTGCCGAAGCCAACGGCGGCATCGACTGGGACATCAACATCGAGTTCACCTCGGTCCGAGTAATTGTCAAGACCTGTGGATGGGAGCCGGGCCGACCCAGCGGTGGTAGGCATCTACATCGACGTTGCTGCCGCACACGATGGTGGCTACGTGTCGGCCGGCGAAGCGGTCACGGTCCTCGAGGATCGCCGCGACGCCGAGCGCGGCCGACGGCTCGACGACGAGGCCCGCGTGGTCGAGGAGCATCCGCATACCGGCGATGATCGTTGCCTCCTGCACCAAAACGGCGTCGTCGGCTACCAGGAGTAGGTCGTTTAGGACGGCCGGGATGGGACGCCGGCCGGCGACGCCGTCAGCGATCGTGTTGGTCGAGTCGGTAGTGACCACTCGTCGCATGCGCCACGAGTGTGTCATCGCCGGTGCGCCCAGCGGCTGGACGCAGATCACCTCGACCTCGGGTGCCAGGGCCTTCACCACATGCCCCACACCGGTGGCCAGCGCCCCACCGCCGAGAGCGATCAGGACGGCGTCGAACGACAGCTCAGTGCCGACCAGTTCCAGGCCGATGGTCGCCGCGCCCTCGCAGGTTTCGATGTCCAGGCTGTCTTCGACCAGCCGGATGCCGTCGTACCGCGCGATGGCCACCGCCCGCTCGCGCGCCATCTCGTGGTCTCCGTCCACCAGCTCCAATCCGGCGTCCAACGCGCGGATGCGATCAAGCTTGGCCCGAGTCGCAAAGCGGGATGCCACGACTGTAACGTCGAGCCCCCGGCCGCGACCGGACCACGCAAGGGCTTGGCCGAGGTTGCCCGCGCTCGCGCACACCGCGGCTCGCGAGGCATCGTCGGCCAGCAGGCTCGCGACTACCTCGGTGCCGCGGGCCTTGAAGCTGCGGACCGGGTTCGCCGTTTCCAGCTTGATGCTCACCGTGCACCCGAGGCCGGGCTCCAGTGCCTCGCAGCGGTAGAGCGGAGTGTCGAGAAAGACCGGGTCGATTACCCGGCGAGCCGCCCGGATCCGAGCAGTGTCGAGACGCGTTTCCTGCACGACACAGCAGCGTAGCGCCACCAGTGCTGGTTCCATGAGTAACTGTGATGAAAGGCGAATCCCTGGTCCCCATCGACGAAGAAATCCACAAGCTCATCATCGACCAGCAGCAACGTGTCCTCGCCCGCTGGACCGACGGCTGCCCGCACCTATTTCCCCGGCCGCCGGAGAACCCCGACGGCGGCTATCCGACCGCGTGCTCCACCTACTGGCTGGTCCTCTACCGCTGGCTCCAACTCTGCGAATTCCGCGACCAGCACGGGCGGCCCGCCCACTTCACCCCTCACCAGTGGCGTCATACTCTGGGCACCCGAATGATCAACCGGGACGTCCCGCAAGAAGTTGTACGCCGCATCCTCGACCACGACACCGCCGAGATGACCGCGCACTACGTGCGGCTGCATGACACCACGGTCCGTGAGCACTGGGAGAAGGCCCGCAAGGTCAACATCAGCGGGCAGGCCAGAACTCGACCCCGACGGACCACTCGCCGAGGCGGCCTGGTCCAAGCAGCGGCTCTGCGCGCCACCCAGGCCCTGCCGAACGGCTACTGCGGCCGCCCGTCCAGCAGTCCTGCCCGCACGCAAATGCCTGCCTGCCCTGCCCGATGTTCATCACCATCATCCCCGAGTTTCTTCCCCAGCACAGCCAACACCGCAGCGACATCCTGCAAATCATCACGACCGTCAACCGGCGAAACCACCCCCACCTGGCGAGACGCATAAACCGCAATCACCCACGAACTTCACGTACCAGCCGTCCTCTAAGGGCAACCGGGCGCCCAGCGCTCACGGGCACGTGACATCGGTCGCCGTCGCCCGATGTCGTGCCCCGGAACGATCAGCTACTCGCGGCCGGGGCACACCTGTGCCCAGCATTCGGGATCTTCAGCTCAAGGAGGTAGTCGTCCACCGCCTCGCGTGTGCAGTTGGTGCGGCCGTAGACGCTGTGTCCTGCGCCCTCGTACGGCACCAGGACAGTCGTCCTGCGGGTCTGTCGGTGCACGTTGGTCGCCCACGCGTAGTTGTTCGCCGGGTCGTGCAGCGAATGCAGCATGAGAATCTTGGGTGCCTCGGTGATCTGCGGCCGATGCTGCGGATTGTTCACCTTGTACGGCCAGCCGACACAGCCTGCCACTCCTGCGTGAATACGTGGTGAGCCGCGCATATGTGGGGCGGCCCGCAGTTCGGCCCGGGTCAGGCCGGCAAACTCCCGGTAGTCTTTCGGCCGGATGCGCCAGTCCTGGCAGAACACCGCGTGGAACGGTTCGGCGGTCGCCGGCTTGTCACCTACCTCTGAGATCCGCAGTCGCTGCGGTGGCCGCCGCTCTTTCAGCTCCCCGGCGCCGAGACTTGCCACGTACGTGGCGAGCCCGTCCCAGTCCGGGCCGTAGAACGCCTTGAAGGCCACCTGTGTGATCGCGTTCGCGGTGAGGGCCTGGGCTGGGTTTCCCGGATCCTGTACTTCTCCCCGGTCCGCCCTGGCCAGCAGGCCGTCCCACACAGCGGTGACGTCCCGGCCATGAAGTGCGCAGGACCTGGTGCGGTCGCACCAGGTCACGAACTGCTGGAACGAGTCCTCTGCGGTGACCGCCGAGGAGACGAGGAACTGCCGTGCGTTGAGGCTGTGGTCGATGTTCGCGGTGAGGGCCATGGTCCGGAGCCGGTCACCGTACTGCTCCGCGTATTGCTGGCCGATCAGGGTGCCGTAGGAGTGGCCGAAATAGTTGATCTCCTTCTCGCCCAAGGACCTGCGGATGGCGTCCATGTCGTGGACAACGCTCAGGGTGTCGGCGTGGTCGAAGATGGGACCGCTGTGCCGTCGGCAGTCCTGTCGTAACGTCCGGTTGAAGGTGGCCAGTTGCTCAAACTCCCCCTGGCTGCGGGGGTAGGCCGACGGCCGTTGGGCCAACAGCTCCTGAGAGCATTTCACCGGCTGGCTGGCACCGACACCTCGCGGGTCGAACCCAACGATGTCGAACCTCTTCTGGACGTCCGCGCTGAAGTGGGCCTTGGCGCGCCGTACCGCGAAGTCCACACCTGAATCACCCGGCCCGCCGGGATTCACCAGCAGCACACCGACTCGGCGACCTGGATCGGTCGCTTTGCGACGGGCCACCGCGAGATCGAACGTCGCACCCGAAGGATGTGCCCAGTCGATGGGTAGGCGCAGAGAGCCGCACTCTGCTGCGGCGTCCTGGGGACACGGCTTCCAGACAATGGCGTTCGATGGCGTCGAGCTTCTGCCGGCAGGGGCGGCGTCCGCTGCCGCCCCGCCCGACGTCGGCACTCCGGCTGCGAACGCTCCAACAGCGAGCACTCCGGTGAGCGCCCTGAAGAACGGTTGCATGCAGTCCCTTTCAAAGATCGCACAAAATGGATCACGGGGATTACTCCCTCGCCGAGCGTGGTGATTGGCCTTGCGGGTGCACAAGAGCCCGAGACCGGAATCAGGGAAGGCACAGGGGCGCGATCAGGGGTGGCCTCAGGAAGGCACCTCGAGGGTTGCCGCCTGACCCCCTGAGCGATCCCGGGACTTGGTACCGCTCCGCCACGGTGTGGCGGTCGGTATCGTCAACGGACCCGGAGAGCGGCCGTCAGCCTGCCGCCGCTCCGGGCCGCGACATCCACAGGGGCATCAAACACACCCGCCACAGCAAAGGCCCTTGCCCCGGCCGTCGGGCGAGGGTCACAGCCGGCGGTCAGGACGCCGGGTGCTCTGCTGTACGACTTGACGGGCGTCAGCGATGAAGTCGCGGGTGCTGTCAGGAGCGAGGGCGTGGACCTGGAGGTGGTCGTACATCACGCTGTAGTGCTGCGCGTCGGATGGTTCTCCAGGTAGAGATCGCTGGTCAACCGCTCCAGGTACACCACCCGAGAACGGACCGGGGGCGAGCACCTCACCTTCAACATCGGCCAAGGTCCGAAGGGCCCACAGGCACAGAACATCATCCGTCGCTAACCGGGCAAGTGGTCAGGAACGGGGCGGCCGTCCGGTCCGGCGGCCGTCTCGTCCCCCCTGATGAGCTGCCTCCCAGGGTGGATGGACGGCCGCCCCGCACCACGCTGCCCGCCGACGCCACACGAGCACCTGCTCATCAGCATGCCCCCAATGGCCCCTGCCCCGGCCCAACGGCACCGCCCACCACGCGTCACCCGACCGAACCGTGACCCGAGATTCACCCGCTGCCTCTCGGTCGAGGCGTGCACATTCGCGGATCTCGGATTGCTCGCCCTGGGGCCCCAACGGACCGGGAGTTCCCACCCCAAGCCACCTCACCGAAGGGCCGGGTGGCCACGGGCTCCCACAAGACACGCCCTAAACAAGCCGGGGATCACATCGCTTGGCGACAGAGCATTTAGGACAGGCAGTGCACCTGATGCCCGGGCGGGCCGTCGCGCCCCCTCCTGTCGGCTACCTGGGTGAACGACCGGCCCGGTCTGTGAAGGCCCGGCATGAGGGTGGGATGGATACGTGCTGGGCGCTGTCTCATGCGTCCGATCCGATCACCGGCGCGACGTCGGCTGTGCCGCCGTGCCGGTTCGAAGGGAGCAGTACCGATGCGTGGACGGCTGATATCCGCTGCTGTTGCGGCGGTGGCGCTGTCCGGCATATCCGCACCCCCTGCGTTCGCCGACGCAGGCGTGAGCGGCCAGGACGAGATGTTCCTGATGTAGGCCCATCAAGGCAACCTCGCCGAGATCGCGGCCGGGCACGACGCACAGAAAACGCGACCAGCACGTGCGTGAAGCACGTGGGTGCCGTGCTGGTGCGCGACCACACCAAGCTGGACGCGGATGTGAAGACGCTCGCGGGCAGGCTGAACGTGACGCTGCCGGCTTCCCCATCCGCGGAGCAGAAGAAGGAACTGGCCGCCGTGCAGGCGAAGGACGGCAGCTCTGCGTACGACGCGGCCTGGCTCACCACCCAGGACGCCGCGCACCGCAAGACGCTCGCGCTGATCGACCACGAGAGCCCTGCTGATCTCACGCCTTGCCCTTCTCAGTGCCGCCGCGCCCTCACCGAAGCATCGTGCCCGGGCCGCCCTGCGACAGCGGCCTGAGATGGGCTGGTAGCCCGTATGCGCTCCCTGTGTGGTCTGTGCCGGTGATCACGCCGAGGCTGGTTGCGGTGCCCTGGGTCACGGGGCTTGAGTCTTGGAAGGATTCGCATGTCAGAACGCAACACGGCCCTGCGCAGTCTGCACGACATCGGGCTGGCGGCCTGGTTCGGTGGCTCCCTGATGGGTGCCATCGGCCTCAACGGCGCGGCGAAGAAGACTGGGGACGATGAGATGTCCACCGCGCGGATCGCCAGCGCCGGCTGGGCAGCCTGGACACCGGTGAACGCAGCAGCGATCGGTGCTCATCTGGTGGGCGGGGCCGGCCTGCTGGGTGCGAACAGCGACCGGGTGGCCTACCAGCAGGGCGTGGGCGCCTCCACCGTGGCCAAGCTGGCGCTCACAGGAGCAGCCCTAGCCGCGACCGCCTACACCCGCGTCGTGGGCAAGAAGGTCGAACTCGCCTCATCCCTGGACCCCAGAGACGCCGAGACGGCCGCCGAGCACCCCATCGAGCTTGAACAGGCGCAGCGTCAGCTCGTCCTGCTGCAGTGGGCGGTGCCCGCGCTGACCGCGGGCCTGCTGGTCCTCAACGCCCTGCACGGTGAGCAGCAGCGCCCCGAACAGCAACATCTGGGGATGATGCGCCGAGCCGCCACAGCCGGTGGCACCGGTCTGGCCGCCGTTCGGCGGGCACGCGAGCACGGCATGGCGGGACGGCACTGCGAAGCGTGAGTCACCCGCCCCGGCCGCCCGTACCCCGCCAGGGCCCGAACCTGCCTTCGCGGCCCAACATGCCGACGGACCGTAGTGCTCGCTCCGCTTGCCGGAATGTCAAGCTCGTCCAGAGCAGCGCCAGGCCGAGTTCGCTGCCCGCCGTCCTCCGCCGCCTGCGGACTGGGTGATCCTCTCGACGTCGGCGAGGGCCGACTTGCCTACGGCCGTGCACGTCGGCGGCGGACGTACTCGCGCGATCGACCGCACACAGGCGTTACGCGCACTCGCCGACGGATCAACCCGTGCCCGACAAGCAACCACGACCCGGGCTTGGCTACCCGCTGGGCTTCAACGACCGAACATGCGGCAGGGCTCCTCAGGGGTCGTTCGGGTGAGCTAGGCGTGGCGGCGGCGCACTCACGCCGGACCGGTGAGACTGTCTACGTGTAGATAGGGTGCTGGGCCCCCGGCGTGGCCGTCACAATCCGGCTGGGGGCCTTTGCCTGCCAACTGCACCCGCAAATCTGGTACCTCGACTCCCCTCTAGTCCCGTACTTCGCGGGTCGTTGATTCGTATGGTGTGACCGGTCCGGGAGTGTCCCGGGCCGGTCGCAGGGCGTTGGTCCGGATGTGTCGATGACTTCCCGGTCCCCGCGGCCACGATCTGAGCGTCAGCGCCTTGAAGTGGTGGTGACGTCCGTGGTGGAAAAGCGTCTGGGCGCTCTGCCTGTCGCTGCCGAGTTTCTGCGCCGGCTGGACGTGGCCGGGATCGTCGACGAGGTGTGTCCAGGCGGCGCGAGCGCGCATCTGACGCACGGGCAGGTCATCGAGGCGCTGGTGGCCAACCGGCTGACCTCGCCCGCACCGCTGGTGCGCGTCGGGGACTGGGCCCGCACCTGGGCGGTGGAGGAGGTCTTCGGCATCACACCAGACCTCCTCAACGACGATCGCCTGGCCCGTGCGCTGGACGCGATCGCCCCGAAGCTGGAAGTCGTCGCCGGCACCGTCGGCGCGCGGGCGATCACCGAGTTCGGGATCGACGTCTCGCGGCTGCACTGGGACATG
Source organism: Streptomyces agglomeratus (assembly GCF_001746415.1). Taxonomy (NCBI): domain Bacteria; kingdom Bacillati; phylum Actinomycetota; class Actinomycetes; order Kitasatosporales; family Streptomycetaceae; genus Streptomyces; species Streptomyces agglomeratus. The sequence goes on from NZ_MEHJ01000001.1 coordinate 385,966, forward strand.
ACCAGCATGTCCGTCCACGGCGCCTTCCCCGCCCAGGACCAGGACGAGCAGTACCCGCTGATCGCCTGCAACGGGCATCCCAAGGACCGGCGGCTGGACCTGAAGCAGATCCAGACCGGGCTCGCGGTGACAGCCGACGGCGGGATCCCCGTGCACTCCCGGGTCTTCGACGGCGCCGCCGCCGAGGTCCGTCAGGTCGTCGGCGCGATGAACGACCTCAAAGCGATGGCCGGCACCCGCGAGTTCTTGATGGTCGCCGACTCCAAGCTGGTGTCCTACTCCAACATCACCGCCCTGCTTGAGGCCGGGGTGGAGTTCGTCGCGCCCGTCCCAGCCGCGCAGATCAAGGACGAGGTCTACGCGGTCCTGGATCCTCAGCGGGGCGAGCCCGTCGACCGGGTGCCTGAGCGGGACGAGAGGAAACCCGAGGCGGAACGGGAGACCTACCGGGTCCTGGAGGACACCCACACGCTGACCGGCCGCCGCAAAAGCGATCCGCCGCTGACCGTGCGCCGGATCCTGGTCCACTCCACCGCCGTCGCGGCCGGCCAGCAGGCTGCCCGGGCCAAACGACTGGCCAAAGCCGCCGAAGACCTCGACAGGCTCACCGCCGCGGCGGGCGGACGGCACTACAAGACCAGAGAGAAGATCGTTGCCCGGATCGGCGTCATCGCGACCAAGCGCCGCGTCACCTCCTGCCTGCGCTGGCACATCACCACCGACGAGCACGGCACCCCCAGCCTCACCTGGCACTTCGACCAGGACGTACTGGGAGCCGAAACAGCCGTCGACGGCTGGTGGGCGCTGATCACCAGCGTCCCGGCCGAGAAAGCCGGCCCGGCCCACGTCCTGATCCATTACAAGGGCCAGGGCACCGTCGAACGGCGTTACCACGACTTCAAGGGCCCCCTCGCGGTGGCACCGGTCTTCGTGCAGCACAACCGGCGCGTCGCCGCGCTGATCCAGGTCATCTGCCTGGCCCTGCTCGTCTTCTGCCTGATTGAGCGGCAGGTTAGACGCGCGCTCGGCCCCGACGAGACCATGCCCGGCCTCTACCCGGACAACCGCCGCGTCCGCCCCACCGGCCGGATGATCCTCTACCAGCTCGGCGAACTCACCCTGCGGATCGGCAACGTCACCGACCCGCCAACCGTCCAGATCAACCGCGGCGTCCAACTCCACCTCCTCGACCTACTCGACACCGACATCACGCAAACCCGCTGGCCACAGACCTAAAACGGTCACCCGCGAAGTACGGGTCTAGTAAACTGACGCGGGCAAAGTATCGGGCAAGGGCGACCTGGGGAAGCCTGGTGTCGGGCATGGGGCAAGCCTGCGACGGCGCACGGCGTCAGAGCACGCGACCGCCGCCGGACACTGGCACCTGGCCGGGCTGTAGAGGGCGGAATTGACCCGTGCTGCCTCACCATCCGTGGTGATGGTGCGGCTTGCTCCAGGTGGTCTACCTGCTGACGTCCACGCTGTCGTCGAACTGGAACTCACCTTTGATCACCACGGCAGGAAGGTATGCACCGTCTTGCCGTCAACCTCTGGACCGATGATCGTCTGCTCTGCCAGCGCGTTGATGAGGTGCCAGCCCAGCCCACCGCATCCGTTGAGGTCGAACGGCCGTGGCCGGGGCTCTGTCGGGTTGGTGTCGGTCAGGGCGACGTGCACCCTCCCGCTCAGGGTGCTCCCCAGGGTGAGGGTGAAGGGGCCGGGAGCGAAAGCGAACGCGTTGGAGGACAGTGCGGAGACCACGAGCAGCACGTCATCGTGAGCATCCGAACTCGCGGGCGGGTGCATGCGGCTGAGGCCGCAGAGAAAGTCGGAGGCCCAACTGCGGGCTTCGCTCACATCACGCAAAGTGCCGTCGAAGTGCCAGCATTGTTCGACACTCATGGTGGTCAACAGTCCGGCGTCCGAATGATGATCGTCGCGCCGGTCGGCTGAGGCTCACTTCTTCCTGCCCGATGCGACTACGCCAAGGGACTGAAACTGACGAACTGGGCTGGTGACGCTGGGCGGCGCCGCACTCGCGCTACTCACCCCGCGGCATGTCGTCCACACGCTGTGGCGGCCCACGCGCCACGGAGGACTCCCGCCGCGTCACGACCATCGCGTGACACCTCCGGCCGGCTTCGGCGAGGCAGATGCGCGGAAAGCCAACGGCGGGCTGTCAGCCGAAGTCGTCGGCCACGCTGCGGCTCTTCCACGCGCAGCCGTGTCCGCGCTCGTGCCGCCGGACGCAGGGGGCCCGCTGGAACCGCGTCGGTGAATGCAAATCGTCCAGGGCCCGGCGAGCCGACTGAGCTGTTGGGCGTCCACTCGGAACAGCGCAGGCCCCTCGGACGGCGTGTTCCATGCCCTCAACGATTGACGACCAGATCGTTCCCCCTGCGAGGCAAGGCCGGTTTCCTACCGCCTAATATGGGTAAAATTACCACAAAGTAGTCAATCGACTGAGGCTCTGGGCTCATCGCAACCGGCTCGCTACGCAGACTCCCGCAAGCAGCGTCATATTCAGATGGTCCGGGGAAGTCGGCCGGCCAATAGCGCGGCGTCACCGGCTGGGAGGGGCACGCAATGGATCCGTGGCTGATCTGGTTGGTCGTCGCAGCAGTGTTGGCTGTGGCGGAGATCTTCACGCTCACTGCTGCCCTCGGACTGCTGGGTGGGGCCGCTCTGGTGACATCCGGGTGCGCCGCAGTAGGGCTTGCGCTGCCCTTGCAGTTCGTGGTGTTCACCATCGTCGCTGTGGTCAGCGTGCTGTTCGTGCGTCCTCTTGCGCTGCGCCGCATGCTGCAGCCCCAGGCGGAACGCTTTGGCATTGATGCACTGGTCGGCAGGGCCGCCTACGTGGTCTCCGAAATAACGGTCACCGGAGGAAGGGTTCGTATCGGAGGCGAGGAATGGACCGCCCGCGCCTATGACGAGACGCTGGTGATTCCTCCCGGAGCGACCGTCGATGTCATAGAGATCAGCGGCACCACCGCGCTCGTTTACCCCCGGGAGTGAGCCATGGAAGCCTCGGCATTCCTTATTGCTGGATTGCTCGTCGCGCTTTTCGCAGTCTTCACCGTGTTGCGGGCCGTACGCATCGTGCCGCAGGCACGCGCCCGCAACGTCGAAAGACTCGGCCGCTACCACCGCACGCTGAAGCCCGGCCTCAACGTGGTGATCCCTTACATCGACCGTGTCCATCCGGTGATCGATCTGCGGGAGCAGGTCGTATCGTTTCGACCGCAGCCGGTGATCACCGAGGACAATCTGGTCGTCGAGATCGATACCGTCCTGTACTTTCAGGTCACCGACCCACGCGCAGCCTTTTACGAGATCGCGAATTTCCTGCAGGCAGTCGAGCAGCTCACTGTCACCACCTTGCGCAACGTTGTGGGGTCCATGGACCTGGAAAGGACACTCACCTCACGCGACACCATCAACAACCAGCTCCGTGGCGTCCTGGACGAAGCCACGGGCAAGTGGGGGCTGAGAGTCAACCGTGTGGAGATCAAGGCCATCGACCCCCCGCAGTCCATCAAAGACGCGATGCAGAAGCAGATGCGGGCCGAGCGCGACAAGCGGGCCGCCATTCTCGGCGCCGAGGGACAACGCCAGTCGCAGATCCTCACCGCTGAAGGCGACAAGCAGTCCGCCGTCCTTCGAGCGGAGGGCAACCGCACCGCGGAGATCCTCAAGGCCGAGGGACAGTCCCGGGCCATCGACGAGGTGTTCCAGGCAGTACACCGCAACGACCCCGACCCCAAACTGCTCGCCTACCAGTACCTCCAAATGCTGCCCCAACTCGCGCAGGGCTCGGGCAGCACACTCTGGGTAATCCCCAGCGAGGTCACCTCCGCACTCCAGGGAGTGTCCCGCGCCTTCAGCGAGGTACTGCCCCAGTCATCGGCCACCCGGGAGAGCCCGTCGGACGACAGGGCCGCCCAGGTCGCCGACGACGCCGCGCAGGCGGCAAAGGCTGCTGCCGAGGCCCTCGCCGATGCGGCCAAAGCCGATGGTGCCGCGTCCAGCACCCCTGCCGACCCACACTTCGCCGGCGGCCGATGAGGCCCACCCGACTACCGAGTCCGCCGGCTCCCGGTCGCGAGATCCGCAAGGCGGTCGAGGGGCCGGAACTGCCCGCGTGCTGGCTGCTGGCCGAATGGCCTGCGAGCGAGGCGGAGCCGGTTCTCGAACCTGCCCGAGGACACGCCCCATGCTCGACCTCACCGGCATCAGCACCCTCATGCCCTCCCACCCCAGCGCCACCGAAGCACTCAACGCGCCTCCGCAGCTGGAAACACGACCACACCGTAGACCCCGGGCAGTCCGGCCGTGTCCTTGGCCGGTGACAGGATCGACACGGGTACACCTGGCCGACGCGCTCGGGCGGCGCGTGACGGCCTTCTCGCATCACCGTCGAGCGCGTCCTGACCGACAACGGCTCCTGCTACCGCTCACGCGACTGGCACGATGCCCTGGCGGCGGCCGGGATCGCCCACAAGCGAACCCGGCCCTACCGGCCGCAGACCAACGGCAAGGTCGAACCCTTCAACCGCACCCTGCTCGACGAATGGGCCTACGCCCGCCCCTACCGATCAGAACAAGAACGACGCGACGCCTTCCCACACTGGCTCCACACCTACAATCACCACCGCGGACACACCGCGCTCGCAGGCAAACCACCCGCCAGCCGCGTCCCCAACCTCACAGGGCAATACAGCTAGCGCGGGTGCCCACAGACATCACCAGCCAAGATGCGGGTGCGGGTCCATGAGTGCGCGGGGAAGCCCAACACCGCGGCATACGGTCCACGCGGGAGGGGCAGCCCCCATGCCTCCGATGCCCGCAGAACCGATAGATCACTGGGCGCATCGAGGTGAACCCGGTGCCACCACACGTCGCCCCACCGGGTCCCACCGGGTCCCTGGGTTGGCGACGCATACGAGCTACAGGCCGATGCCGCCCCAGGCCCGCTTACCAGGGCCTGGCTGGCAGCGCAGCCCATTCACTCCTTGAGAAGAAGTTGACCAGTGTCCGGCACCTCGGTGGCGGCACCAATCGCCTTACGGCTGTCCGGGGTGTGCAGGCCGTCTGAGCGGGCCAGACGGCCTGGCACGGCAACCGGAGAACCGCTCACAGGTGGGGTGTAACGCCCCCCGGGCCCGAGGCAGCCATCTCCGCCGGAAGACCGCGGGCCGTCACAAGTCGGGCACTGCCGTCGGCCAACTGGTAGGACATGCCCACCACGGCCGTGCGTCCTGCTGTGACCTGGTCAGCGAGCGCCCGGGAGCGGTCCAGGAGAAGGGCAACGGTGTGCCGGATGTGCTCGTCAATGATCTCGTCGTCCCCGCTGAGCCCGGCGGCCCGGGCGGCCAGAACACTGGGCGTGACGCGCTCGATCACGTCGCGCACGTATCCGGTCGTGCTGCCCAAGCCGTCGGTCAGGGCAGCGCGAGTGGCCGCGACCGCGCCGCACGAGTCGTGGCCCAGCACCACTACCAGCGGGCTGTCCAGCACGCTCACGCCGTACTCGATGCTGCCCAGCACCTCCGCCCCCGCCACGTGGCCCGCAGTGCGGACCACGAACAGGTCACCCAGGCCCCGATCGAAGATGATCTCGGCGGCCAGGCGGGAGTCAGAACAGCCGAAGAGCACCGCGAACGGACGCTGGCCCGGGGCAGTCTCGGCGCGGCGCGCGGCGTCCTGGTTCGGGTGCTGCGGCGTACCCGCGACGAAACGCTGGTTGCCGGCCAGCAGCAGCGCGAAGGCTTCGGACGGAGTCGGGGACGTGGCATCAGTCATGAGCCGCAGATTACGACAACCCAGCTCGCTTACAGCGCGGGCGTCTGCCAAAGGCGGCATGGGCGCGTCGGCCGAGGACTGAGCATCCTCGTGTCGCCGTTGCATCCCCAGCCGCCAGGCGACGGCGGCCTCCAGCCGAAGCCGAAGTTCACGGCGCACCCGCTCTGTCCGGTAGGGCCGGTCACCGGGCAGCTGCCAGGGTCCGGCGCGCTGCCGGGAACGCGCTGTTCACCGTGTACCGCCACACAGTCCTCAACGACACCATCACGATCAGGACTGCCGCCGATGGGTGACCGTTGCGCCAGTGATCGGATTTCGGAGTCTGGATGAGCCGTGTCGTCGTCGCTTGCGTGCCGCGCTGCCGACGGCAGCGATCTGCGCACCGCCTGCTGCGGACGCGATGACCCCGGCGAGCGGGTCCGTGATCTGCCCACTGCGACCACGGTGCCGTCCCGGACCATTTGCCGGCGACGGCCGACGCCGTGACCAGCGCGGAGAACTCTTACCCCGTGCTGGGATGGCTGCGCCGCGGCCCTTCCGCCGAGGCCCTCGCCCAGCTCGCCGGTCAGGCCGAGCCGCTCACTCACGAGCTGCTGGACAGCCTCCCGCAGAGCGCCACCACCCGGCACGTCCGCTGCTTGCTCGTCATCGCCGACCTGTTCGGCATCAGCCCCTCCACTGCCGAGACGTGGGCGAAGTACGCCAACGACAGCTGGACCCGCTACCTCGTTCCCCGAGCAATAACGGGCACGGCCCCTGCATGGCTGCCCTGCTACACAGGTCAGCTTGCAGCGCCAGGACCGGGCGGGATGTGAACGGTCATGATCAGGTGCCAGGTCCCCGTGCCCGAACCGCGGTAGGTGTGAGCGGCATCGCCGTCGATCGCCCGCAACGGGCACCGGTCCCTCACCGACTCACTGGTGCTTCACCCTCGATGAGGGTCGCGCCGCCTCTTCCAGGCGATCCCACGAGCCAGCAGCCGAGGCCCTCGGTGACCAGCGGACCTGTCGGATTCGGGGCGCTGGCCGTAGCGTCGTCGAAGCCGTCGTCGCTCATCCTGCTCGTCAGTCACCGCTGAACAGTTGGAGTTGCGGGGCAGCATCCGCCACCGGTCCACCGTGTCCCGCTCGTCCGCCTCCGTTGAGGAGAAACGGGACTCGGGTTGCTCATGAGTCGTCCTCCAATCCAATCAGAGACCGCAGCTCCTGGTGGGCCTTTCCTGGGCCGCGGCCTTCCTGGCCTTCCAGCAGGGCTGCGGCGATTGCGTCGAGCTTGCTTTGGACCGCCCGTTCGGCCCGTAGCTCGGAGTTCTTGAGCAAGGCCAGCAGGAGCAGGGTCACCGCCGACATCGCCTCGCCCGCGAACAGGAGCCATTTGACCGGCAGACCGATCAGGTGCAGGGCGACGACCACGGCGACCAGGAGCAGGCACACCACGAAGAACGTCGCTGAACTGGTGAACCGTGAGGCGTTCTCGGCCAGCCTCTCGAAGGGCTTGTTCCGCGAGCCGCCCCGGTCGGACGGATGCTTGAAAATCATGCGACTTCTTTACAGCGGACCGGGGTCCGCCCGGCGCAGCCACGCTCACTGACGGATTGGCTTGAGCAGGCGGTCAGCCTGTCTGCCGCAAGGGGGAACTGGCGTGGTGCAGACTCTTGATCGTTTGCCGGTAGGAGTCGATCAGTCCCGTCTGGAGGTACGGCACGCCCAGCTGTTCGCAGTACCGGCGGACGATGGCCTGGGCGTGGCGCAGGTTCGGGGACGGCATGCTGGGAAACAGGTGGTGTTCGATCTGGTAGTTCAAGCCACCCAGAATGACGTCGGTGATCCGTCCGCCGCGGACGTTGCGTGAAGTGAGGACCTGGCGGCGCAGGAAGTCGGGGCGGTGCGGTCCCGTCAGGGTGGGCATCCCTTTGTGGTTGGGGGCGAAGATGGAGCCCAGGTACACCCCGAACAGACACTGGTGCACAGCTAGGAAGGCCACCGCTTTGCCCGGCGGCAGGACGGCGAACAGCAGGGCGCAGTAGAGGGTGAAGTGTCCGAACAGCAGGGTGCCTTCCAGGCGGCGCTGTTTGAGGGAGCGATTCGCGAGGGCGCGGACGCCGGCTACGTGGAGATTGAATCCCTCAAGGGTGAGGAGGGGCAGGAAGAGGACGGACTGGGCCCGCCCGACCATGCGGGGCAGCTTTGAGGCTTGGCGGGCCTGGGCTTGGCTCCAGACGAAGATGTCGGGTGCGACGTCCGGGTCGAGGTCCTCGTGGTTGGGGTTGGCGTGATGGCGGGAGTGCTTGTCCTGCCACCATCCGTATCCCATCCCGATCCCGAGGTTTCCCGCGAGGCGGCCGGCGGCAGCGCTCGCTTTCTTTCGCGTGAATACCTGCCGGTGCCCCACGTCGTGGGCGACGAGAGCCACCTGTCCGAACACGGCGGCCAGAAGAGCACCAACGGCGAGCGTCCACCAGCTGTTGCCCACCAGCAGGAACGCTCCCCAGCCGGCGAGGTACAAGGCAGCGACGAGCGCGATACGCACGGCGTAGTAGGCGGGCCGGCGGCGTAGCAGCCCGGCCTCCTTGATCTGTTTCGAGAGCCGGGCGAAGTCACTGCCGCCCCTCGGATACCGGCCTTCGGGTGCGGGTGGGCGCAGCGGTGCCTGAGTGGTCATGACGGTCCTTGTGTTCCGGTAACCGGGCTCATCGTGTGCTGATGGCCGGCCGGGCAGCGCTGTGTGCCGGGTGCCGTGCTTCCTCTGGGCAGTCGGGTACCGAAGGCAGCGGAAAATTCTTGGGGAGCCGGGACTTGGGTGAGTTGTTGATCGGGCACGTGATCCGTCCTTCTGTCTGTGCCGATGCGGAAGTGTCCCCTGTGTCGAGATTCATGCGTCACTGATGGTCTGGAGCGTCCGTCGGACGTACGCCCGCCCCCCTCTGGGCGGGGCTCATAGGCGTGACGTTGTGCGGAGCGTGAGGCTTCGCCAAGGTTCTGGCCCAGAGCATCCGAGCGGGGGCTGGCGCAGTCGTCCACGGTTGGGCAGCTGGTCCCCGCTATGAGGTCACTGGTCGAGGGGCACCGTAGGAACGAGTCTCAGTGCCGGAGCGGTGGCGGGGCCATCGGTGAGGAAGCAGGTGTCGGTCACCTCCAAGAGCCTGACGACGGCGGGCAATGGACCGTGGAGACGTACGGAATTGCCCGTGCCGCCGACGTGCGGCGGCCAGGAGAGCGTTCAGGCCGCTGACGTCGCAGAACGTAAGCCCCTCGACGTTGATCTCGATGTCGCCCCGGCCGACGGGCTGCAGGCAGTTCTGAAGAGCCGTCTGCAGCAGGGGGACTGATTCCCGGTCCAGCTCTCCCACCAGGGTGAGGCCCATCCGGGTTTCCAGGTTCTGGTTCACCAGCAGGGTGCGCGCAATATGCATAGCGCCTCAGTCAGAAACGGCTCGACACCGCAGTGACACACTCAGGGGCAGGTGGTTCCGCACGCCGTAAGTGCGGGCCTTCCTCCGAACAAGACCAGGATCGAGCCTTCGCGACTGCGCGCTGCTCCCGCCCCGCCGCCGCTCCGGGGTACACGGGATTCTGGCAGAATCCTGCATCACCGCTGTGCTCAACGCGCCGAATTCCGTGGCGCTGATATGAGCCTACGCCGCATATCAGGCGTCCGACAGGTGCGTGTCCGCGACGGCTGGAAAGTGGGCCGGTTGTGACGCTTGCAAGTCGACTCGGACAGAGGACCCAGCGCTTGCGGCCGGACAGTCCAACATCACCGCCAGCCTGCCCGTGGCCGAGCTGCAACAGGGAGTCCAGCCCTGGGGGGGCTGGCAGCTAGGAGGTCGCGTCCCGTCTGCGCCGTTTCATCGTGCGTGTCCTACGTGGGAGTTTTTCGCACAGCAACCGGCCCACCAGCGCGCCGCCGAAGACGACGACGCCTACACCGACCAGCCAGGACTGGACCACGAGGACGGTTCCGACGGGGCCGAAGCTGACGGTGTTGGATGCGATCAACGGCGAGAAGACGAGTCTGGAGAAGAGGCGCAGGCCGAGCAGCCCGATGACGGTGACCATGGCGCCGGGGAACAGGGCGCGCCAGCGGATCCGCCCGCCGAGCAGCATGTGCTGGGACCACCAGAGGAACAGCAAGGCGCTCAGTGATGCCATCACCCCGCCCGCCAAGGGCTTGTCCCGCAGGGTCGTGGTGGCGGAGAAGAAGAGGTATCCGGTGAGGACGGTGAGCCAGACCACGTGCCGCCACCTGGCCCACCAGCGGGCCGGTGGGAGGTCCCAGACCTTCTCGTAACCGCTCTGGACCGCGGCACCGAGGGTCAGGCCGAACACGGCGAGGGCGGCGATGCCGAAGGCCGTCGTGGTCCGCAGGGCCTGGCCGGGCTGGATGAACAGATGCTCGACCTGCTGCCTGGATGCCCTCGAGACCCCGAGCCCTTCCCCCAGCCACTGCGCGAATCCCCGTCCGTTCTCCGGGTCTCCCGAGGAGACGATGATCAGCAGGGGCACCAGAGTGAGAAATCCGAGTGCGGCGAAGCCCAGTGCTCGTTGTCCCAGTCCGAGAGCGCTGCTCCGCCGCCAGGCGCGCCCCACGGTTGAACGGCTGACCGCTCGACGCGCCCGACGCAGCGAAGAGGAATGGTGGCGGGCGTGGAGGGCTTCATCGGCATGAACTCGTGGCTTGAGGGGCCGCAGGTGCCACGTTCAACCGGCCGGGCGTCGTCGCGAGCGCGATACCGAGCGCACGAGCAGATACAGCACGGCGACCACGGCGAGCAGCACCCCGACGGACAGCAGATACAGCATTCCGTCCACGACGGCGCCGATAACAACCAGAGCGGCCGCGCTGCCGAGGAGTACCAGGAAGACGACCATGACGCTACGCTCCCGAGGCCGAGGGGGCAGCCGTACCGGACGAGGGGCAGGGGTAGGGCCGACTACCAGTAGTGCCGGCGACCGCCGACCGCGTGACCGACCGCACCCAAAATCCATAGGAGCACTCCGATAGCGACCAGAACGATCCCGATGGTCCACAGGATCGAGATGCTGGCCACGAAGCCGATCACAAGCAGGATGACCCCAAGAATGATCATGATGAACTCCGATCTCGCAGAGACCTCAATGACAGGGTAGGCGCACCCTGTGGAGCGCGTCTTCTCGTGGGCGGTTGCGCCGTCAGCCCGGATCTACGACCCGGCCCGCCCGCTGCACCTGTGGGCCGCACTGATGCGTGTGAGCTGGAGTTCGACCAGCGCGCGTTGGCGGAGAAGTACGGCACTCGACGGACGGTGAGACAGGCTCTGCAGTCGGCGGTGCCGCCGACCGAAGATGCCAAAGCACGGGATGACGTGGCTGGCCCCCGCGAAACGGTGGATGGACGCGACCCTCGGGGAGGACCAGACCGCACCGCGCCAGAGGTACACCGCCCGGCGCCTCCATCAGGGGCTGGCCGCCGGATACGGCTTCGACAGCGCGACGTACTCCACGATCTGCGACTACGTCCAGATCCGGCGCCCGCAGATCGAGGCCGAAATCCGTCGCGGCCGTCAGCACATTGAGGGCATGGTTCCCCAAGCCCACCTGCCCGGGAGGAGGCCGGGGTCGACTTCCCCGAGGTTGGGTACAGCTATGTGCCGCTTGTGGCAGGGAGACCCGCCAGGTCTCCGCAGGCACTGACGTCTCACATCGGGCCTCGACGCAGTACCGGAAGAGGTACCGCCGGTAGGCTGGCGCTACGCCGGTGCGGGGGTCAGCCGTCGCGTAGATGATGAGCTCGTAGTCGCGCATGTAGCTGGTGTATCCGTGGTGCACGACAGCGTGATCGAAGGTCTCGTCCAGCATCTGCTCATACCGCCCCTTTTACCTCACTTGACGAGACCTTCGACAGCGAGATTCACAGGCGTTAGACACCGTTGCCTCAGAGATCGCCCGGACAAGTCCCGGCTGCTCGGTCAAGAAGCGGGAGGGGTGGACGAGTTCGCGGCCCGGTTGCTAATGCGCTCGCAGCAGCAGCGATGCCTGACCTGCGAACTTTGAGGCCAGGGTCTCACTACAGGTGTCTGCCGGGCGGCGCGCCACCGGCCAAGGTTGAGCTCTGCCCAGCGCGACAGGATTCATCCTGAACCCCCCGCGTTGGCGCCCTTCCCGTCAGGCGCCCGAGCGGGTATGCGTACACGATGGACGCCCATTCTGCGGCGGTGCCGGTTGCGGTAGATGACACGATCAGCGAGATCGTGGAAGCCGTCCGCGCAGGCGACGACCCACGCATCCAGGCCTTACTCACAGCCCTGGCACACGTCGCGGACATGGCCACCCTCATTGTCCTGCGCAGCCGCCTCGACGAGGCTCTCCGCTACAACCCCTGACGGACCAGCCCCCCTTCTCGGCGGCCGGTGCTGGGGCCAAACGCCTGTCACGTGGTCTGGGCGATGAGGAGGGCGACGTCGTCGTGATCTCCGGGGTGCCGAAGTCCCTGGAGCAGCCAGTCGCAGGTGTCCTCGAGCGGGCGCTTGGGGTCGTCGAGGAGTGTGAGGAGGACGTCCAGGCGGGTGTCGATGGCTGTGTCGCGGGTTTCGACCAGGCCGTCGGTGTAGAGGACGAGCTGGTCGCCGGGGCGGAGGGTCAGGGTGGTGGTGTGGAAGGTTACGTCGCCGACGCCCAGTGGCGCGCCGGTGGGCAGTTCCAGCAGTTCGGCCCTGCCGTCGAGATGCAGGAGGGCCGGCGGCAGGTGCCCGGCGAGAGACAGGTCGCAGCGCGCCTGGCGGGGGTCGTAGACGGCGTAGACACAGGTGGCGATGGCGTCACCCAGGCCGGCGGTGACGTGGTTGAGATGGTGCATGACCTTGGCGGGTGGGAGGTCCAGGTCGGCCAGGGTGCGGGTGGCGGTACGGAGCTGGCCCATAGTGGCTGCGGCCGCGACCCCGCTGCCCATGACGTCCCCGACGACCAGAGCGGTCTTGTCTCCGCTCAGAGGGATGACGTCGAACCAGTCGCCGCCGATCTCGACGCTGGCTTGGGCGGGGCGGTAGCGGGTGGCGATCTCAAGGCCTGGGCGCCGCGGTGGCGGATGCGGCAGGAGGCTGCGTTGGAGGGTCAGCGCGGTATGGCGTTGTTCCTCGACGGTGCGGTGTCGTTCGGTGACGTCCACGCTGGCGGTGGCGACTCCCAGCACTTTCCCGTTGGGGGCTTCGAGCCGGTAGAACGAGATCGACCAGGCATGGTCGTTGTCCATGTCGGCCGCGGTGCGGCCGGCGGTGTACTGGTCCAGGACCGGGACGCCGGTGGCCAGGACCTCGCGCATCGCCGCTTCGAAGGACTCCTGCAGCCAGGGCAGCACCTCATGGACGTGGCGGCCAATGTGCTCGGCGGCAGGCACGCCGTTCATCCGCTCCTCCGCCGGATTGACCGAGACGTACCGAAGGTCGGTGTCCAGCACGCCTAGGCCGATGGGTGATTGGGACACCAGCCGGGCGGACAGTGCCAGGTCCCGTTCGACCTCGCGGAGCGTCGCCTGGTCAGTAGCCAGACCCAAGGCCCAGTACTCTCGCTGGTCGTCCTGCAGCCGCATGTTGCGGAACTCAACCAGCCGCGTGCTGCCGTCCTTGCGCCGGATGGGGAAGACACCGGCCCAGCTGCCGCCGCCTTCCATGACCTCGGCGAACATGTCCAGTACGAGCTCCCTGTGCTCCTCGCTGACGAGCAACCGGCCGGCGTGCTCGCCGAGGGCCTCCTCGGCGCTGTAGCCGAACAGGTCCTCGGCCTGCGGGCTCCAAAGATCGATCTTTCCCTCGGCGTCGAGGAGAACAGCCGCCACTCCCAGCACGTCGAGCAGGCCACCCGGCCCGGACGCCGCAGCCCCCGCCATGTCGGGATCGCCCCGTGCGGGGTCGCCTCCACTCATATATCCGGCTCCCTTCTCCTCCCGCCCGGCATGACGCCTGGAGTACTGGCCAGTACATGCACCCGACCCATGCCCCTGGCTCGGCTCCCCCATCGTCTGTGTACACGGCCCTCTCGCGAACGCCGCGCTGCCGTGCGGTGTCTAGAGTCGCAGGCATCTCCTCCGGGCTCGCGCACATCGGCGAGGCGTGTTTCGACGGAGGGGTCCGGCGGTGGCCGTGATCGTCGTCGGGATGAGTGTGTGGACAGCCCTCGCGATCGTGGCCCCCCGCCGGTGTCGAAGCGCCGCTTCTACGTGGCGCGGTGTTGTGTGGGGTGACCTGCAGTCGTGCCTCTGTGGGGAGCTGGTGCCAGCCGGTGGAATGGCGGGCACGTTCCAGCGGGCCGTGGCACAGCGCCTGGACGGTGCCGGGTGGTCAAGCGGACGCTGCTGGCCCTGGCTGGGATGGTCCTCCTCACAGGCGGCCTCCTCGTCCTCGCCGCCGGTTTTGACCTCTACCGTCGCTGGCACCTGACACCACCCGACGGCTGGCCCCTGACCACCCCGCACACCGTCCTGCTCAGCGCCGCCGACCGCACCCGCTGGAACGACGAGGGCTGGTGGTGGCCAGCGGTCATCGCTGCCCTGGCCGTCATCGTCCTGCTCACCCTGTGGTGGCTCCTGGCCCAACTGCGCCGAACCCGCCCAGGTTCCCTGCCCGTCGGAACACCCCCGACAGACTGCGTGGAACTGCACCAGCACGCCCTCAGCGACGCTATCGCCGCCGACGCCCGCCACCTGCCCGGCGTCCAGCAAGCACATGCACAGATAGTTGGCCGACCCGACCACCCCGAGTGCCGTATCACCCTCACACTCACCCCTGACAGTGAACCCGGTGGATTGCCTCTTCACAGCGGCATCTCCTGTCCTTCTTGTTGCCCAGTTCAAGCGTCTGCAGGACTGTCAGCCGCGGCGCTGGCGTACGTGGACGGTGAGCTTGGGTGGGTGGGCCAGGGCGAGTCGCTCGCGTTGCTCGTGGAGATCGGCGGTGAGGTCGGTCCTGACTACACCGGGGTCGCGGAAGCGTATGTCTGCGCGAGCGTTGATGCGGTGTCGGCGCACCCGGATCCTGGCGCGGCTGACTCCGGGGACGCGCAGAGCGGCATCTCGCAGTATCAGGGCGGCGGCATCACGGTCCAGCACGGCCCGCACCTTGCCGGGGCCAGCGGGGGTCTTGAGGGGCAGATGGCGGCGCAGGCCAGGGGTCAAAGCCAGGATGATCAGCCACAGTCCGAGGGCTGTGGCGAGGGCGGCGCCGGTGAGCACCCATGTGTCGTCCAGGGGGCGGGTGGCCAGTTCGTGGGCGAGGCGGGTACGCCAGGCGGCGGCTTCTCGGCCGGCCCGCACCATGGAGATGTCGAACAGCAGCATCCCGGCGCCGGCCACGACAAAGAGGGGGGGCAGCGCGGCGGGGATGCGGCGTGCGGACCACAGGCGGCGTGAGGGACGTCGTGTGCCGTCGCCGGTCTTGCTGCCGTGCTGGGGCTGCGCAGCGTCTGGCGGCTGCTTGGCCAGGAGGCCCACCGTCAGGAGGGTGGCCGCTTGGGTTGTGGGGGGCTGCCCCGTCTCAGCGGGTTCTTGGTCCCGTGACATGCCGGCTCTCCTTCCCGTGAGGTGTGCTGGCTTGGCTCATTGCACGCGCCTGCGCTCCAGGCCGCCGGAGGGAATCAGGTTCTCGACGGTCAAGGTGACCTGGGTGACGCGCATGCCGGTCAGCCGGGCTACCCGCTCGCCGACAGAACGCTGGACCGCGCGGGCGGTATGGGCGATGTCGATTGGGTAGGGCAGGTCGATGGACAGGCCCAGCCGGGCCGATCCGCTGCCGACCGCGACCGTCGCGCCGGGTGTGGCCAGTCCCCGATGTGCGGGGGTGGCGCCCATCAGGTCGGTCAGTGCCTCATGCGCGGCGCGGGCCGCGATGCGGGCCACCACCTTGTCGGGGATCACGGTCGCGCCGCGCTCCGCCGCTGGCACAGGAGGCGGGGCAGCGTGCCCCGGTCCGGGGAGTGCGGTTGCAGCGGGTTGGGTGGTCACCGCCGCTCCCGTGACCGGACGAAGTCGGATGCCTCCAGGTCGCCCTCGAGGAGTCGGCCGGCGACCAGGCCCGCCGCGCCCAGGGCTGCCACCAGGAGGAAGGCCCAGAAGCCGCCGAAGTAGGCGGGAAGCCCAGGGCCATGCCTGCCAGCAGGCCCAGTATCACTCAACCCAATCTTATGTCGATCTGTCTCTCCCCGACACCACCGGTAGGAACCGCTGGCGGGTGCTGGAGGCGGAGGGGGTCACCTCACGCGGCCCTCGGTCTCCTCCTGCTTGTCCTGCTCGTCGGGCAGGTAGACGTCGTCGACAGCGATGTTCACCTCGACGACTTCCAGGCCTGTCATGCGTTCCACGGCCCCGATGACGTTGGTGCGGACATCGCCCGCGACGTCCACGATGGCCACGCCGTACTCGACGACCACGTCGAGGTCCACGGCCGCCTGGCGCTCGCCCACCTCGACCCTCACCCCTCGGGTCACACTGGGGTGTCCGCCTGGCACGCGGTCGCGGACGGCGCCGAAGGTGCGGGCCATCCCGGCGCCGAGGCTGTGGATGCCCGGCACCTCGCGGGCGGCCATTCCTGCGATCTTCTCCACCACGCTGTCGGCAATGGTGGTCCGCCCGCGTGTCTCGGGCGCGGTCCCCGCGCCGGTGCGGCCCTGCAGCGTCTTGCCCCCGGCGCCCGTCTTCGTCGATTGTGCAGTGGGGCGGCTGATGGTGTCCGACATGAGGGCCTCCCGAGGGTGTCCGTGCGGGTCCCGGTGCGGTGCCCGTCGAATACTTGGACACACGGCAGCTGCATTCCTCACACCGATTACGTGACGGACTTCCCATAGACTCGAAGAATGCGGACGCCGGGGTGACGGTCCTGGCAGGAAGCGAGCGGTGGATGCGCGACCGGACCGGACACCCGCCCCCACCGGGCGCAGACCACCTGCAGCACCCTGCGCCGCCGAGCCTCGCCGAGGTGCCGGTCAGCCGGAACAATGTCGCCGAGCTGCCGGACAGGCTGCTGGCCGTACGGGCCGCGGAGGGGGATGATGACGCGTTCGCCGTCCTGGTCCGCCGTCACACCAGCCGGCTCCTCGCGCTGGCCCACCACCTGCTCGGCAGCCAGGCCGATGCCGAGGACGCCGTCCAGGAAGCATTTCTCGCCGCCTGGCGACAGTTGCCGGAGTTCCGCCACGACGCCTCGTTCGGCACCTGGATGTACCGCATCGTCACCAACCGGTGTCTCAACATCTTGCGCCGCGCCCCCCGCGCGCTTCCCCTGGACACGGTCCCCGAGCCCACCGCTCATGATCCAGGCAGCTCACCACCGTGTGTCGCCGAGACGGACGCGGCAACGGCCGCTCTGGCTCAGGCACTGCACAAGCTGAGCCCCGAGCAGCGAGCCTGCTGGGTTCTGCGGGAGCTGCACGGCTTGCACTACGAGGAGATCGCACACGTGACCGGAACCAGCGAACAGACGGTGCGCGGCAGACTCTTTCGCGCACGACACGCATTGCAGGAGGCGATGCGCCCATGGCGCTAGGCGACCCCACCCCCACCCGATTCCGGCCACGGAGTGCCCGCCGAAGGCGCCGAGGCGGCCGGCCGCCAGCCGTTGCCCGAAGCGGAACCGCTCGCCGGCGACGAGCTGCTGCCGTGTGGGCGCCCACTGAGCCGCGCCTGGGAGGAGGCACGCGACGGCAAGGCCACGGCAGACTCGCACACCACTCGCTGCCCGTATTGCCGGCAGGCCGTCGATGGGCTGGCTGCCCTGGATGAGGCCTCCCGCGCCCTGCGTGACAAGGAACGTCCCCCTGGGCATAGCCTCGCCGAACGGGTGATCAACGCGGTGAGGGCGGAGGTGCGGCTCGGCGCGCTGCTGCCGCTGGACGACTCCGCCCACGACGTGCGGATCGCGGAGAGCGCCGCCGCGAGGGTGCTGCGCCGTGCTGCCGACACCGTGCCGGGAGCTCGCGCCGCCAGTTGCCGCCTCACTGCCACCGGCAACGGCACCGCCGTGCACATCACCATGACGCTGGCAGCTGCTCTCGACCAGCCGCTGCCCGACCGGGCCGCCCGGGTGCGCCGAGCCGTACTCCAAGCCGCAGACCACGAGCTGGGCCTGGCCGTCAGCGACCTGGACCTGAAAATCGACACCGTGCTGGACCCTGCCGTCGTGTCCAGTGGCGGGCCGACCAAGCGGAGCGGGCAGCGATGACCTCCTCCAGCAACCGAGACATCCAGCGCACTGCTGCGCGGGCTGCCCTCGATGTCCCCGGTGTGGCCGCACTCCATCCGGGCGTCGCCGACCGGCTGGCCGCCGTGGCCTCCCGCGCACAGCAGGCCATGGGAGCCGACCCGGTCTCTGGCGAGGCCGGCATCCGGGCCGAACACAGTCCTCAAAGCGGCTGGCACGTAGAAGTACGCTGCGCCGTCCACGAAGGCCACCGCGTCTTGGATGTCGCCCAGCAGGTACGCGAACATGTCCAGGCCGCCCTCACCGCTCACCTGGCCCAGCACGGCTCAGCCGCACCGGTCACCGTCCTCGTCACGGTCACCAGCACCGTGTGAATGAGGGCCCCGGCTGGTTCCGCACCGCCGGTGGGCGGCAGCGGACCTCTCGCCGACGCAGAGGCTGAGGGCGGTCCTGGTCGTCATCGGAGTGAGCGCGGACGGCACCAAGGAGCTGATCGCGATGACGGACGGCTACCGCGAGTCCTCGGAGTTCGGGGCGAGTCTGTCCCTGGTCTGCCAGCGGCGCGGCGGGGCGCCCCCGTCCTCGCTGTCGGCGACGGTGCCCTCGGCTTGTGGAACGCCCTGAACAAGGTCTTCCCCGAACCCGGCATCAGAGGTGCCGGGTTCACAAGACGGCCAACTGTCTCGACAGCCTCCGAAGTCGGCCCAGCCTGCGGCGAAGAAGGCTATCCAGGACAAGTTGAGTGCGCTCAGGCCCACTGGCGGGGCCGTGAACGCACCTCATCTCGTCGCCCTCGTGCGGGCCGGAGCCCGTTTCGAACGCGGGGAGCTCGTCGAACGCCGCAAGCCCCAAGTGGCATGAGCAACCATCCCTTCACCAGCCCTGCTGCGATATCCGGTGGCGGGCCCTGCTGCCGGTGGTGAGGATCGCGGCATGAACATCTTTCTGGAGTCCAATCGGCTCGTGCTGCGCGCGTTCACTGAGGCCGACATCGACCACCTGTTCGCACTGGACAACGACCCGGAAGTCATGCGATTCATCAACGGCGGTCGACCCACAAGCCGCGAGGTGATCCAGGCACAGACCTTGCCCAAGCTGCTCCACGACTACCCGTGCTTCGGGACCCGCGGCTACTGGGCCGCGCAGGAGAAGGACACCGGGAACTTCCTGGGCTGGTTCGAGTTCCGCCCCTTGGACGACCACAGCCCCGCCGTTGTGGAACTCGGCTACCGGCTGAACAAGGCAGCCTGGGGCAGCGGCTACGCCACCGAGGGATCACAGGCCCTGATCCGCAAGGGATTCACGGACCTCGGCGTGGAGCGAGTGACCGCGAACACCATGACGGTCAACGCGGGATCCCGGCGTGTGATGGAGAAGGCAGGGCTGTCGTTCCTCCGCAACTTCACCGGGGACTGGCCAGAGGCGATCGAAGGCTCCGAGCACGGCGAAGTCGAGTACGAACTCACCCGAACCAAGTGGGAGAAACATTCGTAGGAGTCAGCCACTCGCTGGAAGTCCAAAAGTGCCGCTCCGAGAGGCAGCCTTGCCGTCGAGTGATCCACAACTCTTGACAATTACTCCGCCCAGCCCTGCTACTCCACTGCCGTGCCACCATCCGCCCCTGTGCACCCCCGCCCTGGCAGTGTCGTCGGTCAGCAGCCGGCGGGCGGCGGCTGAGCTTTGTACGGTGCTCGGGCCTCCTGCGGGGCCGCCCGCGCGCGTCTACGATCGACGTCGGGTCCGCACACACACATGGCCCAGGACCTCTTGCCGACGACTGCTCGGCGAGTTCCCACCCCAGGCAACGCGAGTCAGGCAAGGACACCATCCATGACCCCGGAGACCCCCGCCCCCGGACCTCAGGTCCCGCCCACCACTCCCGAGCAGGCTCTGGAAATCGTCCGCAGCCGGTACGCCCAGCCCAAGCTGGCGGACGGCACACCGGCCCCGATGCACGTCCACGAATTCGACATCGGCTACCTGGTGTACGCGACCTTCCCGCCGGTCACCGACGCGGCGGGCCGACCGCGGCCGGCTCAGCCCGGCGGCAGCAAGATCGTGGTGGCCAAGGACACCGGCGAGACCGTGACCGTACCCAACTACCCGACGGAGAAGGCCATCGGGCTGTACCGCCGGCAGCGCCAACCGGGCGAGTAGGGGACGGCGACACCGTCGCGGCCACAGCGCGCACAACCTTTTCGCCGGATTCGCCCTGTTCGCAGCACGGTTGTAACAGGAGCTGCCTGCAGCAACGGTGGTGATGGTTAGTACGCTCTAGGCACAGCCGTACTTCGTGTGATTCTCCTGTCGTTGGGGGACGTTGTACGGCGGTTGCCTATCGGGGGTGTGGCGCGCTGTGGCGATGATGTTGCCGGATGAGCTCGAGTGGGTTCTGAAGATGCTCGGCTACAACTGGCCGACGGCGAACGAGGACCTGCTCAGAGATTCCGCCCAGTTGTGGCGGACGTTCGGTGACGACGTCCAGAAGCTGCGCGTACGGGCGGACACCAGTGCCCGGACGGTGGTCGCGCACAACGCGGGCGAGTCCATCGAGAAGTTCGCCACGCACTACAAGAAGTTCTCCAACGGCTCGGACGGCTACCTCTCCAACGCCGCCGAAGCCGCCTACATCATCGCAAACACCTTCGAAGCGGCTGCCTACTTGGTGGAGTTCGCCAAGTACGCGGTCATCGTCCAGCTCATCGCCCTGGCCATCCAGATCGCCGCAGCGGCCGCCGCCTCCGTCGTCACCTTCGGCCTGTCCGCCGCAGCCGGCATGGCCGCCACCCAGATCACCCGCCTCGCCGTACGACGCATCCTCGACGCGCTCAAAGACGCGCTGATGCAAGCCATCATCGAAGCGATGAAGGAACCGGCCGTCTCCGCCGTCCAGGCCATGGTCACCGACCTCGTCAGGCAGTCCGTCAACGTCGGCTTCGGCGCCCAGGAAGGCTTCGACCTCAGCAAAACCGTCTCCGCCGGCGCCAAAGGCGGCTGGGAAGCCATCAAGCAGACCCCGCAAACCTTCGCCGAGGGCCTGCGAGACGGCCTCGGCAAGAAGGCCGGCAGCAGCGTCCGCGACGGCATCGACAGCGGCTACAACAACAGCATGGACGCCTACAACAACCGCAACAACCCCACTGCGGGCAGCGGTGAGGGGGGCGGTGGTGACGGGGGCAGCGGCAGCGGCAGCGGCAGCGGCGACAACTCGGGGAGCGGCAGTTCCTCCTCCTCCGGCGGCTCGGACTCCCCCGGCACGAACTCTTCCTCGTCGAACTCGTCGAGCGCGTCCAACTCGTCGGGCTCGTCGAACTCGTCCGGATCGACGAACTCTTCGGGATCGACCAATTCGTCGGGCTCATCCAACTCGTCGAACTCGTCCGACACCTCGGGCTCCCCCGACTCCTCCAGTTCGGACTCGTCGACGACGTCGCGCTCGAACACCAACACGGGTAACACGAACATCGGCGGTGGCATATCCGCCGACGGCGACGGCCCGGCGGCCTACAGCGCCCCCGACCTCGGGAACCTCCCCAGCACCGACACCGGGAGCGGCACCCCGACTCCTCCCCAGCACTTCGGACACCGGGCAGAATCCTTCCTCCTCGAACTCGCCCCGTCCGACCCTCTCGGACTTCGACGACCCCTCACCCGGCAACACGGCGCCCGCGCCGTCCCCGTCCCCGTCGGGGGACACCGGCGGCAGCACACCCAGCGCGGGCGACAGCCGCGGTGGCTCGTCGTCTCCCGGCGGCCTCACCTCCCCCACCGCGCAATCGGCGCCCACACCGACGGGCGGCAGCACACCTTCCTCGTCGAGCAACGGCGGCTCGATCAGTACGTCGATCGACAGCCTCGCCGCCAGCATCCCCACCCAGTCGAACGCCGCCCCGACGCCGACCGCGGCGGACCCGTCGGCCTCGGCCGGCCCCCGTCCGGACGGCAACTCCTCCATGCCGACCTCGCCCACGCCCCCGTCCACTGCCGACGGCGGAGCAGGCGCGCGTACCGGCACGGGCACCACCCCGAGCGGCTCCCCGTCCGGTGCGGGCGCCACCAGCCCCAACCCCTCCCAGGGCCCGCCCAGGACCCCTTCCTCCACTGCCGGCATCCCCAACCCCACCGGGACGGGCCCCGCGTCCACCCCGAGCCCGACACCGTCGACACCTCCCCGTACGCCGACACCGTCGACGGACGGCCGCACCCCGGGGACGGCACCCGGCCCCGTCACCAGCCCCAATGCCAGCACACCGGGCACGCCCAACACCCGTACCCCGGGAGCGCACCCGGCGGCGGGTGATGGTCGAACCCCGAACCAGAGCACACCGGCATCAGACGGCAGCCGTACGCCGTCCCAGAGCACACCGGCAGCGGCGGGTGGACGGCCGTCCGGTCAGACGCCCACCACGCCGAGTTCGACCGACGGCCGCACCCCTCAGCCGAACCAGAACCCGACCTCCACGACCCCGAACCAGGACCCGAGGCAGCCTGCCCCGCCCAGGAGCACGACGCCGCCGACCACCCCGACGGCAACTCCGAGCGCAGCCGGCATCCCCGGCAACGGAAACCCTGGTCGTACGCCCGACGCCGCACCGCCTCCGGCGGCCGGCAACAGGCCGACCGCGTCGCAGCCGGGGACGAGCACCACCGCGCCACGGCCGCAGCAGCCGGCGGGCAACGCACCCCACACGCCGAGTAGGCCGGACACACCCAACACGCCGCAGCAACCCGCCAGCGGCAACCCTGGCACGCCGTCGAACACCCCTAACCAGCAGCAACAGCATCCTCAGGTGACTGCGGTACCGATTCACACCGTGGTGCCCACCCCGAATCCGCAGGGACAGGCGTCGAGCACCCCTCCGTCCGGCCCGAAGGAGCCCGGTTCGCCGCAGGCCGACCCCGGCACGCCCGACAAGCCGGAGCCGGAGCCGGACAGCTTGAACGACATCCGCGACGACTTGGACCACTCCCCAGGAGGGCTGAGGGAGCCCGACCCGCAGGACCAGCAGATCCTGGCGAACGCCGTGCCGAAGAACCCTGACAGCACCCCTCAGCGGTTCCCCGACCCGTTCGGTCCTTGGAGCCAGCTCCAGAACGACGGCGGCAACGAGGTGCCCGGGCGCAGCAACAACTGCGCCGACTGCTCCCGCTCCTTCCTGGAGACCTGGTACGGAAACCCGCAGGTCTCGGCCCCTCGCACCCTGGACCACGACGAGGACGGAAACCCCGACCCGTTCTCGCCGGAGAACGACGCGAACGAGAATCAGATGCGCTGGGCGGGCACGCCGTACACCTACTCGGGACCCGGCGACGACCCCAACACCGCTGCGGGCATCGTGTGGGACCTGGAGCAGGCCGGTCACGGCGCGGCGGCCATCGTGCATGTGGACTGGGCCGACGGCAGCGGCGGCCACGCGTTCAATGCCGTGAACCACAACGGCACCGTCGTATGGGTCGACACCCAGAGCGGTGAGGTAAGCCACGAGCCGCTCCACATCGCCGACGCGGAAAACGTCTGGCACATCCCCTTGGACGCCGACCGGAACCCGATCCTCCCGCCGGAGACCGAGACGGACGGCTCGGACGAGACGGCGAACGAGACGACGGACGACTCCAAAACGGGGACGGACGACTCGCACGAAGGAACCAACGACTCCCCGTCATCGGAGAACGGGCAGAGCAGCCCCGAAACCGACCCTTCGGGCGCTCAAGGCCGGCCCAAGGCCGGTGACCCGACCGGTGACTCCAGCAACCCGGACAGCCGGCCTGGCCAGGCCACTCCGCCGCCTGGAGACACCAGCGGCAACCGCTCGGAGCCGGGCGCCACCCCGAACCCCACCAGCACGAGCCTCGCATCCACCCCGAGCCCGACGCCGTCCGCCACGCCAAGTAGTACTACGCCGACGCCATCGCCGGACGGCCGCACCCCGGGGACGGACGCCCGTACCCCGGACCCCAACCAGCCGGCCCCCAGCACGACACCGGCAGGTTCCGGCACACCGGAAACCTCACCCGGTCGGACGTCGACTCCACAAGCGAGCACGCCGAACACCAGCACACCGCACTCGCCGAACTCGCTGAACTCGCCGAACTCGCCGAACTCGCCGAACTCGCCGAACTCGCCGAACAGCGGTACTCCGAACCCCAGCCCCAGCCCCAGCCCGGGAACGACGCCGACGACGTCCAACTCGAATCGTCCGGAACCCACCGCCCCGCACCAGGACCCGAGGCAGCCCGCGCCCCCCAGGGACACCCCGACGCCCACCCAAACGCCGACGGCGACGCCGAGCCCGGCCACCCCGGACGCCACCCCCCCCAGTCAAACGCCCGAAACTGCGCCGTCGCCGAACAGCAGCACCCCGAGCACTCCCCACCAGTCCGAAGCCACCTCTACGCCCGCCTCGGCCACACGCGACAACACGCCCCC
The DNA here is from genome assembly GCF_001746415.1 of Streptomyces agglomeratus. Lineage (NCBI taxonomy): Bacteria > Bacillati > Actinomycetota > Actinomycetes > Kitasatosporales > Streptomycetaceae > Streptomyces > Streptomyces agglomeratus. The sequence continues at coordinate 410,358 of NZ_MEHJ01000001.1, forward strand.
GGGCGGCGTCACCGACCCGACGCGCGCAGAGCAGGACGCCCTGGAGAGCTCCGTCCCCCGGGACGAGAACGGCGACCCCACCCGCCCGCCGGACCCGGCCGACGGCCCCTGGGTCCAGAACATGAACGGCAGTGGACCCGACACACCCGGCCGGAACAACAACTGTGTCGACACCGCCCTGTCCACGGTCGACACCTACGCCGGCAACCCCACGGCCGCCGGCGCGCGCACCCCAGACCTGGATGCGAACGGCAACCCCTCGGATCGCGGCGAGAAGGGCGGCCGCGACCGTATAGAGAACGCCCTCGGCGCCCGCTTCAGCGACATGGGCAACGGCCGCGACGCGTTCAACCGCCTGGAGAACACCCTCCGCCAGAGCGGCCACGGCTCGCAGGCCGTGATCATCACGCAGGACGCGAACGGCCGCGCCCACGCGTGGAACGCCGTCAACCACAACGGCAAGATCACCTACATCGACGCCCAGACGGGACGAACCAGCCCCAGCCCGCTGCACAACGGAAACAACGGCGTCTTCGCAATTCCCCTGGACTCCAACCGCCGGCCGGTCGCCCCGGAATCAGCGAGCCAGGCCAGGCCGGCCGCGGCCTCACAACCTGGCCGCGCAGCACCGAGCGCTCCTGCGGGCAGTTCACCCGAGAATCCAGCAGGCAAGGAGCAAGGCGGGCAGAGCTCGGCCAAGAAGCCGAAGAAGACGAAGACCCCGGAGGAGAGGGAAGCCGAGAAGGCCAGGGCCAAGGAGGTTGCCCGGGATGCTTATGACTCGGCTCGGGCTGAAGGAACGCCCGGCTACGGGGTCGATCAGGCCGGCGGTGGCTCTCACACCCACTACGGGATGCTCACCGATCAGTCTCAGGACCGCCTTCGGGACACCAACCATGTCGAGCAGGTGGACCTCGCGCCGGTGGTGCAAAGCCTCCACGCATGGGCCGCGCCAGGCCCTGAGGGGACACCTCCGGCACTGATGGCGGCCATTCGGGAGTCCGCCCTGGGGCCGATCAGCCAGCAGCGGCTGAACGAGTTGCTCAAGCCGGGCTTCGCGGAGATGAGCCGTGAAGAGAAGATGGCAACCGTGGCTGCGATTGCTCGCCTCAGCAGCGCGTTCCACGAGGCGCACGCCGTCGACGAGTCCGGTGGCGCGGACCTCCACTCCAGGCACAATCCGAAGACCGGGGAGCGGGTGGACCCGGCCCCACTTGCCCGGGAGTACGCGGCAGTCCAGGAACTGTTGGACACCGGCAAGGATCCGGAGAACGCCAAGGAGCTGCGCGCCGAGAAGCGTAAGTTCACCTCGCTCTGGAACGAGCACGTCGGAGACAAGAAGAAGATAGAGAACGACGAGAAGGGGAAGTCCGACGAGCAGAAGGAGGAGATGAAAGAAAAGCGGAAGCTGTTGCGCCCCGATTTTTCGGGAAAGAACTACGCAGTGCTGGAGGTAGTGGAAACGAAGGAGGACGGCACCACCGAGACTCACTACATCATCGACTCTTCAGTGCCACCGAACTCCGACGACATCAGCCAAGATCATTCCGAGCCGGTCCTCGGCGAAGCCTTTCGCACGCTCGATCAGGACAACCCCGGCCGCTACGAAGCACCTGCGATGTATACGGAATTCGAGCCGTGCGGCAACAAGACCCACCCCGCTTCGGCCAACTGCTCTGACTATCTCGTGCACGAACTGGAACGCCCCGCAGATCAGGAGCGGAAGAAGTATCACGACAAGACCGAGGAGGAAAGGGCGGTCTCCGAGGGCCAGCAGAACAGGACGAGTATCTACTACGCCGCGGGCTACCGCATGGGCGACATGGAGCCCGGAGCCGTGGAGGTCAGGGAGGGCGAGACACAGGAGCAGGCGGAAAAGCGGACGCATCAGGAAGCCAAGGACCGTCGCGACGAGGACATGCACCGCTTCCGTGGTGAGCTCGTTCGGGTATGGATGAAGGTTGCCCAGAACAGTGACGTAGGCTGATTCGACCAGGGCTGATCGGAGTGATGAAGAAGTGATCATTACTGAAGCCGAGCGTGTCATCGGCGACTGGCTGGTCGAGCCTCGGCAACGCGGATCGGTGCTTCCCGTGCTGGGGGACCCGGGAGTGGGCAAGACCGCGCTCCTGGCGAGGATTCGTGAGCGGTTTCCCTCCTCGGTGGCTGTGGACTGCCGTGGCCTGACCATGGACGAGGTGGCCCATAGGCTGCTTGCAGAGTTCGGTGTCGACCTCGGAACCCCCCGAGGTCGGGAACCGCTTTTCGACATGGTCGCGAAACTGCGAAATGATGCGATCGTCCTGCTCTCCAACGTGCAGTGGTCCGGGTCCTTGTACACATCGAGTGAGCCGGATCGAATCGCCGGCCCATTGGCCACCACATTTGGCGCGCACAGTCGCGGATGCGTGCGTGTAGTCCTCGAGGCCGACGCGTCTCGTCACCACGTGCACATCAGCCGCCACAACGAGATCGTGCTGGACGAAGAACCCGACGGTTCGGATGTCGCGGCCCTGCTCGACTCACACCCTCAGCTCCGGGCACTTGCTGCATCCGAAGTGTGCGAAACGTCGCTGCCGGTATGGCAATTGCTCTGCTCCACATTGGGTGATCACGCCACGGAAGAGCATCTTCTCCGGACGGCGCAACGGATCCCCGACGTATTGGTCGTGCAAGACACACCAGCCGGAAACAGCGCGAGATTCACGTCGGATGCATTGAAAGAGGAAATCCGTTCGCGCGGCCCACTGGCCCCTGCCGAACACATCGCGATAACTGCGGCCCTGTTCGACCGCGCGACCACTCCCACTGCATCCGCCCTCTCGGTCGGCCCTCCGGAGCAGATCAGGGAGTACGCGGCTCGTGCCGCCGCTGTCCACGCTGCTCTGGGGGGAGCCCTCCCCCGTCTGCTGGCCGAGGAGGCGGCGTTCGTGGCCCACTGCGACCGGACCGCTCTCCTCGAAGGAATCGCGCTGGCGTGGCCGGACGGCGTGCCCATGGGGGGCACCGCGGCTGACGCTCACTATCTGGATGCGGAGGGCGTCGCACCGCAGTCCCAGGCCGAGTGGCTTGCCTGGTTGCACTGGGCCGCCGTGAACCGCGGACGTACGGAATGGGCCGATGAACTCGCCGGCTCGGCCGGGCGGATGCCCTGGCGCACCACGTGGTCGAAGTGGCGTCCCTACGGCATCTTCGGGCCCCATCCCGGGGCGAGTGGGCCGGTGGACTACGTGGAGCTCGGACGCATCCAGGACATTCCGGTGGTGACCACCCAACGCGAGTTGCCGCTGCCTGCTGATGACGAGTCGGAGGAAGCCGGTGACGAGCGCTATCTGGAGCAGGTCTGGAGGCTGACGGACGGCGCAGGCCTCGGGGAGCCATCTGTCGTCGATGTATTCCTCGACGACGAAGGAGAGGTCGACCGCGTGGTCGGCCGTGCCGCCGACACTCGCCCGGACGCGCCGTCGCCCACGCGCTCGGAGCTCCCCTGCCCTCGGCTGCCCAAAAGCGTCCGGGACAAAGAGCAGGCCGGCGGCGATCGCTGGGTGCTGGGTGGAAGCGGTGGAGTCTTCGCACTGGACGTGCTGGGGGCCAAAGAGCTGGGAGAGGGGCAGCCCCGCTGGCACAGCCCGCTTGTCGCCCCCATCCGTCGTGCGGCGATCTGGCCGATGCCGGCCGCGCTCCTCACAGCCGAAGGCCCAGATGTGGCCTGGTTCGCGCGCAGCTTCGGCGAGGAGACGCTCCGCCGTCCGGAACCGACCGGCATCCCCGCCGGCCTCACCGATACAAAGGCCCGCGCCACCCTGACCGCCATCGGCTTCCCCGCTCTGCACAGGAGCGAACCGAGGTTCCTCAGCACCGTGACCCTGGACCGGACCGGACTGGAAACCGCCGGCGTCTCGGAAGCCCATGAGCCGGTCTACCGCTTGGGAGACTGGCTCGGCGAGGAAATGGTCCTGGCCGGCGATTCGGGTCGCGTGCTGGTGGTCTCCGTCGCAGGCACGCAACTCCTGGGCAGCAGCCTGCGGCAGTTCATGACCTTGGTCGGTCTGTACCGCACTTTGCGTCGCAGTGAGTTCCCCACGCGGTACGAGGAGCGAGATGCTCGACGCAGCGTCGAGACCTGGGCTCAGCAGATCGACCCGCCGGCGGGGACCTCCAACCCTTGGCGGGCAGCGTTCGGTGGAGAGCTGGATGTCCCTGAATCGTTGTGATGGGGCCGCCCGCTCCCCGAGGGCGGCCCCCACCGTAGGACCAGAAACGTACGCATACACACCCGCGGCGGCGGAAGACAGGGAATGATGACCACCTCGCCCGACGGCGCTACGCCGCACCCCCACATAGGCGGCCGTGCGGCTGCCCTCCGCGCACTGGCGGCCTGGCGCATGGAATGGCCGGGCACGCCGCGGGTCATCGTTCTCACCGGGGACTCCGGAAGCGGGTGCTCACGGTTGCTCACCGGCTTCCTCATGATGTGCGATCCAGAGTTTCGCAAGCAGATGCCGCTGGACTCGATGGATCCCTCCACCGTGCCGCCCGAACTGCCGGCCCCCACCGTACCGAACCCGGCGTGGTTGACTGCGGCGCAGTTCCTCTGGTTGCTCGCCGATCACTGCGAGTTGAGCGCCACCACCACCGACGAGGTGTTCACGCAGCTGGCGGCCCGCGACCAACCGCTGACGATCGCCGTGCCGAACGTCGATCGGGCGGGTCCCGTACGGGCTGCGGAAGAACCCGCGAGGCTCGTACGCGAGGTCCTGAATCCATTGGCGTCCATCGGCACCATCCGTCTCCTCGCCGACGTACCCCGTTCCCTGGTGGCTGAGCTGCTTCGTGGGTTGCCGTCCGGCGTGGTCCAGGTCATCGATCTGGACGAGCCCGAGTGGGCGGATCCCGAAGGTCTTGTACTGCATGCCGAAGCAGCTCTGAGCCCGCGGTTCGGAGCACCGGAGCTGCAGTTCACCAGGACCTCCGTCGATCGGCGGAGGCTCGCCGAGCTGATTGGCCGTCGGGCGGGGACCAGCCCACTGGTCGTGGAACTCGCGGCCCAAAGCATCCTGATGGTTCCGGAAGGCTTCGACCCGGCGGATGAAGACCGGCTGCCCACCTCGGTCGGTGGGTGCATGGACCTACATGCCGAACGGCTGGGTGTCGAGCCGGGGATCCTGCGTGTGCTACTGGCGCCACTTGCCCTGGCCGAGGGCGGGGGCCTGCCGGTCGAGCTCTGGGCACCGCTCGCCGGTGCTGTCGCGGGACGCGACGTGAGCAGGGACATCGCGGGCGCCATGCAGCTCGTCGGGCCGTTCATACTGGCATCGGGCACTGGTCAGAACGGCGACCCCACCTTGCTGCGGCTGCGGCACCCTGCCATCGGGGACGACATCCGTGCCCGCCTGCGAAGTGTCGGCGCCGCACAGTCTCGGATCGCTATGGCGCTACTCGCAGCCGTACCGGGGCAGGACTGGAGCAAGGCTGAGCCCTATTTGCGTGATCACATCGCCGGTCACACACTCGACGCCGGCCTGCTGCCTCAACTCCTCACGGATCCGGGGTTGTTCGTGCACGCCGACCCCGTTGCGCTGAGGACGGCAGTCGAAGCCGTTCCCATCGCAGCCCTTGGCGCGCCTGCCCGCACGTACCTCCGCATCGCTCCGCTGTTGACCCGCACTGAGGTCCCGGTCCCGTTGCGCGCCGCGTTGCTGGAGATTGCGTTCGTCGAGGACGGCCTGCCCGAGTACGCCGATGCCATTCGCAATCTCGGATTCGACCTGCCTTGGCGGACCCTCTGGAGCCTGCGGGTCTCAGAGGTGAAGTCGGTGCGCATCGGCAACGTCCCGCTTCCCGAGGGCGCGCGAGCCCCGGTCGCCGTTCTGATCGTTCCCGCAGAAACGCCTGGCGCCCGACCGGTCGCCCAGGTCGATGACGACGGTGGGACCGTGCCGCACGGTGTGATCGTCCACAGCCTCGGCCAACCCGTCCCAGATCTCGGCGAAATCGACCCGGAGCAGGTCCTGCGCCCGTCGCAGGCCGAACTGTCCACGGCTCCACTCGCCCTGAGCCGTGGTACTGACTACGTCCGGGTGTGGGACCGTGCGAGTGGCAAAGTTGTCGCGGCTCTGATCTCCGACAGCAGGGTCCTTTCCGCCGATCTCTCCCCTGCCGGGGTGCTTGTCCTGGCGTCTGCGCGCGGAGTAACCGCCCTACAGATCAGACCAGCGTCGTCAGCGACAGCCACATGAGCGACGGGGTGCACGCCATGCCCCTCTCGGTTCGCCGTCACCATGCCCCCACCACCTTTGAAGGAGCCTTCCGCGTGATCACCCAGGAGCAGGCGCTCGCCGCCGCCGACCGTTGGCTGAACCCCGAAGGCTCGGGGGAACGCCGTGAGGTCAAGATGCGGGAGTTCGACCTGGGCTGGGTCGTGTGGGCCGCGCCCGCGCCGATGGAGCGCGACCCGGATACCGGGGAGCGGCGGCCGCCCGCCGAGATCGGGGACGCGTGCGGAGTGGTGGACCGGCGTACCGGTGAGCTGACGGTGTGGCCGTCGGTGCCGGTCGACGAGGTCGTACGGATGTACCGGCAGAAGCATGGCGGGGACGGAGCCGACGCCCGTCCGGTGACGGGCCCCGGCAACACCTCGGTCTTCACCTACACCGACCCCGCCACCGGCGAGGAAACCACCCTCTTCCGCAACTCCGGCCCCGGCCTCCCGCCCTCCGAGCACCAGGCGGCGGCCGAGCTGAGGCGGCTGGGCGTGCCCAACGAGAACGTGCTCGCGATCCACACCGACCTGCGCCCCAGCCTGCTCCCCGGCGGATACACGGCGGAACTCCTCAACACGTACCGGAACGCCAGCCTTTCCTGCACCCAGACGTACGGCGCCCGCCCCGAGGCCCGTGCCGAGGGCATCGCCGGACTGATCCAGCACGTCGAGACGATGCACCAGGTCGCCGGCCGGCAGCCCCCGCCGCGCCCCCACCGCATCCCCGTCCCCACGCACGTGCCCCCCGTCGAGCCGTTGCGAGACGTGGCCCTCGGTCGCCACCTCACCGACGTCTTCGGCACCGACGGCGTCCGCCGCTACGACGCCGACGACCTCGCTGCGAGCCGGCTCCCCGAGGAGACGCAGTCGCTGCTCACGTGGGCCGGGCTCCCCATCGACCTGCCCCTGTTCTTCACAGCGGACCGGCCCGACGCGCCCCCGGACGGGGGCCTGTTCACCGACGTGGCCACCAATCTGCGGGAGCGCCGCAGCCCGGCCGGTGAGGAGAAGATCGGCGCGCTCGCGCACCTGATCCGCATCGGCTGGGACGGCGTCGCCGTGCTCGCCGTGCAGTGCCTGCCCGGAGCGACGGAGCCCAACGGGCTCGGTGCCGTCTGGGCGATCGACCCGGTCACCGCGTCGGCCCGCTACGTGAACATCTCGGCCGGCGCGTACGTCCGCTCCCTCGCCCTGCTCGCCACCGTCCGGGAGCGGATGCAGGGGCTCGACCCGGTGGCCGCAGGCACCGCGGTGGCGGAGCTGCAGGAGCAGCTGGTGGCCATCGACGCCACGGCGCTGGTGAATCCCGACGGCTGGTGGTCGCTGATCGTCGAGCAGATGTGGCACGGGCTGTTCTGAGCAGTCGCCCGACCCGGAGTCGGCTCAAGGTCTCGCGAGCGGACCGCGTGCCGCGCACCCTCGGACGGAGGCCTTCCGGCACGTACGAAAGCACACAGCGCAGTGGGGCCGGGCGAGTCCGCCCGGCCCCGTTGGGAATGCCATGTACCGCGCGTCCGGGTGCTCAATACAGCGAGAAGCCGCCGCTGTGCCGGCCCTGGCTCTTGCGGGGCTGCGGGGAGTCCTCGCCCGAGCGCCTCGGCGCGTTCGGGTCCGAGGGTGCGCCGTCGCTCGCCGGTGCCTCACCCTGCCGGATCTGTTCCTGCTCCTCGTCGGAAAGCGACTCCCACTGGTTGCGCAGCGAGGCCATGGGGCCGCTGCTCAGAGCCCGCACCGCCGAGGGGTCGTCCAGGGCGTCGCGCAGCTGGAGGCGGCCGGACAGCAGGTTCTTCGCCGTGTCCTGGAGCTCCTTGCCGGCGCCGCCACCGTCGGCGAGCTTGTGGAGCGCGGAGTTCAATGAGCGAACCTGCTCGGGGTCGAGCGCTTCGTCCCACACGCCGCGGTCGGCGTCGGGTCCCTTGGGGTTCTGGGGCTGCTGGGCCATCTCGCTTCTCCTCACCTTTCGTCCCCGCAGTATCTCCCGCCACCCCAAGTCGCCGCACATGCCGCCGGACAGACGGTCGGGCGGTCCTCGATGCCGTTGTCGACCTCCACGAACAACACCGGCAACCCGGTCCCAGGTGCGGTCAGAACGGCATCCGCTCGGGGGCTGCCCTTGGCCGGGCTTATGAACGTGCCGGCCACCGGCGGCGCCCGCGAACGCTTTCACTACTCAAACAGCCTTGGTGGAACAAACGCTCTTCAACAAGCACATCCGCAGCCGTTGTAGGCCCACTTCCAGGACTCGAACACGACAGGCAGGTCCGTCCAGGGCGAACCGGTCCGGTACTTCCAGGCGATCCCCTCGATCACCTACCGGTGATCACGCCAGCACCCGCCCCACTTCGGCGTCCGATCCGGCAGCAACGGCTCACTTCGCGCCCACTGGGCGTCGGTCAACGACACACCAGACCAACGATGAGATGATCTGAACGCAACTGCCTAGCGGTTCCGCCAGTTGACGAAGGACACCTCGTCCGGCAGGACCACGCTGACCTTCCCCTGTCGAAACGCCTCGTCGCCCAAGAGCTTGAAAAGAAACTCGGCCATCCCAAGGGGGTGCGACTGCATTTCCGGGTTGGTGTGTCTCCCGCAGATCAGGACCGGCCATCGATCCGGGTCGTCGTCCGTGGTCACCCAGCAGTAGATGTCCGCCCCCGACGTCACACCCCACGCCACGATCGAACCAGGATCCATGTCGAAGTCGGCCTCGTCGCGGCACATCTCCCAGGTGTAACGGGCGTTCTCCGTCTCTTCCTGCAGACCGGACGTGTACGGGTACCCGTCTGCCTGCAAAGCCGGCAGCAGGATGCTGATCCTGTCGCTGATCACTCCCGCCCCGTACACCTCCATGAAACGGACGTAGTCCGAGGGGAACCGAGTCCCCCAGGCCGCCTCGACCTCGCCCCAGTCAACCCGCTCGTCCACCCCATGAGCCACCGGCATGAGCTCGGCAAGTGCCGCCACCGTGTCCGTCCCGCGCATGTCTCGCCCTTCGTCCCGCCGCCCGCAGTGCGCGGCGTGTCGTATCCGAGAACCAACTTACGAGGACCGCCTCTGCATCAAATCTCCGGGGCGCCGCCTACAGAGCCCGTCAAGATCCGAAAGAGACGGCCCGAACAGCCGCGCGGAGCCGGTTCCACAGCGGAATCGCTTCGCTTCGCTCAGCGTGGCGGCCGCTTCGCTCCCCCGCCCCACGGTTTCCGGCTGCGCCTCCCGAACCGTGGGCCCGCTGTCGCGGGCCAAGTTGGCCAAGTGTCAGGGGCCGTCCTGTATGGCGGGGTGGGGCCGCCACTGCTGGCCTTCGGGCATGCTTCAACCGTGACCCCGCTGATGCGGGGTCACGGCTGAAGGGCCTCGGAACTATCCGATGACCTTGAGAGTGACCAGTTCCAGGTTCTTACCCTGGCCCGTGGTGCCAACCGTGATGTGATCGCCGCGGAAAGGACCGATCCACCCAATGTCCTGGACGTGGCCAATACCCTCCAGACTCCCGTACGACAGGGTGATGCGCACGGCTTCCATGGGCAGAGCCTGCCCGACGGTGCCTACCCTCTTCACCTGGCCAGAGGCCACACAATCACCATACGGAGCCTGCCAGCCCACATTCCGGATATGGGCATCAGCGCAGAAGTAGCCCCGCCCCCAGACCTGGATGTCCATGGCCTCGATCGCCCGATTCTCCCCTACCGTCCCAGCGAACTGCCCATTACAGTTCCACTCCATCCAACCCTTGCCAGCCACATGAGCCCGGTAGCAGACCTTCACCTCCTCCGTCGCAGCCTCAGCCACTCCACCACTCAGCACCACCAAACCCAGCACAGAACAGAACGCCAGGAACGAACGAGTAAGACGCCTCACGGCAACCCCCCTGTAAGCGAGAACAAGAGCTCGAAGATACAGCACCTTGATCACTTACAAGCCCCCAGTGCCACACCAGGCAGACCGCCTTTCAGGCCGCCAACGGACCGCTGCCGCAGCCCTGCTGGCCAGGCATCAAGGGCTGCTCCTTACTTCAAAACGTGCGCACTACCGCAGGGTGTTAGTTCTTCGACCGCTCGGCGATGGCGTGGTCGCGGGTGGGGGCCAGGGTGCCGTCCACGATGAGCACGGTGCCCTTGGCAAACCGCTTGCGGGGCTGGAGAGCGAGCATCGGCCCGAGGTTGTCGATGATGCGGTCCGCCGCCGACTTGGACACCCCCGAACAGTGGAGCGAGCTGGCGCATGGTCAGGTTCGTTCTCCCGTAGGCCGCGACCAGCAGTGCCCTGTCCTCAAGCGGAAGGCTCCACAGCCGGCCCTTGCGGACCGCGTCCGCACCCTCGCGCCGCAGAACCGTCACCAGCTTGGCGAAGGCGCGCGGGCTCAGCCCGGTGAACGGGGCTATCGAGGACGGCTCCGACGCCGTGATCACACCAGCCACACCAAGATCATCCCAGTTGCCGACGCTGCCCCATGTCCTCGGTTCTGTGTGCTCGGCAAGCAGGGAGGGCGCATGGGGTTGGTTCTTTTCCCGGGCGACGCAGACAACAGCAGTCCGGATGTCTCCTGGTCCTACAGCGGCTTTGCCGCGTTCCGGCGGCGTCTGGCCGAGACCGAGGGGTTCGTCCTATCCGAGATGTCGGGCTTCGGCGGCGAGCGCCCGTGGAGGGACGTGTCCACCGCCCTGGAGCCACTCCTCGATCATCCGGATGACGGCGGTGACGACCTCTCGCCTGTCGAGTGCGCGTCGATCCTGGTCCGGCTGGAGGCCATCACCAACCGGCGGGCAGCAGAGGGCGGCGACCAACTCCTCCAGCAACACATCGAGGACGCCCGCCAGCTGGCGGGCGTCCTGCGGCTCTGCATCGACAAGGACGTCCCGCTGGCCTTCCTCCGAAGCCCACCGACTATGGAACCACTTACGAGACTTCCCAATGTTGATGTCAAGCCTCTCCCGCGACGGAAGGTGAAGGGCTGTAGCACGTGCTGTCACGGATCGTTGCCCAAAGAACGTTGATGCGTCGGCGGGCGAGGGCGAGGACAGCTTGCTTGTGTCCTTTCCCTTCGTTCCGCTTCCGTTGGTAGTACGTCTTGGAGGCGGGGCACGACTTGAGGCTGGCCATTGCCGACAAGTGCTCGAAGCAGGCCTCGGTGGTAGCGGCGGGGCCTGCGCAGGCTGCCGCTGACGCGGCCGGAATCGTGGGGCTGTGGGGCCGGGCCGGCGAAGCCGGCCAGACGGTCGGCACTGCTGAAAGCGCCCATGTCGCCGCCTGTTGCGGTGATGAACTCGGCGCCGATCCTGGTACCCATGCCGGGTGTCGGAGTACGCCTGAACGTGCTCAACCCCGTACAGGTGAACGTGCTCAGTTGATGATGCGCTGACCACGGGTTCTCGTCAGTCCGCAATGGACGGTCGACAGCGTCAGACGGCCGGGCACTTCTCATGCCACCTTGATGACAACCTTGCCCGAGGTGTGACCGTTCTCGACGGCGGCGAGGGCGGCCGGGGCGTCGGAGAGCGGATGGACCGCGGTAATTACGGGTGCGAGGAGTCCGTCGAGGGCCAGCCGGGCCGACCGCTCCAGGTTCTCGCGGTCCCCGCGACGCTCGACGAAACGCCCACCGAGATCGGGCACAGACATATCACCCACAGCGATGACGTTGCGGGGATCCTGGGCCAGCGGAGCGACCGTCCGCAGCGAGGTGCCTCCGGCCAGGTCGACGATCCCGTCGAAGCCGTCCGGAACCAGCTCGCGTGCCGCGGCGGCGACGTCCTCGGCGGTGTAGTCGATGAACCGCACCCCGATGGCCTCGGCGTGCTCGCGTTTGGCGGTACTCCCGGTGCCGATCACACGCAGCTCGCGCCCGATAGCCAGCCGGGCGACGGCGAGGCCGACCCCGCCCCCGACTCCGTTGACCAGGACCGTGGCACCGGCCGGGAGGCTGAGCTGGTCGAGCACGTCCACCGCGGTCGTCCCGGCTACTGGCAGCGTTGCCGCCACGGTCGCGGACAAACCCTCCGGGATGCGCGCGGTGTTCGGCGCGGACAGCACCGTCGTCTCGGCGTAGGTGCCGCCACCGGTGAGTGCGAAGCCGAAGACCGCGTCACCCACCTCGAGCCCGTTGACGTCCTCGCCCCGGGCGAGAACGGTTCCGGCTGCCTCCATGCCCAGCACGCGGGGAAACGGACGCCCGCCGTCGAGCCCGTCGACCAGACCCGAGCGCAGAAGGTGGTCGAGGGGATTCACACCGGCGACGTCAACCTGGATCAGCACCTCGCCGCGACCGGGGACGGGGTCGGGACGATCGAAGAACTCCTGCACCTCGGGCCCGCCATACCTGCCGAAACCCCATGCCTGCCCCATCTTCCGCCGCCTCTCGTATGACCGACCCGGTGATTCCGGGCGTATTCGCCATCCTCACCTCTGACATTGATGTGAGGGGCAACCGGTTGAGATGCAGATCACAGCATCAGGTCGACTGCGCCACCGGTTCCGGGGCCGTGGACAGCTCCGCCCGGTGTCGGCTGTTGGCCGTGATCAGCACGTCGAGTGCATCTCGGGTCTCGATCAGGTGCGCGATGTCGGCGTCGATCCGGTCGCGCTCGCGCATCATCGCCGTGAACGTCTCCTCGGCGACGCCCAGGTCACCCGGGACGTCCACACACGGCAGCACAGTCACGATCACCCTGCTGGACATACCCGCGTCGAACAGCTGTCGGATGAGTGACACGCGCTGGACCGCAGCATCGGAATAGTGACGCTGCCCCGCGTCGGAGCGTGAGCTGGTCAGCAGGCCCTGCTCTTCGTAGTACCGCAGTGAGCGCGGACTCACGCCCGTGCGCTTGGACAACTCGCCTATCCGCATCCCCGAGAGCCTACGCCCGCGTGCTCCAGGTTCAGACCGCCGTCGAGTCATGGACGCTCGCGGACACCCCCACGGCCGCAGGGTTGTCCTCCCGGTCCCACGACTGAGCACGTTCGTCTGTACACGCCTGAGCACTCTTCTCGGTACGCCGACACCGGGCAGGCTGCGGATCACTTCGGCATGCGGATGCTCACCAAACCGGGCCTCGATGTGGGTGTCGAGTTCCGCGATCTCCTCCTCGAGGGTCATCACCCCCTTCGCGAGGCGGGCCACCATGGCGGCGGCCAGCTTCTCACCGGGCAGCGCGGTGTGCTGGGCCTGGGCTGCCTCGACGGTGGTGCGGGCGACGCGGCAGCACCTTTGGCTTTGCGGTTCTTCAGCCACGTCTCGATGCGCTTCGCACCTGTTCGGCGGATGCCCGTCGGCGTCTGATAGCCGGTCAGAAGCATGACCGGGCCCTTGTTCGTCAGGCCGAGGGACCGCTCCAGCGCGGGGAAGATCTCCAGCAGCTGGCCCGGAGGCGGTTGATCTGCCGGGTGCGGTCGAAGACGAGGTCCAGGCGCCGGTTGGTCAGGGTGCGCAGGTCGACGGCGAGCTCGTCGCCGGGCCGCAGCAGACTCAGATCCCGCCGGATGCGGGCCTGGTCGGCGATGACGATGGCGTCCCTTCGCGTCGGTCTTTCCCTCGCCCCGGTAAGTGGCCGAGGCTCGGGGGACCGTGAGGCCAGTGAGGTAGGCGGCGGGCTGGTCATGGGCAGTCAGCAAGCCGATCAGCAGGGCTGCGCCGCCGTGGTTGAGGTCGACGGCCCACAACACATCGCCGGATATCGCCAGCACATCGCCGATCAGAGCGAACAGTTCAGCTCGTCGTTCTCGATCCGGCGGGACAGCAGCCGCTCGCCCTCCGCGTTGATCACCACGGCATGGTGATGTGTCTTGCCGATGTCCACCCCGGCCCAGATCTCAGGCACTTCCCCTCCCACCAGGTCGCCTCGCATCAATCCCGCGGACGACTTCGCCGGCGTTGTCCTACAGCAGCGATCGAGTCGCGTCTCCCAATCAGCGGTCGAGTCGTCGCGGGGCTCCAGGTGGCCAAGTCCCGTAAGTCATCGAGCGGCTCAACACTTTCAGCCATGCCCGGAGACCCCGGGCCCTCCGATCCTACGAATGACCGGTCACCCACGTCTAGAAAGGTAGGACAACTCTTAAAGACCGTTGCAGTACTAGGCCGGCAAGACGCTGCCCGGGCGGGTGGAGGGGCATGCGGCCCCGGCCGGGACAAGTCGTTCCACGACGCCTCCTACTGCCACCTGGCCGACCGCCTGGCGGGCAAACTCCTCCTGGTCCACGGCGAAATGGACGATCGGTTCCACCCGGACCACACCCTGCGGCTGGCCGACCGGCTCATTGCCGCAGGCAAGGACTTCGAACTGCTCATCGTCCCCCGGCGCCGAGCACACGTTCATCCACCACCTGGCTTACGTTCGCATGCGCTGCTGGGACTTCCTGGTGCGTGAGCTGATGGGCACACAGCCCCCTGCCTGCCGCCCCGCCCCCCATTGCCATCGGCCCCGAGATGCTTGTCTAGCGCGACACCGCGGACCAGAAGCCAGCATGCTTGTGTGACGGGCATCTCTTCGGCTGGGCCGATGAGTTCGGTCGTCCCTGGCGGTCATACAAGCAACGATGTTCCAGTGCCGCGATCCCAGCCCTTCGGGTGGCCGCGGCAAACGAGGAAGGCATGCCATGACCCACACGATCAGCGCCTCCACCTCTGCCGTACCCACCGGGCACGCGCCTGGGGCCGGGCCGACGGGGCGCGTGCTGCTGGCCTGTGGCGCCGCGGCGGGCCCGCTGTTCCTCGGCGTGGGGCTCATCCAGGGCCTCACGCGTGAGGGATTCGACCTCACTCGCAACGCCATCAGCCAGCTCAGCCTCGGCGACCTGGGCTGGATCCAGGTGACCAGCTTCTTCGTCGCCGGCGCCCTCATGCTCGCCGGCGCGGTCGGGCTGCGGCGCGCGCTGGGCGAGGGCCACCGCCTGGCGCCCGTGCTGGTGGGCGTGTTCGGCACCTCGTTCCTGGTCAGCGGGGTGTTCGCCGCAGACCCAGGGGCTGGCTTCCCCGCCGGCACCCCGGACTCCGCGACCCCCACGCTGAGCGTTCAAGGCGCGGTCCACATGGCCGCCGGCATGGTCGGCTACCTCGCCCTGTGCGCCGCGTTCCTCGTCCTGGCCCGCCACTTCGCCGGCCGACGGCAGGGTGGCTGGGCGATCGCCTGCCGCGTCGCACCCGTGGGCGTCCTCGCCGGGTTCGCCGGGTCCGCGGCCTCCGTACTGTCCTTCACCGCAGGAGCCGCGTTCGGC
Organism: Streptomyces agglomeratus; assembly: GCF_001746415.1. NCBI lineage: Bacteria > Bacillati > Actinomycetota > Actinomycetes > Kitasatosporales > Streptomycetaceae > Streptomyces > Streptomyces agglomeratus. The sequence goes on from NZ_MEHJ01000001.1 coordinate 425,827, forward strand.
CTTGCCGCACTCACCACGATCGCCGTCCGGCTGACGCGCCACTAGGCGGACCGCCGGGCAACCCACACGTAAGCAGACACACCAAAGCTCTTCGCGAGCAACCAACGAAAGGTATGAACGACATGACGGACTCGTTGCAGGGTGCCGCGTACTTCCCCTCGATCGAGAAGAAGTACGGCCGCCCGATCGCGGAATGGAAGGGCCTCATCCGGTCCTCTCCCCTGACCAAGCACATGGAACTCGTCTCGTGGCTCAAGTCCGAGCACGGCCTGGGCCACGGCCACGCCAACGCCCTGGTCGCCCACACCCTCGCGGAGGACAAGGCGAAGTAGCCCACACCGGCCGGCGACGAGCATTCACTCTCTGGTCATTGCAATGGAACAACGACCGCCCTTGCCTTCAGCGACAAGTCCATTGCAATGATTTCAGTCAACTGACCTGCTTCAACACGGAGACGAAGCGATCAATCGGTTGCTGGACCGCCGATACGCAACATAGCTTTTCCTCTGTCGCGAACGACAGGGATCCCAGCGGGTACGGAGTGCGACATGAGCCTCCAGGCCGTCGACACCGCCGCGATCCATCCCACTCTGAACCCAACCGGATCAGGAAGCGAGACATCCGCATGCGCCTTGCCATGGGGCAATTCATCAGCCTGGACGGCGTCGTTCAGGCCCCGGGGCACCCCGACGAGGACACCGACGGCGGCTTCGCCCACGGTGGCTGGAGCCACCCGTTCTTCGACCCGGAGGTGATGGGCGGCGCCCTCGCCGAAAGGCAGACCAACACCGAGGCCCTATTGTTCGGGCGCCGTACCTGGCAAACCATGGCCGCGGCGTGGCCGGCCCGGGCCGGCGACCCGTTCGCCGACCACATGAACAGCGTCACCAAGTACGTCGTGTCCAGCACCCTCAACGAGGACGACCTGCTGACATGGAACAACACCACCCGCATCCCCGGCGAGCAGGCGCTGGACCAGATCAAGAAGCTGCGCGATGCCGAAGGCCGCGAACTGGTGCTCATGGGGAGCGCGTCCCTCACTCAAACCCTGCTGGCCGAGGGGCTGGTCGACGAGCTCCGGCTCATGATCCTGCCGGTGCTCCTCGGCGGCGGTAAGAGGATCTACCCGACCGACGGCCACCTCCGCACGTTCGAACTGGTCTCCACGGTCGTCAGCGGCACCGGAGTGCACGTGTGCACCTACCGGCCGAAAGCCGGGACGTAGTCAGCGGGCGTACGAGCCGATGCCGTGCGAAGTGTCGCCGAGTTCGACAGCTCCCCGTTGAGGCGGCTGCCCTGGCCGAGATGCCTTGGCAGCGCGGCTACCTCACAGCCTCGACCTGTCACCTCCCACCGGCGGGACAGGGCCGGACTCGGAGAGCCATGCCCCTCCCGTCTCGCGGACGGCGGCACCGATCGGTGAGCGCGCCCACGCGACGCGGGGAGGAACTTCGCCATGCATCAGCCGATCACAAGGCACAGCGGCGTCACGGCGACCATCGAGTGGCTCGGCAGCGGCAACACTGATACCAGCACCCGATGGTCCGACTGAAGGCCGCCTCCTGCGTCACCGAGTAGACGACGCGGCCGCTTCGCCCAGCTTCTTGCCGATCAGCGTGGCCCCCCGACGCGGCCCACAGCTGGTCCTCCACCCAGCATGTTCCGTGTCGACACGCTCATTCCCCGGCGACGGCGCCCCGGCCGGGCAGCACCTGTTGTTGACCGGGCAGCGGCACACCCCGCCCTCATAAAAGTCGTTTGGGCGGAACTGGCGCTCGACGCGACCTCACGGGTCGTACCAGCCGCCGACGACTCAGTGGCCGAGTCCCGTTCCGGCCCGGTACCGGCCGATCCCGTGCTCATGGGCCAGCTGCTGGTCGGCCTGCGGGAGTTGCAGAAGGAAGGACGCCACCCGAGGGCCAAGTGGCACGGTCCCTTTCGGTGTGCTCCACGAGATGCGCACCACCATCGCCGCCTCGGCTTTGGCGCCTTCGCAAGTCGTCGATGAGGCAGGCAACCCGGGACCGCGTCAGCGACTCCAACCATTCTTGGACGCTTCCATCAGGTACAGAGCGCCGAGGGTCGATGAGCTCGGCGTAAGCAGCATCTACCGCCTCTGCATTGAAGCCGGCCTGGGCCAGTAGACAGAGCGCGGACGAAACCTGATCATCTGTGGGTGACAGACCGACCTCTTCAAGGGCGAGGGCCTGGCGCAGTCGTTGCCTGACCGAATCGGGAGATTGGTCCTCGGGGAACTTGAAGTACAAAGCATGGATGTAGCCGGGGATGAAGCGCTTCCAACCATTACCACTGACAGGGACGTCGCGAATGCCGGGGCCGAACAGAGGCTGCAGTGGTCCGCCGAACCAGTCGCCCAGGACCCCAAACCTCTGCGGGCGGTGAGGGAACCACAGGTTCGTCCACCGTACGACGGCGAACGGGGCTCCGTCGTACAGCACGTCCCGCCCCCGACAGCAGTAGGAGTAGGCGGGCTCTGTTTCCTCCGCGTGGTCTTGCTCCTCATTCTGTGGCGGGCAGGTCGGCAGCTCTCGGCGCCTGACTCGGTCGTCGAAGGTCTTGCGCCTGCGCGTGTAGAGGACGTCGGCAAAGTACATCGGGGTGCCAGCGCTGATGAAGTCAGTGATCAACCAGGGATTGCCCCGAGCGCGCAGCCCGGACCACAGCTTGTACTGCGCTCTTTGGAAGTCGTTGAGCGGCTGGTCGGTCGAGTCACTCTCCGAGACTTGAGGTTGGAGGTAGGCCGCCGCCAAGTGCAGTTCCTTCAGCCCATCTGGGGCCCCCGTCGTTCCTTCGTACGCCTGGTAGTTCATCGTCCCCCACAGGTGGCTGATCCCGTCGTATGCGATGTACGCGCCATGTGAGGGGAGCGGTCAATCCCGTTACGGCGGTGACGCGAGGCAGATCCTGCTCAGCCGTTGAGTAGCCGCCATGTGGTCAGGGCGATCCTGGCCCGTGTCAGTCCGGTGGGTTCGGTGAGTTCAATGTCCAAGGTCTTGGCGATCTGTTCGAGTCGGCGGGCGACGCTGCTGTGGTGCAGGTGGAGGAGGTCGGCGGCCCGGCGTTGGGAGCCGGTGGCGCAGTAGGTGTCCAGCGTCTCCAGGTCTTCTCGGGATCCTGCGAGTCGGGCGATGGCGGCCACGTCGGCGTTGTCGCGTGCGGTGTCCTGGGGTATCTCGGCCAGGAGCGCCAGCGCGCCCAGGTCGGCGTAGCGGATGACGGGTTCGCGCGGAGTGGCGAAGCGGAGGGCGGTGCGGGCTTGCCGCCAAGAGCGGTCGGGGCTTTCGGCGGCGCCAATGCCCGCGCGGGAACTCGCTGGAAGTCGAGTCGGGTCCACGGTGGTCGCCAGGATGACGCCGACGTCGGCGAGAGGCGCCGCCTTCACCGGGCGAGCCGGGCAGACCAGGGCGCCGATCTGATCGAGCGGGAACTCAGACCGTACGGCGACGACGTGCAGCGGCAGGTCGGCGGCGAAACCCAGCAGGCGTAGCGCGCGGGCTCGAACCGCCTCGTCGCTGTCGGAACAGATGACCAGTTCGACGAGGGCTGGGTCGGCCATGGTGGTGCGGGCCGGGCCGTAGCGCTCGGCGGCCGCCGCGGCAGCGATGGCGAGCCGGTCGAGGAGGACTTCGTCGAGCTGACTGGGCTGGCCGGGGCGTTCCAGCCATGCCGTACCGATCTCCTCCTCGTCGAGGGTGATGGGTGCGGTGCTGGAGGCGGGTTCCGCAGGTTCGGACGCCGGACTGCCGTCGGGCGCGATGCGGATCGCCCGCCCGGTGCTGTGGAGCCGAACCCCGGCCACACACCCGGCCAGGCCCGCCGAGGCGCGGGCGAGTGCTGGGAGATCCACGCGACGGCGCATCAGCGTGTCGTAGAACGCGACGATGCGGATCGCGCCGTCGACGTACGGATCCAGTCCCGACAGCCGTAAGGCCAGTGCCTGCATGGCGAAAGGATAGAGGGGCGGGGGCGCGCCGAGCGGTGCGTGATCGGGGCGGGATGCGCGACGGATGGCGGGTGACCCCCGTGGGCGGCGACCGTGAGGATGGCCGACATGGATCCCGAACTCGAAGCATTCGTCCCGTTCCTGCCGGACCTCGACATGAACGACCCTGTCACCACGCGCAAACAGTTCGCCGAGCGCGCTGCCGCGGCGCCGGCACCGGACACGTCGAACATGGACGTCGAGGACCGCATCGTGCCCGCCGATCGGGACGTGGCGGTGCGGATCTACCGCCCGCACGGGGCGGCGGTGGGCGCCGTCGTCTGGATGCACGGCGGCGGGGGCGTCTTCGGTGACCTGGACACCGAGCACCCGTGGGCCGCCCGGCTCGCGGCCCTCTCCGGCGCGGTGGTGATCTCGGTGGACTACCGCCTGGCGCCCGAGCACCGCTACCCGGCGGCCCTGGACGACGCGTACGCAGTACTGACCTGGACGGCCGAACACGCGGCCGAACTCGGCGTCGACCGGGGGCTAATCGCGGTGGGCGGCCACAGCGCCGGCGCGGGCATCGCGGCCGCAGTGGCGTTGCGGGCGCGGGACCAACAGGGGCCGCCCATCCGCTTCCAGCTGCTCAACGAGCCCGGGCTCGACGACCGGGAACAGACATGGTCGCGGCGGAACTTCACCGATACGCCCTGGATGAACCGCGACAAGGTCGCCACCGCGTGGCGGCACTACCTGGGCTCCCAGCCCGCCACACCGTACGCCGCCCCTGCCCGGGCCGCCGACCTGACCGGCCTGCCACCGGCCTACATCGCCACTGCGGAACTCTGCCCGAACCGCGACGAAGACATCGCCTACGCGCTACGCCTGCTGCAGGCCGGCGTATCGGTTGACCTGCACCAGTGGCCCGGCACCTTCCACGGCTCACAGGCGATTCTCTCCGCCGAGGTCTCACAGCGCCAGATCACCGACCTCGCCGCAGCCCTGCGCCGCGCGCTGGTGTAGGCCCCGGCGCGGATATCGAAAGGCACGGGGAGGTTCCCTGTTGCACTCATTGATGATGAATCGATCACAAAAGGACGGATGTCTTGAAGATCCGACTGGGGATATGTGCAAGCGTGGCCGCGCTGGTTGCTTGTGCGGGCACCGTGGCGGTGGCTCCCGCGCCCCACGGGCCAAGGGCTGCGCCAACCGGCGGCGTGACCCCGTCGACCGGCTTCGATCGCGCGGAGCTGGAGTCCGCTATCGACTCGGTCCACCGCACCGGGATGCCGGGCTTGTACGCCGAGGTGCGCGATGCCGACCAGATATGGCGCGGCGCTTCCGGGTTCGCCGATGTCAGGACCGGCCGTCCCGTCAGACCCGACATGCGCCAGCGCGTCGGGAGCATCACCAAGACATTCACCGCCGCCGCCGTCATGCAGCAGGTCGAGCAGGGCCGGATCCAGCTCGACGCGCCGATCGGCGGCCATCTGCCGCAGCTGGTGCCGGGAGAACGCGGCAGGAAGATCACGGTCCGTATGCTGCTCAACAACACCAGCGGCATCCCCGATTACATCCCCTACGCCTTCCCGTCCCTCCAGGCGTTTCCTTCCCTGCCGGACGTCTCGCCCAAGAGCCTGGACGACAACCGGTTCAGGCAGTTCCGCCCGGCCGAGCTGATCGAGATGGGGCTCGCGGCGCCTCCCGCCGGCGAGCCCGGAGCCACTCCGGGGGTGTACTCCAACACCAATTACCTGCTCCTCGGCCAACTCCTGGAGCAGGTGACCGGCAGCCCTGCCGAGGAGTACATCACCCACAACGTCATCGAGCGGGCCGGGCTCCGGCACACCGGGTTTCCTACCGGACCTCGCATCGAGGGACCGCACTCGCGAATGTACGAGGCCTTCTACGGCCTGATCGACCCCCCGCGCGACTACAGCGTCTACAACATGTCCTGGACGGGGACGGGGGCCGCTCTTATATCGACCATGGAGGATCTCAACCGCTTCTACGGCAAGCTGCTCGACGGCACGATCGTCAACCGGTCGTCGCTGGCGCAGATGCAGCGCACGGTCCCGGTTCGCGCCCTGGACGGATCGATGATCACGTACGGCCTCGGCCTTCACAAGGTCGACACGGGCTGCGGCACGTTCTGGGGCCACGACGGCACCGTCTGGGGGGCCGGGACGATATCCCTGACCCGGACCGACGGCAAGCGCCAGATGTCCGTCGCGGTCAACCTCCAGAGGTGGAACAAGCCGGACTCCTCGGGGAAGCCCCAGCCCCACCCCATCGACTACGCGCTGAAGGCGCTGTACCGCCAAGCAACGTGCGGCAACGGAAGCGCCCAGGCCGAGAACGCCCTGCAGGTCCCGGGGGGGGTTCGTCCCGTAGCCGGAGTGCCGCACGCTCGCTGACCGCACGGACACCACTCGCACCGCCACGCCCAGCTCCGCCCGGATCCCGGGCAGCGCCTCACGGCGCCGCGGGTAAATTACCCAGCGAGCGTGTCGGCAGGGACGGCGGGCAGCGGGTGCTTGCCCGAGATGACCACATTGAGCCGGCCCGTACTTGTGAAAGCGTCGTCCAGGACAGCCGCCAGCGGGGCCGGGTCGGCCGGGCTCAGCACGCGTACGGCCGGGTCCTCCAGCGCCAAGAGCCTCGTGGTCAGCAAAGGGTCGCCGTGCGTGTAGGTGTTGTGCCAGCCGTAGGAGGTCAGAAGCAGGTTCCAGCTCGGCCGCGGGGCGGCGCCGGGCATCCGTTGCCGCTCAGCAGGGACAGAGCCCGGTCGCCAGGGGCGGGGCGAACACCTCGTATGAGATCAGGACGCCGCGGCCGCCGGCCGCGTTGAAGCCGGCCAGCTGCTCGCCAAGGACTCCTCGGCGAGGATCTCCGTGGTCCGCGGCTGTCCGGCGAGTCCGGGGTGGCGGTTGGAGGCGAGTTCATCCGGGCTGAACACCCGGAAGTCCCGGCACGGGCGTGGGCGTGGGCGTGGGCGTGGACCACCGTGGTGACGGCCTCGGAGAACGACGCGGGCTGCCGCTGCTGAACGGCGACTCGCGGGGCAGGAGCGGGGCACCGCGCCATCCCGGTCCCCCGGCCGGCGTGTAGTCGACTACCGACCAGCACCGCCCACGGCCACGCGCTGCACCGTGCAGCCGGATGCAGCAGCGCCCGGACCACCTTGTGTCCGGGGTGCTCCACGGGTGCGCGCAAGGTCCCTACGCCTTTGAATTGACGATTGGCAGGAAGCGCTGCCTCGTGGGGCGGCGAGATGAGCTTCCGGCGCGTCGCGTGTTGTTCCGCCCGGGGCTAGTGTCCTGCGCCAGTAGTTGATCGTTAGTTTGTCTATGACTGCTTCTGCAGATGTGCCGGTGCCACGTCGTGGCCCGAAGTTGGAACCGTTGTTATTGTCGCCCGATGAGCGTGTGGTGTTGGAGCGTTGGGCCCGGCGGGCGTCGTCCGCGCAGGCAGTGGCGTTGCGGGCCCGCATTGTGCTGGCGTGTGCCGGCGCTGATGTTCCACCGATTGTCGTGGTGGCGCGGGAGTTACGTATCGCGGCGGACACGGTCCGCAAGTGGCGCCGCCGGTTTCTGACCGCCCGGCTGGACGGGTTGGTGGACGAGCCCCGGCCGGGCCGGCCGCCCACCATCAGCGTCGACCAGGTGGAGGCGGTCGTGGTCAGCACGTTGGAGGAGATCCCGAAGAACGCCACTCACTGGTCGCGGTCATCGATGGCCGACCGCAGCGGTCTGTCGAAGTCGACCGTGGGCCGGATCTGGCGGAAGTTCCAGCTCAAGCCGCATCTGACCGACACCTTCAAACTGTCGACGGATCCGCTGTTCGTGGAGAAGGTCTACGACGTGGTGGGGCTGTATTTCAACCCGCCCGAAGGCGCGGTGGTGCTGTCGGTGGACGAGAAGTCGCAGATCCAGGCGCTGGACCGCTCCCAGCCGGTACTACCGATGATGCCGGGCATGCCCGAGCGCCGCACCCATGACTACGTCCGCAACGGTCTGACCACCTTGTTCGCAGCCTTCGACGTCGCGACCGGAGAAGTCATCACCTCCCTGCACCGCAGGCACCGGGCAGCGGAGTTCAAGAAGTTCCTCGCCAAGATCGATAAAGAGGTTCCTGGGCACCTGCAGGTCCACTTGATCTGTGACAACTATGGCACCCACAAGACCCCAGCCATCAAAGCATGGCTGGCCAAACACCCACGTTTCCACCTGCACTTCACACCTACCGGCTCCTCCTGGATCAACCAGGTGGAGCGGTGGTTCGGCTTCCTCGCCGACCAGAAGATCCGCCGCGGCGCCCACAAGAGTGTGCGCTCCCTGGAAGCCGACATCCGGGCCTGGGTCAAGCAGTGGAACGAGAACCCGACCCCGTTCACCTGGACCAAGACAGCCGAAGAAATCCTCGACTCACTCGCCCGCTTCTGCCAACGGATCTCTGGCGCAGGACACTAGCGGTGGTTTGTTGACGGCGGGTCAGTGTTGGGGTAGGCCGGTAGAGAGGAAAGTCGCCTCGCTGCCTGGGGGTTGTGATGACCCGTCGTGTGCCGTGCCCGCCGGCTCCTGGCCCGCTGGAAGCCTACGCCGCACGCTTCGATGACCTGCTCTCCACGCTGGCCCAGCGACGCGGGTTCCGTGAGTACCTCGCCGGGCTGCTGCTGCCGCGGGACCGCAACAAGACCCTGACCTGCCTGGCCGGCGCCGAGCCCGTGGCCGGAGCCCAGCACCCGGCGGTGCAGCGGCTGCAGTTCTTCCTCTCCGAGTCGACCTGGGACCACGAGCAGATCAACGCCCGCCGGTTGGAACTGCTGCTCGCCGACCCGGCGACCGAGCCGCACGCGGGCGGGGTACTGGTGATCGACGACTCGGGTGACCGCAAGGACGGGACCGCGACCGCGCATGTCGGGCGGCAGTGGCTGGGCCGACTGGGCAAGACCGACAACGGCATCGTCACCGTGACGACCTGCTGGGCCGACGAGAGCGTCTACTACCCGCTCCACGCGGTGCCCTACAGCCCCGCCCGTCACTTCCCCGCCGGCAAGAGCGACCCCGGCTTCCGCACGAAACTGCAGATCGCAGCCGAACTCGCCCGCACCGCCAAGACTGCCGGGGTGGCCTTCCGGGCCGTGGCCGCCGACTGCGCCTACGGCGACCAGGACGGCTTCCGCCGGCAACTCGGCGAGGCGGGTCTGCCGTTCGTCATGGCCCTCAAGCCGAGCCACGGCACGTGGGCCTACGGCAAGGATGCCTACACCCCCGTCGACGCCGCACGCGCACTGACCTGGACCAATCCCGAGCATCCCGGGGACTGGACCGCGGTTGAGCGGACTTTCCGCAACGGGCACACCGAGACCTGGTGGGCCGCCGACGCCCACCTCGGCTGGTGGGGTCCGGACGGAAACGTCCGCCTGGTCGTGGCCACCACCGACCCGGCCATCCTGCCCGCGCAGGCAACTTGGTACCTGGCCACCGACCTGCCCCGCCCCGGCGGCCCCCGTGAGGCCGACCACCCTCATCCCGCCGCTGACCTGCACGAAGTCGTGCGGATCTACGGCATCCGTCACTGGATCGAGCAGAGCTACAAACAGGTCAAGGACGAACTCGGATGGGCCGATTTCCAGGTCCGTTCCGACACCGCCATCCGCCGCCACCAGACACTGGTCACCTGCGCGTTCTCGTTCTGCTGGGACACCTGGTTCGCTCATCCGCCAGACCGGGAACCCGCCCCCGTCCCTGCGCTCCCGCCCGCCCCGACGCCGCCGGGACCGGCTGAGAGGGGGCCCAAGCAGACCCCACCAGCCCCAACCGGCCAGCTGGCCCAAGGCGATCCGAGCCGTCCGCGCCTGGCTCGCTCCCTGGACCAACCTCCAACGATGCTGGCACGCATGGACGAATGCACCCCCACCGCCCGAACTCCAAGCACTGATCAACGCCGTCGGCGCAGGCCACCCACTTGACCTCTACATCCCCGTCTAACAAACCACCGCTAGTGTCCTGCGCCAGAAATGGCGAGACTAAGTCTGTAGGCTGTTTTCATGGTGTCTCGGGGTCCTGGTGCTGTCGAAGTCGTGCTGTCTGCCGAGGAGCGGGCGGAGTTGGCGCGTTGGGCAGCGGGTGGTGCGGTGTCGGCTCGTGTGGCGGAGCGGGCCCGTATCATCCTGGCCTGTGCCGAGGGCGGCTCCAACACCGCTGTGGCGGCAGACTTCGGGGTGTCCACGGAGACGGTGCGTAAGTGGCGCTCGCGGTTCGCGGTCCGGCGGATGGCGGGCCTCGTGGACGAGCCTCGGCCGGGTCGGCGCAAACCGGAACTGGTACTCAGCGAGGCTGAGCGTGCGGAGCTGACGCGCTGGGTGCGGCGGGCGACGACCGCGCAGTTCCTGGCGCTGCGGGCGAGGATCGTGCTGCGGTGTGCGGAGGGCGGGACCAACAAGGAGGTCGCCGCCGAACTCGGCGTCGCACCGGGCACGGTGAACCGCTGGCGATCAAGGTTCATCCGGTTGCGGCTGGACGGGCTGATTGACGAGCCCCGCCCCGGCAGGCCGCCCTCGATCCTGCTGGACCAGGTGGAGGACGTGCTCACGGCGACGTTGGAGTCCACCCCGGGCAAGGACACCCACTGGTCGCGGGCCTCGATGGCGAAGCACTCCGGGCTGTCGAAGTCCACCATCGGGCGGATCTGGAAGAAGTTCGACATCAAGCCCCATCTCCAGGACGCGTTCAAGCTCTCCACCGACCCGCAGTTCGTCGCGAAGGTCGTCGACGTCGTCGGCCTGTACCACAACCCACCCGAAAAAGCGGTGGTGCTGTGCGTGGATGAGAAGAGCCAGATCCAGGCGCTGGACCGGTCCCAGCCGGTTCTGCCGATGATGCCCGGCATGCCCGAGCGGCGCACCCATGACTACTACAGGCACGGCATCACCAGCCTGTTCGCCGCCTTCAACATCGCCGACGGCAGCGTCATATCAGCACTGCACCGCCGCCACCGGGCCATCGAGTTCAAGAAGTTCCTGACCCGGATCGACAAGGTCGTGCCCGCCGGCCTCGACGTCCACCTGGTCTGTGACAATTACGCCACCCACAACACCGCCGAGATCAAGACGTGGCTGGGAAAACACCCGCGCTTCCACATCCACTTCACCCCCACCGGCTCCTCCTGGATGAACCAGGTCGAGCGGTGGTTCGGCCTGTTGACGGACAAGCTCATCCGCCGCGGCGTGCACACCTCCGTGAAGGCCCTCGAGCAAGACATCACGGCATGGATCGAGGGATGGAACGAGAACCCCAGGCCCTTCACCTGGACCAAGACCGCCGACGAGATCCTGAACTCCCTCGCCGACTACCTCACGAAAATCAACCCGCCAACCACTGAAACCTGAAACAGACTTAGTCTCGCCATTTCTGGCGCAGCACACTAGTGCGGCAACGTCACTTTCCGACCGGTCGAATGGGTCAGGGCCGGTTGTACCGCGCGCACTTGAGCGGGCTCGCGTCCGCATCGTCGAGACAGACGATGACATACACGGCGCCACCGGGCGCATCCGCAGGGATTCCGATCTTGAACGGATACGTTCCGTCGCACTTGGTGCCGGTGCTCCCGTCGCCAAGCTTGTTGCCAGAGGCACCATACGCGCCGAACCACACACTGCGGCAACCGACGGCCCGGAGTGTTCCATCGGCCTCGACCAACCGGTTGTACCAAGTCAGGGTGCCGCGGACGTAGCTGGCCCCGTATGTAACGTCGAAGGGGATGGTCGGGTAGGCGGCGGTCTGCGCGCCGGCGGCGGGAGCGCCCAGCAAGGTGCCCACGGTCAGCACAGCGGAGCCGACGGCGGCAGCGAGACGAGTCTTCATGCGACCTCCAGAATGGGATGAGCCGGTTGCGGCTTCCCATCTTGGGCGGGTCGGCCACCGGCGGCCTACCTCTTAAGTCACGACTAAAGGGGGGCTGGGACGACAGCCTCCCGCTGCCACCTTGCAGGGTGGCAGCTCGCGCGCGGCCGAGCAGAGACTCCAGGGTCCGCACGGCGGAGCCGTCCACTTCTGCCGGTCCGGTACCGGTCAGCGGCCGGCGGAGAGCAGGAACGCTCAGTCGGGCTGGCTGGGCGGTATCCAGCGGATCCCACAGAAAGCCCACCGGGCGCTTCGCGAAGGTGGTGGGTGTCATGAGCAGTCCAGGAACGCCGGATCCGCCAACCGCCCTTCCGCACCTGCAAGGGACGCCCAGATCAACGGGGAACTTCAGCTCGAGGGCAGCGCACACGCCTGACGGCGCTGCCCTCCCGGTAATCCTTGCTGCTACGTGTGGCACCTATGTCACACCAGTGCCGCGCCGCCGTCTATCGCGAGCGTGGTGCCGGTGACATAGGCGTTGGCCAAGACGAAGAGATAGGCCGCCGCGGCTTCCTCGGCAGTGCCGACACGACGCGTTAGCAGCTCGGACCCGGCACCCTGGAGGAAAGCCTCCGGGTCCGGGACGCTGCCGTCCCACAGCTCGGTGCGGATCACACCGGGCTGAATCACGTTGACGCGCAGAGGCGCGAGTTCGACGGCGAGTGCCCGGGACAGGGCCTCGATGCCGCCGGTGATACCTGCCGTGAGCGCGGTTCCGGACAGGGGGCGGATCGCGAGGACGCCGGAGCTGAAAGTGATCGAGCCGCCGTCGCGCAGTCGCGGTGCAGCGTACTTGGCGGAGAGGAACGCACCCCAGAACCGGCGCTCGAAGACGGCCCTGGCCTCCTGCGGGGTGGTGTCGACCAACGGCTTGATCAGCAGAGATTCGCCCGCGGTGTAGACGAGGTGGTCGAACTCCCCGACCTGCTCGAAGAACGCGGCGATGGCGTTGCCGTCAGCGACGTTCAGGCATCGGCCTTCGGCCGGCGCGCCCAACCTCTTCGTCGCCGCGTCCACGCGGCCCTGATTGCTGGAGGCAACCACGACGTCCGCGCCGGCCGCCGCGGCCTGTTCGGCTACCGCGAAGCCGATGCCGGAGGTTCCACCGATGATCACGATCTTCTTGCCGGTCAGAGACATGGGATCCATTCCTTCGTCGATGCAGTGCCGGGGTTCGGCAACCGCCATGGCAAGAACGTACGCCTCCACATCGAGACGGTGAATGAGTTGAAATCTTGAATCCCTGTCATATCGTCTCGCCGTACAGGCAATAGAGTGGCGCTATGGACATCCTGAGCAACACCCTCGAAGTCCTGCGTACGGGACGCCCGATGGTGACTCGCACCGACGCGCACGCCCCGTGGGCCCTGAAGTTCCAACCCATTTCAGGAGCCGGGTTCCACGTGGTCGTGGAAGGGCGTTGCCATCTGCTGCCACCGCACGGCCAACCGCTCGCGCTCAGACCCGGTGACATCGTGTTCCTGCGGCGCGGCAGCGGACACACCCTGTGCGACGTGCCGGGCCGCGAGCCGGTGGACTTCGTACCGGAGCGCGTGGACCGTTCCTCACCGATCGGCCAGGTCACCATGGACGGACCGGGGCCGCACACGGTGCTGGTGTGCGGCGCGTACGCGATCGACATTGATCGCCCGCATCCGCTGTTCAGCGATCTACCGGAGGTCATCCACCTCCCCGCGATTCCCGGCCGCCACCCGGTGCTGCGCTCGGCGGTCGATCAACTGTGCGCCGAGTTCCACGCGCGGCAGCCGGGCTCGGAAGCGGTCGTCACGGCGCTCATCGATCTGCTGCTGCTCTACATCCTGCGGTCGTGGTACGCCGAACTACCGAAGGAGCAGACCCGGGGTTGGGCGGCCGCGCTGACCGACCCGGTAGTTGCCCCGGCCCTCAAGGCGATCCACGACGATCCCGGCCATCCCTGGACCGTGGAGTCGCTGGGCACCCGTGCCGGGTTGTCCCGCGCGGCGTTCGCCCGCCGCTTCGCCTCGGTTGTCGGCGAGCCGCCGTTGACTTACCTGACCAACTGGCGGATGGCCACCGCGGCGCGGTTGCTGTACCAATCGCCGACCCCGCTGAGCACAATCGCGCAGCACACGGGGTATACGTCGGAGTTCGCCTTCGCCAAAGCCTTCAAACGACACTTCGGATCGCCGCCGGGTGCCTACCGCAAGCAGATCAAGTCGGCAGGCGACGAACCACGCGGATACAACTCACGTTGAACGGGCGCTGATTGACGAGCTCGGCGCACTCGACTCTCAGGACGACACGTGGACACCCGAGCCGACGCAGCCCGCTCCTGAACCGCGTGGACCCGCCGCGGTGTGGTCAAAGTGCCAGGGGCTTGTCGTCGGTGTGGCCGCAAACCCAGGCCAGGGCGTCGTGCACACCCTGGAGGTAATCGCGGGGCACGGTGCGCTGGGTGGAGTCTTGGATCTGCACAGTGGCGGCGTCCGCCTCCGCCATCAGTACCTCCATTGCCGGCGCACCGTCCGATGACTGCGCGGTGATGGGCGCGGGCTCCCCACGCCCCAGCGCCCACAGGTACCCAGCCAGAGCACCCCGTGCGTACTGCGTCTGCCGATCCGGCCCGGCAGCCTCGGCCTCCAGACACTCGAAGGCTCGATCGACCTGACTCACATCACGGACTCCGGTCTTTCCCTGCGTCGTACTCGGCTCATGCCTCGTCATACAGATACGACTAACCCCGCTCACGCAGTCCATGTCTCTAAGTAACCGGCGCTCACCCGGCAAGCGGTAGCCGCCCCGGCGCACCCAACCCCATGCGGATACAACCGTAGGCACGGGTAGCGCGATACGACGGCCCCCTTCAGCCACCCCCCCGGGTGACTACCGGCCGCGTCGAGGGCAACCAGCTCGAACACCGCCTTCCACAGGATGCGCTGGCTACCGGACGCTGTGGGCTCATCCACAGGGGCGGGTGAGCCCACGGACAACCGGCGCTTCGTCCATCAGCCAAGGGCTACTACACCAGCGCGGCGAGGGCCCGGTCGGCCATCTGTATACCCATCGTGGCTGCAATGGTGGTGTCGGCCTCCAGCAGCTTGTCCTTCAGCTGGGTGGCGAACTGGCGCAGGCGTCCCGGCTCAGGGGCGTCAGACATCGCCTCGGCGTGGAGGTCCCGGGCGACGCTCTCCAGCTCCACGGGTCCAGGTTCGGGATCCCGTCGCCAGAGGTCTGCCGCTCGTGCATCTGCTTACGGAGGCGGCTGGAAGGGGTGTTGTTCAAGTCGCCCTGGAAGATCCACATGGTGACGGCCCAACGGCCGCTGCTGCGCATCCAGATGTGCGACTGCTCCGTCGGTACGGCGGCCTGGACCACTGACCCCATGCGCCGTCGCCTATCCCGGGCTCCTGCTCATCAGTCGGCGAAGTTTGCGGGTCACCACGACTGCTGCTGCTCCGGGACCTGGTGCAATCCGTAGGGAGAGCGAGCCGCCGGCCGTCGCGTAGGGCTGGATCAGTATCACCCCGTGGCGTCGGCCGGGGATGACCGTACGCCGCAGCCCGGACCCGGTGGCGCGGACGCAGGTGTAGAGCGAGGAGCCGTCGGTGCAGCGCACCCGGGCCCATACCTCCCATACCTCGAGGCGGTGGGCATGTTGGCCTGCCAGCGTGTCCAGGCCGTGCAGGAGGACTTGAGTGGTCCATGACTCGCCGTCCGGTCCATGGCGCTTTTTGAGGACGTTGCTGCGGGTCAGGCCCAGACGTCCGTCGCTTCGGCGTCGGAGCTCGATGTCCAGGGTTTTCGGGTCTGCTGCGGCCAGCCGTCCGTAGAGCTCGTGCACAGTGATTCGCAGGTGCCTGGGCCACCGCCAGATATGCGGCTCGGCGTCGATGTTGATGGGTAGTCGGCTGATCGGCTCGCTCTCAATCCTGTCCAGTGCGACCTCGGGCAGGTTCGCCGCCCAGACGGGACGCCCGTTCACGCACGCGTACGGCGGGAGCAACCGGGCCGGGCGGTTGCCCAGTCCGACGAGCCGCGCGAGGTCGCGTGGGTGATCGGCGCCGGTGACGACCCTGGCCAGCCAGCGGGCGGGGGCGCTTGCGGCGGTGAAGTCGGACTCGTTGAAGGAGGAAAGGTGCTCGCGGGTGCGCCGCCACCACTCGGCGCGGTGATTGCTGTCGTGGGTGCCCAGCTCGCGGACATACATCCGCAGGTCGTGGTCGAGGAACTTCACCCGTGCAGCGTGGGCCATGTGTCTCTGGCCGGCCCGCTCGAAAACCTCGACCGCACTGCGGTGGGCCCGCAGTCTGCTGATCCAGTTGTCGACGCTGCTGCGGGCCAGTGAGATGGACGGGTGTGCGACCGAGCGGCGTACATGCCAGAGGTAGACAATGTCGGGAATCACGGCGATGCGGGGCGATGCGGCTAGTAGCCGTGCGGTGAACACGAAGTCCTCGTAGCGGAAGGCCCCTTCGGGAAAGAAGACACCGTACTGCGACAGGAAGGCGTGCGAGTAGAGCTTGTTGACGCACAACGTGTCGCGCACCAGAGCGGGCAACTCGTTGGGACCGTTGTGGACCGCCGCTCGCTGGTAGAGCTCGTACTGCCAGGGGGTGTCGCGCATCTCGGGCAGCTCGCGGCGCAGGCATGCACCCGCGACGACGGGAACGCCATGATGTACCGCAGCGTCGAGCAGGGCGTCGACCGCGCCGGGCGGGAGCTCGTCGTCGCTGTCCAGGAACATCACGTAGGGGGCGGTGGCCTCGCGCAGGCCGTCGTTGCGGGGGGTTCCGCAGCCCCCGCTGTTGACTGTGCGGCGCACGACCCGGACCAGGGGGTGCCGACGTGCGAGACCCGCCAGCACCATGGCGGTGTCGTCGGTCGAGGCGTCGTCGACCACAAGGATCTCGGCAACGGCCGGGCCCTGGCGCAGGGCGGACAGCACAGCGCTTCTGATGTGCCGCTCATCGTTGTAGCCGATCACGATGACGCAGACTTGGCCCATGGGCCGGCTACGCTCTGTTTCTGCTGCCATATGCGCGAGATCCGTTCCGGTGACCGGTGTTGCTCTCTTCTTCGCTTCGGCTTCGTGCACAAGCTCAGCCCCTGTTCGCGCCTTCATTTCGAAGCTGGAACCGGGTTCCAACACTCGTGTACTTCGCGTTCTCCTGCCGTCGCAGGCGGGCTGTCCAGGGGCCTTGGCCGAGCGGTCCGTCAGTGGCGGGGCGAGGGCGGCCAAGGACGGCGCTGAGGCGGAGTGTCGACGGTCTGTCCAGGCTTCCTCGTATCAGCGGTCTATCTCGTCGAACAGGCGCTCCCATTGGTTCAGTACGACGGGCAGCTCAAGTGAGGCAACGCGGGACTGGGCAGCGAGGCCGTAGCTGCGGCGTAGCTCGTCGTCCTCGGCGAGCCGGCGCAGGGCGTCGGCCAGTGCGGCAGTGTCTCCCGGCCGCACCAGAGTGCCCGTACGTCCGTCGTCGATGAGTTCCCGCACACCTGCGGACAGGTCGAAGCTCACGCACGGCACTCCGCAGCCGGCCGCCTCCGCGATGGCCATCGGACGTCCTTCGCGCTCACTCGTAAGGGCCAGCACGGCCAGTTCCCGGTATGCCGCGACCATGTCCGACACGGTCCCTCGGAGTCGTACCCGGTCACCGATGCCGAGTTGCGCGGCCTGCTCGCGCAGAGCCGCTTCCTGCGAGCCGTCACCGAAGATGTGCAGCTCCCAGCCCGGGAGATCGGCGCAGGCGACCGCGAAGGCGTCGATGAGGCGATCGAGCCGCTTGACGGCTTCCAACCGGCCGACCGCGCCGATCCGCCGGGTGTCCAACGGGGCCGGAGCCGTGAGCGGGAAGGGCAGCGGATTGGGCATCACGGTGGCGTTCGGCAGCCGGTCGCGCTGGAACGCGGCGGCGTCCCCCTCACTGAGGAAGACCGACTTCTCCAGCAGAGGGTAGTGACTCCGGATCAGGCGCAGGTGGGCTGAACCCTGGGCCTGCACGAACGACTCGTGGTACTGGCCGACGCCCTTGAGGTGCGACCACTCGACCGACGCGAGCCAGTCCACCGCCCAGGGGGAACCGATGATGACGTAACCGTCGTCCACGGCGGCGAACCGCTGCGTCAGCTTCCTCCTCGCCCGCTCTCGCTCGGCCCGGGCAGCGCGTGCCATGCGCATCCGGGCCGGGCTGAGCCGTTCGCTGAGGCGCTGGGCGTGCCAGGCCGGAGCCGACGGAGTGCTGTAGAGAGTGGTGTGCCGGTAGGCCGGCGCGCTGAAGAACTCGTACGGCGCGGCGCTCGGTCTGATACCGATCAGGTCGACGCGGTGCCCGCGCTGCGCGAACCCTTGGGCGAGGGTGTGCATGACGCGTTGTGATCCGCCCATCGAGTCGACGTCGATGCCCACCAGGAAGAGATTTCGGCGATTTTCGGTGGTCCGCGTTCCAGAGTTCATCTGTTGCCGCCTTCGAAGAACGTGCTGACGACGCTTTCACTGGCCCGTCCGGTCTCGCGGGCGTTGAACCTGGCGTTGAAGCCGGCGTATGCGTCAGCCCACTTCGTCCGTACCTGGTCCAGGTCCCGGATCGCCTCCACGAGTTCCTCGGTGGTGGTCAGCATGGGGCCGGGGGCGATGTCCGGGAGGTTGTAGTAGGTGCCACGAGCACTGGTGCTGTACTCGTCGTAGTCGTCGGTGAAAAGCAGGATGGGACGCCTGAGATTCGCGTAGTCGAACATCACCGACGAGTAGTCCGTGAGCAGTGCGTCCGACGCGAGGAGCAGATCGTTGATGTCGGGGAACATGCGGCCGTCGCGCACACCGTGTCCCAGTTCGCGTGGCACGGTGAAGCGGTCGTAGTAATGGGGGCGCACCACGACGATCCACTCATCGGCTGTCTTCTCCACCAGTTCGGCCAGGTCCACTCGGATAGAACCGCCTGAGGTGTTCCCGTCCCGAAAGGTCGGTGCGTAGAGCAGCACTTTGCGTCCGTCCGGGATTTGCAGCCTGGCTCGGGCGGCCCGCGCGCGTTCGAGCTGTGCGGGCTCGTCGCAGCGAACCAGCGCGTCGTTGCGGGGAAGTCCGCATGCCAGCAGCTCACCTGTGAACTCATTCGCCCGGACGAAGGTGCGTTCGAATTCCTCGCTGGGTGAGATGAGGGCGTCCCAGCGCGAGATCATGTCGCGGTGCTTCTGCTGCCGCTCGGGACTGCCCAGGCGCAGCGCGGGGAGGTCGAAGCCCATGTGCTTGATCGCCTGGCCGTGCCACGTCTGGAGGTAGCGGGTTCCCGGCCGTTTGGGGTAGATCGAGGGGAAGCCGTGCGAGTCCACCCAGTAGCGGGCGCGGGCCAGAGTTCGTACGTACTCCCAGCTGCCGCGCCTGACCAGGTTCAAGCCCTCCGGGAAAGTTGAACGATCATCCGAATACGACCAGACGGCGCGCAGCGGCAGTCCGCGCCGGACCATCTCCTCGTAGATGTAGCGCGGGCTGTCGGTGTAGCCACGGCCTTCCAGGGCTTCGAACACCACTAGTCCCTTGTCCACCGGTAGTTTCTGTAGCTCCCGGTAGGTGAGGGCCTTTGCCCGCGGCCCGTTGACCTTGCGCTGCAACTGCCGGACCTTCCGGCGCAGTGGCCGTACGCGCGGCACCAGCGTCTCCGCGTGGGCGAGTGCTCCGGATCGTGACCAGGTGAACTCCAGCCGCCCGGCCCCCTTGCCCTCACATGCCACGCGAATGTCCTGGCCGGCGAGCGTGCCGTGCAGCGTTCGATGAGCGCGCAGCGGGAGCAGGTCAGGGGGCGCGAGAACAACGTCGGTGCGCTTCATCCCGAGCCGTTCGAGGACTACTACGGGGTGGCGGCGGCCCTTGAAGCCTTTAGCACTCAGCGGGATGTGCCGGAGGTCGAGCTCGACGATGGCGGTGTACACATCCGGGCCTCCTCCGCCCAGTATGTACTGGAACGGGAGCTTCAACGGCGCGCCCCCTGCGGACAGCCACAACTGTGCCGTCACCTTCTCGGGGTTGGAGAGCAGCCCCGCCGGGTCGTACGTGCGCAGTACCAGGCGCAGCACGCGGCCTGCCGGGTCGAGGGCATGCACCTCGTGCCGCAGAGGGGCGGACAGGAAGGGTTGTGCGTCCAGGTGCCACTCGCTGATGTCCAGTTCGTGGCTGCCGTCGGGGTCGTGTTTCGGTGTGGGGTGTCCCCAGTACGTCCGCCCGGATTCTCTGCTCACCCGTCGTGGGGCGATCGTTGGGCGGCCGAGACTGCGGGCGGACTCGATCGCCTCGTCGAGGCGGCCGGCGCGCAGCAGGTACTGGCAGATGCGCTGTTCCCGGCTCACCGAGCCGATCGCCTCGGTGGTGAGCTCGTCGAGGTAGGGCGTCAGGAGCTCCGCGAACCGTTCGGTCCACTCCATTCCACGGAAGGGGAGATCACCGAGGTAGAGGCGCAAGTCGTGGCGGAGGAACTTCTCATCCTTGAAAGGGCGCAGATCGGCATTGCCACTCTGGATGAAGAAGCGGTCGATGAGACGGGCCACGGCGATCCGGTCAGCCACGTTCCTCAGCTTGTGGCGGCTGGAGGAGATGGACAGGCCGGCCGCGTCAGCCGAGAGCCGCCATGTGTAGACGGGCCACGGGACGACGGCGAAGCTGCGGGCCAGGGTGTAGGCCTGGGCCGTGAACAGCTGGTCCTCATAGTGGATGCCCTCTGGAAATCGCAGGCCATGGCGGGTGATGAAGTCGGCTCGGTAGAGCTTGTTCGTCGACAGGTGGTCGTGGAAGTACTCGGGTGCCTGGCGGATGCCTTCGACGATCCGGACCTCGTCGAAGAGGGCCGGATACCACAGTCCGGTAGCACGAGTCTCCTCAAAGAACCGCGTGACCTCGCCGGTGACGAAATCAGCCCCGGTTCGCTCCGCGACGAGCAGCATTGACTTGCAGGCGTGCTTGGGCAGATCGTCATCGCTGTCGAGGAACATGACGTACGGCGCCCGCGCGGCTGCCATGCCGGCGTTACGAGGTGCACTGCATCCACCACTGTTACTGTCCAACCGGACGTAGCGCACCCGCGGATCCGCATCCCGCAGAGCCTGGGCCACGGCCGGCGTGCCGTCGGTCGAGCAGTCGTCCGCAATAATCACTTCCAGATTGCGCAGAGACTGGTGGAGTACCGACAGCACTGCGCGGCTCAGGCGATCGGCGTCGTTGTAGACGATGACGACGACGGTGACATCCGGCACAGGCTCCTCATTCCACTCGATTCGCCCCCTGGATGACCATTGGACCAAGCTCTTCATTCGGCAGCCACCCGTGACGGCTCCTCCGCTGCTCCCCGGTGAGGCTGCGATGGCGAGTGGAGTGCTACGGCGCCGGCCTCACAATGCGTTCCACCCGGTAGTAGCCCGAGACGCACCGTGCGACCCAGTCCCGGGAGTAATCCGGGGTTGCGTACGGCTCGGACAGTCCCCGATGGGGAGGGGGCGGAAGGGGACGACCTTCGAGCCTTGAGCGGCCTTCGTGCGCACCAGGAGATCCTGACGATCCCAATCGACCGAACGGGTCACCGTGTCCGTTGCCATCACAGTGGGGACGAGACCGGCCACGGCCCACAGGCTCGCCACGGATGCGACCACGGCCGTGGTGGTGGCGAACGCCACGGGACGAGGCCCGCGCGCGGTCCTGCTGCAACGGTGAAGGGTTCACTCAACGTGCCGATCGCGACGCCCATCACCACGGCGAAGACGAGCGCCAGGCCCCTGGCCAGGCGGCCATGCCGAGCTGCTGCCAGAGCCACCAGCACACTCCATACCGCCAGCACATTCGGCAATGTGTGAGAGATGGTCGCGGGCGCCCACAGCAATGCCTGATAGGGGCTGGCGCCGGCAAAGAGAGCAGCACGCAGACGACGACGGTAGCCGCGATCGTCAGAGACTGGGGCACCTTCCAGCCCACGAGCCGAAGTACAGTGCGCGCGAGAAGGATCAGCCCCGCCAGAAGGGAGAGTACGAGCAGGGACGGAAGGAGCTTCGGCCCTGCCACCCCGTGTGCGTAAACAACTCCCGCGACTACTTCATTGGTGATACGCCCGTTCTGGATTTCATAGAATTCGTTGGCAATCCCAAGGATCCCGAGCTCCCGGCTCCTCCATGCTGCGCACCAATCGTCCGACGTGGGCTGGACGTAGAGCCCGAGGAAGCTGCCTATAGCGAGAAGGCCGCCCGCCGCAACTCCAAGCATCGAGGAGGCGACGACAAGGACCTTCCGCTGACTGGGCGGCGTGCGAGAGCCATTGTCTCTTTCATGTCAGCATGCCCGGCCCACTCCCTGCCGCCTCCCGGACGGGCGCTGCCGCTGCACAGTTGCGGCGCAGCGGGTAGCTTGGAAGTGGCCTTCAACGCACTGACGCTCTGGACTTTCCAGATTGGACGTGATGCGGGATGGTTCTCCTTCTCCTTCTGGCCATTCTGGCCATTGTGCTGAAGATATCCGGCGGCATCATCGAGAGCTACCGCTCCGACGGTCAAGATCAATACAATCTTGACGAGTGCGGCCCTGACGTCCACGAGCTTCCGCCTGTGACGGATCAACGCGCACGTCGGCCGTGCCACGGCCCAGGCGGCAGAGAAGCACGCCGACCGTGCAGGCGAT
The DNA here is from genome assembly GCF_001746415.1 of Streptomyces agglomeratus. Classification (NCBI taxonomy): domain Bacteria; kingdom Bacillati; phylum Actinomycetota; class Actinomycetes; order Kitasatosporales; family Streptomycetaceae; genus Streptomyces; species Streptomyces agglomeratus. The sequence continues at coordinate 448,307 of NZ_MEHJ01000001.1, forward strand.
CGCCGACCAGTACATGTAACGGTAATTCGTCACCGGCAGGATGGGCAGATAGGCGAGCACATAGGCCGCAGCGCTGATCCCGAGGGCTCGGACCGGCATTGCGAACGTCCCACTGCCCGGACGAACCGCAAGGACGACGGCGATGGTGAGCCAGAACCATCCCGCGAACAGGACCGGCAAGTCCCTGGCCGCACCGTCGACATACGTCTGAAGTGCTCGCCCCAGTCGGGGGTGGTGGAGCTCGAGTCGCAGATCGTTGGCCGCGATCCCGGGGTGGTACTGGTAGCGCGACTCGAAGAGGAATTTCGAGAAGATTTCCAGTCGATACTGGAGATAACCCGGCACGTGCCTGATCATCTCGCGGACCCACAAGGATGAGATCTGGTCCGTATGAGCCACAGCTGTGAACGGTCCGTGCTTCCCTCGCCCGTAGCAGGTCCAATACGTGTCCGACAAAGCGTTGACGCGGTCGCACTCTTTCGCCGCGGCCACGAGGCGTTCGCGCAGGTTCGGTGACACAGCCGCCGACTCCAGTTCCTGCACGCTCAAGACATGAAGCAAGTCGTCCAGCATGATCTGCGAGACCTGACTCGTCTTCACCGGACGCGCGGCAACTGAAATAGCGACAGTTGACGCGACCAGGCCGAGGACGAGAGCCGCCGTAGTGATAATCCAGATCCGGGGGGCCGGTTTGCCCCACAGTGCGAGTACGAGCATCACGAAGACCGGAATTGCGGCGAAGACCGCGTTCTTGCGGACCAGAATGGCATAGACCAGGAAGAGCACCCCCAGAGAGAAGAGGGCCCACCGCGGGGCGCGGCGGTCAGCTCTCAGGCGCAGGCCGCTGAGCGCGATCGCACTGGTGACGAGAAGAGCGAACGCCATGTGGACGTCCTTCCACACCACTCCGACGAAGGTGAGGACGTGGGGAAGGACCCCGGCTCCGAGGACAGCCAAGGCGCCCGAACGGCTCCCCGTGAAATCTTGGACGCAGCAGGCGATCACCCATATGGCCGCCCAAAAGATGACTGATTGCAGAACAGCCATGGATGCGGGCGTGCCTGTCACAGCGATAAGTGCACGCCAGGCCAAGCTCATGACGGGTGGGTGCCAGTCGCTCAAGGGCTCCATGCCGATGGCCTGCTTGAGCTGGTACAGGGAGTCGTGGCTCAGATATCCGGGCGAGAACACGAGAATCGTGGCCAAGCAACAGGCCACAGCAGCGGCTGTCACAACCCAGGTGCGACGCCACCGGTGACCGAAATGCCCAATGTGCCCCATGGGTGGGATGCTAACAGCGTGGATGGGGCTGGACGCGTGCCGCCACATGCGAGGCCAAACCACCATCAGGCTGGAATGAAGACGTAGCGTCGATAGGTGAAGAACCGGAACAATGTGGCGAGGAACCAGCCGCAGGCGCGAGCGATGTTGTCACTAAGAGCCGAGTCGAGCCCAAGCATCTGCCTGGACAGAACAACCATGCCCGCGGTGATGACCATGCCGATGACGTTCACGAAGGTGAACAAGGCCAACTCCCGGGCCACGTTCTCCCGATGTCGCTGCCGATAGGTCCAGTAACGGTTCGCGAGCCAGCTGAAGACTGTCGCGGCACCCGTGGCAATCACTGACGCCTGAACGGGCACGGCACGCATCGGACCGCCGCCGCCCCCGGGAAAGCCGAAGACCAACAAGGTGTAGCCGCCGTTGTCCAGCACGAAAGCCAGCGCCCCGACGGTCCCGAACATGGCGGCCTCGCGCCAGACGCCCCTGACGACGTCGCGCACGCGAAGAGCCAGGGAGGCGAGAACCGACACAAAAGCAATCATAACGGTCACGGTGTGCCTGCGGCCGTCTGGCATCCCCGTGTCGCACCATGAGCGCAGCAGCCCATCGCCCGACCAAGGAGAGCCCGTGCGCCCGACGATCGCCTGCGTCGTGCCGTGCCACAACGAGGAAGCTGCCGTCGGCAAGGTGGTGCGGGATCTGAGAGCCGCACTTCCCGAAGCCGAAATCTACGTCTACGACAACAACTCGACAGACCGCACAGTGGCGGTCGCGCGCGAGGCGGGCGCGATCATCCGCGTGGAGTCGCACAAGGGCAAGGGCAACGTCGTGCGGCGAGCGTTCGCCGACATCGACGCCGACGCCCTGCTCATCATCGACGGAGACGACACGTACGACGCGACACGGGCCCGTGACATGGTCAACCTGCTGTTCGAGGGGCCCTACGATCAAGTCGTCGGCACCCGCAACGTGGCGGCCGACGGCGCCTACCGTACCGGGCACTCCGTGGGGAACAAGCTGTTCACCTCGGCGGTGCGGACCCTGTTCGGTCGCGATGTGACCGACATGCTCAGCGGTTACCGAGTCTTTTCGCGGCGCTTCGTCAAGTCCTTCCCCGCGCTGTCCCGCGAGTTCGAAATCGAGACCGAGATGACGGTTCACGCGCTGAGCCTCCGACTCCCCACAGCAGAGATCCCCGTCGACTACACGGGCCGGCCGACAGGAAGCGAGAGTAAGCTCCGCACCTACCGGGACGGTTGGCGAATCCTCGGTCTCATCCTCAACCTCGCGCGTCGCGAACGGCCCTCGCTCGTCCACTCAACCATCGCGGGCCTGCTCGCCCTTGTCGCGATCATCCTCGGAACCCCGGTAGTCATCGAGTTCGCCCGCACAGGCACCGTGCCACGCCTCCCCACGGCGCTACTGGCTGCCACGATCATGACCATCGCGGCACTCGTCCTCCTTCTGGGCTACGTTCTCACTTCGGTCATGCACATGCGCCGGGAACAGTCCCGGCTCATGCACCTCGCCTACCCGGCGCCCGGGACCATGCCGCGCGGGGTAGGCACCGACCCGAGCGGCGTGGACACTGGAACCGGCAGCAGTGACTGAAACGCACCGCTTACTGGAAGTTCGGCCACTGCGATGGTGATCTAGTAGTACTTCGTTAGGTCGGGCTGGAGAGGGTCTGTTGTCTTCGCCTTCGGGGTGGTAACTGGCGATGGCAGGTGGGGCATGCGCCGGTCCAGCAGAGCAACAGGTCCTGCATGGTGTGGAGGACCTGGTAGAAGGTCAGGCCGGCGCTGTTGCTTTTGGGTCCAGGCGGCGGAGGGTGCAGAAGGCGTGGGCGGCGGTGACGAGGGTGGCGTGGTGGTGCCAGCCGCGCCAGGTGCGGCCTTCGAAGTGGTCCAGTCCCAGGCCGTGCTTCATCTCGCGGTAGTCGTGCTCGATCCTCCAGCGCATCTTCGCGAGTCGGGCCAGTTGCCGCAGCGGGGTGTCGGCGGGCAGGCTGGTCAGCCAGTACTCGGTGGGCGCTTTCTCGCCGGTGGGCCACTCGCTCAGCAGTGTCGCCGTGGGCAGAACACCGTCCCAGGCGGTGGAGCCGCCAGCCCGGGCGATGGCGTGCCTGCGGGCCGCGACGCCGGCCGGACGCACCGTCTCGACTTTGAATCTTGAGCGCATCGCACCGCGCGAACCGGTGCGCCAAGTGGCCTGCCGGTATGCCTTGCGTCCGGTCCCGGTGGCCAGGTCCTTCAGGGAGGAAGCCTTGGTGCGGTAGCGGACAGCGGGTTTGCGTCCGGTTCCGCTCCAGGCGGGGGCGGTGGGGACAGCGTCGGCCGGGTGAGCGGATTCATCCGCCCGGACGGCGACGACGAAGTCCAGACCACGGTCGGCCAGAGCCTGCCGGAAGGCGTTGTTCTGGCCGTACCCGGCATCCGCGACGATCACCTTGGGTTCCAGGCCCCAGCCGATCGCCTCGTCGATCAGGTCCAGGGCCAGACGCCACTTCTCCCGGTGCCCCACCTCCTCGGGCACCCCCGCCTTGGCCCGGCGCGCGGTGTCGTCCTGCCACTCGGCCGGCAGGAACAGCCGCCACGAGATCGGCACGGAAGCGGTGTCGGACGCGGCGTGCAGGCTGACCGCGACCTGGCAGTTCGACTGCTTGCCCAACGCCCCGCACCACTGCCGGGCCACCCCCACCGACATCTTCCCGTCCTTGGGGAACGACACATCGTCGATCACCCACACCATCGGATCGACGACGGGAACCGTCTTGACGGCTACCGCCCGCAACACCGCCACGTGGTCCCACGGAGACTGGTTCACGAACTGCTGCAAGGCCTGCATGTCGCCGTCCGGCAGCCGCTCGGCCATCGGCTGGATCGACTTCCTGCGACCGTCCAGCATCAACCCCCGCAGGTAGCAGTCACCCTTCGCCCGCTGATCCCTCCGCGGCACCGACGCGAACACCTCAGCCACGAACTCGCCCAGCTCGCCCCGGAGTTGCTCGATCTCCCCCAGCTCCATCAGAGCAGCATGCCCAACCCGGCAGCCCGAGATCAAATCAACCTAACGAAGTACTACTAGGCTCCTTGCCCTTTTGGCGTGTTCACGGACCGCCCGTCGCAGCCGCTCCGGACGCTCTTGGTCCACCGCCATACCGCCCACACGAGAACCGGCTGGTTCGTCTTGCTCCAGGCGGGCAGGTCCTGGAATCCGAAGCAGTCGACGTCCACGCCGCTTGGGAACTGTTCGACGGCGGCGTCGATGTACTTCACGCCGCACGCCCACACCATCAGTGGTGTGGGCGTGCGGGTCCCGGGCCGCATATGGGGTGGTCAGCCGGCGACCCTGCCGAACAGGTGGTTGGCAGGAGCGTTCGGGTCGTTGCCGTAGAAGAACTCCGTGACCGCCTGGTGGAATTCGGCGCGGTCCAGCGCACCGGAGCCGTCCCGGTCCAAAGCGGCGAAGACCGCGGCGCAGTCCTCGCCGGGAACGCCGGCGACCGAGTCGAACATCTGCTGGAACTCCGCCTGGTCGATCTTGCCGTCTCCGTTGAGATCGACGAGGTCGAAGAAGCAGTTGGTCACCGGCGCGATCTGTTCCGGGTACAGCGCGGGGTCGGTCAGGACCCGCCTGAACCCTTCGGTCATCTCCCGCAGATTGACCTTCCCGTCACCGTCCTGATCCATCGGGGCGATTACGTTCGTCCAGAACCCGTCCATCCCCTCGGTGAGCAGGCGGGCGGTGGCTCTGTCCGGCGCGGTGCCGCGGGCGGCGATGTAACGCTCGCTCATCATTCGGACGTCCCGCTGGGTGATGAACCCGTCGCCGTCGACGTCGGCGCCCCTGAACCACTGGCCGTACTTGAGGTCTTGAAGTGCAGTCACGACTGCGCACAGTATTCGTGCCGTTACGCAAGCGCAAGCGGCAAGTTGAGAGCCTCTCGGGGCCAGGGCCAGCCTGCTAGGCGCGTGACGATGGTGTTCACGGAAACTTCCCCGAAGAGGCAGGAAGCTTTCGTATCAATGTTCGAGATGGGGTGGTGCAAAGGCGAGCACATCAGGAAGGGGGCCGTCGTAGAGCTCGACGTCGACCAGCGCACTGTGAGCACTCGGTCCTTGGGACAGGCGCGAGCACGGCCGATCCCCTGTGAGGACGTTCGGGTTCCCGTGGCGGTCCAATGTTCCGCTCAGGCCCGGCTGGACCGGATCCCACCACGCTCCGGTGGACAGTTGCACGACGCCTGGCATGACGTCGTCCGACAGGACTGCGCCCGCGAGACAGCTACCTCGGTCGTTGTAGACGCGTACGATCATGCCGCTCTCGATGCCGCGCGACTCGGCGTCCAACGGATTGATCGTCACGGGCTCACGGCCACTGATCTTTGATTTGAGGCTGTGGCCACCGTTGTCGTACTGGCTGTGAAGGCGTGAGGCGGGCTGATTCGAGATCAAGTGCAGCGGGAATCGGTCTGACAGATCGGCACCAAGCCACTCCACCGGCTCAAACCACGTCGGATGCCCGGCGCAGTCCTCGTAGCCGAACGAGTCGATCTCCTCGGAGAAGATCTCGATCCGGCCCGACGGCGTCGGCAGGGGGAAACGCTGCGGATCTGAGCGGAGGTCCTCGAAGCTGCCGGGAAACGGTCCGTTCAACGCCGGCAGTTCAGCGGTGGAGTTTCGCCAGAAGTCGTCGAAGCCCGGCAAGGCGGCATCGTCGCCGAGTTTGGCCCTCGTCTGCTCGTAAAGGTGGCGGACCCATTCGATCTCGGAGCGCGATTCCGTGAACTCCTGCTCGTATCCGAGCCGGGAGGCCAAGGCAGCGAAGATCTGGTGGTCGGTGCGCGACTCGCCCGCCGGCTCGCGGGCTTTCGGCATCGCGACGAGGTGGGGGTCTGAGAATCCGGCGGCGACGTCGTCGCGCTCCAAGGTGGTGGCGACGGGAAGGACGACGTCCGCGAACTTGGCCGTGGTGTTCCACCAGGCTTCGTGAACCACCACCGTGTCAGGGGTCTGCCAGGCTCGGGTCAACCGATGCAGGTCTTGGTGGTGGTGGAACGGGTTTCCTCCGCACCAGTAGATCAGGCGAAGCTCGGGCAACGTGAGGCGCCGGCCGTCGTAATCGATGGTCTTGCCCGGATGCAGCAGAGTGTCGGCGATCCTTGCAACAGGGATGAAATCCGGGACAGGGTTGGCAACCGCGGGAACCGTCGCCACGAAGGCGCGGCCTCTGGCAACGCCGGTCGCGTCCATCGTCGCGTAACCTGCGCCCCAGCCGCAGCCAGGCCGACCCATCGAGCCCGCCATGGCGGCCAGCACGACAGACATCCAGATCGGTTGTTCGCCGTGGTCTGCCCGCTGCACCGCGTAGTTGACCATGATGAGAGAACGCCTGGTGATCAGGCGGCGAGCGAGGTCGGTGATCGCCTCGCGGCTGATGCCCGTGATCTCCGCTGCCCAGGCAGCGTCCTTCGGGATGCCGTCGAGCTCGCCGACCAGGTAGGAGGCGAAGCGGTCGAACCCGATGCAGCACCGGCGAAGGAAGTCCTCGTCGTGCCACCCGTTGACCAGCATCGTGTGGGCGATGCCGAGCATTGCGGCCGTGTCGGTGTTGGGGATGACGGGCAGCCACTCGGCGTCGAGGAAGCCGGCGACGTCGCTGCGGATGGGGCTGACGTTCACGAACCGCACACCGGCCTCATGGCACTGGCGCTGCAGGTTCTGCGTCTGGTGCCTGGCCAGCCCACCAGGGTTGATCTGGCTGTTCTTGAGGGCCAGCCCTCCGAACGCCACCACAAGTTCACAGTTCTCGGCAATCTCGTCCCACATCGGCATCCGGGACTGGTAGCTCCACGGATGGCCGCCGATCACATGGGGAAGGATGACCTCCAACGCCGCGGTGCTGTAGGTGTTGCGAGAGTCGGTGTATCCCCCGCCTACTGACTTCGGCTTGTCAGGGTGCGGCTGGTGTCTCGAGGGTCAGGCCGGTGCCGGCTATGAAGCCGTCGAGGGTATGGGGACGGTATTGCAGGCGTTTGAGGCGGTTGCGGACGAGGGCTTCGAGCTGGTCAAGGGCCATGACGGCAAGGTTGGCCAGGCTGCGTTTGACGTGGGCCCACACGCCTTCGACGGGGTTCAGGTCGGGTGAGAGGTCGTTAAGTCCGTTTCTGGTAATGGCCTCGTCCGGGTTGGGTGAGGAAGCCTTGGCGGGTGAGGCGGCCGAGGCGGCTGCGGGTGATGTTGACGGATGCCTCGTCGGTGGGCATGCCGAGGAGTTCGTGCAGCTCGCGAGCTCGGAACACCTGGTCGGGGTGCTGGTTGAACGCGTTCACGATGTCCTGGTAGGCGGTGTTCGCCTCGGGTGGATCGGGTTCGGCTCCTGCTGGTGCGGCCTCCGTGATTATTCGAGTGGTGGCCAGATCCGTGAGTCGCGCTTCGCTCTCGGCCAGGGCAGCGGTGAGGTGCTCGATCTGGCCGCGTAGTTCTGCGGCCCGGGTGGTGGCCTCGTCCTGCTGGGTTTGAAGGTAGGCCAGGAGCTCGGAGACGTTCACGCGGCCAGCCCGAGAATGTCGCGCCAGGCCGGAGCGGGGGTGGTGAGGCGGCGGGCCATGTTCGCGGTGGAGGCCCAGTAGACGCGTGAGGCGGAGGTGTCGGGCCGGTGGTCGTACTCCCGGGTCAGACGCCGGTGCAGCATCAACGTGCCGTTCGTCTGCTCGACCACCCACCGCTTCGGCTGCGGGACAAACCCTTTGCTTTGGTCAGCAGGGTTGCGGCGGACGACCTCGACGTCGATGTCCAGCAGGACGCCGTGGATGATGACTTCGTCCTTGAAGCCCTGGTCCACCAGCGCTTTCTCCAGGCGCATCCCGCACCGCTCGGCGGCCTGGTCGAGCAGGGCGGTGCCGGCGGCGTTGTCGTGCGCGGAGGCGGCCAGGACGACGACGCCGATGATCAGCCCCAGAACGTCGACGGCCAGTCCCCGCTTGCGCCCCGACACCTTCTTGTTCGCGTCCAGCCCCGTCGTGGTCTTCGGGACACCCGCCGCGGCGCGGACGGACTGGGTGTCGATGATCACGAGGGACGGGTCCTCTAATCGGCGGGCCTTCTCCCGCACCTGGCAGCGCAGGAGTTCCTGGATCCGCTGGTCCAGCCCGTCCTCACGCCACAGGCCGAAGTAGTAAAACACCGCCGACCAGGCCGGGAAGTCATGAGGCAAAAGGCGCCACTGACAGCCCGTCCGGTTCTGATAGAAGATCGCGTTCACGACCTCCCGGAGGTCGCAGGACCCGGGATCTCCGGTCGCCGACCGCGCCACCCTGTCCTGCTTCCAGGCCGTGATCATCGGCTCGATCAACGCCCACTGCTCGTCTGATAAGTCGCTGAGGTACGGCTCTCTCTTCACGCTCGCATCTCAACATGGACATGCTCATCAGGCGGCCGGGACGGCGATCAGTACCACGATCGAGCGATCACGAACCGAGGAAGACCGGACTTAACGCCCACTGAGCGTCGTCGAGCCACAGGACGCTGCGCGGGGTCAGCGCGTTGGCGGTCAATGCCATGAGCAGACTGGACGCGTTGGCGGGAACTAAGAGTTGGAAGTCGTCCGGCACCGCGTGCTGAACGGCTTCGAATGCAGTGCGAGTCTTGCCTGTGCACGACGGCCCCCGTACGACTACGAGTGCTGGGGGCGCCTGCTCGGCGGCGGCAGCGACCAGCCGTTCGCGCAGCTCGTCATCGTGCGGGCGAGGCACATAGGCAGGCAAGACAAAACCAGCGTCGACCTGTCTGTCGGGACGCCCGGAGATTGCGGGATGGACTCCGAGGCGCTTGGCGGTCCAGGAACGGATGGGCCGGGAACGGTCGAGTACCGCTGAGGGGGGAGTGGGCCGGGGAGCCGGACGTGCGCCAACGGGGACCGTGGTGGCTGTGTAGAGCAGGTCCAGCAGGTAGTTGGTATCGAGGCCCAATGCGTCGGCGAGCGCGTTGACTGTTGCGGCGCTCGGCGGCGGCGCGTTAGGGCTGAATGCCTGGCTGACGACGGTGCGTCCCAGACCGCTGCGAGTCTTCATCTGGTCCATGGACAGGCGCTTCTTCAGGCGGCCGGCCTTGAGCTGGCGGCGCAACTCAACCAGGGCCTCTTCCGGGCTCAACGCCACCTGCGATTCGGGGTCGGGCTGCGCGTCCATGAGATCCGGCCCCCCGGGACTTCGTTCGGTGGTTCGTCTTTGTTCGTCGTCGTTCGCGGCGAACCTTGGCGAACACCGGGTCCGTCAGATTCGGCACATCAATCATTCCGCTGATCGAAGGGTTGAGACACCGTGTCTGAGAAGGCTGTTCTGGTCGTGCTGGTCTGCATTCTGGCGGTATTGGTCTCGGTACTGGTGGGCGCCGGGGCAGGATACCTGAGCCGCAGAAGTGGTGCGACGTATCCTGCTGCGGCGTTGCAGGCGGGGGCTGCGTTCGCGGCCACGTTGGGTGTGGTGGCCGCGGTGACCGCAGCGCTGACGGCCGTCGCCGTCTTACTGCACTGAGCCCCTCCGCCGCGACGACGACCGGTTCACCGAGGCTGCGTTCGGGAAGCCCGGAGCGCGGCGTTGGTGAAGAGACGCATCAGCTACTACCTGCGGACAAAGGCGAGCCACGGCTACGGCCCGGTAAATGCCTTCGTGACCCGCCCCATCCCGCAGGCGCACTCCGCAGAGCCCGCTGCCCTCACTGGATGGGGCACGCCTACACCCGCTTCCCGTACGGCCGCGAAGAGTTCGCGTACGCGGACCTCCTGGTCGCAGCCAACGTGCGCCGAGATGAACGTATGGAGACACGCGCCGCACAGAGACGATGACGTCTGACAGCCCCCCGTGCCAGGCCGCACGTCAGATAAGCGGCGGCCACCCCAACCGGGTCATCCGCCACACCGTGCGCCACTTCATCGGTTGACGCGGTCCGCACGAAGCTCGGATGCCCTCGAGGAATCCGGCGCCCCAAGCCCTCAGTCCGGTGAGGGAGTGAGTGCGGGGTACCTCGCGGGGGGGCTCGCTGCAAGGCAGCCCGACTCACGCGGGGGCGGACCCCGCGTCGCCATCTGTACCTGCCTCCTAACCTCGCACCCGTCGAGGCCAACCACCACGTCTCGGGAAGGCCTACACCTCACGGGAAAACTGGCCGCATAATCGGCGGCTGGATCGTTACTGTGTGACAAATACTCCTTGTCGCGTGGGCGCCCGAGTTGTAGAGCCAGTCGCCTGAAGTTGAAAAGAAAGTGACATCTTCTTCATCGCCAAGGCGAAGATCACTGAGCCGCCACAAGGGCCGGTACAGGATTGCCGGTTCCACTATCGGCAAGGGAACCGTGCGTACACCCAAACCCTCGACTGTGAAATCGACTTGAGGGTGGGTAACTAGATTTACACCCCCTCGTCGCCGCCGAGCGACGAAGTGCCGAATCCAACGGGCTGCCCCCACACCGTCTATCCGGTCTGGGGGCAGCCCATTGGTGCACGCCCTGGGCTCCGTCCGTGGCCGGAGAGCCTCCAGCAGTGCGCACGTATTCGAGGAGGACCGCTGTGCCCCTTCCCGCTCCCCGCTCGCGCCAGGGCTGGGACTGTGTACCCCGACCCCGACGCAGGAAGGCATCGCGGGGCAAGGACCAGACAGGGCTGAGGAACCCGCCACGGTCGCCGTGGCTGACGACCTGGTGGCGGCGCGCCGGGCGTCGTCGCTGTTCGCCGTGCTGGGTTGTTTCGAGATCCAGTCCACGCTAGAAGGTGTAGCGGGTGTGGCTGAACACCTGCCCGTCGTGCCCGAAGCCGTACGCTGTGCCGGGTGCCACCGCGAACAGCAGGTCGTTGCCCGTGCGGATGCTGTCACCGAAGCCGTAGAAGGTCCCCTCCGGCGAGGTGATGTGGTCCCCGTACTGCACCTCGAACGCGGCGATTACCTCGTCCTGCCGCGCCAGGTCCGTCACCCGCTCCGCCGTTCCCTCGATTACGATGTCGAGGCCTTCGGAGAGCGAGTTGTGCCCTGTGGTGAGTGCGCAGTGGGCATTGCCGGCCAGGTTCTTTGCCTTCTGCTCGCCCGGTCCGGTACTGAAGTGCAGCGCCCCGTCGTGCCAGGCGGCGATCAGCGGCGTGACGTGGAGCCGGCCGTCCGACCGGACTGTGGTAATCCAGAAGATTTCGGCGGCCCGCAGTTGGCGCTGAGCCTCGGCCCAGTCGGTGGCGGTGACGTTCTCCGCGCCCGGGCGCGGGTGGAGAGCGGAGCTGTAGCGGGCGTCGAGCTCGGTCCTGGGCTGCTTCAGCGTCATGCGGAACTCCCTTCCCCCCTTTTATAGCGAAGGCAACGCAGCCCGGCCCGGCGGCGCTCAGGACCGGCTTCTGGACATCACGAGGTGATCTTCGGCAATCTCGGAGAGAAGGAGGCCGAGGAGGCCAGGGCCAAGACCGCCGCCATGGGCGGCAAGCTCCTCGGCGGCGCCGCGGGGCAGCCCTGCGACCGCCGCCTCCGGCAAGGCCATGATCAGTCAGTGGCAGAACCGGCCCTCCGTCTCGACGACCGCAAGCCCTACCTGGACGACCGGTGGAACGAGGGCTGCACCCATGCCTGGAGCTGTGGGAGGAGAGCGGGTCGGGGCCGTGCAGCCGCAGGACGCGATCGCTGGACGGCCAGCTGGCCGTACGTGAACGGGCCGGCTCGCCTTGAACCGGCGCAGAACCAGTTGCAGTGGCGCGACTTTGGGGCGGACCGGGCTGCGGGCGAGTGGACGGACCACTTCGTCGCCTTCATCTGCTTCCGCCCTGCTTGGCCGCGCCGCCTTTCCCGATGTCAGGTCGCGGCCGGAGCGGGCCCTGGCCCCGTCTGACCGTCGGATCTTCAGCAGTGCAGCGGGCTTTGCCGCATCCCGGGGTTGCGGACGCTCCATAGCGGCTGCGGCGGGGTCAACCGCTGTGGGGCTGTACTCCTCCCCCCGAACCTGGGCACGTCGGCCACGGTGACGTCCAGGCGCGGTCGTACGATGCGCAGCGGGTGTCTCCACGCACCTCGTTCGATGGCGGTGTCCGCACTGACTTCCGCGACCAGTCCAGGCGGCGCACGGCAGGGCCGACCAGGGCGAGATCCTGCCCGCCAATCCGAGAACCGACTGCGCACGGCCATGCGCCAGATGATGGGCGTGTTTTTGCGTAGCTGAGCCGAGGGGCCACTTCACGGTGGGCGGGCTGGTGCGTATAAGTCCGTATCAGGCAACAGCGTGATCCCGGCCTGGTGACGAACGAGATCCGGCCAATGACCTCGTTGCCGTCCCGCGCTACGTTGACGCCAGGCTTCAACGGCGTCCGATGAGGGATGCCTTGACAGAGGGAGAGAAGACCATGCGCGGACGCGGCGGAATTACGGAGGCACACAGACGGCCGCTGGCCGTGCTGACCCTCTGCGCGGCCCTGACCCTGACGGCCTGCAAGGCGGACGACAGTGCCCCACCCGGGACCGACGAGACGTCTTCCACGTCGGCCGCCCCTGTCACCCCCGCCGCGGGGGCGAGCGCCGCCGCCCCGACGGTCACCGCGTCGGCTGCGAGGCCCTCCACGGTATCGAAGCCCACGCCGGCCGGCAGCCCTGCCACCGCGCCGGGCGAAAAGGAGCCCAAGCCGCCCGCTCCGGGCGCCACTTGTGACCACAAGATGCCCATCTCGCCGGACGAGATCGCCGTCAACCGCTACACCCCCGAGGGCGGCTTCCACAGCCTCATCGTCAAGCACGGCAACTGGGGCTGTGGCACGCCCGACACCGACGGCGCACCATTCGAGACAGTCGGCGTGGAGACCTTCATCCCGATCGCGGAGGATGCCAAGATCACGGCCGTCACCCCGGTCGTCGAGAGCACCGAGAACAAGCAGATCACACTCCAGCAGTTGATCGACTGGCTCGTCGCCCACCCCAACCAGGGACTCGTCTTCCGCTATCACCTCGGTCCCGGCGCGAAGATCGACACTCTGGACCAGGTCTTCACCCCCTGAGAGGACCGGCCGACCCGCTGCCCGTCGGTGACCACAAAGCAGCCCTCCGCCCTGTACCGCCACAACCTCGGCTACGAGAACCCGGCTGGTGGCGCCGGGACCAGCCCCGAGGGGCACTCTGCGCATTCCGTGCGGCCTCACTACCGAGGCGCTGCCGAGCGACGATGCGCGGCTCGTCCACGAGGAACACCGCAACGCACTCCGCGTCGAGATGACACGAAAAGCGGTCCCCGCCGCCAGGGTGACGCGGTTCGGCTCGGGCCCGGTTGGCAGGTAGGGCTGGGAGTACGGCGTGATGCTGACGCCCATGAAGTCAGCGGCAGAAGTCCGAGAGGTGTTCGGGTAAGGCGTGGTACGACACCGAGGACCCCTCGTACTGCCCTCGTCATGAGCGTGATATCATGGGGAGATTTATCGGCGACTTCGATGGCGACCGAGTCAAGGACCGCGAGGAGCCCGGCTGCGGTCAGCCGAGCCCGGAGAGCCCGGGGGATGGAGCCGTTGCGGCGACCAGCGGTGATCAACTTTGCGCATTCCGTCTCGAGCTGATCGTAGGTTATGTCCAGCGCGCGCCCGACTGGATGGTCCTGCCCGGTGAACTCGACCCTCAGGTTGAGCATCACCTTGGCTCCGTCGTGGCGACGGCAGTAGAGGGTGTGCCCCCGGGTCATCGTCATGAGCGAGGCCAGGGGGTCCTCCTCGCGGAGGGCGGGCTGGCGCACCTCGGCATCCCACGGCTCGCTCACCCACGTCACGACGCTCCAGCGCGAGCTCCTCCTTGTTGGCGAACAGGTAATAGAGGGCGCCCCGCGTACAGCCAGCGTCCCTGGTTACCTGCTCGCCGGAGCCCGTTCGCTCAGCGCGCCACGACAACCCGGCGCCCCCACCCCGTCGCGACACGATCTCCGTGACCGCGGGCACGAGGAACCGTCATTAGGCGTCGCCGGGAGCGGCGGAATGGTCAGACATGGCCCGGATCGCCTCGTGACACATGCCGCATACGCAGTATGCCGACCGGGAGCAACTGGACGGGCGGCCACGCGCGTCAGCAGCTGGTGCCGGATGCAAGTCGGGTCCGATGTGGCGCTGAGACATGCAGGTCGCGCCTGTACCTCGTTAGCGTGGGAACGCCGACGCCTGGGAGGCCAAAGGGCCGAGCCGGGAACAACCGGTCGGGCCGATACGGTTGCATCGACCGAGGGACCGGCGCCGCACGGGCGGGGAACACGGAGAGCACAAAGGTCGTTCGCCCCACGGATCCGGGCCCCAGGATCGCGGTACGCCCCACCGCGCACTCGAACTAGACGTACTTCTGCAGGAGGACTGTTTCATGACCGACCGGCCCTTGACGCTCATGGCAGTACACGCCCACCCCGACGACGAGGCCACCGGAACCGGAGGGGTCCTCGCGCGGTATGCGGCGGAAGGCATCCGCACGGTTCTCGTGACGTGTACCGACGGCGGTTGCGGTGACGGGCCGGGGGGTGCGAAACCGGGTGATCCCGAGCACGATCCGGCGGCGGTCGCCTTGATGCGCCGTCAAGAACTTGAGGCGAGCTGTGACGTCCTGAAGGTCAGCGATCTGGAGATGTTGGACTATGCCGACTCCGGGATGGTGGGCTGGCCGAGCAACGACGCGCCCGGATCCTTCTGGCAGACCCCCGTGCAGGAAGGCGCTGCCCGACTCGCGGAACTCATGCGGCACTACCGACCTGATGTGGTCGTCACCTACGACGAGAACGGCTTCTACGGTCACCCCGACCACATCCAGGCCCACCGCATCACGATGGCAGCGCTGGAGATGACCGAACTGACACCGAAGGTGTACTGGACCACGATGCCACGCTCGATGATGCAGCGGTTCGGCGAAGTCATGCGCGAGTTTCATGAGGACATGCCGGAGCCGGATCCTGCCGAGGCCGCCGCGATGGCCGAGATCGGCCTCCCCGACGATGAGATCACCACGTGGGTGGACACCACCGCGTTCAGCGGTCAGAAGTTCGACGCATTGGCCGCGCACGCCAGTCAGGGCGAGAACATCTTCTTCCTCAAGATGGGCAAGGAGAGGTTCGGCGATTTGATGGGCATGGAGACCTTCGTACGTGTCCAGGACGCCACCGGCGCGGCGGTACCCGAGAACGATCTCTTCGCCGGACTGCGCTGATCCGCCCGTCCGACCGGCCCGTGGCCATCGACCGCACGGCGCGATCAAGCAGGGTCACACACAGGGAGGTTGTCCACGTGGGTTCCGCTCCGGGAACTCGCAATGCGGCGTAAGGTTCGCTGAACTGTCGATCCAGGCTGGCGCTCATCAACGGAACCGCCAACTCCGGTCGAAGAGGTGACCGAGATGCTGGGTGCCGTGGACGACGGCGGCATCCCCGAGTCCCTTCACAGCCTGCATGCCGTCGGCGCTCCGGCCCATCAACAGCCCTGATCAGGACGTCTCCTCAGTCCGTATGGTCGCCAGACGGTCTGCATACTTGCGGCACCGACTGCAACTGCGTTCGGTCTAAGAGCCTTTGCTGGCACGCCGGTGCAGTGCTGTGTTCATCTCTTCGCACTGTGCAGAGATGAACACAGCCGGCTGCCGCACTGCCTGCCGGGCGCGACGGCCTGGGAGCAGACCGGGCAGTGACTGTCGGCGACGGGCTGGAGCGTGTGTCCGGCACAGTCGGAGCACTGTCGTGCGGTGCCGGTGACGACGTAGGCGCACACCGGGCAGTCTGGGAAGCCTGCCGGGTCTGGGAGGCCTGCGGTCACAGGCCGGGCAGGGTGAGTTGCCGGCGCTGCCGGCCGGCGTGCGTCAGCGGTGACTTTCCAGAAGCAGGGACCGTCGTCCGGGTCGCTGTACCTGGGCTCGGGATGGGTGTAGGTGAGCCGGATCATGCTCAGTGGCGCCGGCATCGAGCGGACGTCGGGTTTGGCGACGGTTTCGGTCGAGGTCGCAGGGAACTCCAGCGGTGCGGCGACGGTCTTGGGGCGGACAGCATCTGCGGAATGGGTGACGTGCCCGTGTGGACACTGCCGTTCCCGGCGGGCCGGTGCGTCCAGTTGTGCCCGATTCTCCCAACCATTGAGAACCAGCGGCCGGGCGCTGCCGGAGACCGGCACAGCGGCCGCAAAGTCCGACGCATCACCGGAAGGGTCCTTGACCGCTGGCCCTGTCGCCCGCAAACCGGCGCTTCAAGTCCGCAGGCGACGCGGCGGCGCCGGAGCACGCTTTCTCGGACGGACAGCCGACACACCCATGCGGCGGGCGCGGCGCGCGGTGGTCTGTCGCGCCAGGAGGTCGGACGCATCCGCGCCGGCCGCGAACCGGACGACATGACCAGAATCATGGCCACGCTGTTCAGCCTGCTGTGGGCCATGGGCCTCGCCGGCGACGGCTGGCGCCGCTACCTCTCCCTCATCCTCAATGTCCTGTCACCGGCGGCGCCGACCCTGCATTTCGAGTCCGTTCCGCTGCTGCGGCCGTCACCGCGACCTAGAATCTGGCCGATCTAGCGGAGGGGCCGAACGGCGCCCCTCGGCGAGACACTCGCCTCCGTCCAACGGAAGGAACCTCCGTACGGCCTCCCGGCACCCGCCGGCACGTGAAACACGTCCGCCGAAGCTGCTTCGACGGGCGACTCCGAGGCGGGTTCAGCCCTTGGACGCCAAGGATTCCACGAATTCGCGCGCTTCCAACCGCAGCAAGTCCGACCAGGACCCCGGCACCTGGATGCCGCCCCGTGCCCGACGTCCACTGCCAGTACGCCGCAGAATGAACCGCAACCAAGCTCCGCTGGAACATGACCGTCGGCCCGTCAGTGACAAGCCGAGCTGCTCGACCTTGCCGAGCAGTGCCCGACAACCGAAGTCCATTTCGAACCCGCCCCCTGAACCGACCGCGCAGATCACCCGCGACCGCACCACCGCCCTCGCCGCCCGCCTGGCCGAACGCACTTGCGAGCAGCAGCAAGGCTGGCGCGGCCGCCTACTCACACGGCGGCTCTCGGAGCCGATCAGCCGGGCCTCGGTCGGAACGGCCCCCGCTCAGCGTGCATTCGACAAATCCTCGCGCCACCGGTGAGCAACACGGTTCGTGTGCGGCGGGTCGGCTCGGATGCCCCGTTGGAGTGTCTTCTTAGAGGTCGTTTTCAGCTATTTTGTGCCGCTGCAATTACCTCACGGGAACCTTGCACCTCTGTAGTGTCGGATCGGCAGGAGCAGGGGTGGGAGCGATCGCCGTTACGGCCATTCTTTGGGATGAGACAGAACTTCCCGGGATGAGACAGATAGTTCGGGCGTCCCATCACTCGCGCTGCCCACGAGAAACACCGTCATTGCTGGGATGAAACAGACTTCGCCGGTGAAAACGACCTCTTAAGGGGATGCGGGGGGCGGTCCCGCTCGTAGGCTCTCGCGGTCACGATCGTGACTTTCCGGACCCGGACGTTGTCGTGGTCGGAGATGTAGAGGGTGCCGGCGCTGTCCACCGCAACCCAGTACGGCCGCGACGGGCGTGTTGCGGCTGGTCACGGCGGCGTCGGCGTCGACGGTTTTTGGATTCCAGGACCTGGCCGTAGCAGTTACTTCCCCAGCCGCAGTCGGTCTTGCGAGCGGATGGCGAAGGTGTGTCGCCTGTACAACCGCACGCCGCCCGGGAACTCGTCCACCTCGGGGATCTCCGCCGGCCCGCGGCGGCGGTTGGTGAGCTGTCCGGTGAGGGTACGGACGCCGTCTGCCAGGTTGTTCAGGGATTCAGGGGAGGCGGTGGTTCGGACGGTGGCGTCGACGAGCAGGCGTAGCTCGTGGCCGAGGGTGGCGATCGCCTCCCGCTGGCGTTCCAGGTCCTTGGCTGCCGGGTCGTTCGGGGTGGTGAGGGGCGTGTTCATCGGGCGAGGTAGCTCCACGCCTGGGCGCGGAAGAAAACGGTGTCGGGCGCGCCTTCCCAGCGCAGCAGGACGGCCGCGAGGTCGCGCTGGACAGTGGCCCGGCCCTCCTCGGTGAGGGCACCGGTCGGCACGGTCAGCCGGATCATGGGCACGGCAACTCCTATGACGAGTGTTATATACGCTGGTCACGGTAGACTATGACGGACGTTATAGCCAGAAGGGAGCGCACAGGTGGCCAAGAGCAGTACGCCGTCGCGCGAGCGGATCGTGGCCGGTGCCGCGGACATGATCAGCCGGCGCGGGCTGAGTGCCACGAGCATCCGGGAGATGGCCAAGCACGCCAAGGCGCCGCTCGGCTCGACGTATCACTACTTCCCCGAGGGGAAGCAGCAGCTGGCCACGGAGGCCGTCCGGTTTACGGGTGAGTGGGTCGCACGGAGCCTGCGCAAGGAACTGGAAGCGGGTCCGGCCGCGGGCCTGCGGGCCTTCCTCGAGCTGTGGCGCAAGATCGTCGTCGACAGCGACTTCCATGCCGGCTGCCCCGTCCTCGCTGTGGCTATCGAGGAGCCCCAGGACGGCGAGATCCCGCCCGCACTGACGGCCGCGGCCGAGGTCTTCGAACAGTGGGAGGCCCTGCTGGCCGACTCGCTCCGGGCGCACAGCGCCGAGCCCGAGCAGGCCGCACAACTCGCCACGCTCGTCGTCGCGGCCGTCGAGGGCACGGTGGCCATGTGCCGCGCCAAGCGCAGCACCGAGCCGCTCGACCGCACCGCCGAACAGCTCCAGGCCCTTATCGTCACAGCGATCGCGAAGTGACCCCGCGCCGGGTGGTCCGCACCCCGGTCGAGGGCGCGGACGCCCGGGTGCGGGGCGGGATCACGCGCTGAGCGCGGCGCGGATCGCCTCCGCCTTCTCCTCCGCGAACACTCCGGAGTCGAGGAGTGAGAGGACGGACAGCACCCCGCCGCTGGAGCCCCAGCTCCCCTCGTCGATGACGCGGAAGTTGACCCACCAGGTCGGCGACGGCTTCTCCAAGCCACAGGCGTCGGCCAGTGCGGCCAGGATGCGCTCGATGACCGCGGTCCTGACCTCCTGCCGCCAGTCCCCGTCCATCACCGCCACGTCGATCACCATCACGTCGGCCTGCGTGCCGATGTCCGCGGAGGAGTCGCCCGCCGATCGCCATCATGTCCGGCTGACGCTCCACGAAGTGCACCTGGAACCCGACCCGCGCGGGCGGAGCGAAGTGGCCCACCCCGGGCACGAGAACGGCGTCAGTCAGCGTCTCGGCCAGTGTGCGGAGCCGCTCCTGACTCAGTCGTCCCGTCGGGGCGTTCACGGTGATGATCGTCACGACATTCTCCTATGACAGTCGTTATAAACGGGCTCCAGCCTACACTCGTCTATAACGAATGTCATATAGCGGCTGGTGGAGGTGTAACAGCGCGGCGCCTGCCAAAGCGTCGGCGACAGACCGGCAGAGGGCCGCTGGCGTCTTGCGGCGACCGGGCAACCAGCACCTGACCCGCTGCCGGAGAAGCCGCAAGGAGGCCGCACAGCTCCATGTACAGGGAAGACCACTTCCACCGAGGGCGGCCCGTATAGACCCGGCGGGGCGCAGCGGGACCCTGTTCTTGAGGAAGGCGAGACGCACGGTGGCGAGGCTGGTTCCTTCGCGGTCGGCGATGTCCTCGCAGGTGGTCCTGGGTGGTCCTGTTCGCACCAGGTGCGCCACTGTTCCAGGCGGCTGGCGGTGTGCGGGGTACGCCGGAACCGGGGCGGGCCCCAAAGTCGACGGGTGTGGGTCCCCGGGTCCCAACCCAGTGGCCGCGATTGCAGCTGCCGGGCGGGACGGATGACGGTGCGAGCGTCAGCTGAGGGCCGAGAACAGTTCGTTGCATGCCTCCTCGCAGCTTCGGCAGGCTTCGGCGCAGATGCGGCAGTGCTCGTGCATGTCGGCATGCTTGGCGCACTCGTCGCCGCACGCCTTGCAGGCCATTGCGCACGCACGAAGGATGGCCGCCGTGATGTTGGCGTCGTAGCCGGTGTGCCGCGAGAGGACCGCGGCGGTGGCGGTGCAGATGTCGGCGCAGTCCATGTCGGTGCGGATGCACTTGGTCAGGTCGCCCACCATGCCCTCGGACAGGCAGGCGTCCGCGCACGCCGTACATGCCTGCGCGCAGGCGATGCACTCCTCGATGCAGGCGGTGAGCTTGGCCTGGTCGATGTCGCCGAGGTCGGACGGGTAGGTGGCGAGCATGTCCTTGACGGTGCTGGACATCAGGGTGCCTCCGTTCCCCGGGAGGCCGGCGGAGCCAGGGCGGCCGCCATCGAAGCCCCCGGTACCTCCAGCTAACGCCCCAGAATGCGAACGCGCCCGGTCGGACCGTGAGGGTGCGGCGGGGTGCGGTGCCGTACGGCTGGGTCAGTGGCAGGCGTGGACGGCGGCGTGGCCCTTGCCGCGCCCGATCATCCACTTGTTGACGGGCGTCGCGATGAGGAAGGCGACAACGAGGCCGGCCAGCAGCGCCGCCCAGAACAGGGCGTCCGACAGATGGGCGTCCACCGCCCCGGGCGTAAGGGCGATGATCCTGTTGTCTCTGAGCTCCATTACCGCGATCGAGACGGTGTCCGCGGCCAGCGCCACCTTGATCGCGGACTTGCAGTCCGGGCCGGCCCGGCGGACCGCGAAGAGGGTGAAGGAGTAGCCGAAGACGAACGCCAGCGTGATCGCCACGACCATGGTGGGCACGTCGCCCCACAGCAGCGCGGTGCCGAGGGACCTCGCCGATCGCGCGTCCGGTCATGCAGTGCAGCGTCGCCTTCGCCGCCGTCCCCCAGGACGCGCCCTCCGGGCATGTGCGCATCGTGGCCGCTGGCGGCGGGGTGTGCGCCGTGGTCGTGAGCGGTGCTGGTGTGGTGTGCGCTGTGGGCCAGGGGTCTGCGGCGTGCCGCGCATGAGAGCAGCGAGGCGTGCAGGACGTCGATGACGAAGGATCCGGTCGGGCGGGCCGCCGAGAGCCACGCCAGGCCCGCGGCCAGGACCAGCAGCCCGCCGGCGATGAGCGGCTTGGGGTCGAAGCGGCCGAGCAGGCGGGCACTGGCGGTGGTCATGAAGACCATCATCAGGCCGGCTATCGGCAGCAGGGCTGCGCCCGAGGCGAAGGCGCCGTAGCCGAAGACTTGCTGGAGGTAGAGGTTGGGGAAGTACCACATCGGGGTCCACGCCGCCCCCAGCAGTACCATCACCAGGTTGGAGACGCCGAGACCGGGGGTGCGCCAGGTGCCGAGCGGCATCAGCGGCGACTTCGCGACCGCTGGATGAGGACGAACACGACCAACAGGGCTGCTCCGGCGGTCGGCTGAAGGACCGTCGGTGCTGTTGCCCAGTCGGCTTCGGGTGCGCGGACCACGGTGAAGAAGGCGAGGGCGAGCCCGGCGGTGACGGCCGCCGCTGGAGGTAACACGGTTGCAGCGGACGCACTGCTGCCCCACTCGGCGAGCCGCAATGCTCGGCGGCCGGCCCCGCGTCCACGTCCGGCGTCCCGGCAGCCTGGCTGGCTCTATGCGGCGGCTGCGAGCAACGGGACGAGCTCGACCCGTTCCATCTCGGATCTGTAGGCGCGGCGGCGGCCGCGGTGCACGACGCGGCGTGCCAGACACAGTTGGCCGGGCTTCACATGGCAGTCGGGACAGGCCACGCTGAAGGGGCCGTGCTGGTACAGGCGCAGCGTCTCGTAGAGGGAGTCGAGAGCCGGGGCTGTGGTGGTGTTGTCCGTGTGCTGCATAGGTCCTCGGGTGCTCCGTCCCCGGCGCGGCGCCGGCCTGGCCTTCGCTGTTCAAGACGTGCCATGGCCCGCATGGAGTACAGACCGTCTGCAACCGCCTTCCCCCTCTGCTCTGATACACGCTCAGGAACCGGCAGCAGCCAGGGGCTGGTCACGCGGGGGCCAGACTGGTTCAAGGCCGCGTCGGCCCGGGGGCGCGGCCGGCGCTTCTGCGAATCTGGCGTCGAAAGGTGACCACCACCAGGCAAGGTCGGCGGCTACTTGCGAGCAGCTCGCGAAGCCCGGTTCGGTGCCGGCAAGGGCTCGTAGGGGCGGCTGTCCATGGGCGTCTCGCGCGCGGCTGTCACGTTGACGAAGTGCGTCTCAGGCAACTGCTGCCGTTCGCGCCGGCGACGCCCAGGTGAATGCGGGCGGAGCGCCGCCAGGGGCTGAGTACCTGCTGAGGCCGTCTGCGCGGTGCCGGCTCGGTGACGTCGGAAGTCGGCTCGCTTCCACGAACTAGTGCGGAGCGGTACTGCTGTCGGAGTCAGCGCTCCGCTTGCTGGGTTGCGTCTGTGTTGCGGTGCTGGCGTGCGTGGGCGCGGTGTTCGGTGGGGGTGGTTCCGTAGGCGTCGCGGAAGGTACGGCTGAAGGTGGCGGGGTTGGTGAAGCCCCAGCGGGCTGAGATCGCTTGGACGGTTCGGTGGTCCATTTCCGGGCGGGCGAGGTCGGTGTGGCAGCGTTCGAGGCGTCGGCGTCGGATGACTCCCGCGATGCTGGCGGGCTCGCCGTCGAAGAGTGTGTAGAGCGTGCGCAGAGAGATGTTGTGCCGTTCGGCGATCGTGCGCGGTGAGAGGTCGGGGTCACCGAGGTTGTGCTCGATGAAGCGCAGGATCCGCTGGAGCATCAGCTGGGATCGCGCCTCGACCGGCGCCTCGTCCAGGGAATGCAGATGTTGGGCAAGGCACGCGGTGACCAGGTCGACCGTGGCGGATCCCATGGACAGCAGTGCCTCCGTTCCGCAGTGCGCTCCTTGGGCGTGGAGGGTGCGCAGGAAGCCCGCGAGAATCGCGGTCGCTCCCTTGTGGGCAGGGAGGGGACGCACCAGGAGTGGCTCAAGCTTGCGGGGGGACAGCGGCAGGGCGGACCGCGGTATCTGCAGCGTCAGGGCGTGAATCGGGTCGCCGGCGGAGAAGCACTCGGTCAGCATGGGGCTGGAAGTGTCGGACAGTACGAAGTCACCCGCCACCAGCGCTTCCCGGCCCTCCTGGGAGACCCGGAAGCTGCCCTGGGTTACCAGTACGAGTTGGTAGCCCTCGGGATCGCCCTGTCGGATGTGCCTCGCTGACCGCCACGCCCGCACCGGGGAGAACTCGAACGCCGACAACGCCACGGGGCCCAGTGGCATGTCTTGGATGGCTGCGTGGAAGTCGTCCCTTCGGTCACTGCTCAGCGACAGGGGCATGACCTCGTTGGAGACGGTTTCGAGGAACCATTCGAACCTGTCCGTTGGCGGCACGACTGAAGCCGACGCCCTCGACCAACCCACAGAACCCCCGCATACGCGTCATGCCAAAACAGGCCAACTGGCCCGATTATCTCATGATCCCAATGGGGGGCGGGGACCGCGGTGCTGCCGAAGGTCTGGTGACATCGCGCTCACCGCGGGACCAGGTGCGGGGCGGCACGCCGGATCAGGTGGAGGAGCTTGTCGTCAGCAGTGGTGCTCATGGTGCCGATCGGGCCTGCCGCTCCGGAGAAGTCAGCGGAGGCGGGCCAACAGCGGGATCCATGCGTGGTGGTCAAGCGGTCTGCACGAAATGCGAAGGCACTCCGCACAACATGCACACTGCGACCGCAGCCACGCGATGTCTAATCAAGCGTCGAAGCAACGTGACGGCACCGTTGGGAAGGGCAGGCATAACCTCCTGCTCTGCGTGGTTGTTGCGACTGTTTCGTCTGTGTGCAGGGGATGACCAAGGCGTGGGGTGGGTGCGCATGCGCGGTGTGTCGTGTGTTTCGGGCCGATTGGCGTCTCGTGTTGCCGGGTTGTCATGCAGCGGATGAGTCGCGTAGTACCGCTGCTGCCGCCGCGGCTGCTGGACGGCGCCGACGAACCGACGATGGAGAGGCTCCTCACCCGGCTGCCCGCAGCCGCGTACGCCGACTGCGCAACCCGGTGGATCACTGAAGGCGCCGCTCTCGACCGATGAGGTCCCCGCACCACGCGCTGACGCGTCCACGGCAGCCGCCACCGTTCGCCGGCCCTTGCGGCCACGCGAGCACGACCTCGTCTTCCTTAGTAGCAGGACCGACTCGACCGTGAAAGTTCTGATTTTGTCTGCATCTGCGTCTGTCTCCGTACATCTCATTCCGCTCCGGAACGTCTCGGTGGCCGAGGCCGCCGCATGGCATCAGGTCGTCGCGGCCTCGATGGCCCATGACCTGCCCGGAGTGCCGGCCCCGGACCCCGGGCAGGTCCACGCCCAGCTCACCCAACCCGCTCTGGGCAGCCACCGGCTGATCTGGCTGGCCACGGGGGCGGACGGGGGCCCCGTCGGAATTGCCGGCCTGCGGGTGTTCACCTCCCCGGGCCAGGAGCACCTGTCCGAACTGGAACTGCACGTCGACCCCGCGCACCGGCGCCTGGGAATCGGCTCCCTCCTGCTGGCGGAGGTCGTGGCGGCCTGTCACGCCGAGAACCGGCGCAGCCTCATCGCCGCAGCCGCGGCCGACAGCCCGGGCGAAGCCTTCAGCGAACGGCGCGGCTTCAGCCGGGCGCTCACCCTCGATCACCTCCTGCTGCGCCTCGACGAGCTGCCCGACGCGGACCAGCCCCTGACCTCCGATACCGCGCCTCCGGGTTACCGGCTGGCCGGCTGGACCGGCACGGTCCCCGACGAGTTCGCCGACGCCTTCGCCTCGGCCAAGACCGCCATGAACGACATGCCCGTCGGTGACATGGACTACGGCAGCGTGGCCTGGGACGCCGACCGCGTTCGTGCCATGGCCAAGGTGATCGCCGACCGCGGCGACACACTGCTGACGCTCGCTGCGGTCCACGATGACGGCACCATGGCCGGCTACACCGAAGTCCTGCTCCCCCAGGGCTCCGGACCGCGTGCCCAGCAGTACGACACGGCGGTCGTGCCCGCGCATCGCGGTCACGGCCTGGGCGTGTGGGTCAAGACCGCCATGGTGCGGCGCCTGCGCGCCGAACATCCCGACGTCGTCGAGATCGAGACGGACAACGCCGAGGACAACGTCCACATGCTGGCCGTCAACCACCGTCTGGGATACCGCTCCTACCGGCGCACCCTCGAGTTCCAGCTCGACCTGCCCTCGGCCTGATCCCCCCGTGGTCGCACCCACTTCCGGACCGGTGAAGACGCGAAGACCTCAGACGAGCCGGCCGGGCCATTGCCGCACCCGCGACGGTTGCACCGCCGGCCCCGGACGCGTCGGCCCGTACGGCTTCCTCCCCTTCGGCGGTGCGATGCCGTCCCGCCCGTCCGAAGCAGTACGCCGCCTCCCGCGCTCGCCCATCCCGGCCCGGCGGACTCCGCAGGCGTACACGCCGATCACGCTCGTCCGCGTACTCGGGGGGAGGGGACGGCCCTGGGCACCGGCCCGCTCGACAGCCTCTTGCGCAAACGAACTTCGCTCCGACACCCCGGAGAGTCTCAGCCTCAGGTCTCGCCCCTCTCCCCCATCACGTGCCGCCCGCAGCGGACGACCGGAACTGAGCATCCCGCCGACGACTCAGCCGCCACCCGCCACCCGCCACCCGCCACCCGCCACCACAAACACTCTCCGAGGAGCTGCCATGCATGTGTCCGCCTCCACCATTTCCCTGACCGTCGCCGACGTCGACGCCTCCCGCGACTTCTTTCTCACCCACCTCGGCTACCAGGTGGCCCTGGCCGACGACGGCTTCTGCTCGCTGACCCGCGAGGACGCCGGAGTCGACATCGTCCTGCTCCGCAAGGGGACCGAGGTACTGCCCGCCGAACAGCGGGACCGGGAGGCGGGCGGGCTGATCGTCGCGCTCACGGTCAGCCGCCTCGCCGCAGAGGAGGCACGGCTGCGTGACGCCGGCGCCCCCATCACCATGCCGCTGCGGGAAGAACCCTGGGGCGAGCGGCTGTTCCAGCTGACCGACCCCAACGGTGTCGTCGTCCAGCTCGTCGAATGGGCCGTCCCGGACGACGGCACGGACGGGAACGAAGGCACCGTCGTACGGGTGATCACCCCCTCGGCCGACGACGTCACCAGCTCCCCGAACGCCACCATGACGCGCCTCGCGGCCCCCAGCCTCGGCAGCGCCGAGCTCAGTACCTGGACGGTCACGATGGAGGCCGGAGCGACCGGACCCGAGCATTCCATCAGCCGTGAGCAGGTCTGGACGGTCACAGTGGGCGCCTTGGAGGTGACCTGTGACGGCCGCACCGAGAAGGTCCTGGCCGGCCAGAGCCTGATCCTGCCGCCGGCCCTTGTCCGCCGGATCCACGCTCCGGAGCGGGCCGAGGCCCATGTCGCGATGCGCTCCGACGGAGTCGCCTCGGTGCCCGGCAGCGAGGGCACCCGCGAACTTCCCTGGGCGCGGTGACAGCGACCGCCGTACGAGCTTGTCCCCCGGCGGCTCCGGCACGATCCGAATCCGTACCGCACCATCGCCGACCGAGGTCGGCGGCCACAGAAACGAGAACGACGAAATGCGTGTGCTGATCATGGCCTACGGGTCACGCGGCGACATCATGCCGCCGGCCGCACTCGCGGCACGGCTGCGGGAACTCGGCGCGGACGTGCGCGTGTGCGCGCCGCCGGACGAGGAGTTCGCACAGCTGCTGGCCGGCATGGGTGTGGAGCACGTGCCGTTCGGCCGGCCCGTGCGCCCGTTGGTGACCGGCGCGCCGCCGTCACCTGGCTTTGCCACCGAGTTCGCCGCCGAGCTGGTCGCAGAGCACTTCGGCACGGTCGCCGCGGCCGCCGAGGGATGCGACGTGCTGGTGGCGAGCGGCCTGATGCCGGCCGGCGCACGGTCGGTGGCCGAGAAGCTGGGAATCCGCTACGTATACGCCTGCTTCCACTCCTTCGAGATGCCGTCGGCGCACTTCTCGCCGTCGCCGCGACCGGGCCCGCCGATGTCGACCGACGCGATCGACATGTCCGACAACCGGGCCCTGTGGAACCTGGACGTTCAGAAGGTGAACGCGCTGTACCTCGCGCCGCTCAACACCCACCGGGAGGCGATCGGGCTGCCGCCGGTGGACAACGTCCGAGACCATGTCTTCGGCGACTGGCCGTGGCTGGCGGCGGATCCGGTTCTGGGGCCGTGGCAGGAGCTGACGGACCTCGACCTCGTGCAGACGGGCGCGTGGATCCTGCCGGACGTACGCCCGCTGCCGACCGACCTGGAGCAGTTCCTGGACGCCGGGACACCGCCGGTGTTCGTGGGCTTCGGCAGCATGCCGATGCGCACCGCGACGGACGTCGCCCGCATCACCGTCGAGGCGGTTCGCGCCCAGGGCCGGCGCGTACTCGTCTCGCGTGGCTGGGCCGACCTGGGTTTGGTCGACGACGCGGACGACTGCTTCGCCGTCGGTGACGTCAACCACCAGGAGCTGTTCCGCCGGGTGGCGGCCGTCGTCCATCATGGCGGCGCGGGCACGACGACGACGGCGGCCCGGGCCGGCGCGCCCCAGGTGGTGGTTCCCCAGTTCGTGGATCAGCCCCACTGGGCCGCTCGGGTCGCCGACCTGGGCATCGGCGCGGCTCACGACGGTCCGAACCCGACCTTCGCCTCTCTGTCGGCCGCTCTCGGGACGGCCCTGGCCCCCGAGACGGAAGCACGGGCGAAAGCCGTCGCCGGCACGATCCGCACAGACGGGACGACAGTGGCCGCGAAACTGCTCCTCGACACAGCGAACACCACGCCACTGAGCCGTGAGGAGATCTCCGGCATCGCGCATGCCGATCACCCGATCAAGGCTCCGCTCGACGACGAGTCGGTCGGCCTGCTGCTCGGACACGGCCTCCCGAGGGGCGACGAGCGAGTCCTCGACCTCGGATGCGGCACGGCGGAATGGCTTCTGCGGGCCCTCGCTACGCGGCCCCACCTGCACGCCGAGGGCGTCGACGTCTCCGAGGCCGCCCTGCGGCAGGCCGGCCGGACGGCGAGCGAACTCGGGGTCGACGAGCGTCTGGTCCTTCACCACCAGGAAGCTGCCGCCTTCGGCTCGCCGCAGCCGTTCGACCTGGTGATCAGCGTCGGCGCCACGCATGCCTTCGGCGGTCTTCTCCCCACCCTCGCGGCAGCCCGCACGCACCTGGCCCCCGGAGGCCGCGTCCTGATCGGTGAGTCCTTCTGGGACCGCGACCCTTCACCCGCGGCCATCGAGGCGTTCGGTGACCTCGCCGATCTGGCGACCACGGTGGACCACGTCGTCGCCGACGGATGGACCCCGGTCCACGGCCATGTCAGCACCCGCAGCGAGCTGGACGCCTACGAGTGGGCCTGCTGGGGCTCACTGGCCTCCTGGGCACTGGACCACCCTGCTGATCCGGCCGGCGCCCAGGCACTGAAAGCGGCCACCCTTGCACGTTCGCAGTGGCTGCACGGATACCGAGAAAGCTTCGGATTCCTCTGCTTGGTTCTACGTCAGACACCCGACACGACTGGAAAGTGAGCACACAGATGCAACCGACGTTCGTACTCGTACACGGAGCCTTCGCGAACTCCTTCTCCTTCGCGCCCCTTCAGGCCGAACTCGGCCTCCTCGGGCACCGTTCGGTCGCCGTCGACCTCCCCGGCCACGGGTTCCAGGCGACCTTCACGCGCGCCTACCAGTCACCGCAGAACCCCGAGGAACTCGCCACCACCCCCGGCTCGATCAAGGGCGTCACGCTGGCCGACAACGCCGCGCACCTCATCGGGATCCTCGAACGGGCCAAACAGAACGGACCCGTGATCCTCGTCGCCCACAGCCGCGGCGGCGCCACGGCCACCGCCGCGGCCAACGCCCGTCCGGATCTGATCGACCGCATCGTCTACGTCTCGGCCTGGTGCCCGGTCCGGCTCGACGTAGGTGATTACTACGCCGAGCCGGAGATGGCCACAGTCGACCCCGCTGCCTTCGCTTCGGCGCTGGCCGGGAACCCCGCCGACCTCGGCCTGCTCCGCGTCAACTTCCGCACGGCGAACCCGGACTCGCTCGCGGCGTTCAAGGATGCCTTCTTCGCCGACGGCACAGACGAGCAGTTCCTCACCTTCCTGAACACCTTCCAGCCCGACGAGAACCTGGACGTCGGCGGCTCCGCCGACCGGGCGCAGGCCGCGACCTGGGGACGTATTCCCAAGACCTACATCCGCCTGGCCGATGACACGAGCCTGCCTCTCGCCCTACAGGACCGCCTGATCCGCGAGGGCAACGAACTGACGCCCGACAACCCGTACGACGTCCGCACACTGGAGGGCAGCCACCTGAAGTGGCTGGCCGACCCCGCGCCGGCTGCTCGCGTCCTGGGCGAACTCGCCGCGCTGCCGGCCCCCCGGACATGACCGGACCGGTCTGATCGGTTCGGCCTGATCGGGCGGAACCGATCAGGCCGGCCTGATCGGGCCGAGCTCGCCTTCGGTCGCGAACTCACGCGCGTCGGGATCTTCGCCGCCCCGCAGCGTTCAGGGTCGTACATCCCTGCCTTGGGGAGATACAACTACCGGTCCGCCAAACCCGTCCACGGCCAGGAGCTCTCTTACGGAGCACTGGTATAACTGATCTTCGAGGGACTCCGAGTCTTTGCTGACCGTCAGCCGCAAGCACGATCAAAGGTGGCTCCCCGCGCGGGGAGCTTGATCGTCCGCGCGGAGGACGCCCTGTCGTCGAGGTTCGGCAACGGTGGAGTTGTGACGATCAAGCATTCTTTGGACGATGCAGTGCCTCCGGTCCCGAGCTGGGCGCTCCGCCTCCGTCTGGGTAAGTGGCCCGGGTTCGCCGTTGCGGCATGGGGGTTCCTGTTCGCGGTACCCAGTTTCATCTGGGCGTTGGGTGGCACCTTCGGTGCGAAGTCGACAGTGGCTCCGTCGCTGATGAATCTTGCTCATGAGCGAGTGACGTGGTTCCTGGCCGTCTTGTGGGTGACCGGCTTTCTGAAGCTCTTCGGGGCGTTGGTCGGTATCGGCCTGACGCGCCGTCGCGGCAAGTGGACGGGTCGACTCATGGTGTTCTGTGGCGGTGGCGCGGCGGTGCTGCTCGTCTGGCATGGATGTCTATTCGTTGTCCACGGAGTGCTGGTTGAGGCTGGGGCGCGCGCTGTCGCGCCTGATCTGGTCGGGTTGACCCGCTGGTACCTCTGTCTGTGGGGGCCGTGGTTCATTGCCGGTGGCCTGGCCTTTGCCGCAGCCGCCACGCACTATGTCCGCCGACACGATGGCCGGCGTGAGGTGAGGCTTTACGGCTCTGTAGGGGCGCTGGGCGCGTTGCTCCTGTCTTTGGCCTCGGTGGTCACCGGGATTGGTTGACGGCTGTCAGGCAGCTTCCGGTCACGCGTGAAATGACCACGTGATAGCTGGTGTAATTCGCGCTCGGCACGAGCAGCTGGAGGAGATCGCCCCCTCGTGGCGCCCGAGCCGGCCGGTGACGTGGCAGCGCCGCTTCCACCTCGTCCGCCAGCATCTGGACACCGGCCAGGCACCCCGGAGACGGCCTTGCCCCGGCCCCCTTTGCCCCTGCCCACCACGGCGGGCGGGGTCGTGCGCCGGGGCGAGGATCTCGGCCAGTGGGTGACCTCCGTCCGGCACGGCTGGGATCAGTCTGGCGCCCGGGCCAGGTGAATGTCGCCCACGGCCTCGATCTGTCCTGGCGGGGGCGTGGCCTGGCTCCCGCATCTGCCACAGTCGCCCAGCGGGCAGGGTTCGCCATCGATGAGATGACGCTGAAGGAGTGATGGCGACATGAAACGCCCGAGCTCGCCACAGAAATGGATAGAGATGATCGCCAGGAGAGCATCCCGTCAACAAACTTACAGGGAGAGAGAAATGACTGACTATCAGTTGACCATCAAGGTCAACGATGAGACGCGCAGGAAGCTACAGGACAAGGGAGAGACGATTGCCATCGTCAAGGATGGCGGGGCAGGGACCGAGTACATCACTTTTTGGCTGACCATCTGGCCGTTCCAGGGCACGGACGGAGAGGAAGACCTCGTCGTTTCGTAGAGTGACTCCTACATCCTCCTCCCCAAGCTTGCCGATGGTTCCGCGAGTGAACCGGTCAGGTCAACCGCCACCCTTGAAAATGCCTACCAGCACTATGCGGGAGAGTTTTCACGCCTCCCTCATGCGGTGGATGAAACGGCCATCGAGGTCACTGCGTCCACTGGTTCGGTCGAAGTCGCGCTGGCCCAGCTTGCGCGGGTGAACGGCAAGGACGCCGTAGGAACTCTCGAGTATGGCCTGGCCAGGGAGAAGCACATGCTGCGGTTCGCTCCGGAAGAGCAGCTCTTCATTTTCCCGGTGAAGGTAGGCGAGCCGGGGAGCCGTCAGATCCAAGACGTACAGGGAAAGCCAGTCGAGATGCACGGTGGCGTCCCCGCTGACGCTGTCTCTCTCGACTTCACTCGTGAGCATTCCCAGACCATTGCGTTCGACCCGGACTCCGGAACCTTCGCCCTGTGGCAGATGCCCATCGAGGCCGCCAAGGAAGCCGCCAATGTCGCTGGGAACGTCTTGCGCGGATTCGGCGGCTGAATCGGCATCTCGCGGCCGCGACGGAACTCCGGCACCAACCGACGAGAGGCCATTTCGCTGCGCTAGTCGCTGGTGTGGTCGAGGTCCGGCAGCTGGGGCGGAAAGTGCCGCTCGATGGTCTCCGCCCAGCGTTGCAGGACGACAAAGCCGGTGGTGTCGGTCTGCGCCTGGAACCAGTACCGAACGTCTCACGGCAGCCGCGCAGGCCAGACAGGTCGAGCGGACGGTCAGCGCCATCGTGGGACAGGCCGTCGACAAGCTGGCAGGTGCAGCGCTCCGCAGTCCTCGACGAGCGTGAGCCCCGATTGCGGGTCAGCGATTCCCCCGTGGATACCCCAGGAAGCCTCGGCCCTCAGCCAACACTCCATCGCGCTCCCCGTCACCACAACACCCGGCCAGGACCTCACCGGCTTCCTACGGCAGACCGTCATCGACATGAACACTGCTCAGCGCACCCTCGTTGTCTCGGCCGTGGTGGCAGTCCGCCCGGGCGATACGGCCGCCCCGCGAACTGGCCGGGTAGGTGCATGATGCCTGTTCAGGGCATCGCTGTCTGTGGTGTTGTCCAGTCGATCATCGTCACAGACCCGCTGGCACCGCTGGCCAGACCGAACAAGGCGAACTCATGCCCGGTTGGACGCGGCCTTCCTCGTCGGCGAGGGCGAGTTGCAGGGGCAGGGTGGTGGCGGCCATGTTGCCTGTGCCGGGGAGGTGGGCACCACGCTGTCGGGACGGACGCCAAGGCGTTTGGAGAACGTGTGCACGAAACAAGGGCATCAGGCAGCGGAAGGGGCCCCGTTGTTGATCAGCGATGAAGTCTGTGGAGAAGAGAGCGTCCGGTTGTCCGTTCGCAATCGCCGGCAGGAACCCGAGACGGGGCTCCAGCGCCGGCCCTTGCAGTACGGGTGATCGGTACCCTCACGGGTATGGGGCTTGACATCAATGTGCTGATCGCCGACTGGTCATGGCTGGAAAAGGTTCCGCCCCGGGAGAGGCTGTCGCGGTTGAGGGATGCCTGGTACGCCGACGAGACCGGGTTGTGGGATCACGACGCACCGGTGGTGGAAGGCGACTGGGAATGGCCACGAGGGCCTCACAGCACCTCCTTCGCCGTCTACGAGTTCCGGGGCACCCTCGGTTCCTTCAAGGCGCACTTCTGGGCGGCGGAGCGGTGGGAGTCCATACGTGACCATGCCGACCCGTTGGTGCGGGCCGGCTTGGACACCTTGCTGCTCGGGCTGACCTGGAGAGGGCTGGACGGTGAGGCGGAGCACATCGATCCGGGTTTCTTCTGCGACGACCCAGCAGTCACCCACGGCGTGCTGCTCGCGCGGTCGCCGGACAGCGTGCGGAAGCTGGCCACGACGTCGGAGCGGGTACGGCCCAGGCTTGGCGAGCTGCGTGGGGTCTACAACGAGCACGCCGCCGTATCCCAGGGGTGGGTCAGCGACTTCGACGCGTTCACCCGCCTGATGGACGACTGGGGCCACGTCCTGTCCGAAGCCGCCCGGCGGGGCTGGGGAGTCGTGGGGCTCAGCGAGTAGGGCGCAACCGGTATCCGCGGTGCGCGGGCCGGCACAGGCCGCTACCAGTTGCGCCAACAGCGCAGTCCGTCGGCCGTGAAGCCACAGCTCCGCGACACAGCCGCTGGCCGGGGCACCCGCCGAGTTCCCTTGCGACCGCCCTCATCACCGACCTTGCCGGGGCTGAAGAACGGCGGCGTGGCTCGGTCAGGCCCGCCACCTGTTCCATGAACGTCCGGCGTTGGCGCTGGCTCTGATCGCAGAAGAACCGACGCCCGTGCAGGCGGACGAGCAAACCCCCGCCCACCGACGGGTGACTCGGATATCTGACGCCGGTCATGTCCTGGCCCCGTCCGCGAGGGCGGTTGTCAGTCGACGGAGGCCATGAAGTTCAGCATCCTGCGGTTGATCTCCTCCGCGTGGTCAATCTGCGGCCCGTGGCCCGTGCCGGAGATGATCTCGGCTCGGGCGCCGGGGACCAGGCGCGGCACACGCTCCGCCTGCCGCTGCGGGTGCACGAGGAGGCTTCGCTTGCCGAGCACCAGATAGAGCGGGGTCCGGATGGTGGACAGCTCCTCCTCGGACAGGGGAAGCGGGGCCGGGCGGCGTATGCGGTAGGCGCGAACGGCCGTTCTGATCATCGTGCGCAGTTCCGGCATGACGAGGACCGGCTGTTCCAGCCAGGCCGCCAGCCGGGGGCGCAGCGCCTTGGGCGCGAAGGTCGCGAAGAGACCGGCGAAGATCCAGACGAAGAAGCGCAGTCCCACTCTCTCCAGGCCGCCGGGGTCGAGCAGCGTGACCGAGGCGAGGCGACCGGGCCTGCGGTGCGCATGGTTCAGGGCGAGCCATCCGCCGTAGGAGGTGCCGACGAGGTGGACGCGGTCAAGGCCGAGTCCGGCGAGTGTCTCGTCCAGCCACTGTGCGGCGCGCTCGGGTTGGTGGATCGATTCGCGCTGCACGCTGCGGCCGGGATCACCCGGGGTGTCGATCGCGTAGACCGGGCGGTCTGCGCTGAGGGCGGGGGTGTTCGGGTGCCACATGGCAGAGCAGGAGCCCGCGCCGTGCACCAGGACGACAGGGGTGCGGGATCGAGCGGGATCGCCCTCGGGACCGTAGCGATAGACATGCGTGGTGCCGAAGGACGTCTCCACGTCCTCTTCGGCGAGCGCGGGTGCGCCCAGTGCATAGGCAGCGTCACAGGCCGCGAAGTAGCGGTCGCGCCAGGCATCGCTCACGTAGCGGCCTATGTCGGCTCGGGCGCGGACAGCAGTCTCGGACACATTTACCTCCGGATCACATTTTCGTGATACGAGCGTACCACAACAATGGTACGACTGTATCATTAAGGTCCTACTGGGGACGCAACAGCGGAACGACGAGCGGAGAAACGGCCGATGCCCAAGCGCGTGGACCACACAGAACGGCGCACCGAGATCGCCGAGGCACTGGTCCGAGTCGCCGGGCGACGCGGGCTGCATGCCGTGGGGATGCGCGATGTGGCAGCAGAGGCGGGCGTGTCGCTGCGGCTGGTGCAGTACTACTTCGAGACCAAGGAGAAGCTGCTGCTCTTCGGACTGGAGCATCTGACAGAGAGGTTCGGGGAACGGGCCTCCGCCCGCGTGCAGGCCGCCGGGGACAGTCCCGGCCCGCGGGAAATGATCGAGGCACTGCTGATGGCGGCGCTGCCGACCGACGAGGACAGCCGCACCTTCCACTTCGTCTACACCTCGTATGCCGTTCTGGCCGTGACCGACCAGGCGCTCGCCGCCCAGCCCTTCATCAAGAACCCGGATGCCGCAGAAGACGCGGTAACCCAGCTCCTGCGGCAGGCGCAAGAGGCAGCTCTGCTCGAGCCGGGTGTGGACGCACAGTTGGAGGCAGCCGGCCTGCTTGCCATGTCTGCGGGACTCGGCACCAGCATCCTCGTCGGCCAGCGCAGCCCGGAGTCTGCCATCGCCGTCCTGGACCACCGCCTGGACCGGATCTTCCGCACCGGTGATGCCGCCAGTTGATGGGCGGCCGCCTCACCGCTTGGGAGCTGCTGTCAGCGGGGCCGCCGCAAGTCCCTGTCCAGCCGCAGGGCGGCGTAATCCCGCCTGGTGCCCTGTACGCCTGCGACACGGCAAGGACTGCCCCGGCTCGTAGGCTCGGTCCGCCTGGTTGCAGGCGACCGTCGACCACTACGGCCGCGAGCGCCACCTGTGGGCCGTCGCCCCGACGCCCCCTGGACGCCGCAGCCGCCCTCGCCGCGTCGCCGCCATGACCGGAGCGAGTGCGCTCCCTGGGCATTCCGGTCGCGTTCGCCGCCCACGACGGCAACGAGCACGGCCTCATCGCCTCGGCCATGAGGCGGGTCAGCGGTAACAAGCCCACCCTCTGTTCAAATTTGACTAGAGTGTGCGCATGGCTGAGAAAACTATTCCGATCCTGCCGTGCCGGACCATCCAGCCCGTTCTCGAGTTCTACACCGCCCTCGGGTTCGAGGTGACCTTCCAGCAGAAGAGCCCCAACCCCTACGCGGTCGTGGAGCGCGCGGGCATCGAGCTCCAGTTCTTCGGGATGAAGCAGTACGAGCCTGCTGAGTCTTTCAGTACGTGCTACGTCGTCACCGATGACGTCGACGGACTGCATGCCGTCTTCCGGACGGGGCTCAAGGCGGCGTACGGGAGGATCCCGACCCGAGGGCTGCCACGTATCGGGCCGCCCAAGGACATGTCGTACGGCGTGCGGCAGTTCCTCCTGACCGATCCGGGAGGCAACTGCATCCACATCGGGAAGCGGACGAGCGAAGACCAGCGCCACCGGCGCGCCCCCGAGGAGACCTACGCCCGCGCCCTCCACCATGCCTCCCTCCTCGCCGACTCGAAAGATGACCCTGCGATGGCCGCCAAGGTCATTGACCGGGCGCTTCACCTCGAGGACGAGCAGCCCACGCCCGTACAACTGCTGCGCCTCCTCGTACTGCGAGCGGATGTCGCCGGGCGCCTCGGTGACGAAGGGACCGCGACGGCGGCGCTCGCCGAGGCCGCCGCCGTCCATCTCACCGCCGAGGAGCGGCAGTCGGTTCACGACGACCTCAAACGTCTTGAAGAGCTACGGAACTGAGCTCTGCTTGCAGCCCCTCTTCGAGGGCGGCGTCCAGCACCGACGCCTCGTAGCGGACGGCCGGCTCGGCGTATCTCGCGGCGAACGCGCGATGACGCTTGAACCGACCGACACCGCACTCGAAGTACCTCCCGCAGGAGGGTCAGGTGGCTTGCCCGACACGAGTAAGCCACCTGACCCAGGCGGCGCCGGAACTGCCCCGTCCGGTCGGGCGTGTGCTGGGCATCGGCTCGTCTCCTTCGCTGCCCGGTGCTCCTTCGCAGTGGTGTGAAGGAGCACCGGGCCCTACACGTCCTCGGCCGTCAGGCTGTGCGCCTTCCGTCCGGGCGGACCGACCCCCCCATGCTGATCGCCGCCCAGGAACGCGGGAAGTCCTGTGGACCGTCGACGGCGACACGCTCAGGGCGAGCGGACATGACCGCGCAGGTGAACGCGCACCGCCGGGCGGCCGGACCAGGCGCCCCCTGGCCATGATGGCGGTGGCCCTGGTCGCCCTCTGCTCATCACCGCCGGGTGCCTCTTCTCCGGGGCCGAGGACATGGGCATCGTCTGGGACACCCCCGCGGACTTGCAAGGCCGACCAGGAGGGCAACGGCGCCTGGCTGTCCGGCGACGCCCTGGTCCGGCCGCTTCGACGCGGTGCGCGGGTACGACGCTGCCGCGAGCTCAAGCTCGCGGCCCGAGCTCGCGGCGCCCCTCCTCCGCTACCGACCGCGCGCGCCAATAACGACCAGGAGCATGAGGTGGGCCGCCCGCCTACCGCGGCCCATCGGACGCTGCCGCCGACCCAGCAGGCCGACGAGTCCCCCGCCGCGTGCGCGGGACTGCATGACGATTGCGCCCGGCTCGTCCTTCCGTGAGGCGGCCGATTTACGGGTCAGCCCGGCCAGAGCTCCGAGACGGGGAGCACTGACCAGTCCCAGGCGCCGTTGTCGTCCGTGTCGGCGAGGAGCACCAGGTCCTCCTCGCTCACGCGGGCCCGCCCGCGGGCCACGGCGAGCTTGGCCAGGTAGGCGAGGTGGAAGTCCTCGGGGAGGTCCCTGCCGCCCTGGGTGGCCCGGTGAACCAGGACCACGGTGTCGTCCGAGCCGACGCGGGCCGCGACGAGCTCCTCGGCTGAGGTGCTGAGATAGGTGATGGCGTCGGAACGGATCAGACGGCTTTTCTCCGGCTCGCTATGACTTGGACTCAGTACCCAGACGTCGGCCATGGTCCCCTCCAGAGGGTCAGCGGTGATCATCAAGACCATCTTTGCTCACCCGCCGAGGAATCATCCGCCGCCCCGCGTGATGGGCCGGCGGATCACAGGCGGGCGGTGCGGGCGCTGCGGCCGGTGACGGAGCGGTTGTGTCTCGCCCCAGGCGGCACGCTGATGGAGCGCGCTGAGGGCTGGCGGGTGGCCCGCATGATCCAGCACGTCAGTCACGCCGGCCACGACCCGTGCAGCAGACTTCGGAGGAGGCGTTGACCAGATCAGGCAACGATTTCCGACTGGAGTCTTGGAGTACTACGAGCCGTTCGGCCGTCTGATCCAGCCCAAGGACCGTTCGACGGCCCGTTGCCAGTTCTCGTACTCCGACGCCCGCCGCGTGGGGTCCATGTCCGGCAGCCATTGCGCCGCCCGGTGCCAGTTGCCGCGCAGCACTTCCAGGTCCGCCCAGTAGCCGGCGGCCAGCCCGGCGGCGTAGGCCGCGCCCAGGGAGACGGTCTCGGCCGCCATGGGCCGCACCACCGGCACGTCGAGGACGTCGGCCAGGATCTGCATCAGGAGGTTGTCCGACGTCATGCCACCGTCGACCTTCAGCTCTCTCAGGGTGAGCGAGGAGTCGGCGTTCATGGCGTCGACGACCTCCTTCGTCTGCCAGCCGGTGGATTCCAGCGCCGCCCTGGCCAGGTGCCCCTTGGTGATGTACGAGGTCAGGCCGACGATGACGCCGCGTGCGTCGCTGCGCCAGCGGGGTGCGAAGAGACCGGAGAACGCCGGGACGATGTAGCAGCCGCCGTTGTCCTCGACGGTGCGCGCCAGGGTCTCGATGCCCGGTGCGCTGTTGATGAGTTCCAGCCGGTCGCGGAACCACTGGACCAGGGCGCCGGTGACGGCGATCGGGCCCTCCAGTGCGTAGACCGCGGGCTGCTCGTCGATCTTGTAGGCGACGGTGGTGAGCAGTCCATTGCTGGACCGGACGACGTCGGTCCCGGTGTTGAGCAGCAGGAAGCTGCCGGTTCCGTAGGTGCACTTCGCCTCGCCCGGGGAGAAGCAGGTCTGCCCGAAGAGAGCGGCCTGCTGATCGCCGAGCGCGGCCGTGATGGGCCTGCCGGGGAGCACCGAGCGGTCGTCGCCGTACCACTCCGCAGAGGACCGGATCTCGGGAAGGATGGCGTGCGGTATCCCGAAGAACCGCAGCAGTTCCTCGTCCCATTCGAGCGTGCCCATGTTCATGAGCATCGTGCGGCTGGCGTTGGTCACGTCGGTGATGTGTCGGCCTCCCGCCGTCCCCCCGGTGAGGTTCCAGATGAGCCAGGACTCCATCGTGCCGAACAGGACATCTCCGTTCGCGGCCCGCTGTTCCAGACCGGGCACATGGTCGAAGAGCCAGCGGATCCGTGGTGCGGAGAAGTACGTCGAGGGCGCCAGGCCGCAGCGTTCCAGGAAGAACGCGTCGCCCGGGTCGCTGCGCAGGTCTTCGACGAGCGGGGCGGTGCGGGTGTCCTGCCAGACGATCGCCCTGTTCAGCGGGATGCCGGTCCGCCGGTCCCATAGGACGGTCGTCTCGCGTTGGTTCGCGATGCCCAGGGCCGAGACGGCCTCGGCCAAGACGCCGTCGCCCGTGCCGGACAGGGCCTCGGGCACGATGCGCCGCAGATTGCGCCAGATCTCCAGGGCGTCGTGCTCGACCCAGCCGGGCTTGGGGAAGAACTGCTGGTGCTCGCGCTGGGCCACGGACACCAATCGCCCGCGGTGGTCGAACAGGATGCACCGGGTGGAGGTGGTGCCCTGGTCGATGGACATCACATACCGTTCGACCATGATCCGGACCGCCTTTCCGATGCGTGGAGATGCGAGGCGTGGAGATGCGCTGCGCGAGGGGCCTACCAGCGGGCGGCCCCCAGGTTTCGTGAGATCGCCCGGGCGGCTTCACGCAGCACGGTGAGCAGCTTGAGTTCCGGCCGGCCTCTGACGTCACAGATCCGCTCGACCGGGCCGGACAGGCCGATGGCGCCCACCACGAGGCCGCCGTGCCCCCTGATGGGCGCGGCGACGCCGGCTTCCCCCATGCTCATCTCCTGTACTTCGCTGCCCCAGCCGTTCTCCCGGATCTCGGCGAGGGCGTGGGTCAGCTCGTCCGCGTGGGCGAGGGTGTGCCGGGTGTACGCGTCCAGCCCGGCGTCGACCGCCGCATCGAGGTTCGCGGTGCCGAACGCCAGCAGCACCTTTCCGAGCGAGGAGGCGTGCAGGGGCAGCAGTGCGCCCACGTCTAGGGTCTGGAGGGTGTCGTCCGGCCGGAAAACGTGGTGGATGACGAGCACTCGGCCTTCCAGCGGAGTGCCGAGGCGGACCGCTTCACCGCTGCGGGCGGCCAGGGCGTCGGCCCAGTTGATCGAGCGCGAACGCAGTTCGTTCACATCGAGGTAGCTGGTGCCGAGGTGCAGGAGGGCCGCACCGAGCTGGTACTTCCCGGTCGCCGCGTCCTGCTCGACGAAATCCACGAGCTGGAGGGTGCGCAGAATGCCGTGGGTCGTCCCCTTCGCCAGCCCCAGCGAGGCCGCCACTTCCCCGAGCCCGAGCCGCTGGGGGCCCGCGGCGAGCAGGCGGAGAATTGCCGCCGCCCGTTCGATGGACTGGACGGGACCGGCCATACCGCGATTCTAGATCCGCCTTCCCCGTCCCACATCGGCCATGACGTGGTGGTTTCCCTCGCTCGCGACTTGCGTTCGGTAATGCCGACCGACGTTTATTGACCGGTGCCTTATCACTTCATAGCGTGCGTGACGTCGGCACCTGTCGACACCGTTCCTCAAGGAGGGCAGATGGCCGCCCAGCTCAACGTCGTCGACCCCGAGGCAGTCGATCGCCTCGGCCCCGACGCTGTCGATCATGTCTGCCCTCTGCCCCACGCCCCGGGGGCCGTGTCCGCCGTCCGCGGGCGGGTCCGCACCGTACTCGCCGAGTGGGGCCTGTCTCCCGACGCCATCATGGACGCACTCGTAGTGGTATCGGAGCTCCTGACCAACGCACTGGTCCACGCCCTGCCACCGGCGACGCTGCGGTTGTCGTGGGTCCGCATCGACGGACACGGGGCCCTGCGCGTGGAAGTGACCGACGCGGGACCCGTCCTCGCCGGTGACGGATGGGACGCCCCGGACCCGGACGAGCACGGCCGCGGCATCGACATCGTCACCGCGTTGGCTGCCCGCTGCGGCATACGCGTCGGCACCGAGGGGATCACACGCTGGGCTGACCTCCCTGCGGCCTAGCGCGTGCCTCTCTGCTGGGTTGCTCAGTTGATCGGACGTGTCCGTCCGATCAGTGATCACCGATGCGATGTGGGACCGAATTGAGCCCCTGATGCCGGCGGATCCGGTCCGCGGGCGGCGATGGGCCGACCACCGCCGCACTCTTGAGGCCATCGCGTGGAACTACCGCACCAACTCATTTTGGACTGACCTTCCCGATGAGCTCGGCTCCTTCCAGACCGCTCACAGGCGGCTGATCGGACAAGCCGTCGACGGGACCCGGCAAATGGTCCTCGCCGCTGTCCCTGATCTCCCCGTCAGCTTCGATGCCGCTCCCCACCTCGACAACGCGCATCCGACTCCGACTTCCCAGCCCACAGATGAGCTTCGGCCAACAGGCCGCACCTGCATTTCCTGCGACCGGTACGCCGGTCAGGAGTTCGGGCGCATGTCTGCGCCGTACGTGGTGCGGTAGTCCGGGACGACGATCCGGCTCGTCGGAGACTCCTGGTGGACCTGGGTGGTGAACGCGTCCAGGTCCATCACCGGGTCGCGGCGCGGGGGCTCGCTCAGCGGCTCCTCGAAGTTGTCCCAGTGGACGGGCACGACGACGCCGGGCCGGCCCAGTGCGCGCAGCAGCCGGGGCACATAGCGGGACGTGGAGGCGCTCGACGGCACCGCGACCATCGCCAGATCGGGGCTCAAACCCTGCACGGCCCGCTCGGAGAAGTCGCTGGCGCCCATCAGGAAGGCCGACGGGCCGCCGCTCCCGGCCGTCACCTGGAAAGCGAGAGTGTCGCCCTCCGGCAGGTCGGAGATGGTCCTCGGGACAGCAGCGGGCGGCGCATTCAGCGTGCCCGGAGCGAAGTAGGAGTGCCGCTTGTTGCGGCTGTGCAGGCTCGACACGACCTCGACGGTGAGCCCGCCGAAGTCCAGCACCTCGCCACCCTTCACCACCGAGATCTGTGCCGGGTCGACACCGAACGCGACCAGCAGATGGAAGGTGGTCTCCGTGCCGACGATCCGGGCGCCGGTGGACTTGGCGATGTGGGGCACATCGGCGACGTGGTCCCAGTGGGAGTGGCTGACCAGGACGATCTCGGGGTGGCCGATGTGCTCCCGCACCAGCCCTGGATCGGACCTCAGCTTCGTACCCGGCTTGAAGCCCCCGTCGAACAGGCCGGTCTTGAACCGGGTGAGGTACGGGTCGAAGAGCACCGTCCGGCCGTCGACGTCGATGCGCCAGCCGGAGGTGCCCAGCCAGCGGAAGGACGCCGAACCAGCCGCCGGGGCCCTACGGGGCGCCGCCGCGGAGAC
Organism: Streptomyces agglomeratus; assembly: GCF_001746415.1. Classification (NCBI taxonomy): domain Bacteria; kingdom Bacillati; phylum Actinomycetota; class Actinomycetes; order Kitasatosporales; family Streptomycetaceae; genus Streptomyces; species Streptomyces agglomeratus. The sequence goes on from NZ_MEHJ01000001.1 coordinate 490,402, forward strand.
GGCGGTCGTGGCGGGAAGCAGCGGGGCGGCCGCGCCGAGCGCGGCGCCACGCAGCACCGTACGTCGGCCGAACCCCTGGATGCGCCGCTTCGGGCGCTGTGCGTCTGTGTCGTCGCTCATGGCGTCAGGAGATCAGGACTCCCCCCTCGCCGTCCAAGATCAGAATTCTGGGTTCCTCATATGCGGAAGCATATGAGTGCAGGTCAGAGTCCTTTAGCGCGGAGGAAGTCGACGGCGATCCGGGCCGAGGCACCGATCGCTGCGTCCACCACCGGACGCGAGGCGGCCAGATCTCTCGTACGGGCGAAGACGGAGACCGCGTAGCTGCCGCCGTCGGGATACCGGACGACCCCCGCCTCCATGTGCAGCCCGGGCAGAGTTCCCGTCTTTGCCGCGACCGTCGCCTCATCGGGAAACCCCGACACCAGCCGGTGCCGAAATGCCTGACACATCATCAGGTCACGTACGTGAGCGCACGCCTCGGGCGGGCCCGCCTCGTCACGCCAGACGAGACGCAACAACCGGGTGATCTCACGCGGCGTGCTGGCGTTGGTCCGCAGCGGGTCCAGCACACTCAGCCGTCTCTTGCGATCGTCCGGCAGAGCCGGGTAACGGAGGGCGAACTCCGCCTCGTCGCGGGCGCCGACCTCGGCGAGCATCGACTCCAGTACGTCACGGGGGCCGCCCACGATCCGAGTCCCGCCGAGCCCGAGTTCCCCGGCGAGAAGCCGCACCGTGTCCAGGCCGACCCGTGCCAGCAGCAGATCCGCCGCCGAGTTGTCGCTCACCGAGATCGCGAAGAACGCCAGATCGCGCAGCGACAGTTCGACGTCGTCGGCACATCCTGCCGTGCCCCAGCCTCCGAGCCGGTCGGCCGCCGTCACCCGCACCCGCTCCCGTGGGTCGAGCTGGCCGGCGGCCACCTGCCGGGCGAACTCCAGGACCAGCAGCACCTTGAAGACCGAGGCGATCACGACCGGCTCGTCCGCGCCGACCGCCACCTCCTCGGCGCCCGGCTCCGTGCCGACGGGGACCGCATGCAGCAACCCCTCGGCCCCCGCCCCCGCGAAGACCTCGCGGATCCGTTCCTCGACCATCGGTTCGCCTCTCACGTAAGGTCCGTGGCTGTGGATCTCTTGCGCCACCTGCGTATCTTCGTCGCCGTCGCCGACGAGCTGCACTTCAGCCGGGCCGCCGACCAGCTTGGCATGGCCCAGCCACCCCTCAGCCAGGCGGTACGCAGACTGGAGAAGGACCTCGGTGCCGAACTCTTCGACCGATCGCACCGCCAGGTCCGGCTGACCGCCGCCGGCATGGTGCTGCTGGACGAAGCCCGCGAACTGCTGGCCCGTGAGGAGCGGTTACGGACGCTGGCCCGCCGCGCCGGACACGGCGGCCTGGGCACTCTGCGTGCGGGCGTGCCCCCCGACACCACGGTCGCCATGCTCGCCGCCCTGCTCTCGGCCTGCGCGGAGCACTCTCCGGGTCTGTCCGTCGATCTCCAGGAGATCACCACTGAGGAACAGGTGCGGTTGCTTGCCTCCGGTGGGCTCGACGTCGGCCTCGTCCACCAGCCCGTGGACGCCACCGAACTCCGCCTCGGCCGGGAGGTGTGCGCGGAACTCGGCGTCGTCCTCCCCCGCACCTCACCGCTGGCGCGGCTCCCCGAGGTCGCGCTCGCTGAACTCTCCGGCCACGACCTGGTGCTCTTCCCCCGTGCCCAGGCCCCCGGCTGGTACGACCGGATCCTCGACACCTGCCGCGCCGAGGGCTTCGTGCCCGGCCGCCTCCGGCACGCCTCCAACCCCGAGTTCGTGCTGGCCCTCGTCCACGCGGGCCACGGCATCGCCTTCGACCAGGGGCCGGTGGCCCGCAAAGAGCCCCGCGTCGTCTGGCGGCCGCTGGCCGGCCGCCCCCTCACCCGGCGGACCACCGGGGCCTGGCCCGCCGGCCGGTCCGCCCACCCGGCCGCCCCCCACTTCGCAGAGCTCGCGGCCGGCGTGCTCGCCCGCGACCGTACGGCAGCAGCCCTGCGCCGCGACGACGGCCCGCACCCGCCCGACGGGCCGCCCCGCCCGTGGTCGGTGGTGTACGACGAGTCGAGCTGACGCCGCGTCGACCGGCTGCCCGCGCGAGACAGGCCGGGGCCCTGGGTACACGTCGCCCCCGCCGCCACCTGAGGTGAACTCCGCATTTCGCATGGCATGCATTTCGTCCGCGTCGGACTGGGGAAGCCCGCCTCGCGGGCGCGCGACCGTCCGAACGGGCCCTGGACGGCGCTACCCGACGCACGGCCTGTCGCTGCGCAAGGCGGATAAGGTCGTGGACCACGTCTTCACGAAGCCCGTTGACACCCTGGGGGGTACAAGGCATGCCTACGCCTGAGCAGATCTGGGCGGACGCCGATCTCCCCACCCGTCGGCTCGCCGGGCTGGCTCTCCACCCGTCCGTGCCGGAGAGCATCCTCCTGCGGCTGCTCTCCGACGCTCCGCTTGCCGCACGGATGGTGCTGTGCCGGGACCGGATCCTGCCCGACGCCGTCGTCGACGCGGTGATCGAGCACCCCGACACCTACACCCGCAGCTTCTTCGCCCGCAACCTCCATGTCGATCCGGCCCAGCGAGTTCGACTGGTGGACGATCCCGAGTGGTTCGTCCGCGCCCACCTGGCCGCAGGACCGCGGATGGCCGGCCTCGCCCGGCCAAGGCCCCTACCCGACGAGGCCGTCGTCCACATGATCAGCACGTACGACGACGAATTGCTGGGCGGTCCCTTCTACCAGCAGATCTCCACCAGGCTGCGCCGATCCATGCCCACCCATCCGATCGCGAAGGTTCGCCGCTGGGGGGTCGAGGCATGGGCATCGCTGTCCACAGACGTGCGGGCCGCCCTCCTCACAGACCCCGACGGCGAGGTCCGGGAGAGGGCTCAGCTGCATGCGCGCCTAGAGGATCCGGCGTGGGTGGAGAGTGCGCTCCCTGACCGACCGTGCCACGCCCGCACCGACCTGCTGCTCCACCACCCCCTCACCAGAGCTGTGGTGGAGGGCGTCCTCGCCAGGCCCGCCGGCAAGGAGGACAAGGCGATGATCGCCGTCAACCCCACCCTCCCTCCCGACGCGGTGGTCCTCCTGGCCGCCGACTCGGATCCGGAGGTACGGTGCCAGATCGCACAACGCGCAGACCTCGGACCCGCCGAGTGCCGCGCACTCGTCGCCGATCCGGAACCGGACGTGCGCGCGCAGGTGGCGTACCGCGCGGACCTGGGACCGGCCGAGCGCCGCACGCTCATGACGGACCCCCACCCCGACGTCCGGCTGGCCGTGTCCCTCCACCCCGCACTGAGCGAGGAGGAACGGGACCGGATCGACTACCAGGTCCCCATGGACCACCGCTTCGGCTTCCACCCCGCGTACGAGATAGTCCGGGACCCCGGGACCGTCCGCCGAAACGCACTCTCCAACCACCCAATGCTGCGCCGGGAGGCAGCCAGGGACCACCTGCTGCCACCGGACCTCGTCGCACGCCTGGCCGCCGACGACGATCTCGGCGTACGCGTCCTGCTGGCCCAAAATCATCCAGACGCCTCCGCGCCACTTCTGCTGCGCAGCTTCCTCGAGTACACCGGCCCCGAGCGCAGCCACCTCACCACCCGGCCGAACTTCCCGACCAACGGACTGGCCGCCTTCGCCGACCACGAAGACCCTGAGGTCCGGGCCTTGGCCGCACGCGACCCCGAAACTGAGCCGACAGCCGTGGAGCGGCTCACCCAGGACCCGGAATACGCCGTGAGGGCTGCGGCGACGCGCCACCCGAACCTTCCGCAGTACCGGCTGGCAGTACTCCTCGACGACGAGGAGCTGGCCCACGACGCGGCTGCGAACCCGGCGCTGGACTTGGACACGATCCGCCGGCTCGTTGAAGACGGCCGACGGGTAAGGCCGCCGGCGTAGCTGAACCTCCCGTTTGACTCCTGCGCTCCGCGAAGACCGAGTGGTGAAACACCGACGCAACGAGGCGTCACTCCGCCGATGTTCCTCGACCGGTCCCCCGTTCCGGTCGAGGCCCCGCGGGTGTGGAGTTCTGTCATCGCGAGATCAGCAGCATCCGCCTGCGGTGACCGGTTCGAGTTCATCGGTCTCGGCACCGGCCGGGGTGGTGCAGCACGTGCTGTTGTTCTGCTTGGTCAGGGCGTCGGCGTCGGCTTTGACCACGTACACCTCCCACGGCTCGCGGCCAGGGCCGTGGACCCACACCTTGTCCTGGACGGCGTAGCAACAGCTGGTGTCGTGCTCCTCCGTCGTCGCCAGGCCCTCCTGACTGAGCCGGGTGGTGGCTGCGTGGACGGCCTCAGTGCTGCCGACCTCGACGCCGAGGTGGTCCATGCGGGTGTCCTCGCCCTCGGCACCTTCGATGAGGACGAGCTTGAGCGGGGGTTCGGCGATGGCGAAGTTGGCATAGCCGTCGCGGAGCTTGGCCGGCTCGGTGCCGAAGAGCTTGGTGTAGAAGGCGACGGACTTCGCCAGGTCCGGGACACGCAGGGCGAGCTGTACGCGGGACATCACGTTCCTCCTGTGGGTAATTGAGCGGGTGGGTCGGGTCAGCAACCGCCGGAGGCGGCCGGGACGCCGACGCCGATCCGGATGGGGTAACGGGCGTGGACAGATCCGGTCCCGGCCCGCGCGGGAGACGCCGGCGACGCGGCAGTTGCTCGGTGGCGGTGGCGTTCATGCGATCCCCCTTGTGTTTCGACGTCCGTCGATCTCTTGCGTTTTCAGCATGGCATCTGTATCGATAGACGTCAACATAGACATCCATCGATTTGGGCTGTTTCATGGAGCACGTCGACGTCGCGGTCATCGGCGGCGGCCAGTCGGGCCTCGCGGCGGCGCACAGCCTGCCGCTGGAGGGCCTCACCGCCGTCGCTCTGGAGGCTTCGGACCAGACGGAGGGGTCATGGCCGCACTACTACGACAGCCTCACCCTGTTCTCCCCGGCCCGGTACAGCTCTGCCGGGGGTGCCGTTCGGCGGCGACCCCGGCCGGCACCCGCACCGCGACGAAGTGGTCGCCTACCTGCATCGGTACGCCGAGCGCCTGGACACCGACATCCGCACCCGGCACCGGGTCACGTCGGAGGACGCGCAGGGCGAGGGCTTCGCGCTCGGCCTCGCGGGCGGGCGGCAGCTCGGCGCGCGGGCGGTGGTGACGGCCACGGCGGTTTCGGCCGGCCGAACCGGCCCGCTCCACCCGGGCTCGACACCTTCACAGGCACGGTGCTGCACGTCTCGGAGTACCGAATGCCTGGGGCGTTCGCGGGGCAGCGGGTCGTGGTCGTCGGGGCGGGGAATTAGCGGCGCAGGTGGCCGCCGAGCTCGCGAACGTGGCGCGCGCGAGCCTGGCCAGCCGCAGCCCGGTGCGCTGGTTCTCGCAGAAGCCGCTGGGGCGGGACCTGCACTTCTGGCTCACCGTGACCGGCTTGGACGCGGCCCCGTTCGGCCGGTTCCAGCACCGTCCGGCCACGATGGCGGTGATCGACGACGGCCCTACCGAGCCGCCCTCGCCGCGGGCCGGCCGGATCGCCGCCCGATGTTCACCCACATCAACGGCTCCAGCGTCACCTGGACCGACAGCGCGAAGGAAGACGTGGACGCGATCATCCTGGCCACCGGCTACGCGCCGGACCTCGGCTACCTCACTCCGCGCAACGCCCTCGACGAGGCGATCCGGCCGCGACACCGCGACGGCACTTCGCTCACCCATCCCCGCCTCGCCCACGTCGGGCTGGAATGGCAGCGAAGCCTGTCGTCCGCATCCCTGCGAGGCGTCGGCCGCAATGCGCGCCGGAGCGCCCGGCGCTTGACTCTCGCCCTCGGCCGCTCGTGGCACTAGGCGGTTGATTCGACATGTGTCAACATAGACGTATGTCAAACGTTAAGGCGCTGCCGCTGCTGGAGACCGTCGTCGAGCCCTGCTGCCCGCCGCTCACCGAGCGTCCGCTGACCGCCGACGAGGCCGAGCGGACCGCCGTGATGTTCAAGGCACTGGGCGACCCGGTACGGCTGCGACTGTTCTCGGCCGTCGCCTCGCACGAGGGTGGCGAGGCATGCGTCTGCGACATCTCCGACGTGGGCGTCTCGCAGCCCACGGTCTCCCATCACCTGAAGAAGCTGAAGGAGGCCGGGCTGCTCTCCTCCGAGCGGCGTGGCACCTGGGTCTACTACCGCGTCGAGCCTGCGGTCCTGGCCGCGATGGGGCAGCTCCTGACCAAGGCATCCGCCGCGTGACCGCCTCCACCGTCGTGGTGCCGCTGACCGCAGACCACGCCGATGAGGTCGTCGCGATCTATCAGGCCGGTGTCGACGAGGGCAACGCGACGTTCGAGACGACAACCCCCACGTGGGCGGAGTTCGACGCGGCCAAGCTGCCCGAGCACCGCTTCGCCGCCGTCGACGAGACCGGGGGCGTGCTCGGCTGGGTCGCCGCGACCAAGGTGTCCGACCGCTGCGCGTACGCGGGCGTCGTCGAGCACTCGGTCTACGTGCATCCCGACGCCCGGGGCCGCGGCGTCGCCTCCACGCTGCTGAAGGCGCTGGTCGGGTCCACCGAGGCGGCGGGGATCTGGACCATCCAGTCCGGCGTCTTCCCGGAGAACGCCGCCAGCCTCGCCGTCCACGAACGGGCCGGCTTCCGGATCATCGGCACCCGCGAACGCATCGGCCGCCACAACGGCCGCTGGCGCGACACCGTACTGATCGAACGCCGCAGCCCCCACATCGACTGACCGGACTCAGCCGCGCTCGCCGAGGGTGAGCTGGCGGTGGTGAAAGTCGAAGTGCTGGGTGGGGTACCGGTAGAGGTCCGCAAGCGTCATGAAGTCCTTGAAGAACGGGTCCCACCGGACCGGATAGTGCATCCCCCGCGCCAGATCACGTTCGGACTCCTTCACGAGCCGCCGCGCCAGCGAATCGGTGATCCGGTCGAACGCGGCCCCCGTCGCGCGGGGCCCGAACACCCTCACCGCCCCGCACGGCCCCAGGTAGTTGATCACGTCGAAGGGCCTCGTCCTCGCGTCGAGTACCCGGGCGAACGCCTTGCTCGCGCTCCGGGGCAGGCGGCTGAAGCCGCGCGCGAGCCCCAACAGGACGCGGGTGACGCAGTAGCCGAAGAGCATGTGCCAGAGCAGCTGCCTGTTGGTCCAACGGGTGCCGCTGGTCGGGCGAGCGAGGTCGGCCGGCGTGGCCTCGTCCAGAAGCGCGTGAAAAGTCCGTCGGGCCCTGTCGTAGTCGTCGAGGACGGCCTGCCGTTCCGGCGATGAAGGACCGTATGCCATCACGCCGCTCCCGTTCCAAGCCCGAGTGCCGAGGTCTGGATTTTCTCACGCGCGCCGTGAGTTCGCGCACCTCCGACGAGTAGACACTGTCTACCTCCCCTGGTAGACAGTGTCTATGAACGAGCCGAACACGGGGCTGCGGTCTCGGCTGATCGATGTAGGGGTCGAGTTGGTGACGACGGAGGGCATGCAGGCGCTCTCCCTACGGGAGATCGCGCGGCGGGCGGGTGTGTCGCACGGGGCACCGCGCCGCTACTTTCCGACGCACCTGGAGCTGTTGTCGGCCATCGCGCGCCGGGGGTTCGAGGAGTTGGCGGGTCAGGGAATCGCGGCGCTCGGGGACGGCACCGCGAGCCCGCGCGAACAGATCGCGACGCTGGGGCGCGTGTATCTCGACTTCGCGCTCACCCACCGGGGCATGCACGAGTTGATGTTCCGTCACGATCTTCTGCAAAGCGACGAACTGGGCTTGCGCGACGTCAGTCTGCCGATCTTCTCCCTGCTGGTGGATCTCGTCCGACGGACCCGTCCCGACGCCGACGCCCCCCTCGTCGCGGGCGCATTGCTGGCGAACCTGTACGGCATCGCCCAGCTGTGGACGTGGGGCAGCCTCCAACTCACCACGGGCGCCGACGACGTCGTCCCCTTGCTCGACACCGCGCTGGAGGCACATCTGGGCAGGGAGTGCTGATGACGGCGTCCACGACGGAGGCCGGCGTCAATCGCGGCAGGCCGATATCCGCGCGGCACCGCCGTCTCACGCTCGCCAACAGTGTGCTCGGCGCCGTGATCGTCGCCCTCGACGGGACGGTGCTGATGATCGCCCAGCCCACCCTGCGGCGTGATCTCGACGCGTCCCTCACCGAGATCCAGTGGACCAGTACCGGCTATCTCAGCGCAGTGGCGGGGCTGTTGGTGTTCGCGGGGCGGATCGGCGACCGGTTCGGTCATCGACGAGTCTTCGCCTGGGGGCTGCTGGGGTTCGGTGCGGCCTCGGCGGGGATCGGGTTCGCACCCGAAGTGGGATGGGTGATCGGGCTGCGGGTTGTCCAGGGCATCTTCGGCGCGCTGTTGCAGCCCGCCACGTTGGGAATGCTGCGGGCCGCGTTCCCGCCCGACCGGCTGGGGATGCCCATAGCGCTGCGGACCAGCGCCATCGGCGTCGCGGCCGCGGCCGGTCCGCTGGTCGGCGGTGTGCTCGTCGCCCAGCTGGGCTGGCGGGCGGTGTTCCTCCTCAACGTCGTACCGGCGCTGGTGATGGGTCTCCTGGCGCTGGCGGTGCGTCCCCCGGAGACCGAGCGGACGGGGCAGGGGCCCGCACCCCGGCTCGATCTGCCCGGCGCCGCGCTGCTCGCCGTGGCCCTGGCGGCTTTCGTGCACACGCTGGTCGGGATGCCGGAGGACGGCTGGACGGCGACCGGAGTGGTCGGCCTGCTGATCGCGGCCGTCACGTCCGCTGCCCTCATCCGCCATGAACGGCGTACCGCCGACCCACTGTTGCCGCCGGCCTTGCTCGGGTCGGTGACCGTGAGTGCGGCACTCGGAGTGCTGGTGGCCGCGTCGGCGGCGATGCTCGGCGCGCTGTTCGTGTGCAGCTTCGTCCTGCAGGACGTCCTCGGCATGGACCCGCTGCGCACCAGTCTCGTCGCGCTGCCCGGCGGCGTGATGATGGTGCTCGGTGCGCCGCTGTCGGCCGTACTGCTGCGCCGATGGGGCGCCCGTCCCACCGCCCTCGCGGGGACGGTGCTGCTCACCACTGGGATCCTGGCGCTGTCCCGGCTAGGCCCCGGGTCGTCGACGGTGCTGGTCGGCACTGGGTTCGTGCTGCTGGGAGCCGGTTTCGGCGCGCTGATGGTCACCGCGACCGCAGTCGTCGTACGGCACGTGCCGTCGGAGTCGGCCGGAGTGGCGGGCGGGCTACAGCAGACCGCGATGAACATCGGCCCGACGCTGGGAGTTGCGGCCGCGACCACGCTGATGCCCCTCGGCACGGGCCCCGCACTCCTGGTCCTGGCCGGCGTGGCCGCGCTCGGCGCTCCTCTTGCCGTACGAATGCCCCGACTCGCCCGCGGGTGATACCCGTCTCGGGATCGGCGCGGCCAGGGCCTCGTCACCCTCGCGTATCCGCTCGATCGGCGTGCCCGCACCGTCGCCCATGAGGACCGGAGTTCCGGCCGGGAAACTGTTGTCCTTGCGTCGGTGTCGAGTCCGGACGCGCCGGAGCTGATCACGTTTACAGCTGTGTGGTACGTCGCGACTCCACCATCCGTGCTTTGGGGAGTGTGTGGTCTCTGGTACTGGCAGGCCGCTGTAGCTACCGCCGGGGTAGACCCCTAGCCGTGCGCCCGCCGCACGCTCGTGGTGAGCTGCCGCTCTCGTGGGGCCCGGCCAGGGTGCCGGTCACCTTCGATCCCCTGCCGACGATGCCGGGCAGGGCCTGGGCTTCAGCCCTTCCCGAACTCCTCGGCCAGGCTGCTACGACGCACGCCCCCTGGCCCTTGCCAGGCGCGTGATCAGGCGGGGAAAGGTCAGTAGAACATCCACGCCGGGACCAAGTCGCCGTTGACAGAGAACATCACTTCTCCGGCCACGCACGGTGGATCTACATTCGCGACAGCGGCCGCTTGGGTGGGGTCTCCGTAATTGCCCATCCAGCGCCAGCGCTTGATCGACCTCTGCGCAGCAATGCGTTGCTTGATTTCCGCCCCTTCCTCTACAGAAAGGACTCGGTCAGCAGCGATTTCCTCGTTTGAGTTCTCCATGGCGCTCCTCCTCATGCCGTAGCGGTTGTAGCGGTCAGCCAGCAGTTGACTACAGCATGTGCCCAACCGCACCGATGCGCTAGACACAAGATCGGCGTGTCGGCCGGAGGAGCAGGGTCCACCGAATTGGCTCCTGAGCTCGGCCGGAGCCCAAGAAGGCCACTCAACCCGGAGGCGAACGGCGTGGGCCGAAGCCAGAATTACTGCCCGAGGGGAAGCAGGGTGCGGACCCACCTTCGCCGAACGCCGGAGCTGCTCGACTGGTGGCACTTCCTGGATCGAGCGCAGGGGATCGTTTCTTCAGGTGAAACCGAGCGCCCGCTTGGGTGAGCGAACGGCTCGCGCTCTCTCCAGGAGGTCGCCCCTGGATATAACCGGCTGTGCAATCAAGAGTTTGTGCGTGCTGCGACGGCCGTGACCTTGCTGCCCTTCCGTTTACCGTGACGACCCGTCGCACGCACTGGATACTGCGGCCGCCCTGGCGTGGTTCACCGAAAGTCCCCCGCTTCACCGTCGTCTACGTACGAAACGGCCCCCTGAGCACCTTCCCGGCCCCTTTCGGCCACTGGGCCGCACAGGCTACGCGCACGCCGCCAGGGATGACCCCTTGTCGACGTGGCACCCGGACCGGATTGGGAGAGCAGTCATGTCAGATGAAGAGCCCGTCAATCCAGCTGGTCGCGAGGACGAAGACGCCTTCGACCTCGTGTACCGGGCTGACCGGCGCGAGGGAGCAGCGGCGGGGATCGAGGTGCACCCGCTGCCCGGCGATGCCAGGTACAACGACAAGGGTCGGCCCAAGTACCTGGACGAGCCCGAACCGCAACATGCTCGGGACAAGATCGACCTCAAGCTACGCGAATGGCTTGCTGACCGATCCGGTGATGAGTACGAACAGATCGTGGTCGTCTTCGCGGATACGCTCACGATCCCGCGCTTTCCCGAACCTGCGACCGGCGAGCCGCGGGATTCGGACCTCAACCGTCGGCTCCTGGAGCGGGCACAGGAGTTGGTGCGTTCCGTCGAAGCGCAGCGCGCACCGGGTTACGAGCGGCTGGAGGCTGAGCTGGCCCACTACGAGGCCACGCCCCTGGAGCGGTTCTGGATCATCAACGGTCTTGTGGTGGAGATGCCGCTGAGATCAGTGGAGCGCCTCGCACGGCGCGACGACGTCGTGTCGGTCGAGGCACGCTACTCCGGCGAAGAACCCGGTCAGGACGAGGTGGACGACGGGCGGGCCAGCATCGTCTCCGACCACTTCGGGCTGGGCGTCAACGGCGGCCCGATCGGGATCCTTGACACTGGCGTGCGGGCCGGCCACACGCTGCTCTTCAACCCGTCCCACATCATCTCCACCAGAGACTGCGTCAACGGCGACGCCAACTGCAACCAGCCCGGTTCTGGCTTCGACTCGGGTGACGACTGCTGGAACCATGGCACGTCGATGGCCGCGATCATCACCGGCAACGGCAATCAGGGAAATGACTTCCGGGGCGTGACCGGGATGGGCGTCGACAGCTTCAAGGTCTATCCCAGTGGCTGCGGACTCCTGGACAACCAGGCGGCGGTGCGCGGCTTCCAAGCCGCCGTCGCGGCCCTGGACCGAGTGATCGTGACAGCGATGCAGCGGTTCGCCGACCATCTGAGCGCGCTGGCCCAGGCAGCGGACGCGGCGTTCGACGCCGGCGCAGTGGTGATCTCCATCGTCGGGAACTACGGCCCCGGCCAAGCCACCGTGGTGGCCCCTGGTAACGCGCGCCGAGTGATCGGTGTCGGCGCCTACGACGTACAGACCGGCGCCCAGTACGCCGTCCAGAGCCGCGGCCCCACGGCTGACGCCCGCTACAAACCGGACATTCAGTGCCCGACGAACACCGAGACGGCGAGCAACGCCTCGGACACTGCGAGACACATCTTCACTGGCACGAGCGGCGCCTCTCCCTACGCCGCCGGTGCTGCGGCGCTCGTACGCGACTGGCTCAGAGGGTCGAGCGACACGATCGACCCGGGTCACGTCTACGCGCACCTCATCCTCTTCGGCCAGAACCCGTATCCGTTCGACAACACCTCCGGCGCCGGTCCGCTGCGCCTGCTCTCGGGCGGCCTGTGGTGGTGGGGGAAGACGAGCGTGGGCCACCAAGAGACGGTCGACATCGGCTTCGGCATCGGTGGTAGCGGCAGCCTCCCCGACCTGCTCGACGCCGCGATCTGGTGGCCCGATCCCGCCGCCGCCCACAGCGACCTCGACCTGTACCTGGTCCGCCCCGACGACGGCAGCATCGAGGGAAAAAGCATCACAAGCGTCAGCGTGTTCGAGAAGTGCCGGGTTGTGGGAAACGTAGGCGGCGGCTGGCTGCTGCGCATCCGCGGCTACGACGTCCCGTCAGGCCCTCAGACGGTCTACTGGACTGCTCGCATGCGATGGACATGAGGTAGCCATGGGTTCACAACAAGTCGTCCCACGGCCAGCCTACGCAGACCCCTACCGGGCCGACCGCGTAGTCGCACAACGGCAGCCTACGAAGCCGATGTGTCCTGGCAGATGCCGCGCTTCCGGCGCTTGAGGACCTCACACCGCGTCATGAAGTCCAGACGGCCATTCAGCCGCCAGGCAGCAGGACAGCAGGGCGACCGTTGCCGATCCGGAACATGCCAGGTCTGGTGACGCCGGTCGCCCGGTCGGAAACTCGGGACATGCCCCGCCGCCGGATCACCACCACCACCGCCGCCGTCGCCCTCGCGCTGACCATCGCCGGCAGAGTGACGCACCTTCACCTCTCCGGTTCCTCCAGTGGCCACCGCACCCCGGGCATACCGCAGGGCACTCCGCCGGTCGAATCGGACGGCAAGGCGCCGGACGTCGCACCGGCCGTGTGCGCCGCACCGCCTGACGCCTCGGCGCGCACCGCCGTCCGGCCGGCCTCGAAACGGCCGGTCAACCGCGCGGATTTCAACGGCGACGGCTTCACCGACCTCCACCTCGACGCCTGGTACCGCCCGAAGGAGGGCGGTGGCTGGCTGCACCACCGAGCCGTCGTCCCCGGCTCGGCGCGAGGCATCGCCCCGGCGGCCGGCGTCTCGCTGAGCCTCCCCGGACTCGACCCCGCGACCAGCACCCGCCCGCTGGTCAGGAACAGTGCCGCCCACCTCACCGGGGACCTGGACGGCGACGGCCTGGCGGACCTCGTCGTCCAGAGCCTGTTTCACAACCGCGAGCGCTCATGGACCGGACAGAGCATCGTCTGGGGCAGGGGGAAGGGCACGCCCCGCGCGGTGCGCCTCCCCGCCGAGTACCCGCTGTTCTCTGCGGTCGGCGACTTCGACGGAGACGGAGCGCTGGATCTCGTGGGGCTGCGGGACGGGCGTGAGGTACGGCCTGTCGGCTTCCACGAGCCGCGCCTCTCGGCGTGCCTGACCGTCCTTTACGGGCCGTTCAGCCGCACCGGCGCATTTGGCAGGACCGTCGCCGTCGAGGCGACCCAAGGTGGATACGTGGGAGTGTCCACTCTCGTCACCGGCGACTTCGACGGAGACGGCCGCGATGATGTGGTCACCCGCGGTGGGTTGCCGATGGCGGCACAGGATCAGGACGTGTCAGACGGGTACGACGAGGACCGCCTGCCACGCGGCCTCGTGGACACGCGGTACTACCGCGGTACGCCCGCCGGGCCGGCCGTCGCCTCCTTCCCCACGCTCGTGGGCAAGGCTCTGCCACTGGCGGACCGCGACCGCGACAGGGCCACGCCGCTGCTCACCGCCGGGAATCTCGACGCCGACCGGTTCATGGACCTCATCCTGACCGACGGCACGATCCTGCACGGCGGCCCGCACGGTCCCGGTGCCCGCACCAGCCGACTCCCCGCCCCCTACGACGCCGAGGGCGAGGAATCACCAGGGACGCTGCTGACCACCGGCTACACCGGAGGGCCCGTCCTCGCCGACCTGAACGGTGACGGCCGGGACGACCTGGTGAACCGGGACTCCCGCAGCAAGCCGGCAGGCACCGTTACCGTTCTGCTCTCGCGGCCGAACGGCGGTTACAAGCCCCCACTCACCATCGATCGCTACCGGCTCGGTCTACCCAGCCGTCCCAGGCACAGTGCGGACGCCGACAACTTCGGCTGGGACATCGCCGCCGCCGACCTCAACGACGACGGCCGCGCCGAACTCCTCGCCGGATACCGGGGCTTCTCCAAGCCGCGCGAGGAACACGGATACTGGTTCTTCCCCGGAACAGCCGACGGCCCGGACATCAGAATGGCGCGGTTCGTGCCCGTACGGGACCTGGGCACAGGGTGACTGGCTCACCAGCACCTTCTATGCGCGTGCCGGGCTTCGCGCCGCATCGCCCACAGCGCCGGCCCGTTCCCCGGCAGCCGAAGCTTCTCTTGCACGGTCAAGCCGAAGTGCCCGTCGAGACAGCCGCAGCCGAGATGACGGCCCAGACCGACGAGCCGCTGCGCCTACTGGCGGCCGCCGACGGCAAGGGACGGATCGCGCTGCGCATTGCGGGCACCTCCCCCCAAGGAGCACAAGCAGTTCACCCGACGGGCCACCGTGCAACGCGCCGCCGGGTAGAGGGAAGCAGCCGATGCCCGGGTCGTGGCCTCCCGTGAAGTCGAGTCTGCGGCGGCCCCCGGGGCAGTGGACGTCGTCCTGCTCCTGGGCGTGCTCGCCGGTGCGGATGGGACCGGGTTTTTGGGCTTTCTGACTGCTCATCACACAGGCGCGCGCATATCCGGCAGACCGGTCGACTTCTGCGAGTTGCGAGAGACCTCGACGCAAACGCGCGTGTCGCGGCCATCGTGGTGGCTACGGGATGGCTGTCGGACGGCAGAAGAGTCCTCAAGTCGGCACGCCGGGCACCCGGGCACTGAAGTCTTCGTGCGGCGACCTGCACCACATGCGCCGCACCAAAGAGAGTATCCGACCACGCCCACTCCAGGCCGCACCATTCTTTCACTCTTCGTATCTGCGGACACGCAGAATGAAAGAGGTTCTCACGTGTTTGCACTGTCAATTGCCCTGCGGTCAGGGGCCTAGCGTGGAAATGACGAATCATCGTCCTCCTCCAAAGAGCTCCAAACAGTCAGGAGTGATCGCGGATGACAGTCACGGCACAGAAGCGCGAAGCGTGGGCGCAAATACAGGCCCGCCCAAACACCCCGGACCTCGCAAGGTACCTCGACGAGGGACGCCCGCCGGTGAGCGGCGCCGTGCGTCCTCTCGAACCCGAGGTCCCCGTCGTCCTCGATGGCGAAGTATTCGAGGACCTCGAGCGGCTCAACGCCATCATGAGGAAGCAGGCAATCTACACCACTCGGCTGTCCGACGGAGGCGCCGTCGCTCTCGGAGTCTTCACGGACCGAGCGGCGATGCTCTCCGAGGCGCACTCGCTGGACAGAGAAGCGGCGTTGGACTTCGGGCTTCCCACCTTCACCAGGGTCTGGGAAGACGCCAACGAGGGCGGAGACCGTCTTGAACTGGAGCACGGCTTCCACTGGCCGAACCTCCTGAATGTCCCCAGGGGATTTCTCCACACGCAGAACTGGAACGACATCGTGTCGTCAATCAGCGTCTGCGCGTTCGACGTCGATCTCTTCTGGGACATCAACCTGTCAGGGCCTCAGTTCTTCGTTCCGGCAGGCAACCGTTTCCCGGACCTGAATGCCTTCGGGTGGAACGACGCGGTGTCTTCCTTCATCTGCTGGGAGTAGCAGGACAATTCATGCGGCCGGCCAGAGCAGGTCGGCTCCGCTTACGCCGCCGTCGTCTTCGGTAGACCGCCGTGCACGGCGGCGGCGTGCAACCTGAATACCGGCCCGCCGTCGGGTGGTGGTAGCAGGTTGCATTGCGCGTCCAGCGCCAGCCAAAGGCAGGTTCACTGAGACGCAGTTGGCACGTAGACCTGCAAGCCGACTACGGCGGTATCCACTCGTTGCCACAGTCGTACCGGCCGCAGGATCGCTCCTGACGCACGAGGAGAGCACAGCCCCCCCGGTCGCCGGACCGGAACTCAAGCCGCCGCGGCGCGGAACGTGCTGGGACTCATGCCCTTGTGTCGTTTGAACGCGACACTGAAGCCGAAAGCGTCGGCATAGCCGACGGACCTTCCGATCTGAGCGATGCTGAGGTCGGTGTCGGTCAGCAGCGCCTCGGCCTCGTCCATGCGACATTCCGTGAGGTAGGCGAGGGGCGGACGGCCCATCAACTTGGTAAAGCGCTTGGCGAACAGCGCCCGGGAGACACCGGCTCGAGTGGCCAGCGACGCCACCGTCCATGCCTCGGCGGGCCGGTCGTGGAAGGCCTGCAGCGCGGGAGCGAGGACCGGGTCGGCGAGACCCCGGTACCAGCTGGGCGCGTCGGCGCCGGCCTGGTCGAACCAGCTGCGCAACGTGCACACCAGGGCCCAGTCGAGGAGCCGGTCCATCAGCGCCTGCGAACCGGCGGAGAGTTGGGCGGCGTCGGCGGCGGCCGTCTCCAGCCAGGCACAGACCTCGGCCTCCTCCTTGACCACCAGGACGGGCGGCAGAGCACGCAGGAGACGCTCGCAGCTGTGGCCCGATGCGCGGTAGGCGCCCACGATCAGCGCGGTCGCCTCCTGCGAGTCGGTGCCCCAGTGGATACCGCCGAGTTCCTGGGCGGTGCACTCGGTGTCCGTGGTGAAGCAGGCGATCTCGTACGCCGCATGGGAGCTGTGGACCGTGGCGGGATGGTCCGCGAGATGGAACGGTGCGGGGCCGCGCACGATGGCCGTATCGCCCACGCCGACCGCTCGCTCGGTGCCGTCGGGCAGCAGCAGGGTGCCCCCGCCGCGCAGCACGCTGATCATGATGAGCGGTGCGTCGTCGGCGAAGCGGATGGTCCAGGGCGCCGTCAGTACGGCGTGGCTGACGACCGAACCCTCGGCCCGGATGCCACTCAGCAGCGAACTCAAAGGATCCACAGAACGCATCGTAGACGATCTCCTATGTTTCCGAGCGTTTCTCCCATGGATCATCCAAGTCGCCGTGGCTGTAATGGATTTATCGCATCGACCGAGACCAGCCGGGAGACACAGTGACGCAGCATGACAGCCAGGCCAGGACAGCCCTCGTGGTCGTCGCACACCACCGCACCGATTCCCTCACTGCGCACACGGCCCGCCGTGCCGCCGCCCGGCTCGAAGCCGCCGGCTACCGCATCGATCTGCTCGACCTGCACGCCGAGGGGTTCGACCCGCGGATGAACATGTCGGACCAGCCGGACTGGGGCAACAGGGAGAAGACGTATTCGGACGAAGCGCACGCCCATATGCAGCGCATCCTCGACGCCGATGTCGTCGTCGCCGTCTTCCCGGTGTACTGGCAGAGCGTGCCCGCCATCCTCAAGGGCTGGATCGACCGCGTATGGAACTACGGGTTCGCCTACGGCCGCAGCAAGCCCCGCCTCGCCGGCAAGCGCATGCTGTGGCTGGGCCTGGCCGGCGCCACGGCCGACGATCCCATCGTGGAGGGGATGCAAACCGTCCTCGAAACCAATCTGAGCGAAGGCATCGCCTATTACTGCGGCTTCTCCCATTCCACCGTCGCCCTGCTCACCGACGCGGAGGATCGCCCGCAGCGCGTCGACGCCGAAGGCAACCTCCTAATCGGCGAAGCGGTCGCGGGCGCTGAGCGAGAGGCGCAGTACGCCGATCTCGACCGTCGTGCACGGGAGTTCGTGGAGGGCTTCGTCGCCGAGGAACTCGTGGCGGCCTGACCGCCAGGGAGCCGGCGGCCCGTACGCACCCCGGGCCCCGGGCCTGTATCCGTGTGTCGGCCGTCCTCGCCGTGCGAGGCGTACGTCAGGGGCGCAGGCCAGTGTGTGCGAGGGCGACCGCGCTGAGGGTGGCGATGACCTCCTGGTCGCCCCGGCGCCAGGCGTCAGCGAATCCGCCGGGCGGCGTGGGCAGCTTGACGAGGGCGGCCGGCGGGCCGGTGAGAACGCGCAGGGCGAGCAGATCGGCGCCGCCCGGCGCGTCGGCGAGACGCCGGACGATCACGCTGCGGCGAATCCAGAGCAGGCGCGGGGGGAGCCACAGAACCAGGATGAGGAGCACGAGGATGACGATGAGAGCCGCAGTCGTCACATCGGCGACCCGGGTGACGGATTCCTGGATCGATTCGCCGGCGTCCGCGAAGCCGGTACTGGCATCGGCTGCGGACTGGAGCGGCTTCTTCAGGACGTCGCCGATGAGCGGTACGTCCGACGCCGCGTCTCCGGCGTTGCCCAATTCCTCCGCGAGGCCGTCTCCGGAGCTCTCGACCTTCCGCCCCGGCTCGGCCAGCAGCATGATCATGTCTCGGACGAACAATGCCGCCCACACCGTGAGGGCGATCAGGGTCACGGCGATCAGGTCCACGAGCACCTGGCGGTTCCGGCGTGCGGGAGTCTGGGCGTAGAGGCGCAACGGCGGGCTCCTGTTCTGTTCAGGGCGTCGAGCAGAATCGGCCGTCCCGCCGGCGAATCGGCCGGCCGGTCGTCGGGGTCAACTCTTCCACCCCGCTCCCCCGGCAAACGTGCAAGACGCGGACCCTGGCCGGCCCGGCGCCACGGTAGCCGCGACGCACCACGCTCCGGGGCCGGAACCGGCCCCGGAGCGGGACTTCCCCCGTGCACTTGGAAGCGTCGGGCGGCCAGGAGCACCGTTCAGGCACTCAGGCACTCAGGCACTGTATGGCGCGGTAGAGGCGCAGCTCGCGCTGTGTGGTCAGGGGCGGGAGGCCGGCCAGGATGAGGCGTCGGGCGCGGGGGGCTTTTGTCGGGCAGCGGCGTGCGGCTTTGCACGGGCTTGCGAGGGCGGTGGGGCGCGGCAGGATATCGGCCAGGATGTGGCCGGTGCGCCCTGGCAGTTGGTGCCCGCCGGCCTGAATGTGGCCGGTGCGCCCTGGCGGTTGGTGCCCGCCTTGCGGACGCCCGGCAGCGGATCACCCTCGCCATGTGCGTCGGGAGCCGACGCCTCGTCCTGGAGGTCGGCTGCCGCCCGACCCGTGACCGCTGCCCCGACCCGAGCGAACGGGCCGGGACACTGCCTGTTTACGCGTCAAAGGATGCGCCAGGCGACGGCGTAAGGCTGAGCGAACAGGGTGATCCTATGAGCTCTGACGACGACCTCGGCCTCCCCGGCGGGGACATCCTGCCAGTGGACCTGCTCGACGTTGTTGACGCGGTCGAAGCCGGAACCCGTACCCATGTTGCCGTGGCGTTCCTGACCGTCCGCGCGGACGATCAGGTCGAGGTCGTTCTGCAGGGCTGCCCCAGGGGGGTCCGTCCAGACGACGGTCACCTTCAGAGTGCGGGCCCCTCCCTCCGGAACGGTGATGTGGAAGGCACGCTCCTCCCCCTGGTCCAGTTCCCCGGCGTCGGTGAAGCCCGCCCGGCCGGCGTCGGTCGGCAGGACGACGGCACGCTGGAGGTTGACGAGGCCGAAGCCGGAGCTGTTGTTCGGCGACGGGCCCGCCTCGCTGGGGTCGTACTGACCGGCCAGTTCGTCGGCGCCGTTGATCAGCATGGCCTTGATGAGCGCGGCGCTGGGCTTCGGGGTGCCGTTCTTCACGAGCGTCTCGCGCAGCACCGCCACACAGCCGGCCACCAGCGGGGTGGCCATGCTAGTACCGCCTTGGAACATGAACGCGGGGTCCGTGGAGACACCGAAGTTCTGGGAGGCCGGCGCCAGCCGCGAGCGGGCGGACAGGATCGACGTGCCGGGGGCGACGACATCGGGCTTGAAGCGTCCCTCCTGGGACGGGCCGCGGCTGCTGAAGGCTGCCATCCCGTGGGGGCTGTCCGCCATCTTGTCGCCGTTGATCGGCGGGACCGGCCACCGGAACTGTCCGTTCTTCAGCTGACCGTACGTCTTGGAGAACTCGGGTCGGTTGCCCTCGCTGGCTCCCACGGTGATGACGTTCTTGGCCGCGGTCTCCCCGCTGACGGACCTCATGTTGATGCGTCCGTCCCCGTCCTGGTCCGTACCGGAGTTGCCCGCGGCGAAGAGGATGACGAAGTCCTTGTTGTCCCAGACCATCCGATCGGCCTCTTTGGCGGCCTGGTTGTAGGGCAGCCCCGGGGTGACCGGGCCCCACGAATTGGTGTGGATCCGCGCCCCGTCCTCCAGGAAGGGCGGTTCGAACAGCTTGCGGAGGTTGCTCGGGATGCCGGAGAGAAAGCCATTCTCGTCCATCACGGATTGCAGGACCAGTCTCGCCTCCGGAGCCGTTCCGGTGACGGGTCCGCCCATCGACGCCGACGTGCCGTCGCCGAGGACCGAGCCCGCCACATGGGTGCCGTGCCCGTCAGGGTCGTCCATCCGCTCGGGGCTCGTGCGGCCCAGGGCGACCAGCCGCTTGACCCGGCCGGTGAAGGCGGGGTGCACATTGGTGGTCGAGCCCTTGTCGAAGCCGGTGTCGGCGACGCACACGATCTGGCCCTCGCCCCGGAACTTCGTGCCGTTGAGCGACACGTGGGCGTTCAGCAGGGTGCCCGAGACGGTGTTGTACAGGACCCGCTCGGGGACCTCCTCGATCTCCTTCACCTCGTCGAGCGAGGCGAGGGCGGGCAGGTCCTCATCGCGGATCGTGATGCGGACCTTCTCGCCGTCGTTCTGTACGTCGCCGTAGCTGACTCCGGCCGCCGCCGCGATCCGGTCCCGCAGTCCGTCCTCACTCATGTCGACGTCCTCGTGCAGGACGATGTCGACGAGGCGGGGTCGCGGACCCGCACCGCCCAGAGGCTCGGCCAGTTCGGCGACGCCCGTGCGCAGCCGGGCCGAGCGGAGCGACTGGCCGATCTTGAAGCCGTTGAGGTACACGTCCGCCCAGGCCACGAAGGGCAGTGCGCGTACGGCGTCCAGATCGCTCGGCCGGTAGCCGCACAGATAGGTGTCGTCCGGAACGTATTCCTGGAGCACCACGCCGAGTTCCGAGAGCTGTTCCTTCTCCTCGGGCGTGGGTGGGTGTGTGGTCTGTACGAGCAGATAGTTGGACGCGGAGGCGTCCTCGGACACCAGCGATGCGGCGACCAGCTCCTCGGACTGGAGCAGTGGGTCCACCGTCACGCCGTTGATGGTGATACGGGCCATGCCGAACTCCCGGAGAGTGTGGGGGGATGCAGAAGGGCGCGCACCTGGCAGCCGTGGCGCGCCCGGCACTGCCCGCGCCGACACCCACATGGCCGAAGCCCGTCCGGACCGGCGGCATGCCAGGCCGCGTGGTTCCTTCCGTTCGACCAACACGCTAGGCGGGCGAGTGCCCACCTGCACGCCGAGCCCGGCCGGAGGCCCCCATCTGGGCTCGGTATTGGTCAGGGAGGGCGCACGACAGCAGCATCGGCCTGGACGCCACGCCTGCGCGGGGCGCGCGGAGGCGTGGAGTCGATCTCCGGGCCTGCATGGCGCCGGCGGAGCTGCTGCCTGCGACGATGCGCTGGTGAGCCATGAGTTTGCGGTGTGGGACGGCAACCGTCCACTCGATGCCGACCAAGCGGGCTCGACCTACGACGAGCTCTACGAGCACTACATGTAGGCCTACTGCCGCGCATCGTGGCCTACGTGGAAGCTCTCGTCGCGCGATACCCAGACGATATCGACCGCGGTGACGTAAGGGCGTCTCCGGGTCATCGAGGAGGTATCGGGCCCGATCGTGGACATGCTTATGTCCCATGGCAAGGCTGAAGAGGTGTCCGAGTACGCCGCTGCACTGGCTCGCGAACACGGGCTCATCTGCTTCGACCCGCAGGGAGTGCCGCGTTCTACCTCCGTGCGACCAGACCCGTGGCGCCGAGGGAGACGGTGGACAGGGCGAAACAGAAGTGAGCGCCGGCCGCGACGTCCCGGTCGGTCGTCGGAGTTACTTCCCCGCCCATCGCCGGGACGCTCAGGAGCAGCATGAGGAGGCCACGGCGTACAGGGCGGCGACCGAGGCCGCACGCAGCCACAGAGCCAAAGTTCGGTTCTCGGGTATCAGGGCTGACCCGACGCCGACAAGGCGCCCGCCGCCCTGCTGGAGATGCTCCTGCACATGCTGGGCGTTGCGCCGGACGACGCCCGCTTACTCGCCCGTCGCGGCCTTCCCAGCCCCAGGTGCGGCCCGCGTTCGGTCGGCGCAGACTGGAATTGTGTGGCCCGGATGGAGGCGGTTGCACCATCACCGGGCTCGTCAGCCGCGCGGAATGCGCCCAGCGAGCACGCCGCATGGCTCTCCCAGCCTTGCCGGGCAAGTGTCGTTGACGAGGGATTGACCATGTCAGTGCCAGGTCGGCAAGCCGTTCGCCTCCTGGTCGTGGCGTTCCTCGTCATTGTGGTTTCACTCGCTGCGGCCGGGGCGCAGGGCAGGGGCAGGTGCGGGACGGTGCCCGTACAGGGGGTGGCAATCGCGGGAGCATGGGCTGTCGGGCAATCCGCTCCTGATCGTGACTACTGCGACAGTTGTCCCTCGTGCCCCGAGTGTTCGGGCGAAGGGGAGGGAAACGTAGATCCCCCGAATCCTCCTCCTCCGCAGCCCCCTCCTCCCCCGCAGCCGCCCCCTCCGGAACAATCTCCTCCGCCCGAACAATCGCCGGAAGTTCCTCCAGAAGTACCTCCCGAGGTCCCGCCGGAAGAGCGTCCGGAAGTACCTCCACCGGTACCACCAGAAGTGCCTCCGCCGACACCCGACTCTCCGGCCGTGCCACCCGGGGTCGAGCCTCCCGGCACCGATGGATCCGACACCGACGCCCCGGACACGGACGTCCCCGGCACCGAAGACCGGGCGCCGGACGGTGACGAAGAGTCCGGAGCCTTGCCGATCGTCCTCGTACTGCTGGGCACCGCGATGGTCACCACGGCCGCCGTCGTCGGTGTCCGTCACCGGGGTCCGCGCTGGGTACACCGCCATGTGCACGCCGTACTGCGCAGCGGTCCCGGCCTCGACAGCGTGCGCCAGATCCGCGACTCGGATACGCCGGACCGCACGGTGCGGCTGGAGCCTCGCCGCGACCCCGGCGAGCAGATCATCCAGGAGGAGGACGATCAATGGCGACCGTGACGAGTCCCCCGGAACCCATGTCTGTACGGGCCCTCCTGTTCGGGGAAGAGAGCGGGAGTACCATCGACGCCCTCGCCGGTCATCTGCACGAGCGCCATGTCGCCGAGACGCTGTCGAATGGTGCCCGACGTATGCCAGGTGCGGCAGGCCGCGCTGTCGAGCGTGAGATCGCCGCCGTCGTCAACGGGTTCCTCGCCATGGATCTGCTCGACCTGCTGGGCGCGGGCTGGCGCAAACACTCGGCTCTCACGGCAGCCGCTCGCCGCACCCACGACGCCCCCGACAGCGAGGAGCTCGTCGCTCTGACAAGTCATCACATCACGTCGACCCACCGTCCCTGCGTCGACTTGATCATCGATGGCGTGAGGGCGGGGACGATCGACCTGGCGGTCACAGTCGACTTCGACCTCAACGGAGTTCTCGCCGTCGTCCGGGACGCTCGTCTGGCCGCCCTGCGGTCCGGGGAGTGCACGGTGACCGGGACGCTGGGGATCCAGGAGAACACGGTGGCCAGCCGGTACCGCAGTCTCGATGTACCGGGCGCGATACGGCTCCGGTCGGGACTGCCTCTCCTCACGCCGGAACAACTCGCCTCCGCGAGCGGCCCCACTCCCGAGTCCATCGCGGCGGTGACCGGCTTCCGCACGTGGCTCGAATCCCATGCCGAGGAGAACGCGGCACTCGGCGACCTGGCCCGGGCCAACCCCGAGACGCTGGAGAACCTGCTGAGGGCAGGAGAGCATTACTGGGTCCGTACGCGATAGGCGCGGAACCGGTGGGGCCGGCGGCGGTCGACGGTCGGCATGTCCCGCCATGCCGGGATGCATTCCCGTCGAAGGCGCCCGGCCAGGTCGACTGGGGCGGGGCAAGGTCGACGGCAGTCGTAATCAGAATCGTTGATTTTTCGCCGTTTTTTCGAATCAATAGTTGACCGTGATCGGGTGGTTGTTTCCAGATGCCTCCGTCTCCCGCTTGGGCGACAATCGATATAGATGCACGGCTTCTCGATGCGAAACGAGGGAAGACAGTGGACCTCAACACTGATTTGACCGATGCGCAGAAGCAAGCCTTCAAGGACAATGCAAACGATCTGGAGAAGATGCAATATCAACTGGATGAGGTGCGCAGAAAGGCTTTGTCTCGCCTGGACAGCGCGGGCGTAGTGGGCGGAACCGGCATACTTAACTGCCTGGCCTGCATCGGGTGTGAGGGATGGTCAGAGGGCCGCGACGGCAGATGCGACAATTGCCCGCACGGTTTCTTCTCTCACAACGTGATATAGCGGACTAGCGACTGTCCGAGGCCAGGGTAAACCTACGTAACCCATCTTCGGCCGGAGTGGCTCGACTCTGTGAAAGGAGCCCGGCCTGGCGCCGCGCTCCTTTTCCCGGGAACCAGCGCCGGGTGAGTCGAGCCGGAGCGGATACGCACCGCCTACCGACTTGCACGTCTCTCGACGGCTTGCTCCTGCCGCTCCGCCATATCGCCACCACTATTGCAAGACGGCGGTACAACGTCGGCACAACCGAGAGCCTATGGAAGTTCTATGAATGACGCAGTAGTCGTCGATATCCAACCATACGAGAACGAGTCGGATGCCGCTCTGGCACTGGCCGGCGACCTGGTAAGACTGCCTGGTGTCCGCCAGCAGCTCCCCGGAGAGCGGCTAAGAATGGCAGACTTCCGTTTGCTGGAGAAGGACGGTGGGGAGGATGCGGCTTTCCAGGCTGTGATCCACGACCCCGACTCCTACCGATCGGTGTTGGTCAATGGGCGGCTTTCCGCGCTGGGCGAGGCGCAAGCACGCTCAGTGCGGTTCCGGCCGCGTCCGAGTGCCGAGGAGTTTGCTCAGGCTGTTGAAGCAGTGAGCGCTCACCCCGAATTGAGTCAGATACTCGCCCGGGATGGTGCTCATCCGTACCGGCCGATGCCACCCCTGGCGGATATTGAGCACGCCGATGGCACGACTGACCGTATCGTCACCGTGGGGTTGCGCGATCCGGGTGGCGAAATGAAACATCGCATCGTTGGCGTGCGGATGCGGGACGGGATCGTGCTTCCTTCGCCCGTCGGAGTTCCAGTACCCGCGTCGTACGAATGCGAGACCACGCCGGGGGTCGACGACTGCCCTGAAGGGGGGCCGGGACACCGTTCGGTCCGGGTGCGGGTCCGCCGCGGTTCCAGCGAGCTGTGGAACTTGGTCGTCAGCCGCCCGGCCCAGTCCTCCGGCACCAACGGCTCCGGAGCGGAGCTGCGGTTCGTGGACTACCGCGGTACTCGTGTGCTCTACCAGGCTCATCTGCCGATCCTCAACGTCCAGTACGGGCCGGACGGCGAAGCTGTCGGGTGCGGCCCTACGTATCGCGACTGGCAGAACCAGGAAGCGTGCTTCACTGCGAGTGGCAGCGAACCGGCCGGGCCTGGTTACCGGTTGTGCAGCACCGCCCCGGCCACAATCCTCGACAATGGAAGCGACAGTGGAAGCTTCCATGGCGTCGCCTTCCATCACGACGGGTCTGAGCTGCGCATTGTCAGCGAGCTCGCGGCCGGATGGTACCGCTACATCAGCGACTGGCGATTCGCGGACGACGGTGTGATCCGTCCCCGCTTCGGCTTCGCCGGCGTGACCAACCCATGTACCTGCCAGGTTCATACTCATCATGCCTATTGGCGGTTGAACTTCGACATCGCCGGGGCAGCTGACGACCGCGTCGACGAGTACAACGATCCCCCCATCGGGGACGGTGCCTGGACACGCCTGCGCTTCGAGACCCGCCGCAACCGCCACTCGCTGCATCGTCGCCAGTGGCGAGTGGTCAACCGCGCAACTGACCAGGGGTATCACATTGTTCCTGGACCGAACGACAGTACTGCTGACGCATACGGGGCCGGTGATCTGTGGGTAGTGCGCCGTCGCGGCGCCGAGATCGATGACGGCCAGGGCTTCACCACCGATCCCGCGTTGTCGAGGGCACGCATCGACGGTTTCGTCGGGGGTGAAGCCGTGGACGGCCGGGACCTCGTTGTCTGGTACGGAGGTCACTTCCACCATGACGAACACGACCACACACCTCGCCCGCACGTAGTCGGCCCTGACCTGTACCCAGTCGGGCTCAGCTGACGCAATGCTGGGACTGACAAGCGCTGGTCACGGCGCTGCTGCGCAGCCTCCATCCCGGCTCGCAGAAACACCGTGGACCACATCGACGCCGGTCGGCGGTCACTCCGCGCGCGCAAGCACGCCAGAAGCTGGCCGAGGAGATCACCCGCCTCCGGCGTCGGCGAGGACAAGCGTCTTAAGCGGCAAAGGCTCGGAGACGAGGTCGACGCTGCGGCCACTGAGGGGGTTGGAGGCCACACTCCTTTCCTCGAGGCGTCGAGGCAGCCGAACTCCGGCAACGCCGCACCACGCCGATCAGGTGCCGGATGACCTACCGGCTCGAACCCGGACCAGTACCTGATCGGCCAACTCCTGCGGGGACAACTCGCCGTCCAGGACCACTGTGCCAATGGGCAGAGCGTCGGCCGCGGTCATGCACGCTTCGATCCTGCCCTTGCACCAGCGCCGGACCCGCTCGTCCTGCTCGGGGTTATCCGGGGTGAAGCTCCGGCCGTCGATCCGCTTCTCCAGGACCTCTCGGGAGACCTTGAGGAAGAAGTGTTGAACGTCGATGCCCGCGTCCTTCAGCGCGCTGAAGATCTCACCGGCATACGCGGGGTCGATCAGGGTCATGGGGACCAGAACAGGGCGGTGGTACTCCTCAACCAGACCCACCGCCAAGCTGGCAACCTCCCGCCGCCACAGTCTGAGATCCTGGAAATCCCCGGTCGGCACCTCCACGATCTCCCGCAAGACATAGCCGATCATCTCCGGGTCATAGACGAGCGCCTCGGGCCAGGCAGACGCAACTCGTCCACCAGCGTGGTCTTTCCGCTGCCGAACGCACCGTTCACCCAGACGATCAACGTGATTCTCCCAGCCCAGTTGCCGTGCCCACGCGCGGGCCCAGCCTGTCGGATCAGCATGCCGCGCGGCTTGGGTGACGCCAAATTCCTCCATCGACGACGACGCGCCTCACAGCCTGGTCGCCCTGATGACCGGAGCCGAGCAGCATTCGTGGCACCCGATCCGGCTGGACCGCACTTCGGCATCCGCCTGAGCTGCGCCGGCCAGTAGGCCCTCCCCCGCCTACAGAGTGCGCCCTTCGGTCCTGCCTGCGCTCCTCAACCGCCACCAGGCGGCCGCGCACCGCCGTGCGGAAGGAGCCGAACGTGCGAGCGCACGTGCAGAGTCTGTACCGGGTCGGACTGCATCACCGGGAGACGCCTTCGACTACTCCAGCCGTACTTCGGTATTTGGGCTGGTCAGCGGTCTGACGGCGGGGAGTTTAGCCGGGGCGTCGCAGGCGGGTGAGGGCTTTCGCCATCTGGTGCCGGCGAACAGGTAGCCGCGCCGCGCGTAGTGGCAGGTCCGGGCACGGGCCTGGTGGCGTCGCCTCCACCGTGACCAGTTCACAGCGTGATCGCAGTGGTCCCGGGGTGGAGGGCCAGTTGCCAGGAGACGGCGGATCTCGGCCGGTGTGAGGTCCACGAGGTCGGGTGTGTCATCGTCCCGGCCCCTTTTCACGTTCCAGAGCGGCCATGGCGGCGAGGAAGGCGTGGGCGAGCATGGCGAGAGTGATGTGCCGGTACCAACTGGTGTGGCGGCGGACCTCGTACTCGTCGAGGCCGCATTCGTTCTTGGCGCTCTGGAAGCACTCCTCGATCCTCCAGCGGCATCCGGCGATCCGGGCAAGGTCGGTGAGGGTGGCATCGAGCGGGGCGCTGGCCAGGAAGTAGGCGATCTCGGAGGGGTTGGAGATGCTGCGGCGGGCGAGCATCCACCGTCGCCGGGTGGGCTCGTCGCCGTCGCGTTCCCAGACGACGGGCAGGAGGGCGCCTGCCCAGTCGTAGACACGTTCGCCTTTCGCTCCGGGGCCGGCGGACAGGCGTTGCCAGGCTTCCGGCGGTGTTTCCCGGCGGAAGCGGTCCTCGATGCGAGGTCCGTGGACCTGTTGAGACTTGGGCACCGCCACGACGTAGTGCAGTTGGAGGTCTTCGATGAAGCGGCGGAAGCGGCCGTCCTGTCCGTAGGCGGCGTCTGCGGTGACCCAGCTGAAGCGGAGCGGGGAGTCGTGGGCCCGGCGGATCATGTCGCGGGCGAGGTCTCCCTTGGTGGCGAAGACGCGATGCTCCGGAACGTGGGCGGCCCGGCAGCGGTCCCGGTCGTCGGTCCAGGACTTGGGCTGGTAGAGCTCGCGGTCGACCAGCGCGTGCCCCCGGCCGGTGGCGTAGGCGGCAAACACTCCGATCTGGCAGTTCTCGGTGCGGCCTGGGTGCCGGAATATTGGCGCTGCACGCCTGCCGAGGTCTCGCCCTTCTTGACGAAACCGGTGTCGTCGAGGATCAACACTCCATCGTCCGCACCGAGTTGGTCGGCAACGTACTGCTGGAGGTCGTCACGGACGGAGTCGGCGTTCCAGCGGCTCCTTGCCAGGAGATGCTGTAATCCGTCCGGCGTCGCGTGACCTGCGTATTCGGCCAGCTGCCAGCCGTTCTTGCGGCCCACCGGGCCGAGCAGGCCACGCACGTAGTCCCGCATCCGCCGCCGGGGCTCGACGCGGGCGAAGCGGGCGCCGACCCGCAAGAAGAGTTCTTCGAGTTCCCGATCCCATACGCCTGCCGGAGCCTCATCGATCACGCTGAAGAACTACTCGGACACGCCCACAGACATGCGGCAAGGCCCTCCTTCGAAGGAAATGCCGGCGAAAGCCCTCACCCGCCTGCGACGCCCCGGCTACACTCCCCGCCGTCAGACCGCTGACCAGCCCAAATACCGAAGTACGGCTGGAGTACTAGTACTCCAGCCGGACTTCTTCATTAGCGCTGGTCAACGGCTTGGGCGTGGAGAGTGTAGCGGGCTGGAATGGGGGTGGGGCGGTCTTTGCCTGGCCGTCCCACGAACGTGTGGCCGCGCTGTTTGTAGTGGCAGTGGCGGGCGCGTGCTTGGTGGCGGCGACGCCAGTGGGACCACGTCATCGCGTGGTCGCGGTCCTGAGCACGGTGGCGGGGTCCAACTGCCAGCAGACGTCGAATCTCAGCCGGTGTGAGGTCCACGAGGTCGGGTGTGTCCCGCTCAGTGCCCCCTTTTCTCGTTCCTGGCTGGCCAGGACGGCGAGGAAAGCATGCGCGAGCATGGCAAGTGTGATGTGCCGGTACCACCCTACGTAGCGGCGGACTTCGTACTGGTCCAGGCCGCATTCGTTCTTCGCGCTCTGGAAGCATTCCTCGACCTTCCAGCGACAGCCGGCGATGCGTACGAGGTCGGCGACGGTGGCTTCCAGGGGTGCGCTGGCGAGGTAGTAGGCGATCTCGTCGGGCTTGGCGATGCTGCGGCGGGCCAGCATCCAGCGTTGCCGGGTGAGTTCGTCGCCGTCGAACTCCCACACGGCCGGCAGGCGGGCTGCGGCCCAGTCGTAGAAACGCTCGCCCTTCGCGCCGCTTCCTGCGGACAGCCGCTGCCAGGCTTCGGGCGGGGCCTGGCCGATGAGGTGGTCGATGCGCGGGCCGTGGACCTGCTGGGACTTCGGGACGGCCACGACGTAGGAAACCTGATGGTCTTCGAGGAAGCGGCGGAAGTGGGAGTCCTGGCCGTAGGCGGAGTCCGCGGTGACCCAACCGATGGGCAGGGGTGAGGCGAGGGCCCGCAGGATTATGGCCCTCGCCAGTTCGCCCTTGGTGGCGAAGACACGATCGTCGGGGACACGGGCGGCCCGACAGCGTTCGCGGTCGTCGGTCCAGGACCTGGGCAGGTAGAGCTCGCGGTCGACCAGAGTGTGGCCGCGGGAGGTGGCGTAGGCGGCGAAGACGCCGATCTGGCAGTTCTCGGTGCGGCCAGGGGCCCGTATTTCAATAAGTGCTCGGCAGAGGGGTGTTGGTGGGAGTCTGAGATATGACCCCGTGTCTGTCAGGCCGCGTTGCAGCTCGTGCTCTGCGAGCCAAGTTCGATCAGATCCTGCCGCACTTCGATGAGCGCCGCCGTCGGTTGTACCTGGCCAGTGAGGCGACGGCCCTCGGCCGCGGCGGGATCGTCCGGGTCGCCGCCGCCTCCGGCACCAGCACTGCAACCATCGCGCGAGGCATGGCCGAGTTGGCCGGTTGCTCCTCACCGACCCTGCGGGTCCGGGCTCCAGGTGCGGGCCGCAAGCGGCTGACAGATGCCGACCCTGGTCTGCTGCCCGCGCTGGAGTCGTTGATCGAGCCGCACACCCGAGGCGACCCCGTCTCCCCGTTGCGGTGGACCACGCTGTCGTTACGGGCCCTGGCCTCGACCCTCACCACACAGGGCCATCCGGTCAGCGCTTCAACCGTCGGACACCTGCTGCACACCCTGGGCTACAGTCTGCAGGGAACCGCGAAGACAACAGAGGGCATCAGCCATCCGGACCGCGATGCCCAGTTCTCCCACCTGAATGCCACCGCCGCCGCGTTCCTCAACGATGCCCAGCCGGTGATCAGCGTCGACACCAAGGCCAAGGAATGGCTCGGCAACCGGGACCCTGGCGGCCGGGCAAGAACGCGATCAAGGTGGACTGCCACACGTTCACCACCAACGACCAGCCCATGGCGATCCCCTACGGGATCTACGACATTGCCAACAACAGCGGATGGGTCAACGTCGGTACCGACCACGACACCGCCCAGTTCGCGGTGGAGTCCATCCGACGCTGGTGGCAGCACCGCGGACGGGCAGACCACCCGAATGCCGGCAGGTTCCTGATCACCGCCGACTCCGGCGGCTCCAACGACCCCCGCCGCTGGACCTGGAAAAGCAACCTTGCCACCTTCGCACGAGAGAGCGGACTGGAGATCACGGTCTGTCACCTACCGCCGGGGACTTCGAAGTGGAACAAGATAGAGCACCGGATGTTCTGTCACATCACCGCGAACTGGCGGGGGCGGCCGCTGACCAGCTACCAGGTCGTCCTCGAGACCATCGCCGCCACAACAACCAAGACCGGCCTGACCATCGAGGCCGAACTGGACACAGGCAGCTACGACCTCGGCATCAGCATCACACCCGCCGAGTTCCACGCCCTTCCGATCACACCCAACACCTTCCACGGTGACTGGAACTACACACTGTCTCCCGTTCCACCGCGACCGCCAGACGCGTCGGCAACGACACACCGGACCGACCCGGCCCTGACCGCGATGCTCACCGATCCGGCCCTGACCGGCATGTCACGAACCGCCTTCGAGTACTTGGTGGCGGTCTCGGAGCCTTTCTGGGACGCCTTGGCCGAGGCAGCATTCCAGCGACGCTTCCACCGCCCGCGCAGCTACCGCCACCCACAGACCAGCAGCGTGGACCACACCCACCGGCTCCTGGCAGCCATCCTCCGCCGCCGCAGAGCGATGACCATGACGTTCCTGGCCCAACTACTGGGCGTCAACCGCACCAACCTGTCCATCCAGTACCAGGACGCAAAACGGCTCCTGGACCTGCACCGGATCCTCGTCACGCCGATACCCGGATCGCCCGCCCGCACATTGGAACAGCTACACGCCCGAACCGCACCCGCGGAAACCCGTCCCTGACAGTTATTGAAATACGGGCCCCAGCTGTGCCGGAGTACTGGCGCTGGACACCGGCGGAGGTGGTGCCCTTCTTCACGAAGCCGGTGTCGTCGATGATCAGCACGCTGTTGTCCGCGCCGAGGTGCTCGGCGACGTAGGCGTGCAGGTCATCGCGGACCTCGTCGGCCTCCCAGCGGCTCCGGGACAGGAGGTGCTGCAGCCCGTCGGGGGTGGCGTGGCCAACGTATTCGGCGAGCTGCCAGCCGTTCTTGCGGCCCACAGGGCCAAGGAGCCCACGGACGTAGTCCCGCATCCGGCGCCGGGGCTCCACTCGGGCGAAACGGCCCCGATTCGCAAGAGCAGTTCGCCAAGTCCCTCTTCCCACAAGCTCGTTGGTGCATCGTTCATGCGGGCGGACTGCCCGGAACGTTGCCCCTACAAGCACCGCGGCCACACGTTCGTGGGACGGCCAGGCAAAGACCGCCCCACCCCCATTCCAGCCCGCTACACTCTCCACGCCCAAGCCGTTGACCAGCGCTAATGAAGAAGTCCGGCTGGAGTACTAGGGCGCGTATCGAGTCGTGATCATCGGGTGGTCCTGGTGAGGTCCTTGATCCAGATCATCGAGGCGCGCAGGTGGAGACCGGCGAGGTAGCTGTCGGGAGTCTTGATGCCCCTATGGATGTCAAGCAGCGACTCCGGCGGGTCCTGTCTGGTCAGCCGGCCGATTCGCTGGGACGAGGTGTCGGTAGATCTCTCGTGCGACGTAGCGCTTGAGGCAGCGGATGATCTCGCGTCGCGTCTTGCCCTCGGTCAGACGTCGTTGCAGGTAGTCGCGAGTCCGGTCGTCCCAGCGTAGACGGCTGAGGACGATCCGGTAGAGGGCGGCGTTCGCTTGACGGTCGCCGCCACGGTTCAGTCTGCGGCGCTGTGTCTTTCCAGAGGAAGCCTCGACCGGGCTGGTGCCGCATAAGGCCGCGAAGGATGCCTCGCTGACCAGTCGCTCAGGGTTGTCGCCGGCTGAGATGAGCAGGGCAGCGGCGCTGTCCGGGCCAACGCCACAAACTTCCAGCAGGCCCGGCGTGCTGGCTTCGACGGCCTCGGCTATCTGCTTGTTGAGATCGTCGATCTCCTCGGTCAGGTGCCGAATACGGCGGGCCAACAGCCTCAAGGTGTGACGGGCGGCCCCGGCCGGCCCGCTCGCGTCCTGGGGGTCGAGGTCAGCGCACCGCCTGAACAGGTGCGGGTTACTCAGCCCGGCCAGCGACTCGCGCAGGGCGGAGTCAGCTGAGACCAGGACGCTCTTGAGCTGGTTGATCGCCTGGGTTCTGGACTTGATCGCGGACCCCTTCGCCAGCTTGAACAGCCGGAGCATCTCGACTGGTCCGTCGCCGGTCTTCACCGCGGCGGTGGCGCGTCCCGTCAGCACGGCGCGGGCTGCGGCCTCGGCGTCGATGGCGTCGGTCTTGCCGTGACGGCGTCGGACGGCCTTGTCAGGCTGGTTCACCTCGGTCACCTCGATGCCCTCGGCTCGCAGGTGACGGGTCAGGGCGGCTCCGTAAGAGCCGGTGCACTCCACGCCGGCCCGCCGCAGCACGCCGAATGATCGGGCCCAGTGGAGGAGTTGTCGATAGCCGTCGGCGGTCGCGGGGAAGCTGCGGCCGTCCAGGGCGGCACCGAGCATGGTGATGACGGCTGCGGCGTGGACGTCCTTGTGAGTGTCCACGGCGAGCAGGACGTCCTCCGCGTCCGTCGGGACGTGACATGGGACGGTGGACTGCGTGATGCTGGTCAAGGTCGCCTGCCTCCTGATCGCCTCGGGAACCGGTGGCCGTCGCCGGACCGGGGGCGGTCAAGACTGTGACGGTGCCTGTCGCGAAGGCCCCTAATCCGTAGTGAAGGTGGTTCCAGAGGGCCGCATTTGGGCTCTGGACTGCCTGGTGACGGACGCCTGCAAGGCCCCGGGCCCCTGAGGCCTCCCGATAGAGCGGCGCTGTCACGGTGGTGGGTTTCACGGGGCATGCGGACGCCGGGCAGACGTCTGGGAATCTCCCCGGCCGTAAGGCCTCACGAGAGAGCGGCGCGGTTTCCGGCGTCTCCACGTCCCGTGAAACCCACCACCGCATGTCGTTCGTTGTCGTCGTGGCGCGAGCCCGCCGCAGGGCGACCTCCTGTCCACCTCCGCGAGCCGCGAGCTCTGGCGCAGGCAGAGGCCCCTGGGGTGCGCTGGTGTCCGCGAACGGCTACCGAGATGGCGGACCGATCGAGTCCTGGGATTAGGACGCCGCGTGACCCGCATGAGCTCATGACCTGGGAAAACAACTCGATGATGGGAGAACGTGTGACTGTGTTCTGCGGAATCGACTGGGCAGAGAGGCATCACGACATCGCGCTGGTCGACGAGTCCGGCGAGCTATTGGCCAAGCGGCGGATCAGCGATGACGCTGCGGGCTACCGGATGCTGCTGGAGCTCCTGGCCGAGCATGGTGACAGCCCCGAGTCGCCAATACCGGTGGCCATCGAGACCAGTCGAGGCCTGCTCGTGGCAGCCCTTCGGACCGGCAGCCGCAAGGTCTTCTCGATCAACCCGCTCGCCGCCTCCCGCTATCGCGACCGCCACGGTGTGTCCCGCAAGAAGTCCGACCCGGGCGACGCCCTCGTGCTGGCGAACATCCTCCGCACCGACATGGCCGTGCACCGGCCGCTGCCTGCGGACTCCGAGCAAGCTCAGGCCATCGCCGTGCTGGCCCGGGCTCAGCAGGACGCCGTCTGGAATCGCCAGCAGATCGGCAACCAGATCCGCTCCCTGCTGCGCGAGTACTACCCCGCCGCTTTGGATGCCTTCCTGGCCAAGCAGGGCGGGCTGGCCCGCGAGGAGGCGCGCGTCATCCTCGCCAAGGCACCCACGCCGGCGGAGGGCTCGCGGCTGTCTCTGAGCCAGTTGCGCTCCGCCCTCAGGCGCGCCGGCCGCGTCCGCGGCGTTGAGGAGGAGGCTGACCGCCTGCGCGGTGTCCTGCGGGCCGAGTATGCTCGCCAACCCGCGGTTGTCGAGAACGCCTTCGGCAGGCAACTCCTCGCTCTGCTGAAGCAGTTCGAGGCAGCCTGCCAAGCCAGTGACGACCTCGCAGAAGCAGTGGATGCCCACTTTCGCGCGCATCCCGACGCCGAGATACTCCTGAGCTTCCCGGGCCTCGGCGTCCAGCTCGCGGCACGTGTTCTCGCCGAGACCGGCGACGACCGCAACCGCTTCGCCGACGCCCGCGGCCTGAAGGCATACGCCGGCTCCGCACCAATCACCCGCGCCTCCGGCAAGAAGCACTACGTCGGGCGCCGCATGGTCAAGAACAACCGACTCCACCACGCCGGCTACCTATGGGCCTTCTCCTCCCTGCGCTCATCGCCTGGAGCACAGGCCCACTACCGCCACCGGCGCGACCTCGGCGACTGGCACGCACAAGCTCAGCGGCACCTGTTCAACCGCCTGCTCGGACAGCTGTTCCACTGCCTCCAGAAGCGCGTTCTCTTCGACGAAGAACGTGCCTTCGCTCCGCCGTCGCGCTCATCATTGGCAGCTGCTGCTTGACTTCTTCGGATCCGAGATGTCTATCGGGACACGCCCCCTGCCCGGCGGCAGCGAGTATCGCCCCGAGCAGTGGCCGACAGATCAAGCCCAAGGCACCAGTGCCAGTTGTATCGCGAGTCAGGCCACCGCCCGGAGCGGCACCTGAACATCCTCACAGTCGTATCGGGTGGCGATGCCTCGCCATGCTTTGAGCTTGTTGATCAGGCGTTCGACGGTGTTCCGCTCCTTGTAGAGATCGGCGTCGTGGCTGACGGGTCGGCCACCTCTGGAGCCCTTGTTCTTCCGGTTGGCGGCCTGGTCCTTCTTCTCCGGGATGACCGCCTTGATACGGCGTTTGCGCAGGTGGGCGCGGTTTCCGCGGGACGAGTACGCCTTGTCCCCGGCGACCGCGTCCGGCCGGATGCGGGGTCGGCCGACGGGCCCGCGTACCCGTACCTTCTTCAGGACGGGGAGCCACATGGATCAGGTGCCGTCACTCAAGACGAGCCACACCCATCGACGATTGCCCTCTCGTTCGTGACGGTGTGAGCGGGGATCCCCACGGCTCAAGCGCTACCGCGTCGACCAGAGCGAGTGCGCGATAGCGGGCGCCATGCAACAGATGCGCCCGCAGTGAGACGGACCCGCCGAACTCGTGCGCGACCGAGAGGAGTTCCTCCACTCCCCGGTGCGCCAGGAGTTCGGCGAAGACACTGCCCTGCGCAGCCAGGGGAGACATCCTGGCCGGCGGACATCTCCGATGCCCCGGTAACCGGGCATGTCCCACACGCACACCTGGCGCCTGCGGGCGAGCGAGCGGGCGACAGCACTCCAGACATACGAGGAGAAAGGCGTGGCGTGCAGCAGCACGACAGGATCCTGGGCGGGCCGTCCGAGGCTTTCCCGGCGGACCTCGCCCGGCGTGCCGCGGAATGTCTCGGCCGGCTAATCACTCACAGATGCTGTTCCTCGCAGCTGTGCTTGTGATTCATACCTATCCTGGGCGATCCGCGCGCTGTCCGGACACGGCCCTCAGCCGGCTGGACTACGCAATCCGCGAAAGGGGTGCGCAATGGACACGTCGGCCGAATCGCCACACGGTGGCACCGCACGGCCTCTTCGGACGCAAGGAACGTGGCGGTGTCCCGCAGAGCTTTGGGAAGTGCTGCCCTGCGGGGCGTGGTTGCGTTCAGACCGTCAGGCGAGACCCGGCGCGAGGAGTTCAGCGGCTCTGCGAACGAGCGCCCCGTCTGCTGCCGCATCGGCCTCGTGCTTGGTTGTGAGGACGGAGACGATGATCGGTGACCCCTTCGGGGTCCAGACGACGCCGACGTCGTTGGTGGTGCCGTAGCTGCCGGAGCCGGTCTTGTCCGCGACGGTCCAGCCCTTGAAGCCAGCACGGAACTTCTCGTCGCTGGTGGTATTTGCCAGCAGCCAGCCGGTCAGCCGCTTGCGGTCTGCCGGGGCGAGCGCGTTGCCGAGGACGAGCCGCGCGTAGGTCCGTCCGATGGCGCGGGGGGTGGTGGTGTCGGTGATCCGGCCCGGCTCCGCGGAGTTCAGCTCCGGCTCCCACCGGTCGAGCCGGGTCGTGCCGTCTCCGATCGAGCGACAGAAGCGGGTGACGGCGGTGGGTCCTCGCAGCTCGTTGAGCAGCAGGTTGGCAGCGGCGTTGTCGCTGTAGGAAATGGCGGCGCCGCAGAGTTCCTCGACGGTCATGCCGTTGGTGACGTTCTGCTTCTGGCCAGTGATCTTGTCGTAGCCGGAGGCTTTGGCGTACTCGGCGGTGTAGTGGATGCGCTTGGCGAGAAACGTGCCGTCGTGGTCAAGGTCCCGCAGTACCGCCGCGACGGCGATCGTCTTGAACGTCGAGCACATAGGGAAGCGCTCGTGGGCCCCGTGGGCGACGGTCTTGCCTGTGACCATGTTGCGGGCGTACACCCCAAGCCGCGCTGAGTGTTCACGCTCCAGATCGCGCAGACGACGGGAGATCCGGTCTCCTGCGGGCGTCAACGCGTGAGCCGTCCCGTTGGACGTGGCGGCTGCCAGCGCTGTACCGGCGCCGAACGTAAGCACAGAGCGGCGAGATGGCTGTGCACCTGTACTCTTCAAGATCATATTCTCCTTGTGTTGCGCGGCGTGACGTGCACGGCCTGGTCACCACCCAGTAATACGCCGCTATGGCACGATTGGTTCCACTTCCCCACTGTCGGGCATCATTTATGGACCACTCGCCCGGACGGAACAGCTCTCAGCCCGCAGCGTCCTCGGCCCCGGCCACTACACCATCCGCGCCTGGAGACCGTGGCCGCCACTGCGATGCTGCCGACGGCCAGTTGCCTCAATCCGGGCCTGCCTGGACAGAGGCCGGCGCTTCGATCAGGGGGGCGACAGTGCCCCTCGAGGCGAGATGGCATCCTGAGATCAATGAAGATTGCGACAGCTCAGTTCACGTGTGCCCCTGTTGATATTTCAGCCAACGTGCGACAGATGGCTGACCTCGCGGCCGCGGCGCGCGGGCAGGGGGCCGAGCTTGTGGTGTTCCCTGAGCTGGCCTTGACCGGGTACGAGCTCGAAGCCCTGCTTGCCCGCCGTGATCTTTGGGTGCAGGCGGACGACCCACGCCTGGACTCGGTCCGGTCGTCCGGTGTCGCCAGCGTCGTCAACTGTGCTACAGACACCGGCGGGGAGCGGCCTGCCGTGGAGACGCTGGTCTTCGCGCCCGACGGCGAACTGATCACCTCGTACCGCAAGCAACACCTGTTCAAGCATGAGCAGGACGTCTTCGTAGCAGGGCGGCACGACGGCCGATTTGAGTTCGGAGGGCTGCGTTTCGCTCTTGCCACATGCTTCGACAACCACTTCTCCGAGTTGGTATCCCGTGGAGCCGCCGACGGGTGCCAGGTACATCTGGCCAGCTCGCTGTACGGCACGGGTGGCGGGGCGGAAGAGCTGGCGGCGGTGTATCCGGGCATCGCCAAGGACTGCAACATGCACGTCGTCGTGGCCAACCATGTCGGCCCGGCCGGCGCCTGGACCGGTTGCGGCCGCTCCGCGCTGTGGGCCCCGGGCGGTGCCTTGCTCGCCCAAGCCGACGCCGAGACGCCCATGGTCGTCATCGCCGAGGTCGGCTGGAGCACAGCC
The DNA here is from genome assembly GCF_001746415.1 of Streptomyces agglomeratus. NCBI lineage: Bacteria > Bacillati > Actinomycetota > Actinomycetes > Kitasatosporales > Streptomycetaceae > Streptomyces > Streptomyces agglomeratus. Next base: position 528,857 of record NZ_MEHJ01000001.1, read on the forward strand.
TGGATCAGCAGCTGAGCCAGACCAGAAGCACCGCAGCGGTGACGGCCCCCCACAGAGGGGCATCGACGCCGACTCGTACCAGGGCTCACCACGCTTCAGCCGGTGTGCAGGTGTTCACCCGGACCACGGTGGTGAAACCGCCAACATCCCCGGCGAGCACCTGGAGAGGCTCAGGCCCGACACAGCAGCGCCTTCCTCACCGCCGCGGAGCGCTCAGCACCCCAGCCGGCCGGACACCGCCATGACTCTCTGTTCTCGAAGTCCAGGGAAGGGACGCCCACGGCCAAGGATTGTCCCGTAGTTGATCTCGCGCGTGAGTGTGGTTGGTCAGGACTGGATCGTGGGCACCACCGTTGGCTCCGCCGCCAGGGTCGAGTAGTGCTCGTGGGCTGTGCGGTTGGAACACTTCGTTTCCAAGGGCCCGCAAACGCGCCGGAGTTGCGGGCAATTTCACCTGGGGAGACGAGGGGCAGAGTCTCGCTGGTATGGTGCGCCGATGTCAACGATCAAGCACTTCCAAGTCACCTTTGACTGCGCGGAGCCTGAGCGCCTCGCTCGTTTCTGGTGCGAGGTGTTGGGGTATGTCGTACCGCCGCCACCGGAGGGCTTTGCCACGTGGGACGACTTCAAGCGTTCGCAGCTTCCTGAGGAGCGGGATTCATGGTTCGCCTGCATGGATCCCTCAGGTGTGGGCCCACGACTGTACTTTCAGCGCGTCCCCGAAGGAAAGGCCGCCAAGAACCGGCTGCATCTTGATGTGCGGGTCGGCACCGGACTCGTGGGCGAAGAGCGCCTCGCCGCACTTGAGGCCGAATGTGCACGACTGCTGCCGCTCGGCGCGGTACACGTGCGAACGCTGTATGACGGCAATGATTCGTGCATTCCGATGCTGGACATCGAGGGCAACGAGTTCTGTATCGACTGAGCATTCTCCGAGCCGGAGAGGTGGGGAGCCGCTTCCCTTGGATCTCTCCGGTCTCGTACGGGACGGGCGTTGTCCCGTGCGGGCGAGGTGGTGCATCCGCCCCGGGCACCCTCGGCGTGGACGCCCGCCCGGTCCCGGCAGATGATCTCCATATGGACGCGGGCGCCGCTGACGCGGATTCATTCTGCCGCGTCGAATCCTTCCGTGATTTCTGTCCTGGAGGTTCAGTCATGCACTTAAATTCCATTCCCCCCACCGCCGTCCGCCGGAAGATCAGAGGCTTGTGTACGGCCCTGGTGGTCGGCGTCCTCGGTTCGACCGCCGCGCTGGTGGCACCGCTGACCTCACACGCTGCCGAGAGCACGCTCGGCCGCGCGGCGGCGCAGAGCGGCCGCTACTTCGGGACAGCCATCGCCTCGGGCCGGCTCAACGACTCGACGTACACGACGATCGCGGGCCGCCAGTTCAACTCGGTGACGGCCGAGAACGAGATGAAGATCGACGCCACCGAACCCCAGCAGGGCCAGTTCAACTTCACCGCGGGTGACCGCGTATACAACTGGGCGGTGCAGAACGGCAAGCAGGTGCGCGGCCACACCCTGGCCTGGCACTCCCAGCAGCCCGGCTGGATGCAGAACCTCAGCGGCGGCGCGTTGCGCCAGGCGATGACCAACCACATCAACGGCGTGATGGGCCACTACAAGGGCAAGATCACCCAGTGGGACGTCGTGAACGAGGCCTTCGCCGACGGCACCTCGGGAGCCCGGCGCGACTCCAACCTGCAGCGCTCCGGCAACGACTGGATCGAGGTCGCCTTCCGTACCGCGCGTGCCGCCGATCCGGCCGCCAAGCTCTGCTACAACGACTACAACGTCGAGAACTGGACCTGGGCCAAGACCCAGGCCATGTACGCCATGGTCCGAGACTTCAAGCAGCGCGGCGTGCCGATCGACTGCGTCGGCTTCCAGGCGCACTTCAACAGCGGCAGCCCCTACAACAGCAACTTCCGCACCACGCTTCAGAGCTTCGCCGCGCTCGGCGTCGATGTGGCCGTCACCGAACTCGACATCCAGGGCGCCTCGGCCACGACCTACGCCGACGTGACCAGCGACTGCCTGGCCGTCCCGCGCTGCCTCGGCATCACCGTCTGGGGTGTACGCGACACCGACTCCTGGCGACCGGAGCACTCGCCGCTGCTGTTCAACGGCGACGGCAGCAAGAAGGCCGCCTACACCTCTGTCCTCAACGCACTCAACGCCGCCTCGCCTACCCCCTCGCCCGGTTCTGGACAGATCAAGGGCGTCGGTTCAGGACGCTGCCTGGACGTGCCCGGCGCCAGTACCACCGACGGCACCCAGGTCAACCTGTGGGACTGCAACAACCGCACAAACCAGCAGTGGACCTACACCGCCGCAGGCGAGCTCAGGGTCTACGGCAACAAATGCCTGGACGCCGTCGGCACCGGCAACGGCACCAAAGTCCAGATCTACAGCTGCTGGGGCGGCGACAACCAGAAGTGGCGCCTCAACGGCGACGGATCCATCGTCGGCGTCCAGTCCGGCCTCTGCCTCGACGCCGCCGCCAACGGCACTTCCAACGGCACCCTGATCCAGCTCTACTCCTGCTCGAACGGCAGCAACCAACGCTGGACCCGCACCTGACCTGACACGGCGAGCCGGTGCCCGCCGAGGCGGCGACGACGGCCACCAAACCTGGTACATCCTGGTCAATCTGCACCGCGGCAAGGGGCTGGACGTCCATTCGCCCGTCGGCGAGACCGCAACCCCCTGCGTGTACCGCCATGGACGGCCGCCCCTCGCCAATGCCCAGCCGGATCACCCAGTCCGGAAGCGGCGGAGGAGGACGGCGAGCAGCGAGCTCGGCCTGGCGCTGTTCCTCGGCACGGAGCCGGCGCCCGGTCCGGTCGAGCTGCTGGAACTGAACACGCTCCAGCGGCACGATCCCGTCGTACGACCACTCGGGCCCCGACGCCTCGCACCAGGCGTCGTAGCCGGCGCGCGCACGGTGGGGTCCTCCGAGATGCGGGCGGCGACCACGCAGCCCGCCGGCCCCGCTCCCACGATGACGTACGAGTACTCAGTCCTTGCCTGGTTGCTGCCCATCACGTCTCCCTGGGAGCGTGGGGCGGCGCGGTCAGCGTGGACCCACGATCGGCATGCCGCACACGCCGCCCCGCAGGGATCAACGTCCGATCAACACCCCGTTCCTCGCCCCCGGGTCCGTACCACCTGGACGGACGTATGTGGCGTGAAGGTTCAGCCTCTCTGTGGTCGGCTGAGGAAGTCGTCCGCCGTGGCCCGAGAAGCCGACCCAGAAGGAGCACAAACCGCATGACGATGATCACCGACCCAACGGCCTTCGACGGCCAGGCTCCGTCGTCACAGGAAGTCGAACTCGAAGACTTGACCATGCGGCAGCAGGTGGCGGAGCTACAGGAAAAGTCCGCAGCCGCGGAGCTCGAAGGCGGTGAGCAGGCTGTAGAGCTCCAGGCAAGAGTGGCACAGCTGGAGGCGCACGCCGCGCTGAGGGCCACGACGCATCCGGTGAAGCGTCTGGTGCGCGGCCGCTACCGCAGCGCCAGCGCCGGAACCCAGCTGGAACTGCGTGTCGACGTGGACGGCCTCCGGCCGACCATGCGCGTGAGCGGCGACTTCTTCCAGAACAGCGGAGCCACCTCCAGCTATACCGGGTCCTTCGTCGTCGAGGCCCCGACGATCAGGCAGGCACCCGGCATCGTGAAGCTCGAAGGGCAGGGGAGGTTCAGCTCCCCCACCAGCTCCCGGCACGTGCGGGTGACCATTCCCCGCGGGACGGGAGTTCCACCCACGCCGGGCATCGCCACTGTGGAATTTTCGGCAGGGCCGGGAACAGCGCCTACCGCAACCCACCTCTGTTCGTTCGTCTCACCGCACTTCCGCAGTGTCCAGCTCGAGCAGGACTCGGTCGCGGGGACCGTCCCGTTCATCTCCTACGACACCGGCTCCCTGCCTCAGCCGGTGACGAGCCCCCCGCGCACCCTCACCGTGCCGAAGGCGTTCGCGGAGGCGGGCATCGAGATGCAGGTGGCGGGCGCTCCCAACATCGTCCCCTTCCAGGAGGCCGGCCCCGACGCGAAGTGGGACGAGTCCGAGCTGCACAACGCGATGGTCAACCACTTCAGCCTCTGGAAGGACGCCCCCCTGTGGCGGGTGTGGACGCTGGTGGCCACTGCTTTCGTGGACAGCCGCGTCCGAGGGATCATGTTCGATGGGGCCGGAGCCTTCCAGCGGCAAGGCTGCGCGGTGTTCCACGACAAGATCAAGGGAACCGACCCGGCCAGTCAGCGGGCGCAGCTGCGCACCTACGTCCATGAACTGGGCCACGCCTTCAACCTGTACCACTCCTGGCTGAAGGACCAAGTCAGTCCTCCGCAACCGCTGGGACCCAACGGCGGTATGGGCGACCTGTCGTGGATGAACTACGCGCAGGGGTACAAGCCTCTGCCTCCGGCACCGGGCGGAGAGGCCGCTTACTGGGCGGCCTTCCCCTTCCAGTTCACCGACAATGAGCTGGTCCACCTCAGGCACGGCTTCTACCGCGATGTGGTCATGGGCGGGAACCGCTTCGGCGTCGGCGCCTCCGAAACCGAAGCCGACCTGTTCGGCGATCCCGTGGTGAACAACTCCGGCCTCGCCCTGGAGCTTCGCTCGCCCAGCGCCTTCCGGTTCGGGCAGCCTGTCGTCGTCGAGCTCAAACTGTCCACCACGGACCTGAACGGACGGAGCACGCACGGGTACCTGAACCCCGAGGAGGGCTTCGTCACCATCGCCATCTGCACCCCCTCCGGCGTTGTCAAGACCTACCGGCCGCCGATGACTCGCTGTGTGGACGACGCCGAACAGGTCCGGCTCGACAGCGAGCGGCCGGCGATCTACAAGAGCACGTACATCGGCTACGGAAAGGACGGCCTGTACTTCCAGCAGCCCGGCCGGTACCAGCTGCGGGCGCAGTACGTCGCCTCCGACGGCTCCCGCGTGCTCTCGCAGATCCACCACCTGACGGTCCGTTCGCCCCTCACCGACGAGGACGAGAACGTGGCCGAACTGATGATGGGCGACGACCAGGGCATGCTCTTCCACCTCCTCGGCTCCCACAGCGAAACCCTGTCCTCGGGACGGGACGCGCTGGACGAAATGCTCGACCGGTACGCCGACCACCCGCTGGCCGTGTACCCGCACCTGGTCAAGGGAGCCAACGCCTCCCGGGACTTCAAGTACCTGCCCGCGACCGGGAAACCGTTCGTCATGGCAGCCGCGTACCAGGAGAGCATCGATCAACTGAACAAGGTCGTGACCGCCTCGGTGGAGAACCACGGCGTCGACAACATCACCCTTGGCTGGGTGATGAAGCGCCGAGCCCGAATGGAGGCAAGGGCGGGCCGCGTCGAGCAGGCCCGGCAAACCGCGGACGACATGGTGTCCATCCTCAGCGAGAGGACGCACAACCCGTCGGTCCGGCGGGACATCAAGTCTCAGGCGCAGCGCCTCAGGGACACGCTGCCAGGTGAGCGCGGATAGCGAACAGCCCGGCCGGCTCCGCCCCCTCGGGTAAGCCTTGCTCCGTGACAGGCTTGCGGTGATCACGGAGTGCCATGGCCCTCCCGGCCAATCGATCCAGGAAGGCAGTCCGTACGCAGGCTGGTGTACTCATCGCCTCCAGCCTCCCCTGATACGGTCGATCGGCCGGGAGTGGCGAGAGAACAGGGCGCGCCGAATAGCGTGCTGAGGAAGCGGACCGGTTACAGGTCGAGGACGGCCCAGAGGCGCCGGCCGTCTTCGCCGGTTCCTCTCGGCGCGGGGCAGCGCGGCTGCCTCGTCGCCCCTGGAACCGTTGCAGATTCCGAGCTGCACTGGACGGGGCTCCATGTGATCTACCCCTTCCCGCATCAGCCCGGAGCATCTCATCTCGGCGAGCTCGTCATCCCCCTTGGAACGAGCAGACGCTTCTCAGTCGGCAATTCCTGCGTTGATGTCTGTTCTTGCCGTCGTTGACGCCACCGACTGATATCAGAGTTGCCCTGCTTCGTTCTTGTACAGCAGGATCAGACAATGTCCCGATCAGAAGGCCCGCACACTGCTGACCCGTGCCCTCGGTGCCTCGTCGAAGCGGTCCGTCCGGGTGTCCCGATGACCGTTGAGGGACGCGAAGTAGTCGGCTACCTCTGCGAGCAATGCGCACATGCGTGGAACCGGCCGGTCGAGGGCGATCTGGAGGTCTACGACATCGTCAGGGTTGACCTCCCCAGCACCACGCTCTACGGCACGGTTTGGCAGGTGGAAGAAGACCGTGCCCAGGTGCGCGGTTCGGGTGGTCAGTGGCTGCTTTGGGCCGAGCGCTGGCGACTTATCCTCTACTGACTGGGTTCGGCCGGGCTGCGCAACGCCAGCCGTCCCTCTGCGTCCGTGGTGTGCGGCCGCGGTTCGCGGGCCGTCAGCAGCAGCCGCCTTCCTCCGCGCCCGCGACCGCGACCGCTTCCAGACGGCAGAAGCAGGACGCGCTGATCGGTACGTCCGCCACGGCGGATGCCAGCTTCAGTTGCTGGGCCACGATCTGCGCCTCCGCGCTCTTGCCCAGGCGCAGGAGACACTCGTGGTATCCGTGCAGTGCCCATACGTTGCCGGGGTGCTGTGAAGGACGCGGCAGCGTGTCGTCGAGGCCCAGGTCGGCCCGGTAGACGGCCTCCGCCTCTTCCACGCGTCCCTGTTCGAGCAGCAGGGCGCCGTAGGCGTGCCGCGTGGGCTGCATCCACCCCCACGGCTCGTCGTAGGGAAGGTTGTCGTCGAGTGTGATCGATCGTTCCAGTGCGGCGAAGGCGGCGTCGTGGTTCCCCTTGCGGTACTCCAGTTCGCCGTCGAGCATCTCCGACGCGATCGCGAGGATGTCGACGCAGGTGTTGTTGAACAGCGTGCGTGAGTCGGGTACGCGGGAGACGGCCTCACGGAACAGTTCCCGTTCGCTCTGCGCCTCGGGAATCCGGCCGGTCGCCGAGAAGGCGACGCCGCGGGCGTAGTGAAGCATCGCCGTCGTCACGCAGTACAGCTGCCGGTCAGCGGGCAGCGGCAGGTTCAGGATGTCGGACCAGCGGCCGAAGCGGATGAGCACGTGCACCCGCATGGCGAGGAAACCCTCCAGCCAGTCGGCCATGGGCGGACTTTGCACCCTCAGCAGTTCCTCCGGGATGGAGGCCTCGAGCTGTGCGGCCGTCTCCAGGGCGGTCTCCGACTGGCCGAGGAACATCGCACCGTAGATCTTGAAGTGGTAGTTGTGCGAGCGATACAGCGTGTAGAAGTTCATCGCGCCGGCCCGCGCGTAGTACTTCTCGTCGGCGGCGATCGCGATGGTGTTGTCCGACACCACACGCCGGTAATCCCCGCAGAGCACCTCCAGGTGGCTGGGCATGTGTTGCAGATGCCCGGCGTCGGGTACGAGGCCACGGAGCCGGTCCGCGACGGGCAGGGCGGCCTCGGGGGTCGGGGACATCTCCATGAGGTGGACGTACATGTGCAGAAGGCCGGGGTGCGCCTTCCCCCGCCTGGTGCCGATCGCCCGCTCGAGGACCGCCTTGGCCTCCAGCGTGCGGGAGCCTTCCGCCGGCATCCCGGTCCGCAGGTCCCACAGCTGCCAGGGCGTGAGGTTCATCTGCGCGTCGGCATGGAGAGTGACGACATCGAGATCGTCGGGAGCGAGTGCGTACACGGCGCGCATGCTGTCGGCGTAGGGCTCGTTCCACACCGAACAGTCCTCGGCCGCCTCCGCCTGCGGATACCGGTACCGCAACGCCCGGATCAGGGCCTGCTCGACCGGAGTGGCGCCGGCCGCCTTCTCGTGCGCGCGTTCGACGGCCGCGTTGGCACGCTCGACGGTTCGGGCCAGCTCCTCGCCGTCGAAGAACTCCCAGGGCTTGTTGTAGTTCGGACCGAGGGCGTAGGCGATGCCCCAGTAGGCCATCGCACAGTCCGGATCCGCCGCGGCGGCGGCTTCGAAACAGGAGACGGCCTCCTCGTGGTGGAAGCCGTACGACCAGAGCAGCCCGCGGTCGAACCACATCTGGGCGGCCGGGGACGACGTCGTCACGGGGCGGCTGTGGGTGCCGAGGTCGTAGTAGTCCATCCTTCTCTCCTCAAGAAACGGCCCGGTCTGCAAAATGGCGCGTACGAGCTGTACGGCCCGGCCGGACATGTGGACGCGCCGCGATCGACACGCACTGTCCCAACGAGATCAAGCCCTCCGGGGACACCTCAGGCCGAGGGCACAACCCGTCTCGCCCGGCCAGGAAACGCACGCGCCGGGCCACAGGCGGCCACTCGGACCGGGAAATGTCCGGCCCTCGCGATGATCCCACCGCACCGACGGCACCCCGGTCAACGCCGCCGTTGACCGGCCCGCTGATCGTCAGAGTGAGTTCGAAACCCGCTGTGCCCGCCTCAACATCGGCTGGCTGCCGGTCGACGACCCACGTGTTCCGGCCAGTGCGGCCTTCAGCACCCCGGCGGCCGCCGCCCCGCCCTGCACCGTGAAACGGCGCTGCGATGCCCGCCGCCTGCTCGCGCTGCCTCCCGGGGGAGGTCCGCCCGGGTCCCAGGTCCTGGGTGGCTGGATGGGTGGGACCGGGGTCCTCGTGCCCTCGGGCGATGTGCCGTACAGGGGCAGGTTCATAGCCTCGCGTCATGCGATCACACGAAGCAGTCGAGGCGCCGGATGCCGCCGGCCCGGTGCGCCCCCGCCTCTTGTTGGTTCACCTCTCGCTGTGTCCCGGGGCGGGGCCTCTTGATCCGCCTGCGCCGATCACCGCCACGCACATGTGCTGAACCGCCGCCGCAGGACGGCCTCGACACCGCCCTCGCCCTCGCCCTCAACGACGTCCCTGGTTGCGAACCGAAGTCGGCTTGTGCGCCACCGACCGTACCCACCAGTTTCAAGGAGACTTGTGACCACTCTCAGCCCCGCCGCGAGGCGCGCCTGCATGAGCCTCGCCCTCGCCACCTGCTTCACCGCTTCCCCCGCCATGGCCGCAGCCTCCGAAGCCCCCGCCAAGGACGGCTCCGCTACCGGGCTCGACCGGTACTACCAGCAGCACCTCGGCTGGGGCAGCTGCGTCAAGGGCCCCGCCGACACGACGGGCGGCGATCTCGACAGGGCCGGTGTGCGGTGCGCGGACGTGACCGTGCCGCTGGACTACACCGACCCCCTGGGGCGCACGATCACCGTGTCGATATCCCGGCTCAAGGCCACCGACACCCGCCACCGTATCGGCTCGATCCTGCTCAACAACGGCGGCCCCGGCGGCCCCTCCGTCGAATCCCCGCCCGGCGTCCGCAAAGCGATGAAGGACGTCGGCGCGCGCTACGACATCATCGGCTTCGACCCACGCTTCGTCGGCCGCAGCACCCCACTGGACTGCGGCTGGCCCGTCGGCACGTCCTGGTTGTCGGCCGGAACCAGCCGGGCGGGCTTCGACCGCCAGGTCGTCCTCCAAAAGAGCCTGGCCGACAAGTGCCGCGCCGCCGACTCCTCGGTGCTCCCGCACATCAGCACGCGAAACACGGCCCGTGACATGGACGTCATCCGCGGCGCGCTCGGCGAGCGGAAGGTTTCCTATCTGGGCTACTCGTACGGCACCTACTTGGGCACGGTCTACACGCAGATGTTCCCCGGCCGCTACGACCGGGTGGTGCTTGACGGGGCGATCTCGCCGAACCGGTACGGCCCCCAACTGCTGAAAGGCTCCGAGCGCGAGAACGAGAAGGCGCTCTCCGACTGGGCCGCCTGGGCGGCGGAGCGCCACGACGCCTACGGCCTCGGCCGCACCCGCGCCGAGGTGCTCGCCACCGTCGACCGCGTTGTCGCGGCGTCGGCGCGCGGCCCGCTGACCGTCGGCGCCGGCGCCGATGTCTTCCGGATCGACGACAGCCAGGTGCCGGTCCTCCTCTTCTCGAGCGTCGGTGACGACACCGACCCGACGCGCGCGTTCCTCGGCGAGCAGTTGTCCGTACTGAACATGGCGGCACAAGGCGCGGCGCCGACCACGCTTTCGCCGAACTTCGCCGCGACGCTCCGATACCTGCTGCACGGCGGGGACGAGCCCTCGGGCGTGCAGCACGCGATCATCTGCGGGGACGTGGCCGCCCCTCGCGATCCCCGGCGCTACTGGCGGGACATCGAGCGCAACCGGGCCGCGCACCCGCTGTTCGGCCCGCTGACCAGCAATATCGGCCCGTGCGCCTTCTGGGACCGGCCGCGCGAGGAGCCCACCCAGGTGCGGCGCGACGGCCGGGTGCTGATCGTGGCCGCCACCGGCGACCCGCGCACCACGTACAAGGGCAGCCTCGAACTGCACAAGCTGCTGCCGAGCTCCAGGCTGGTCACCCTTGAAGGCGCCAACCGACACGCCCTCTTCGGGCGCTACGGCAACACCTGCGTGGACGACGAGGTCAACCGGTACCTGGCTACCGGCAAACTGCCGACGAAGGATCAGACCTGCGTCAAGCAGGCCGGCTAGCGGAGCGGACCAGCCAGCCAGCCAGCCAGCCAGCCAGCCAGCCAGCCAGAAACGATCCCCGGCCGAGGTCGTTCGATGCGTATGCCGTCCCCGGCTCAGGACATCCGGCCGTGTTCAGAGGCGGGGCCGGTGTCCGGCCTCGTGCCGTGGCGGTCCGGACCTGAGGCGACGAGACCTTGTTCCGCTGTGCCCGTCGTCGGGCGGGGCCCCGGCCGACGAGGCAGTGACCAGGCCCGCTTCGTAGGCCGCGATGACCGCCTGGGCGCGGTCGCGGACGCGGAGCTTGTCGAAGATGCTGGTGATGTAGTTCTTGACCGTTGAGAGACTGATGTCCAAGGCACGGGAGATCTCGGTGTTGTCGAGGCCGGTAGCCATCAGATGCCACACCTCGACCTCGCGGGGGGTGAGTTCACTCAGGCCGGTCGGGGCCGGCCGCGCACCGTGGGGTCCCCGTACATAGGTGGAGATCAGCCGGGTGAGCAGGCGCGGCGCGACTGCGGCCTCACCGGCGTGGACGGTGCGGATGGCCGCGCTCAGCTCCTCCGGGGAACTGTCCTTGGGAAGGAACCCGTACGCTCCGGCGCGCAGGGCGCCCACCACGTACTCGTCCATGTCGAAGGTGCTGAGGGCCAGGACCCGGCAGTCGGGCACGGTGGCGGCGAGCTCCCCGGTCGCGCCGACCCCGTCGAGTACGGGCATCCGGATGTCCATCACCACGACGTCGGGGCGCAGGCGGCGGGCGAGGGTGACGGCCTGCGCGCCGTTCTCGGCCTCGCCCACTACCTCGAAGGACGGGTCTGGGGAGAGGATCAGCGACAGGCCGCGACGGACCAGCGGCTGGTCGTCCACGATCAGCAGCCTGATCCTCGGCGGCGTCGGCCCGGTTCCGGCCATCAGTGTGCCCTCTCGTGCTGGACGGCCGCCTGGGCCGCCTCGGCCGTGGTCAGCGGTAGGTCGGCCACCACGGCGAATCCCCCGCCGGCCTGCGGGCCGAAGGTGAGCGTGCCGCCTTGCAGGGAGACGCGTTCGCGCATGCCGATGAGGCCGTACCCGCCCGAGCCGGCCGCCGGCACCACCTCCTGCGGCGGTGCGCCTCCGCCGTCGTCCCGGACCTCGACAGTGATCCGCTCCTGGTGGTACGTCAGTTGTACGGACGCGCGGGCGGCCCCGGCGTACTTCCGGATGTTGGTGAGGGCCTCCTGGGAAATCCTGAACACCGTGAGGCCGACGGTCGGCGGCAGCGGACGCTGCGGCCCGCGGATGCTGAACTCGGTCGGCAGTCCGGCGAGGCGGGACTCGGCGACCAGGCGGTCGAGGTCGTCGATGCCGGGCTGGGGCAGCTCCGGCGCGGCCTCCGGTTCGTCACCGGCCCGCAGTACGTCCAGGAGTTGGCGCATCTCGCTCAGCGCGAGCCGGCCAGATGCCTCCAGGGTGACCAGGGCGTCCCGGGCGACCTCCGGTTCGGCGAGGTTGGCCCGGGCTCCACCGGCCATGAGCTGCATGGTGGTGATGTGATGGGCCACGATGTCGTGCAGCTCCCGTGCAATTCGGCGGCGTTCGTCGGCCACCGCTCGGTCGGCAAGGAGTCTGCGGTTGGCCGCCACCTCCCGCTGCCAGCGGTTGACCGCCATGGCGGTGCCGACGACGATCAGGGTGCTGAGTGGCGATGCAACGGCGGCCTGCCAGGGTGGAATCCGGCCGTTGCTCTGGCTCAGCAGCGTCAGCGACACCGTCGCGACGGCGGCGACAGCCGTCACCCGGCCGGGGCAGGCCCTGGCGACCGAGTACAGGGCGACCACCAGGACGGCGCCGAAGTGGCTGGGCAGGGGTATGGCCAAGGCAGCCGTGGCATCGAGTGCCAGTACGGCGGCGAGCGCTGCCACCGGTTGGCGGCGCCGGGCGAGCAATGGCATGGCGGCCAGGGCGACGAGGAGGAATCCACCCACGCTCACGTCGTGTCGGCGGTCGGGGGCGTCGAAGAACACGTAGCTGAGCAGGTTCAGCGCGCAGGCCCCGCCGGTCACGAGTGCGTCGTTACGGGTCCACGGCGGCTCGGCGCTGCCGATCTGCAGCGCCTCCCGGGCATCGCCGGGCCCGATATGTCGACTACTGGGCATGCCTGTTCCCTCTCGTCCGGCCTCCCGGCGTTCGGGACAGGGTTGCACAGAAGCCGCAATGGCAGCACCGGCGGCAGCAGTTCGCGGCCCCTGTCCCGGAGGCGGGCCCAGATCGGGACCAGGACCAGAGTCCTGGTCCCGGGCCGGGCGGAGGACCCAGGGCCCCGGTCCGGATCATCCGCTGCCACGACGCTTGGCGGCCCCCGGAGTGATGGTCTGAAGACCGGCCGGGAGCCCCCGGCAGACGTCCGCACTCAAGTCCGTCCGCCGGAGGACATCGTGATCCGCGCCCTGACCGGATACTCCACCAGACACCCCTGGAAGGTCATCGCCCTATGGGCGGTGCTGGGCGTCGTACTGAGCGCCCTGGCCCCGACACTGATCGCCCGCGTCACCCAGCACCAGACCGGGGACTTCCTGCCCCGCAGCTACGACTCGGCCGCCGCGCTGCATATCGCCCAGGAACAGTTCGGGGTGAACCCCGACGCCACCACGGTGACGGTCCTGGTCGCCCGGTCCGACGGCAAGGCCCTCAGCGCCGCCGACCAGGAGCGTGTGGAGACCGAGGCCGCGAAACTGTCCCAACGCCGTGTGATCATGCCCAGGGAAGACGACGTCCCGCAGTTCCTCGTCCCGGACCGCTCCCAGACGCCCCGGATCGCCCCGGCGATGACGGCGCCCGACCGCAGTTTCGAACTGCTCTCCGTCCAGCTGATCGGGAACCCCTCGGACAGCGGGGTCCAGGGCGTCTACCGGACCTTCCGGGACGCCACCCGGACGCAGTTCTCCGAGGCGGGGATGCGCACCGGTTTCGCCGGGAGTCTCGCCGACACCGTCGATACCACCGACGCCCACAAGACCGCCGCGACAGTCGCGAGTGCCCTCGTCATGGGGCTCATCGTCCTGCTCAACGTGCTGGTGTTCCGCAGCGTGCTGGCGGCCCTGCTGCCGCTGCTCGCGGTCGCCGTCATCGGCGGCGTGGCGTCGGGAGCCGTGGCGGGCGCCGCGATGGTCACGGGGCGCAAGCTCGACGCGGGCACCCCAGGGCTGATCAGCGTCGTCCTGCTCGGCATCGGCATCGACTACCTGCTGTTCCTGCTGTTCCGCTTCCGCGAGCAACTGCGCAACCGGCCCGAGCAGTCCGCCCGCGAGGCGGCCGAGCAGGTCTCCGGCCGGGTCGGCACCGCGATCACCTCGGCGGCGCTGACCATCGTTGCCGCGTTCGCCACGCTGGGCCTGGCGACCTTCGGGCAGTTCCGCTCGCTGGGCCCCGCGATCGCCGTCGCGGTCCTGGTGATGCTGCTCGGCAGCCTCACCCTGCTGCCGGCGCTGCTCGCGGCCGCCGGGCGCAAGATGTTCTGGCCATCCCGAACCCTGCGCCGCAAGCCGAACGAAGGGCGTGCCGCCCGCTTGGGCGCGCTGGTCACGCGGCGACCACTGACGATGCTGACGGCCTCCGTCGCCCTGCTTGCCGCACTTGCCGCCGGGCTGATCGGTATCCGCATGGACTACGGCCGGGGCGAATCCGGTGACCGGACCCCCGCCGCGGCCACCGCGGCCGAGATCTCCCGCGCACTGCCGGCCGGAGTGTCGGACCCGACGAGCGTCTTCGTCACCGCCACGGACGGCGGCACCCTCACCACCGTCGGAGTCGACGGCCTCTCCCGTGCACTCACCCAGGTCAAAGGCGTGGGCAAGGTCGCACGGACCGTCCTGAACGAGGACCGTCGCGCCGCCCGGATCGACCTCTACCCGACCGCTGCCCCCCAGAGCCGGCAGGCGCGCGACCTGGCCTCCGGACCGATCCGGGCTGTGGTCGCCCAGCACACGCCCGCCGGGATGACGGCACACGTGGGGGGAACGGCGGCCATCTTCGCCGACGTCTCGACCGCCGTCGACCACGACCTCACGATCGTGTTCCCGGTCGCGGCAGCGCTGATCGCGCTGATCCTCCTGCTGCTCCTGCGCAGCCTGCTCGCACCGCTGATGCTGATTCTCTCCGTCGGGCTCGGCTTCGCAGCCACCCTCGGCGCCGCCACGCTGCTCTTCCAGCACGCCCTCGGCCGGCCGGGCGTCAACTTCACCCTCCCGCTGGTGCTGTTCCTGTTCGTCGTGGCACTGGGCACCGACTACAACATCCTGATCGCCGACCGGATCCGGGAGGAGATGCAGCGACCGGGCCCCGCCCGCGCCGCCGTGGCCCGCGCGGTACGGCACACGGCACCTGCCATCGCGATGGCAGGGCTGGTACTGGCCAGCTCCTTCGCCACGCTGGCCACGACACCAGGAAGCGAACAGGTCGCCTTCGCGATGACGCTCGGCATCATGCTTTCCGCGCTGGTCCTTTCGCTGGTGCTGGTCCCAGCTCTTGCCGCACTCTTCGGCAGGGCCCTCTGGTGGCCGGTCCGCCCGCGGCCCACCGTTGGCGGCCAGTCGCGCCGCCGTGCGACCGCAACTGCACCGGAACCCGAACGGGTCACGTCGTACTGAAGCCCGGACCGGAGTGCCTCAGGGGCGCATGAGCCCGTGACAGCGGCGCGCACCCGGTCGTCCGGGTTCCTCGTGGGCGGGTCGGTGGCGCGGTGGTGGGGCCAATCAAGTGGAGCGGCCCGCGTAGGCACCGAGCAGGGCGTCGGCGGCGGCCGCTCGCCGGACTCCCGCCGCGGCTCCCCCGCCGCGTCTTCAGGGACGGGGCTTCAGCACCTCCAGGGCGCCGGTCTCGGTGTCGTAGCTGCGCAGGGTGGTGAGCCGAGCCGACAGCGGCGGCGCCGGCAGCAGTTCGGGGACCCGCCGGCCGGCGAAGGCCCCGGCCCGCCGGCTCCGGCCGAGGGTGATGTGCGGGCTCCAGCGCCCGGGTGCGTGGAAGGGGTTGAGGGTCTCGGGCGGGCTGTCGGAGACCACCGCCTCCCACACCCGGCGGTGCAAGCCGGCCAGCGCCACGTCGCAGTCCAGCGCCCAGGCCAGCACCGAGGTGGGCCGCTCGAAACGGACCACGCCGGTGAAGTGCACCGGCAGCGGCAGGGCGGCGGCCACCTCGGCGAGCTCCCAGCGAATCGGGGCGGTCAGCTCCGGGCAGGCGGCCAGCGTGAGGTGCGGGCTGTTCGTCGGTGAGCGGTGGCGCGCCTGACTGGGCAGCCCCGCATCCGCCAGCCGCCGCCAGGCCTCCCGGACCGCTAGCTCTGCCGTCTCGTCCAACAGGAGCTCGACCGTGCGCACCGCCGTAGCCTACCGGCGATCGCCTGCGGTAGCGCCGCCCATCGGCCGGGCCGCCAGGCAGTACGCACCGCCTGCCACGTCAGGTGATGGAACAGATCGACGCGCAGCACGTCGGCGAGCCCGGCTTCGCGGTCCCGGGCCGCCGACCGCGGCGGCTGGTGGCTGGTGGCTGGTGGCGTGAGCCACGGCGAGTCCGCCTCGTTGAACGACAGCCCACCACGCACAGCAGCGGCTGGCCTCGGTGGTGTACGAAGTCCTTTGTGAACGAACAGATCCAGGCCGCGACCGTCCGTGTCTTCATAGCCCTTGCTCCGCCCGACGACGCCAAGGAGGAGCTGGCGCAGGCGCTGCGGCCCGCCTACGACGCCTACCCGAGCATGCGGTGGAACCGCATCGAGGACTGGCACATCACCCTGGCGTTCCTCGGTGAGCTGCCGACGTCAGCCGTTTCGCTCCTGCGGCCGCCGCTCGCGGAATTCGCAGCGAGGCGCCGGCCCCTGGACCTGGCCCTCTGCGGCGGCGGGCACTTCGACGAGCGTGTGCTGTGGAGCGGGCTCAGCGGGGACCTCGAGGAGCTGCGGCTGCTCGCCGGGGAGGTGCGGGCGCTGGTGAAGGAACATGGTGTCCCCTTCATGGACCGGCCACTGAACCCCCACCTGACGCTCGCCCGTGCGCGCCGCGGTGATGCTTCCAGCGTGGTACAGGCCGCCGCAGGGCTTTCCACGTTCACCGGCCGCACGTGGCAGGCCGAGCGTCTGCATCTGGTCGGCAGCAACTTCGGCCGCGGCCCCGGGCCGATCCACTACCGCGACATCGAGGCATGGTCCTTCGGCAGCGCGAGATGAACCGTCCTTGTGGGCGGGGCAGAATGAAGGTGTCTTCACATGGACACGCCGGACGACACCGCTCTTCGTGATGTGCGGGTCGAAACCGTGTCCGTACGGCCACAGGCGCTCGGCCGCGCCCGCCGCCTCGGCAAGCTCCTTCAGCTCGATCTCCAGCAGACCCGACAGGACGATCCGCTGCCACAGCCAGTACGACAGGGCAACATGCCCCTCCACCGGCCGCAGCCCCGGTGCCTGGCGATCTCGCCCCGGCACCGGGCACCTCGCCGCACGTCGAGCGTCCTCGCACAGCAGTGCTGACCTGCTGTCATGTCTGCTTCAGGACAGGGTTCTTTCTGGTTTATGGCAGCCGTGTTCTTCGCCCTCTTGAGCCGACTAGGGTGCCTCCTGATCCACCGCCAGGCGCTCTCGGCCGTCGAGAGGAAGTACACCGGCATGTCCAAAGGACGGGTGTGAATTGAACAGTCAATCGCGTCGCCTTCAGAGCCGTACGACGATGTCGTTCCTCCGCAGCAGGTTCACCGCGATGGTCGGAGCGATCGCGATATTCGCGGCCGTCTTCACCGGCACAGCCACCAGCACAGCGAGCGCCGCCGAGTCCGGATCCGCGGGGGCCACAGCAGGCGGGTGGACCTGCCCGGGCACCGCCGTCCCCCCCGGTTACGTCATCACCGCGTTCAATCGCAGCGGCTGCAACGGTTCAGGGGCCTGGCTGCACGAGCCGGCCCGGGACGGCATATGGACGTGCTCGTACTCCCCAATCGTGACCGGGTATGTCATCACCGGTTACATCAGGAGCGGTTGCGACGGCATCGGCGCCTGGCAGCACAAGCTCGCCCGTGACGGCATCTGGACCTGCGGGGGCTCCCCGGTCGTGTCCGGATACGTCATCACCAACTACATGAAGAGCGGCTGCGACGGCGTCGGCGCCTGGTACCACCAGCTCGTCCGCGACGGCATATGGACGTGCCCCTACTCCCCCATCCCGGCGGGCTACCGGAGCACCACCTACAACGCGACCGGATGCGGCGGCCTCGGCGCCTGGCTCACCGTGCGCGCCTGACCCCGGCCTCACACACACCGCGCCTGACCCTGAAGCATGTCCCGCTTTTTGAAGCCATCGCACAGGGTCAGGCCGGTGTCGTATCCGCTGCTCCCGGGCCCGCCCGGGAGCAGCGGATCGCACGAGACCGGAGTTCCGGTCCGACGCGTACGTTCCGCCCCGCCTCCTGCAAAGCGCTGATCGGCCGGATCAGCGCACTCGGTCGTAAACCATGGCGACTTCACCCAGGCTCGGCCAGTTCGACGAGGCGGTCCAAGCCGCTACACCGGCCTCCTGCTTGGGGAAGCCTCCATTTGCACAGGGCGGCCGGTCGCACTGCCCTCGGCGCCGAGTGCGTCACTCGTGCCGAGTTCGTCACTCGTCGAGACCACACGGTGCAGCCAGGCCCACACCCCCTGGCCGCGGTGGGCGTACGACGGCGGCCATGATGGGCGGTGCGCGTGTCTACTGGTCAGGGTACGGAGTCGACCGCCGCTGCCGCGTCCACCTTGCCCGCCCCCCAGTCGTTGCCGGGCGCCGCGCCGGTGAAGGGGTCCAGCCGGGCCGAACTGGTCAGGAGCAGGACGAGGTCGTCCTGGGTCAGCGTGGGACTCGACTGCAACATGAGGGCACACACCCCGGTGAGATGCGGTGCGGCCATGCTCGTGCCGGACATGGGCTGGTATTGGCTCGGTCCTGTGGCTCCTACCAGTGCCGAGGTGATGGCCTGGCCCGGGGCGGAGAGCGTCGGTGCCTTGCGGCCGTCGCGGGTGGGGCCCCGGCTGGAGAAGGTGGAAAGGTTTCCCTGCCCCGCGCCTTTGGTGATGTAGGAAGCGGCGGTGACGACCTTCCGACTGGTCCCGGGTACGGAGATGGTTATCTCGTCATTCCGGTGTGATCCGATGAACTGGGGTACGGTCCGGCCCCTCTCCATCCAGGCGTGCCAGCGGCCGCTGTCGGCCACGGTCTGGCCAATGAGGGTGAGACTCCAGGTGCCGGACCGGATCGCTGTCTGGCTTCCCGGGCTCAGCTGAACGTAGATCCGGTTGTCGCCGTTCTGTGAGTGGTGCACGACAGAGTCGACGAATGCCTTGTTTCCCCCGGGGAGATCCAGATCTGTGATGGTGGTGCCGGGGGCTATTTCGGCGCTCGCCGTGCCAGTGGGTGGAGTGATCCGCAGGGAGAGACGGTCAGCGCCGGAGTACCAGATGTCCAGAGTATCCGGCGTGTTGTCGTCGACGGGTACCAGGAATTGGACGACGTCGCTGCCTCCCTCCGTCACCTGGCCCGTCGCGTGTATGCCGGCATTCGCCGCGTTGCCCGCGGACTTCACCAGCGCGCGCCCCGGGGCGTTGAGCAGGTTGTCGATTCCGCGTTCCAGCAGGCTGGAACCGTCGTGCGGTCCCAGATTGTCGCCCTGGCTGATGTTGACAACCGCAGGCCGACCGAGGGTCTCGGCGACCTTGTAGACGTAACCGACGGCCTCGAGCGTGCCCATGGAATCGCCCAGGGCTTCCGTCGTCACCCGGTTGGCCACGACGACCAGATCCGCCTCGGGCGCGACGCCGACAAAGGTGAACTCCGGTTGCCCATTACCGGCCGACGACCCGTCACCGGCGGCGATGCCGGCCACGTGGGTGCCATGGCCACCGGTGTCGTCCATGTGCCGCACAGTGCCCATGGGGTTCGCAGCGCGCAATGCGTCGTCGATTGCGGAACGCTGGTATTCCACCCCGTGACCGAACGGCGCCGGTGAGGATTCCCCGGCTTCCGTGGTGAGGTTCTGGTCCCAGATACGCAGGATGCGGGTTCTCCCGGTCGGGTCCCGGAAGCAGCCGTGGCGCCAGTCGATTCCGCTGTCGACAACACCCACGATCACACCGGCGCCACGGAGTCCGGGGGGTCCGGTGTGCACCTTGTCGGCCTTGGTCTCGGGCACGGCGGCGTCCAGTTCCGAGAGGGTGGGGCGGGACGCCTCGACGTAGCTGACAGCTTCCAACTCGTCGAGCTCCGTGAGACGGTCGATTCCGATCTCGCCGCCAACCACGTCCCCGGCGCGGATGAGAACCGTCAGCCCCATGCCCTGGGACAGCTCCCCCAGGTCGTCGGCGCCGTATCCCTCCGCCATTCGCAGCAGTACACGCACACGAGGTGCCCTCACCCCTTCGGTAATGAGTGCGAAACGGCCGGTGGACTCCAGGCCCACCAGCTCCGCCGGACCTTCCTCGGCCCGGGACTGCAGGAATTTCAGCCGTGAGTCGAGCATGAGCGGTCTTCTCTCTGGCGAAAAACGCCTGCCCTCATAGTGCGGGACAGGCGATCACTAGTTGTGTGGCCGGGTGCTCGTGTCGGGGTGGAGCGGTTCAGACAGCTCCACGTATTCGACACAGTCGACTTCCGTCAAGCGTCCGAGATCGCCGGGGGCGACCGCCGCGGTCAGGACATCCCCCGCGGCCATACCCACCCGCGCGCCAGCATCGGCAATCTGGCGACGCTGTTCTTCACCGGGTTCCCCCTTCACCCGGATGAGCACCTGGAAGGGAGTGGGGCCGACCGCCTCACCGACATCCGACAGCGCACGCCGTGCGGCGGAGCCGAGCTTGTGAGCACGCATCTTTCCCACCTGATCCGGTGAGCGGACCCCCGTACGAAATCGGTGCGCCAACATTCTTAATCGTGTCGGCGACCATTCGTGCCGCATTGCCTCTTATACCACCGTAGGCATCACAGGCGGCGCGCGCCATTCGCCCCGGACCACTTTGTGCGGCCCCTCTCGAGAATCGGTATGGGGGCAGAGATGCCCCTGCCCGATGACACGCTCGGAAGCGCGTCTGCCCCTGACAGTGGCAGAGCACCACCACCTGTCGGGTGCCGGGGTTCTGCCTCGGCTGTGTCGGTGACGCTTGACCAGGGCTGAGGCGAACCTGGCCCTCTTCGAGTACATCGACGGCTTCTATAACAGCCGGCGCATCCAGCAACGGCTCGGCTACCTCAGCCCCATCGAGTTCGAGGAGAAGCACTACACCGACCAGGCGACGGCCGAACAAGCGAACCTGGAACCCCGTCACCCCGCCCTGACCAGCTGATCAGCACCTCCCGCACAACGGGGGAACCTCACTGTCGCTCGGCAGCGAGCGCCAGGTCATGGTGATGCGCGGGCCGGGCGTACGCCTCGCCCGTGGATCTGCCGACATCGTGGCGGGGTGCCGGGTGGCGGATCTTCGGCCTGGGCGGCGCGCCTAGGCCGGGGCGAGTAGGTTTCGGTGCCCCGGCTGGGGTGCCGGTCTTTGCCCGCTGGTCTCTGGTCGACCTGGGTGATGGTCGCCGCCCCGCACGCCGGGGAGATCTCCTGGGAGCCGTCGCTCCGTACGGGGGATGCCGTGGCTGACGTAGTGCACGCTGGGGCCGAGTGACGGCTCCAACTTCCGCTAGTGGACAAAGCGGTGACTCCGTAGAGGAGGAACGTCGCCCGGCCCACAACCATTGGCAGCTCAGGGAAGGCAATGCCCACGACGGGTGGACCTTGCCCTTGTCGTTCTTGTGGTCCAGCGGCGAGTAGCCGGAGAGCCGTCGCGCGGTGGATGTCGGCACGTGCAGCGCCATGGGGCTGCGCTGGGCGGCTGAGCCGACGGCGGTCATGCAACAGTCGCAGATTCGTTCCCCGGCTGCCTCCCCCTGGCGGAGGCGATGCGGGCAGCGGCAGAGGTCGCACCGCACAGAGCGCTGGTCCGCGCTTGTTTGCTGATCACGCGCCAGACCAAACCGCTTTGCCCGGGTATCGGCTCGCCGTGCCGCTCGTACATCGGTCTGCCCTCAGGATGCCGGCCAGCCGGGCACACACGCCCCGTATCCGCATCTCCATCAGGACGTGGCCAGGGGGCGTACGTGCGGGCGTTTGCGGCTTACCTTCCATGGCCCGTCCATGTCGTGGACGCTTGCGTCATCGAGGGCGAGCGGCCGTCCCGGTAGGGAGTCACACGGGGTCGGCAGGTTCACGAGCGCGAGTTCGGCCGGTTCGACCGCTCCGGAACAGTGCAACCATTCGGCCCACCCGGGTGTCTCCCTTAATGTCCGACACACCACCTTTCTAGGGGACGAAATGGGACGAAACAGAGCCGCATGGGCGACGGTGGTCGCGCTTGTGGCCGCCATGGCAGGAGTGGCGGCGGTTCCGGCCGCGGCCGCAACGACCACCACCGCACAGACCACAAACTGCCCCACCGGCTGGGGCAGTGCGGCCAAGACCCGCTCCGCCGCGACGGCGGAGCCGGTGACGAACATCAGGACCGGCCGGCACGCCTGCTTCGACCGCATGGTCGTCGATGTCCCCGGCGCGGGCACCAGCAGCCTCGGCTATTCCGTCAGATATGTCAGCCGCCTCCACCAGGACGGTTCCGGCAACTACATCCCCGTCGGCGGCGGCGCCGTCCTCGAGATACGGGTCAACGCCCCCGCCTACGACCCCGCCACCGGGAATCCCACCTACCCCGTGCGGGCCGGCCAGCGCCTGAAGGGCGTGGACCTCACAGGATACCGCACCTTCAGGGATGCCCGGTTCGCAGGCAGCTTTGAAGGGGACACTCAGATCGGACTCGGCGTCCGGGCGCGGCTGCCGTTCCGGGTGTCGGTGGCGCCCGACCGGGTAGTGATCGACGTGGCGCACAACTGGACGGGAACACGCTGAATCCCTCAGAGCCCGGTCGAACATCGGCCCTCCGATCTCGAAGCCGCGGAGATGTCGACCGGGTGCTGTCCAGAGCGAAGATCTCCCCTCGGACGTGCTCAGCGGGACCAGTCCCGCTCCCCCCGGATGTACGAGATTGACGTGCGGTCGGGCCGCGTCCGAACAGCCCCGGTGTCACGGAGGCGCTGGAGACGCCGAGAACACAGGGCAACTTCGTACGGATCGGCGGAGGCGGGACCGCTCGGTACGTACGTCATGGCAGCCAAACGTAGGAGCCGCATCTGCGGGCCTTCCCGTGCGCGACAGGTCCCCCGAATGGCCCTGCACGGAGTGTCTGGGTGTCCCGACCTTCCGAGCCGCGACACCGCTAGGTTGCCGCGCGCAGACGCTTGGCCCGTCGGCCCAGCACCACCTTCACCGGGATCAGCACCGCCCACCAAAGCTGCGCGCCCGTCGGGGAGACGAAGGCCAGCGGCACGGCGACGGCGAAGATCAGCACCATCGACGCCAGGTCGAGCACGTCGTTGCGCGCCACGGGATCGGGGATCGCCGTACTGCTCAGCCACGGGCGCTTCCACAGCGCGACCGTCAACACGAGCTGTGCGGCACCGATGGCCGCGGCGGCGCCGGAGTAGACCGCCACCGACTGCCGCTGGTCCCCGTACTCGGCCAGCAGGGTAGTGGGAAAGGGCATCAGGGCGATCAGCCCCAGATTCAGCAGCCCGAGCTTGATGACTGTCCCGTCCACCACTCGCACGTACCGGAAGACCTGATGGTGTCCCCGCCAGAACGCTGCGATGACCACGAAGCTGAGGGCGTACGCCCACAGGTTGGGTACCACCTCGCCCAGCGCCTTTTCGAAACCAGCCTGGTCCAGTCCGGCGGGCAGTGTGATGTCCAGCGCCAGCAACGTCATCGCGATGGCGAAGACGCCGTCCGACAGCGCGAGAAGCCGGGCCGCGCTCCCCTCGTCGTCCCGCATTCGCTGGTGGCCGTTCACCACGCCACCATAGGGTTGAGCGTCCAGAAATTTCCCGATATCCGCGTGCGTTACGCGAAGATCGACCGGGCCGGCCGTCCCGGAGGCTTGGCAGCGCCGTCATGCGATCAAAGGCGGGGGCGCCCCCACCAACACGGAACGCTGGTGAGATCAGGCTTCCGCCCGGACCCGGGCCGCCCTGGCCGCCCGGCGCCGCTTGACAGCACGCCGCTCGTCTTCGGTCAGGCCGCCGCATACGCCCATGTCCTGGCCCCCTTCAAGGGCCCATTCCAGGCACTCGTCCAGAACCGGGCAACGGCGGCATACGGCCTTCGCCTGCTCGATCTGAAGCAGCGCAGGGCCACCCGTGCCGATGGGGAAGAACAGATCCGGATCCTCCCGCCGACAGGCGGCCTCGTGACGCCAGTCCATCGTCGTGCCTCCATTCGCGTCGCCGGATGCTTCTCGTTCGCCTGACCGGTATCGGCCGCTGTATGCAGCAGAGCGGGTAATCGCTCGTCTATTTCTGAACCGGCCGAGTGCTACCCGGGCCGGACGCGAACCGGGCTTCCCGGCAGGGAACCTGGGCCGATGGGTCGCATGCAGCCGTCCGTGCAAGCAGTCAGCAGCATTGGCCGGTGCCAAATTCCACCATCCCGGGCGCTTACGGGCCTACGCTGAGACTCCTGGGCGGCCCGGCGGCCGCCGCACCACCGGGGAGGGCCACATGGCACCGCGTACGAACATCGACGGCGACCACAAGCCGGATTACCCGCCGAAGACCCCGCCCCCGCCGAAGCGCCCCATCTCCCCACCCAGGCCCGAGCACCAGGCCCCGCCCGGCGCACCGCTGATGACGACCGCGCAGCGTGGGGTGGCGCTGAAGAACAGGCGGGCGGCGAACTGGGTGCACGAGAACGCTCCGTGGTCGCCCGCCAAAGCGGGGCGGCAGGTCGTCACCCAGCTCCACGCGTGGGGGCACCGGCCGGACGAACCCGCCCTGGAGGCCGTTGTCGGCGAGCTGGTGGGCGCGGTCCTGCACGACGGCGGCCGCCGCATCAGCGTCCATCTCTCCGACCAAGACGGTCAGGCCTGCGTCCTCGTCCTCTCCCACCAGCCCAACCTGACCGCCGGCCATGCTCCGGACGGCGACGACGTCCTCGCCGAACTCAGCGCCCACTCCATCGTCTCCAGCTGCGGCACCGACACCGGAGAAGACGGCCGGCGCCTCTGGGCCGTCCTCGACCTGTAACCGAGCGGCGGGGGTGAGCGGTGTCGACGCCGCACACCCATCGCGTTGACGGTGACGGACCGTCGCGCAATGCGCGCGGACTCACGTGGCAGCGCGGGAGTGCACGCTGACGGCGTAGCCGCAGCCCTGGTGATAGGGATCGCCGCTCCACGTCGCACAACGCTGCCGCAGGGCCAGTCCGGCCTGGGTACACCAATGGTCGAACTCCGTAATGGTCACCGTCGGTTCCGGCAGCGGCAGGTGTGCCGCGTCCAGTCCCATGCCCGTGACCAGCAGACCGCCCGGGCGAAGCGCGGAGGCCAGTTGCCGGACGACGGCTGAGCCGGTGCCTGGGGCCAGCAAGGGGATGACGTTTCCGGCGGCGAGCGCCAGGTCGTACCCCGGATCCAGGCCGAGGGCATCCAGATGGGCCAGGTCACCCAGGAGCCACTCCTGCGTGGGGGCGTCGCGGCGGGCGACGGCGAGCATCGAGGAGTCGACGTCTACGCCAGTGCAGTAGTGGCCCAACTCGGCGAGCCTGATCGCGACCCGGCCGGTGCCGCAGCCAGCGTCGAGTACCCGGGCGCCGGGTTCCAGCAATGCGGCGCAGAAGGCGGCCTCGCCGTGAACGTCGTGTCCCGATGCGGCGAGTCGCGCGAAACGCTGGGCGTACTCCTGTCCGGCTTGTCCGCCGGTCAGTTCCGCCCAACGGTTTTCTTGCCCAGCCATGTTCGGCGTGCCTTCCGGTCAGCCTCGCCAGCAGGAGCGAGGACGGTGCCATCACACTGATTATGGTCGCAGGTGTGGACCTCAGGGGCTGCTACGAAGGTGCGCAGGGCGAGGCGGTAGAACCCATCGGGCAGCATCTGGCGGCTGCGGCGCAAAGGGTGGTCTCGGGAAGAGGTAACCACCCGCCCGCTACTGGAAGTGGCGTTGCCTTGTGGAGAGGCGGCCCCGGGTGACGGCGACTGCGGGCGTCCTGGCCGATGCCGCACACCAGGGTGGCGGGCCGGCCCGGCTCGCGGGCTGCTCCAGTGCGGTGCCGCCCGGCCCGTCGACGGCGTGGGCGTCGCTGACCGACGGCACTGGGACCCGTTCCCTCCCGGGCTCGGCGGACGGGCCGGCTAACGCGCCACGCGGTAGCGGAGATAGACGACTCTCGAGTTGAAGGTGCGGGTCTCGGCGAGTTCCAGAACCACCCGGCGCTCGCGTTGGGGAAAGTACGGGATGCCCCCGCCAACCAGCACCGGGTAGACCATGGTCCGGTACTCGTCGATCAGACCCAGCGCGGCCGCCTCGGCGGCGAGAGTCGCGCCGCCGATCGCGATGTTGCCCTCCCCCGGCTCGGCTCGCAACCGCTCGATCTCCTCCGCCAGGCCGCCGGAGGCCAGGCGGGCATTGCCCTGCACCGTCGACAGCGTGGTGGAGAAGACCACCTTGGGGAGCGGCTTCCAGAGCCCGGTCCACTCGCGCATCGAGTCGTCGAGCGTTGGATCCTGGTCGGCGGTCTCCCAGTACAGCATCGTCTCGTACAGCCGCCGTCCCAACAGGTGGACGCCGACCTGCCGGATCTCGTCGATCCAGAAGCGAAAGACATCCTCGCCGGGGACCGTCCAGTTGAAGTCACCGTCCGGCCCGACGATGTAGCCGTCGAGTGAGACGCTCATCGAATAGGTCACGCTGCGCATCAGAAGCCCTCCTCGTGAACGGGTTCGACAGTATGACCCGCCGGACGCCGCAGGACTCATCGCGGCTCGCGGGATCCCCTGGACCGAGTCACGTCACGAGACCATTTCAAGGAGAACCTCTGAGATGCGGCTTCCCTGCTTGCTGGTGGGCAAGGCTCGGCCCGCTCAAGCAAGGGTGACTACTTCTGGATCACGATGACGACGGTGAGCATGAACTCGGCCCCGCGTAAAGCGGGGGCACAACGGCCTCACCCGAGGACATCCACGGCCTCACCCCACCGGACCCGCGCCGCCTCACGCTGCGCGTGGGCCTTCGCAGGACGGCCCTGGCCGGACGACGGCCGGCCGTACCGATTCCGCCCCCACGCCCACCATCTCTTCGCGTACCGGATGGCATGTGCGCGGTGAGCACACCGCCCGATCCGGCCTCACTCGGCGCTGTATCTCGGCGTCTGGGGTATGTCCGGTTCGGCGCTGGGCACCAGCGGAGCGACGTTGTTGAGAGCGGCGGGAATCGCGTGTTGGATGCGGCGCTCGGGCTCTGCCGGTTCCCGGTGGGTCCCTCCAAGGCGCAATGCCAGGACATAGACGGGCTGAATCACGGTCTGCTGCTGGAGACGGCCGAGCTCGAGATATCCGGCCCGGGCCTCTTCTACGGTGAAGTCGCTGTCGCGGCGCAGCCGCAGGTGGTCCTCGGTTTCGGTCAGCACGTCGTCCAGTGAGCGCCAGCCGGACACGGCGGCACGAACGTTACTGACTCGCCTGGCGACGCGTTCGAATCCGGTGAGGCTCCCGTCGGGGCCGAAGTACATGACCACGTTGCCGCCCTGTCCCTCGAAGGCGAGGCCGTCGAGCCGCCGCTTGAGGATGACCCCGACATCGATCACCCGCGGGTTCCTGGGGCTTTGGCCTCGGACGCAGGATGATGCACGCAGGCGCGTCACGCGGAACGGAGTGAAGTCGTTCTGCTCCATGAGTCCCACACGGCTTGCTTCTCGTACTGCCGCATCGAACGCCTCGGTGTCCGAGATATGCATGTCGGACGTTCCGTCATCCACCTGCCATCGGCTGCTGTCGACGTACTGCACTGCTCGTGAGGGCCGGTAGACGGTGAGCGTGTGGGCATCGTGTTCCAGCCTCATGGACACCCCATCCTCGGACCAGGAGGGCTCCCGCGCCGGAATCGCCATGCCTGCGTGCCGTGCGAGCTCGACCGTGTCGTCCAGCGGCTCCAGTGAGGGATCGACCTCGTAGATGCTCGCCGGCGCCTCGAGCGCGTCCCAGCGTTGTCTCAGCGTGTTGTAGTCCATTGCGACCGCATCTCTCGTTGCATCGCGCGAAGTTTACGAACGCCACTTCCAAGCCAGACTGACGGATGGGACGGGCCCGCCTGCGCCGTCCGCCAAACGGCCGTTGTCGAGTCGAAATCGCGCGTCCGCCTCATCGTTGCCGCAGGCGATCGCGATGGGTATGTTGGCCTGCTCCCCGGACCGTGCGAACGCTGCGTCGAGCCATGCGCTGCCTACCGGCGCACCGTGGGAGACGAAGGTGGCGAACTCCCCGCCACGGCCGGTGTCGAAACCGGCGAAGGACTCATCGACGAAAGTGCACAGGACGTGCAGCGACTCGAGGGGACGCGCGCTGTCTCCGTTGGTCGGTTCGGACCAGACCATGTTCACACTGGCGCTGACATCCGGTCCCGCCACCCCACCGCAGAGGTCCAGCACGAGCCAGCGCAGCTCCTGCACGCCCAGACGCATGTTGCTGTAGAAGGCGCGGCAGCCGAAATGGTCCGACGCCAGGGAGACCGATACCTCCGGTAGCCCGTGCCCGGCGTAGTACATGAGCGCGACGCTGTCTATGCCGTCTTCGGTGAGCGACTGGCCGGTCGACGCGACTTCGGGGTGCTCGTAATCTGTCGCCCAGGCGTTCTCGTTACCACGTATGAAGCGGCGCGTGTGCCCCATGCTCTGCATGGCGGAGTCCATCCCGGACGCGACCGAGGAGATGACGGGAATGGCAACGAACGAACAGCTGGTCCCGACAGCGGGCGCCGCATCGTTCCAGTGGACTCCATAGGTGACAGGCATTTCCCTTACCCCTTCGCTGGTCCGCCGGCTGTCACAGTGGCCCCGACACGATCACGGAATTGTGCGACTGGTAGAAGCCGCACCAGTCCGTGTAGCGGCCTCTGTTGCACGAGAACGGATTGGTGATCACGTTGTTGGAGTAGTCCACGTTCTGGGCAGGGTTGGTCGCCAGCTTGTGCCCCCAGAAACCCTCGCGGTGGCGCCGGTACCAGTGGTAGTCACGCTTCCCGCTCATCATGGTTCCGGTGACGAGCGCGACCAAGTGCCGTTCATAACCGGCCGGCTGACAGTCACCCCAAACCCGCAGCCCGTCCCGCAACACTCCCGTGCGCACATCCGCGCAGGTCACTGAGGGCGGGATTCTGTAGCCATGAGCCCATCCGGGTTGAGCGAACGAGTCCGTACGCTGGTTCACGGCGTAGTTGTAGCAGTTGTTGCGCTCTACGACGTAGAAGTTGTTCCAGAAGGCGGGCTCGAATGGACCGGCATCGAACGGACACGCATTCAGACGTTGATCGATAAGTCGGAGCTGTTCTTCGACTTCAGCCGCGAGTGCCTGGTCCGGTGGCTCCCCCGGCTCGATTGTCTCCGTCCCTCCTAGTCCTTCTTTGACTGATCGTTGAATTGCCTGACGCGTGGCGTCGCGCAGAACTCGAAAGTCACCCCTCTCTTCTTCCTCAGCAGGCTCCGGCATCGTCTCGAGAAGTTCCTCCGCCAACTCGGCACTGGCGAAGGGGTCTACGGCACCGCCACCTGCGATTTCGATGCTCGGCGGCAGACCGAACGACTGCACAGTGTCACTGGCGAAGTCGATCTTCATCCCGCGGAAGTCGACCCCCGTGAAGCCGCCGGGCGCCACTGCCAAGCCTGCGCGATGACGCAGGAACAGCCGCAGGAACCGTTGCACCTGATCGGGATCGGTGACCATCCACGAGGGATTTGGCAGGCCCGAATAGATTTCCAGCGTCACACGGAACGCCATGTCGGCTCTCCTTGCTTCTCCTCTTGTGCACTGCGGCCCGTTTCTCCGTCACGGATCTTCCTCGACGTACAGGAATTCCGGGCCGTACGTCTTTCCGCTCCCGTCGGGCAGCGGCGTCGCCATCAGCGTCTGGGCAGGTACCTGCAAGCTGACCATTTCCACGACTGCCCGGTTCAGCATCTGCTTCGCCGTGCCCGGCTGCTCCGCCTTCCAGGCGCGTTCGAGGAACCGGAGCATCGAGCTGTAGTGCCGGTTGAATTCGGTCAGGTCCCGTTGCACGGCATCGGAGACGGGCACCCCGCCTTCGACCCAGCCGCCTGCGGGCACCGTTCCCATCGGGAACGCCCGAGGCATGGGAATCTCATCTCCCTGGAAATCAAACAGTGGCGGATCGTCTGATACGCGGATCAGGTTGCGCCCGTGGAAGATCTCTCGGAAGGAGTAGAAGTGCGCCAACTCGTCGGCCTCGCCCGGGAACGGGTTCTCCGGTGATGCCGCGGTGCCCTCGCCCTGCTCCTTGATGACTTGCAGGGCAGCCTCTACATCACCGAGCGATCTGAGCGGGGCGACGTTGTTCCCCTGCCCGTGGGCCGCGGACATGTCCTTGGTCAGCTGCCGCGTGCCCTGGATCAACTCCGGGCGCGCACGGAAAGCTTCGAGAATCGCCGTGTAGAACGCGCCGATAGACGTGTGCGCTATCCGTTCTTCGGCCACGGGGTCGTCGGGCCTCTCGATGCGGGAGTACATGTCGAGCGCCTGCTTGCTCAACCCGGTGAGAGACACCTCCAGATCCGGCTGAACACCACCGGGAAGCGGACCTGGGTACTTCGGTACGAGCTCGCTGTCGGCGATGCGCGGCACCTCACCAATGGTCGAGACCATGTTGCAGACCAAACCCATGTGTGACATCTCATCGAAGACGATTTCGTGAATCGTCTCGAAGACATCCGACCCCTGGTCCTCCTCCAGGATCGACCAAAGGCCACACAGATAGGGCGGCAGCGTCGCGAGCTCCAGCAAGACGGCCTGTTGCAGCGCCTCCTTCAGCCAGGTTTCGTCATGGTCCGTTGCGGGCATCTGCATGAGCTCAACGATCGCGTCGCTTCGATACTTAACGGCACCTGACATGAGAGCTCCTTCGGCAACACGCGCTCGGACAACAACGACCCGTCAAGCAACCAAAGCAGTCGCATTTCTCTGGTAGAACCAGCCGACGAACTCGGTGTACACGGGCACAATGGGGTCGGGCGGCGTCTTCACACAGTTCTGGGGATGCCGCCAGATAACCGAACCACCGCCGGTCACTTGTCGGCGTATCGGGTAGCCGGCGCCATCGAGGTACACCGCCGGGGTGCCACCGGTCTTGTGATACCAAAGCCAGTTGGGATCCGGTGACACGAGACGGTAGAAGTGATAGTCCCAGCCCGGCCAGACGTGGGCCGCGATCACGAGAGTATTCGTCTGGCAGTTGTCAGCCCAGCCATCGGCGTAGAGACCGCCCCGAATGTTGTCGACTGTCGGGGAGGCAGCCGGCTTTCCCCCTCTACGTCCCGGCAAGGCATGTCGAATGTTCGCCACGTGGTTCGACGCAAAGCAGTAGCAGTTGTTCTTTTCAACTGTTCCGGGACTGTTGAAGATGTCCGCGTTCGCGGCATAGAGCGTGCTGGGACACGGTCGATGCCATGTCACCCCCCGTTCGACATCCGGGGATTCATCGAACGAGTCAGGACTGGGTGGGTACAGCTCCTCCCGCTCGGCCGGCAGAATAGAGGGGCCTCCTGCAGCAACGGACAGGAGCTCGTCAGCGATCCCCATCCTGGTGGCCGGCGCTGCGAGAAGCCAGTGCGCAACAGAATCGACCTCTCTGGCGGCCGTTCGGACCCCTACCCGAAACTCAGCCCCGATACGGGCTGCGGACGTCGCCTGCCATGTGTCCCAGGCTCCATGTTCCGACTTGACTGAACGCACAATGAAGCCGCGGTACCCCAAACCCAACACCTCGTGGGGGGAAGTGACCTCCGAGAGCTGGCTCGTATCCGCTTCTACGCGCTCCGTCAGCTCCCGCTCTTCTTGTGGCGACAGAACCCATCGAGGGTTCGGCATGCCTGAAAATATGTCGAGTTCAACTTCGAGCATAATGTGATCGCCTCGCAGGCCACACGATGGGGAATGTCGCTGTTCACTGGCCGCGTCGGGTAATACGTTCGCTCTCCGCCCCGCATTCAGCGTACCTCCGGCCTAGAGGCCCCGCATTCCCACGACGAGTCACCGTCATGACGTTCCCAGCGACGACCTTCGCACGCGCCTCACGTCCACGCTGGATTCGCTGCTCTGGGGAACCATGGCTCCCAACTGCCGTACGAGACTGCCCTGACGGCTCCCGTTCTGCGGCGTACGCAGCGCGGCGGGACGCGTTGACTCGCCTCGGCGCGAATTTCTGATGGCGATCGGACGTAGTCTCGGGCGGCGAAGCGGGTGAGGCGGCTGATGCACTGCCAAAGCCACAGCGATCGCGAACGGCACATTGTTGAACGGGAGATGCGACGCGAAGTATCGGTCACCACGTCAGTTGCGCCTTCTGCGCTGCGTTCTGCCCAAGGCAGTCTTCGTCGGGGAAACGGCTCACCGGCGACCTTTCAACTGCGAGCAAGATCCATCGCCGATACGGTGCCGTCGCCCCTGTTGGCGACGTAGAGGCGATTACTGTGGGGCTCGAAAGCCACGCCATCCGGTTGGGATCCGACTGGAATCGTAGCGCTCACGCTGCTGGACTCGGCGTCGATCACCTTCACCGTACCGTCAGAATGGGTTACGTAGGCGTCACCCCGGAGATCAACCGCCACACCAAGCGGTCTCACACCGACCTCGATATCGGCGACTGCGCCGGTGACGATGTCGAGCACTGACACCGTCTTGAAGCCGTTGTTGGCCACATATGCACGGCGCCTCTGGGAATCGATCGAAATGCCCATGGGATGCTGCCCGACCGGGATGGCCGCAATAACCCCGCTGGTCGCAGCATCGAGCACCGATACCGTGTCCCAGTCGGGTTGCGTGACGTAGACGCGATGACTTGCAGAGTCAACTGCCACACCAAGGGGACCATCGACAGGGACGAAGTTGTGGGCGGCCGTGGGGAGCTCGCCACTGATGCCGATTACCGCCACTCTGTGATGACTTCGGCTGGTCACGTAGGCACGACTCAGGAAATGATCGACCGCCACTCCCACCACGTGGGATGGTGGGTGAAGAATCGAAGGCGGGCCTCCGACGTTGATGGTGGCGATGACAGTATGGAATCTGTCGAGCACTGACACGGTGCCAAAGCCGCCGTTGGCGACGTAGATGCCGAATTGAGGATCGGTTGCCACGCTCTCCGGGCGGAGTCCGACGTTGATGGTGGCGGTCACAGTGTTGGTCAAAGCATCGATCACCGACAACGTGTGATCACCGCTATTGGTGACGAAGACATGGTCATGAACATCCGCTGCCACACCGACCGGCTCCGTCCCTACTGGGATGGTGGCAACGACGCATGGTTTCTCAGTGGTGGTCATTTTCACCAACAACTTTCATCGTTCTCGGCCATCTGACCGAGAGGCGACACCGAATACTTACGTGCGGGTCTCCTGATGACCGTCCAAACCAACATGCGACCTGGGCCACCTGTTACCGTATTGGACGTGACGTCCACGAACTGGATGACCAGGCTCGACTCCGGGCCCTCAGCCCGCCCGCTCCCCACCGCCGCACCCCTTCGGCCCCACCTCACCGGCACCGGACGACCTCCGGCTGGCAACGCCCTACGGACTTTGCTGCATGCCAGGTCAAATTGGGTTCTACCGCAGCCGAAGACGAATCCTGGGTTGCGGCGCGGTACACCCATCAATGATCCCTCAGCCTCCACCAGAAGTCTCGTTGGCGGCTTCTCGTCTGAGCTGGGCTCGGGAGGTTGAGGGCCACGGATCGGCCGGTCTGCGCAACCTCGCCGAGAGGGACGCTCCAAGGACGGGGAGGGCATTGATTGCCGCAACTACGCAGTGGTGTCCATCGTGACATCGAGGGCGACCTTCCTGCCCGTCATGTTTTACGGCCGCCGACAGGCCGACACGTAGCAGCCGACAGGCACTCCGCAGCCATTCACCACCTCGCCGGTGACGCCGCCCACGTGCACACCCCGGCCGGCGCACAAGGACTCAACACCGGTGTCCAGGACGCCTACAACCTCGGCTGGAAACTCGCCCAGGTCATCGCCGGCGCACCCGACAGCCTCCTCGATACCTACGAGGCCGAGAGACAGCCGATCGCCTCCTCAGCGACACCACCGGCCGGCTGAAGAGCATCTACGGCATCACCGGCGACACCCTCATCCTCGTCCGGCCGGACGGGTACATCGCAAGCATCATCACGTCCGACTGGGCAGCCGCCTTCACCGCCGCGGCCGAAGCGTTCACACCGAGGTGATGCGGGACAGCGGCGGGGCGATGGCGGGCACATCGCCGAAGAGACGCCCTGCCTCGCCGTCGACGGTGCAGGTCACCGCTGACCTTTCCGGATGCGCGGGGCGTCGGGGAAACACCGGCGAAGACGGCCATCCGGTCCGCGCTGGTGCTGCCGTGCCGGCCGAGAGCCAGACCAACGCCCGCTGAAGCCCGGCCCCTCCCCTCGCCAGCCCCTCCCTCGCCGCCCCTCCCCCTTCCCGGGCGATCCCGTCACACCGGTACCCGCAGTCAGGCCGGGTCGGGCAGGGGGCGGCGGGCGACGTCGCGGGCGTCGTCCGGAGGAACCCCCAGCATGCGCAGAACCATTTCCGCCAGACCGGAGGCCGCGTCGTCGGCGTCGAGCTCGGGGCGGGCGAATCGCAACTCCACGAGGGACAGCAGGGACCCGCCCAGAGCCGACAGGGCGACGGTCGGGTCAACAGCGACGAACCGACCCGAGGCGACACCGCGTTCCAGGTCGCGCAGGGCTCGGGGCGCCAGACCCGTGTCGGAGTGAACGTGGCCGAGTCCGCGGTGGCGCAGTACCTGCATGAGCTCCGGGTGGGAGTCGACCATCCGCAGGCTGAGTCTCAGCCCCACCGCGACCAGCTCGGCCGGGTCGTCGGTCCCCCGCAGACGCTCGTCGATGGCCTGGCCGAACTCCTCGAGCGCGTCCACCACCGCCGCGTCGAACAGCTCCACCTTCGACTCGAAGTGGTTGTAGAAGGAGCCGAAACCCACGTCCGCACGCTCCGCGATCACCTGGATGCTCGCGCTCGTGTCTCCGGTCTCGGCCAGTATCTGCCGGGCCGCTCGGACGAGCGCCCGGCGGGTCTCGGCACGGCGCCGTTCGAAGCGGTTGAGGGGCGGAGCTGACGTCGGCATACGAGGAGTCTAGCAATGAGCCCGTGGACACCACAGTTCTGATGCATCGATCAGTGCATCTCTGATGATTCCCTCACCTTCACGGATGCAGCTATTGACGATTGATGAATCAGAGATGATGATTTCACAGCGAGCAGGGTGCCTTGCGCGGCGAGCACGCCGGGCTGTCCCGGAACCCCGTGATCAAGGTGGCCGACCTGGCCTGGCTGGAGTTCGAAAAGCCCGACCTCGACCGCGCGGAGGTTTTCGCCCGTGACTTCGGCTTCGGGATCGCCGCCCGCAGTGAGCGCGCGCTGTGGCTGCGGGGCACGTACGCCGGCTCGCCATGCATGGTGATCCGGCGCGGCCGTACGTCCCGTTTCATCGGCCCGGCGTTCCGCGCGGCGGAGCGGGCCGACCTGGACCGGCTGGCCCGGGCGACGGGGACCGCCGTA
Organism: Streptomyces agglomeratus; assembly: GCF_001746415.1. Lineage (NCBI taxonomy): Bacteria > Bacillati > Actinomycetota > Actinomycetes > Kitasatosporales > Streptomycetaceae > Streptomyces > Streptomyces agglomeratus. Next base: position 564,015 of record NZ_MEHJ01000001.1, read on the forward strand.
CGCGACGTGGACGTTCCGGGCGGCGGCAAGGCGGTCGACCTGCTCGACCCCTCCGGCTTCCCCGTGCGCGTGGTGCACTGCGGCGAGGAACTGCCGGCGCTGCCCGGGCAGCAGCCGCTTCTTCTCAACTTCGGCAGCGACCACCCTCGTGTCAACGTCACACAGCGGCCGCCGCGTGAACCGTCACGTATCCAGCGGCTGGGTCATGTGGTGCTGGAGACGCGGGTGTTTGCCCGTGCCCTGGATTGGTACCTGGACACCCTCGGCATGATCGTCAGCGATTTCCACTTCCTGGACGGCCGGCGAGAGCACGGCCCGGTCATGGCGTTCATCCGCTGCGACCAGGGAAGCGTCGCGGTCGATCACCACACGCTGGCCATGCACCTCGGGCCGGGCAACGGCTACGTCCACTCCGCCTACCAGGTCACCGATCTGGACGCGATCGCCGTCGGCGGGGAATACCTGGCCGAGCGCGGCTACAAGCGCAGCTGGGGCATCGGCCGACATGTCCAGGGCAGCCAGCTCTTCGACTACTGGCGTGATCCCGACCACTTCATGCTGGAGCACTTCGCCGACGGCGACCTCTTCTCCTGTGACGTCGAACCCGGCTGGGCGCCGTTGTCCACGAGCGGCCTCGCCCAGTGGGGGCCGCCGGCCACCCGTGACTTCCTCGGCGCCGGCCCCTCCCCGCAAAGGGTCCGCGACGTCATCCAGGCCCTGCGCGGCGACAACGAGATGGACCGGGCCCGCCTGCTGGGCCTGCTCAAGGCCGCGAATTCCTGACTTCCCCAACCCCTGACGAAGGCAATGACATGAGTACCAACATCCTGCGTACCGCCGACGGCTGGTGGGTGGTGCGTGACGCGCGCGCCGTCCGTATCGAGACCAAGGCCGTCACCACCGCCGAGCTGCTGGCCGACCGCGCCGCTGTCGAAGAGGCCGCCGTCGGACCGGGCACCCCCGTCGCCGGCCTGGTGGCGCTGTCCCCAGTCACCACCCCCTGCCGTGTGGTGGCCCAAATGGTCAACTACCGTAGTCACGCACGCGATTCAGGCTTCACCGGTGACATCCCGGCCGCCTTCTTCCGCAAGGCGTCCGGCTCCGTGAGCGGCCCCGGTGACAGCATCGTGCGGCCGACGCACGTGCAGTTCCTCGACTACGAGGTCGAGCTCGGCCTGGTCATGGGCGCACCCCTGCCGGTGGGCACGGTCGTCGAGGAACGGGACCTTCCCACCTACGTCGCCGGGCTCGTGATCACGAATGACGTGAGCGCCCGCGAGGTCCAACTGACCAAGACCCAGTTCTACGAGAGCAAGTCGTACCCGACCTTCACACCCACTGGTCCCTACCTGGCCCTGCTGGAGCCGGACGACTTCGCCCATTTCCTCGACCTGCGGCTGAAGTTGAGCGTCAACGGGGACCTGCGCCAGGACCGCACTCTCGCCGACATGATCGTCCGTCCGGCGCAGGCGCTGACCCTGCTGACCCGGTTCCAGACCCTGGCCCCCGGTGACCTGCTGCTGACCGGCACCCCCGGCGGTACGGCCCTCAAGGCACCGCCCAAGCCGGTCGAGAAGATCGGCTCGCTCCTGCCGCCCGCCGTGAAGTGGAAGGCGTTCTTCAAGAGTCAGGCGAGGAATCCGCACTACCTGCGGAAGGGCGATGTGGTGACCGCGACGATCGCCACACCGGACGGGCGGATCGACCTCGGGGAGCAGCGCACCCCCGTGACCGACTCGAACTGACCGACTCGAACCGACACCCGAAGTGAGCCGCACATGACCGTCGACCAGGTCGCCGGACCACGGGAGACCACGCCCAGGCCGGGACACGTACCCGTGGTGATCGTCGGAGCCGGGCCGGTGGGCGTGACCGCCGCACTCCTGCTCGCCCGGCGTGGTGTGAGGACCGTCGTCCTAGAACGCCACCACGACCTCTACCCCCTACCCCGTGCCGTCGCCACCGACGACGAGGTGCGCCGGATCCTACAGGCCGCAGGGGTCCAGGAGGAGTTCGCCGCGATCGCCCGTCCTGCGCGGGGGCTGCGGCTGCTGGACGCCCGGCACCGGGTGATGGCCGAGTTCCCGCGCGCCGCGCAGGGACAGCACGGCTTCCCACAGACCAGCATGTTCGACCAGCCCGAGTTGGAAAGACTGCTGCGGGACGCCCTGGCCCGGCGCCCGGAGTGCGAACTGCGCAGCGGGGTGGAGGTCGTCGGTGTCGAGCAGGGCGCCGACGGGCCGGTCGGTGTGACGTACCGGGACGACGAGGGCGAGCACTTCCTGCGGGCGGACGCGGTCCTCGGCTGCGACGGCGCCAACAGCGTGACCCGCGACGCCATCGGCGCCGTGTGGGAGGACCTGCGTTTCGAGGAACGCTGGACCGTCATCGACGTACGCACCAGCCTCCCGGTCCGCTGCTGGGAGGGCGTCGATCAGGTGTGCGACCCAAGCCGGCCGGCGACCTTCATGCGTATCGGCGAGGACCGCTACCGGTGGGAGTTCCGTCTGCCGGACGCGGCGGAACTGGATCACGAGCGGCTGCGTGAGCTGATTGCCCCCTGGGTGGACCTCGCACACGGCGCCGACTTCGAGGTGGTGCGACAGGCGCAGTACACCTTCCGAGCCCGCATCGTGGACCGGTGGCACCGGGGCCGGGTGTTCCTCCTCGGCGACGCCGCGCACCTCACCCCGCCCTTCGTCGGGCAGGGACTGTGCTCCGGCCTGCGCGACGCCTACAACGTCACATGGAAGCTGGCCCGTGTCCTCCAGCAGGGCGCCACTGAACGGCTGTTGGAGACCTACGAGAGTGAACGCAAGCCGCATGCCCGGCATGTGATCCGTCTCGCGGTCGCGATGGGCTGGGCCATGACCGGCGGCCAGGACGGCGCTGCCGCTGTCCGGCGCAGAGTCCTGGGCACGGCCTGCCGCATCCCCGGCCTCGCAGCGGCGGCAGGGCGCGACCTCAGTCCGGTCCTCGCCGCGGGTCCGCTCGTACGCCGTCGAGTCCGTGAGGGCGGCCGTGGTCTCGCGGGCCGCTTCTGCCCGCAGCCGTGGGTGACCGTCGACGGACGGCGAGCCCGCCTCGACGAAACGCTCGGCGACTCCTTCGCCGTTCTGACCGCCGTGCCGCTGCCTCCCTCGCTGAAGGCGGTCGTCGACGGACTCGGCGCCCGGACCGTCTGCGTGGTGGGCCTCGGCGACGACAACCGCCTCGTCGACTGGCTGCGGGAAGGGCGGACGGACGCCGTGCTGCTGCGGCCGGACCGCGTCGTGATGGACGTCGTCCCGTCCGGCGGCCACGACTTCACGGGCAGGCCCGACTGGGCGTCCCTGTTGCACACCACGCGAAGCTCATTTCCTTCACAACAGACCGTTGAGGAAGCCCTGTTGAGGAGCACGAAGCGATGAACACACCGTACCCGTCCCCCTTCTTCACGCCCCGTCCGGAAGCCGCGGCGGCCAGCCGCATCGTGGACTTCGCCCGCTGGGCGGCCCGGCACCGAGGCGTGGAGACAGGCACCGACTACGCCGACCTGCACCGCTGGTCGGTCACCGACCTGGAGGGCTTCTGGGGTGCGGTGTGGGACTACTTCGACATCGATGCGGACACCCCGCATGAGCAGGTGCTGGCCGAGGAGAGGATGCCCGGCGCCCGCTGGTTCCCCGGCGCCACCCTCAACTACACCCATCACGCCCTGCGCGGCCTCGCGGACGACGACGTGGCGATCGTCGCCCTCGACGAGACCGGCTCCGGCTACGAGGTGACGGGGAAGGGGTTGCGCTCCCAGGTCGCCTCGGTGGCCGCGACCCTGCGCGACCTGGGGGTCGGGAAGGGCGACCGGGTCGTGGGGTACCTGCCCAACACCCCACACGCGATCGTCGCCTTCCTCGCCACCGCGAGCCTCGGCGCCGTATGGTCGGTGTGCGGTCAGGACTACGCTCCGCAGGCCGCCGCCGACCGATTCGGCCAGCTCGAACCCACCGTACTGATCGCCGGGGACGGCTACCTCTTCAACGGCACGACCCACGATCGCCGCGACGCCGCCCTGGAACTGGCACGGTCGCTGCCCACCCTCAAGGCCACTCTGCTGGTCGACCACGCGGGCTTGCCCTGGCCGTCCCGGAACTACCCGTCGCTGGTCATTCCGTGGGAGGACGCGTCCACCCGCACGCAGGAGTTCCTCTGCACGCCCGTGCCGTTCGACCACCCCCTGTGGGTCGTCTTCTCCTCCGGCACCACCGGCCTGCCCAAAGGAATCGTGCACGGCCACGGCGGCGTCCTCCTGGAGCACCTCAAGACCCTCGGCCTGCACTCCGACCTCGGCCCCGGCGACCGCCTGCTCTGGTACACCACGACGCACTGGATGATGTGGAACCTGATCGTCTCCACGCTGCTGACCGGCGCGACCACGTGTACGTACGACGGCAGCCCGGCCCCCTTCGCCCGCCCGGACGTCCTGTGGGAGCTGGCGGCCCGCCACCGCGTCACGGTCTTCGGCACCAGCCCCCAGTACCTGCTGCGCATGGCCAAGTTCGGCATCAACCCCTCGGTGCACGACCTGTCGTCCGTCCGTGTGGTCGGCTGCACCGGCTCCGCCCTGCCGGCCTCCGCCTACCCCTGGGTCCGCGACCACGTCGGCGACCGCGTCCTGCTCGCATCCATCAGCGGCGGCACCGACATCGTCTCCGGCTTCGCCGGCAGCGCGCCCACAACCCCCGTCTGGGCCGGCGAACTGTCGGCCCCGCACCTCGGCGTGGCGCTGGCCGCGTACGACGCCGAAGGTCGACCGGTCGTCGACCAGGTCGGTGAACTGGTCGTCACCCGGCCCATGCCGTCCATGCCGCTGTACTTCTGGAACGACCCCGATGGCACCCGATATGACGATGCCTACTTCGCCGGCTACCCCGGGGTGTGGCGGCACGGCGACTGGATCACTTTCACCTCCCACGGCTCCGTGATCGTGCACGGCCGCTCCGACTCCACCCTCAACCGCAACGGCGTGCGCCTGGGCAGCGCCGACATCCACGATGTCGTCGAGCGCCTCCCTGAGATCACCGAAGCCCTCGTCATCGGCGCGGAGGAACCCGACGGCGGCTACTGGATGCCACTCTTCGTGGTCCTCGCTGCCGGGGCGACGCTGGACGACGCCCTGCGCGAGCGGATCCGTGAGGCGGTCCGCACCGGCGCCTCACCCCGCCACGTCCCCGACGAGATCCTCCAGGTCACGGGAATCCCGCACACCCGAACCGGCAAGAAGCTCGAAGTCCCCGTCAAACGCCTCCTTCAAGGCGCCCCGGCCGAGCAGGTAGTCAACCGTGCCTCGGTGGACGCCCCGGAACTCATCGACTACTACGCCCGGCTCGGAGCCGACCACCGCGACCGAAGGGCCACGGCATGAATACCGCACAGGTCACCACCGTCGTCGTACTCGTCCTGATCTTTCTGCCGTTGGGAGTGGCGAAGCTCGCCGCTCTACCGGTCATGCGTCGGGCAGCGGCCCACCTCGGCATGTCGCCGAACGTCTACCGCGTCGTCGGAGCCCTGGAGCTGGCCGCAGTCGTCGGGCTGCTGGCGGGACTGGCCGCGACGGCCCTCGCAGTGGCCGCCGCGATCGGACTGGCGCTGCTGATGGCCGGGGCCGCTGTGGCGCACCTGCGCCACGGTGATCCGCCGGTACGGGCCCTGCCGGCCGCCGTACTGGCCCTGGTGGCGTCGGCGTACGCCGTTGTGTCGGCGGCGGGTTGACCGTGGGGCTTCCGACGGCCCCGGCACGACACGGCGGTACCAGGAGGGCTCAGCTCAGCGACTGCCGGAGATCGCTTCCCATGCCCAGGGAGATCGTTCAGCGCCCCTCGGGAGCGACATGCGCCGGCGCCCCTCGCAACGAGCCGTACGACGACCGCTACGCACGCTATGCGGTGCCGAAGGCGCCAGTGCTCGCTTCCGACCTGCCGGGCTGCCTGACAGCGGAGGCTGAGCGACAAGCTGAGGGCCGAGTTGTCGGTAGCTACTGACAGGATGAACGGATGGGGATCAACGACGTGCAGCGCCATCCGGTGAATCAGCAACGCTTGGAGCAGGCCCTCGGTGACAAAGCGGACCGTGTTCAGCGCCGGTTCGAGGACGTTTACTATCACGGGTACCCACTGCGCGAGATGCTGTCGGAGCTCGGCTACGAGTTGCTCGACCACGTCGCCGCACGCAGCGTGCACGATCCCGACCTCCAGGAGGAACGCACCCGCCTCGCCCTGACCACGGCTGCCGAATCTCTTTTCGGCGTACTTGAGCTGGGTTGCTGCCCGGGCGGCGACTGGGAGATTCCTTTCCCGCTGACCCACACACGTTTCAGCAGCGAGGAGAAGGACTTCGACGAGATGCGGGACGCGACCGACACGATCACCGCCCGCACCTGGGTCGAAGCGTTCGACATATGTGTGGCCAGCGGCCTGGTGCGGGACTGGGAGCGGGTGGTCGGGCTGCTGCTCCGACAGGATTACGCTCCCATGCTGCACAAGAACTTGCCGCACGCGCAGCGGGACTCGGTCTCCGATCCGGCCGACCTCGCGCACATGGACGCCCTGTGCGGCTACCTGACCCCGTCCCAGGGCCATCTGCCCCGCCACTGGCCGCAGGTGACGCTGTGCAAGCCGTCCATCGACGAGCGGCTGGACGCTGCGCTGGCCCTGGACGCCGCCGGCGCGGCGAGCCCCGACCAGCGGCTGCTGCGCATCCTGCTCAGGGACGACCAGGCCGCCTTCGAGGACGCGCTGTACCAACGCCTGGTGGAGCACCGTGACGCCGTCGGTGACGATCCCGCGCCCAGGAGCCTGCTGCCGATGGGTGCGATCGCCCTGGCCGCGCTCGCGGTTCAGGTGCACGGCTGGAACCTGCGGATCAAGTCCGGCTATCTGCCCGCCTCGCTCGTGAACGCCCCCGCCCCGTCCCCCTCCTGAACCCCCGGCCTGCCCCTGCGGGCGGAAGGAGCAGGCACGCCGGTCGGTGCGGTTGTGGCACAGGGACCGGGCAGGCGGACGGTCGGGCATCCGGAGAAGGAACAGCGCCGCGGCCGCCGACACGGCGCAGATAACCTGCGCGGATGCAGCGAATTCAGCGGGCCGCCGGCGCGGTCATCGGCTCAGCAGTGGGTGACGCCCTGGGCGGCCCCTTCGAGTTCGGTCCCCAGGGAGCGTTCTCCGCGCGGTTTCCCGTGCCCGGTGCCGGTGGCGAGATGACCGGCGGCGGTGGCTGGGACGCGGGCGAGGCCACCGACGACACGCAGATGGCCGTCCTGGTCGCGGAGTCCCTGCTGGAGCAGGGCGGACTCGATCTGCCGGACATCTTTACCCGCTTCCAGCGGTGGGCGGCATCGGAACCCAAGGACATCGGCTTGCAGACCGAAGACGTCCTGACCAACGGGATGACCTGGGACCTGGCTGCCGCGGTCCATTTCCAGGTCAATCAACGAGCCGCGGGAAACGGCTCCTTGATGCGGGCATCGACCTCCGCCGTCTACTTCGCTTCCGCCGGCCGGGAGGCCACGATGGCCGCGGCCCGCCGCATCGCTGCCCTCACCCACGGCGACCGGGCGGCCTGGGAAGGCACCGCGATCTTCCACGAGCTCATCCGCGTCACGCTCGAAGACACCGATCCCCTCGTCGCGCTCCCGGACATCCTCGCTCTGGTCCACCCCGACCACCGCGGGCGCTACGCCACAGTCCTCGCGCCCGACTGGCACCCCGAACAGGCCACCGAGTTCAACGGTGCCGTCTGGCCCTGCCTGGGCTCCGCCGTCTGGGCCCTGCGCACCACCACCGGCTTCGAGGACGCGGTACGCGCGGCGATCGACCTCGGCGGTGACACGGACACTGTCGCCGCGGTGACCGGCGGCCTCGCGGGGGCGTACTACGGGCCGGACGCGATCCCCGCCCGCTGGTCCCAGGCGCTCCATGTCCCCCTCCCAGGGTTCGACGGACGCGTACTGCACCTGGCGGATCTGCTTCACCTTGCGCACCGCCTCGGCGGCTGAACCGAGCGGCCCGTACGCCCATCCCGTCACACCTGCGGTGCGGCGAGCGGGACAGACCTCTCGGGGCACCGCCTGCCGCCGCTTCTTCGTCGACGCCGCGGCGGGGCGCGACGGCGCGCGGCCTCCGCTCGCACGAAGGCGCGGCGGGAAAGCCATGGCCCAGGACGCGCCCTGTTGCGGACGTGGCGGCCTGCGCAATAGTCGGGGCATGACGTACGACCTCCCCGCCCACCAACGGGCTCTGGCCTTCGACCGGGCTGCGGGCGCGTACGCCGCTCACCGGCCGCAGTACCCCGCGGCCGTCTTCGAGACCGTGGAGGAGTTCAGCGGGCAGCGGCTTGCCGGGGCCCGGGTGGCCGATGTGGGCACCGGGACCGGGATCGCCGCCCGGGATCTGCACGAGCGCGGGGCCCGGGTGGTGGGCGTGGAGCCGGGCGCCGGGATGGCGGCGCAGTTCCGGCGCGAGCTGCCGGGGGTCCCGCTCGTGCGCGGGGACGGCAACCGGCTGCCGCTGGCCGACGGCTCACTCGACCTCGTCTCGTACGCCCAGTCCTGGCACTGGACCGACCCCTCGCGTGCTGTTCCGTCCGCCCTGCGGGTGCTGCGTCCCGGGGGCGCTCTGGCGTTGTGGTGGAGCGACCCGGATCCGGCCGTGCCGTGGGTGGCGGAGCAGGGGGCCAGGATCGAGGAATGGCTGGGGCCCGGCTGTTACATCTCCAACGTCCAGACACCGGCCGGACTTCTGTGGAAGACCCGTACGCTGCGCTGGTCGCGCCGGGTCACCGTCGATTTCCACCTCGCGAAGCTGGCCACTCATTCAGCCTTCATCGTGCTCGGCGAGCCCAGAGCCTCGGCCTTCCTCACGGCCGAACGCAAGCGCCTCGCCCAGCACTTCCCCGGTGGTGAGTTGGACGAGCCGTACGTGACGTCCGTGGCGGTGGCCGTCCGCCCCGCCTAGGGTTTGTTTGCGGCGTGGCGCCTTGAAGTCCGCGACCTGCGCGTGCGCGAAGGTGCCCATCTGGGCCCACCGGACATACGTCACGGTCCTGCCGTCCCGGCCCACCGAGAACAGGCTGACGTCGGAGGAGCCCCAGTCGGACACGGTGTGCAGACCGTGGACGGTGGCGCCCTCCTCGACACCGATCTTGCCGAAGTTCTTCTGAGTCGCGGTGACGTCGGGGTTCTCCGCCATGAGCCGCTCAGCACAGTCGGCGATCTTCCGGCGCAGCAGGCCGGCGAACGCCTTGGCCCGCTGCTCGTCGCGCTCGACCACGGTGACCTGCGACCCGTTGGTGTCGTACTCGGTCCAGTACTCGCGGTGGCTGGAGACGGACGGCAGTGACTCTCCCACGCAGACCGGGGGGTGCTCGGGCTGTCCCGCGGTGACCGGGCCGGCGTACCAGGGCGAGGTCGGGTGGGGCGGCATCTCGGCCGGCTCCAGGAACCGCGGAGAGCCGGCCGCCGTCGCGGGGGCGGCGGCCAGCGTGAGTGCGGTCCCGGCGGCCAGCGCGGCCAGCACGAGTCGGGCACCGCGTGTGCGAACGTTCATGATTCCCCCATGCGTTGCTGTCGAGACGACCGGATACGGAGGACGGGACCCAGTTGGGCGGCCCGCCGGAACGCTTCTGGTCATTACAGCTTGTACGACCCGCTACGGGGTTCTTTCGTTGCCCTGCGCCCTTGCTGCAACTACGTCACAAATGTCACCGAACGGCAACGCCCCACATCGCGTGACGATCGAGGTCCGGAAGTCCCGCGCCCGGCTTCCAGTCCTCGAAGCGGTTCACGCTGCGCAAGCCGAAGCGCGAATGACCCAAGGCGCCACCCCGGGTGCTCGGCTCTGTGCCGGCCGGGGTGACCGCTCGGTCGGTCAGGTCGTCAGAGATTTCGATCTGCCCGAGACCGCGGTGCGGGACTGTGTCCAGCGGGCCGAAGCCGACGCCGGCGGGAGGGGCAGCCTGACCACGCCAACACTCCGGTGGCTCACACGTTCTAGGATCCCGGGATGAATGATGAGCTGCCTCGCATTACGGTCCTGGGGTGCGCGACGCCGTACGCCAGTGCGGACAACCCGTGCTCGGGCTATCTGGTGTCGTGCGACGACACCCGCATCTGGGTGGATGCCGGGAGCGGGACGCTCGGCCCGCTCCAGCGGCATGTGCGGCTGGACGAGCTCGACGCGATCTGGATCTCCCACCTGCACGCCGATCACAGCGCGGACCTGCTCACCGCCTACTACGCCCTTCTCTACGCGGACATCTGCCTGGCAGCGCCGATTCGTCTCTTCGGCCCGCCGGGAATCGCCGACCGGCTGGCCGGATTCCTCACCAACACATCGACCCGCAGTCCGATCGAATCCGCCTTCGCCGTCACCGAGTTGCACGACGGGCATCAGGCGGCCATCGGCTCGCTGAAGCTGACCAGCCGGGCGGTGGCCCACGGCATCCCGGCATTCGCCGTCCGGATCGAGGCGGCCGGCAGGTCGCTGGTGTACTCCGGGGACACCGCGCCGTGTCCGAGCCTCACGCAGCTGGCCGACGACTGCGACGTATTGCTCTGCGAAGCCGAGAGCGCACAGGCGCCGGACAACGGTGACCAGGTGCACCACACCCCCGAGGACGCCGGCGACACCGCACGCATCGCCCGGGCAGGCCGACTGATCGTTACGCATGTCGGCCGCTTCCTGACCCCCGGCAGGCAGTGGCCCGCGCCTCCACCCGGTTCGACGGCCCCATCGACTACGCGACCCCCGGCGCCACCTTCACCATCGGGCAAGCGACAACCGCCGCAGTGGGCTCGACGGACTGACGGGTCGAAGCGAACCCTGGTCCGTATCGGGGCGCTTGGCCGGCCCCGGCACGACGGGCCAGGCAGAGCACCACGTCCGCCCTGGCCCCGGCGGACACCTCCGCCTCCGCCGGAGATGTTGGCCCGCATCAGTCCCGCACGCCGCGCGGCCGGGTACGCCGCCACTCATCGGGGCTCCCCCGTGTGCCGGCCGATCGGATTCTGTGCAGCGATCGCGAACCACCGGCACACAAGCACACAAAGGCCATATGGCTTGTTTGACACTCGAACAGGCAGTCGGCTTATGTGATCCACGGGGGGGAGGGGTGCCCACTCCCACCGGTTGTTGTCCTCTGGGAAAGAAGCAGATGTCATACCCACCGCAGCCGCATCCGAGCAGCCCGAACCCGTACGCCCAGCAGCCACCCGCCGCCCCATATCCGCCGCCGGGCAGCCCTCCCCCGAGCCAGCCGCCCTGGACGCCCCCGGGTAGCGCTCCCCGCAGCGGTCGCGGACGGAAGGTCTTCGGCGCCATCCTCAGCGTCTGCGGGGCTGTGCTGCTTCTTGGCGGAGGCGCGCTCACTGCGCACGTCTACAGCAATGCCGGCCAAGAACTGCCGAACTCCGAGTACGGCAGTGTGATGTGGCGGGACGAGCAGGTCGACAAGTTCTTCCCGCTCACGATCGGCCGCGGCGGTTACAACGACAGCGGACTGTACGACCGCGACAAGGCGCTGTGGCACCGTGTGGGAATCTCCCCGGAGACCGACTGCGACAAGGGCCTGACCCGGAACACGCTCAAGGCCGCACAGGACAACGGCTGCAAGGCGATCCTGCGAGCCACGTACGTCGACCCCACCGCGAACATGGTGACGACCGTCGCCGTCGTCGTACTCCCCGACGGGCCGGCCGAGGCAGGGCCGAAGAACAAGGTCGACAAGGCATTCGAAGACAGTCGCCACACGGACGGTGCGGTCGCCCCGTACGCGGTTCCAGGAACGGCCGCCGCCAAGTGGAAGAGCCGCAACGGCGCCTATCTGATGGCTGTTCCCGGCGAGAACCTGCCGTACGCCGTCGGAGCCAGCATCGGCTCGGTGGACGGCTACGTCTCCGGCCAGCTGCCGGGCGAGTTCGGCGAGCTCGCGATGAACAACGATACGGACCGGGATGCCTGGCACGCCGACGCCAAGGACCTCGTCGAGCTCTTCCTCTCCCACATGTTCACTCTGCAAGACGGAGGGCTGCGATGAGCAGCGTCCCATTCGTGCGCACCACCGCCGTCACCGCCACCGCTCTCGCCGCCCTGCTGGGCGGAGCGTTCTCATGGGGCGCGCCGTCGGCCGTCGCGGCCGAAAACGCGCCCACGGGTTGGGAGTCGGCCTCGCTCGGTCTTCCGGCCGCCCACCGGACCACCCAGGGCGAGGGTGTGACGGTGGCGGTACTGGACAGCGGCATCAACGCCGATCACCCGGCTCTCAAGGGGCGGGTGGCGAAGGTGGGGCCCGATTTCTACAACAGTGACGGCCTGCGCCCCGGTGACAAGGACTACGGCGTTCACGGCACCGCCATGGTCTCCGACGTCCTCAAGGCCGCCCCCAAGGCCCGGATCATCACGGCCCGGGTCATCAACGACAGCAAGGACGAGAAGCTCATACGCCTGAAGGACGGCGTCAGCCCCCTCGCGAAGGGCATCGACTTCGCGGTCGAAAATGGCGCTGACGTCATCTCCCTGTCGCTCGGCGGCGGGTTGTTCTCCGATCTGGACAGCAGCGAGGTAGGCGCCGCGTCCCGCGCCGTGCAAAAGGGGGTGACCATCCTCGCGGCGGCCGGTAACAGCGGCGACGAGGGCAATGAGGGCAACTTCCCCGCCGGGTACCCGACCGTGATCGCCGTCGCCGCGACCCAGCCCGGCGGCACTCGGGCCGAGTTCAGCACCGCGCGTACGCACAACACCATCGCCGCCCCCGGTGTGCAGATCGCCAGCGCCAAGAACACCGGCGGCTACTTCAACGTCGACGGCACCTCACCGGCCGCCGCGCTCGCCTCCGGCGTCACCGCGCTGATGCTCGCTAAGAACCCGGACCTGACGCCGGCCCAGACTCGCGCCATCCTCATGCGTACCGCCCAGGCGCCCGCAGGCGGTCACAACCCGCTCGTCGGCGCGGGACAGATCAACGCGGCCGCCGCGGTCCGCGCGGCAGCCAACCCACCCAGCATCGACACCGCACCAAGGCCCTACGAAGGCGACAAGAAGCACTTCGCCTCGCCGAGCGGAACCAGCAAGATCAGCCACCCGCCGATCGACCAGGGACTCCGCACCGTGGGTCTGGGCGCGGCGGCCGGCGGCTTGCTGCTCGTCGTCTGCGGACTGCTGCTGGCACTCCGCATGAAGCAACGCGTATCCATCTGATCCGACGCGAACCCGAGGGCCACCGTGCTGCACGGTGGCCCTCGGTTTCGTTGCGGGGACCATGCGGGAGTGCCGCTGTCCATCTGCCCTGTCCCCCAGAGACTCAACGAATGCCGCACCACCTCGAACGGCCTCATACTTCGGGACAGTGCGGCCGACTTGGGCCCCGCGGCCAGGGCGAGAAGCTGCTCGCTTTGCGCGTCCGTGAGGTCAGGGCCGGTCAGCGTGGACAGCCCCTGACGCCATTTACGATTCCCCGCTTACGAAGAGCCGGACTGTGCGGCACGCGCGACTGTGCGCCGTACCTGTGAGCGGCCGGCGAGGGGTACATGCGGAAACCTCCTCAGATGGTGTGAGGAGGGACACGTCCTTCGAGGGCTGTCGCACCGGATGAAGGATGGCCGAAAAGCGCGCACAGGCGGCTTGCAGCACCGACCTCTTCCTGGGGGGCCGTCGACGATCGTCAGAGCGACGATGCTGCCCTCTGCGCCCACGCGCCTTCTCTACGTATAGATCATCAGGGCAGCTCAGGCCATGGGTCAGGTCAGGTGCAACTGCGGTGATCACACCTTACAACTCAGTGGTTATTCACTGTATGTCATAGATAGCCCCTCTTTGGTTGATTAGCCACCTTTCCACTAGTTGCCGCCCTCTTCAACAAGCCCGACCGTCGTCCGAAACCTTTTGTTGACGGAGCGAATTTGCGCGGGTTAGGTTTCATCGACGTCTTCGATAAGTGCAAACGCGAAGCCAGGAGGAGGGATTGTGGCCATCGCCACTGAAGGTGCGACGAGCTTTTACTTAACCGAACCCGGTGCGATCAAGACGCGAAAGTTGCCAGCACTCCCGGCCGCCCCTCCAACTCACCTCCTATTGCCATTTCAGGACTTTCACTCAACCTCTCCGAAGGAATACGGAAGTTGCTGCTCGGCTTCGGGACAGAGGGCGGGGGAAATGAATAATCCATCTTCTGCGGCCTGAGGGTGGACGATCCAGCGGTCGGTCGCGTTCGACTACCACCCGTAGAACGTGCCCCATCCCCTGCGTAGGGGCTTCCTCGCGCCGCTCTGCCTGCGTCAGGCCCACGAGGCAGTTGCTGCGCCTCGCCTGTCGTCCGTGCGCGACGCGCTGCCGCTGACCTCGGGCCGCAGGCCGGCCGTTCATTGGAGAGCGTCTGCCGCGACCTGGTAGTCGCGCCGGGGTGACCTCGTCGCCCTGGACAACCAAGCGGTGGTGCACGGGGCGCGGCGCGTTCCAGCTTCGCTACGACAGGCGCGACCGGTGGCTACGCCGGTTCAATTCCTTGCGTTCCACCCCGCTGTGGCCCAGCGGGTGAGGCGGCAACACGTGTGCTGCCCGCGATGACGGACATCCGCGGAGCCGCCCGCCCCCCCCGCCCACAGCTATGCCCTTGCGCCCTGACGTCGCGGCACGCGGGTGACCCATTTGACATGAATGAGGAAGATGGATCTGTACGAGGTAATCGGGCTGCTCCTGGCCGCGACGGCAGCCGGGTGGGTGGATGCCGTCGTGGGCGGGGGCGGGGTGCTCCTCATCCCGGTGCTGCTGCTGTCCTTCCCGCAGTACCCGCCCGCGACAGCGCTCGGCACCAACAAGATCGCCGCCGTCATGGGCACCGCGACCGCCGCGTACATGTACCAGAGGCGTACACGCCTGGATCGCTCGGTCCTCGTGCCGGCCGCGGCACTCGCGGTCCCGTTCGGCGCGCTGGGGGCTTTGTCCGCGGCAAGCGTGCCCACGAGTTACTTCAGGCCCGTCATCATGGCTCTGCTGGTCTCGGTGGCACTCTTCGTAGCCTTCAGGCCGAGCTTCGGCGTGCAGCAGACGGACACCGTCGTAACCCGGCGTCGCCGCATTACGGCCATTCTTCTGGCGGGCGTCGGGATCGGTTTCTACGACGGCGTATTCGGCCCCGGAGTCGGCACCTTCCTCATCATTTCCTTCACCACCCTCCTTGCCACACAGTTCCTGGAGAGCGCTGCCATGGCGAAAGTCATCAACGCCTCGTCCAATCTGGGCGCCCTGGCGGTTTTCGCATGGCAGGGGAACGTTCTGTGGGCCATCGGCCTCGGAATGGCTGTTGGGAATATAACGGGCGCGATGATCGGCTCACGCACCGCGATGAAAAAGGGCTCCGGCTTCGTGCGGGTTGTATTGGTGCTTGTGGTCACGGGAATGGTGATAAAGATGGGTTTCGATCAGTTCGCTTAAGTGCCGCGCCGTCTCGCCAGGGGCCGTAGTCCTGCCGGTGCTGCTCGCTCCGGCCAGCCCACAGCGGCTTCTGCATGACGACGCGGAGATCGCCACCGCCCGGGCGGCGGGCCTTGGGAACGGTCTCCACGCCAGCACCGACAGCCACCACGCCTTCCCCGAGGTGGCCGGATCTGTCAAGGGCGACTGCTGACCCCCACCCATGTCGGCTTCGGCAATCTGCGCACGCAGGGCATCCTCACCGGCGCGACCCCGGAGGGTGCACGCATCGAACGCCTTCCACTGACATGCGAGGGCCGCCATGGAAACGAATTCTGGTTCGGAAGATCGAGAACGACGGGGACGACGGCGCTACTTCACCCTCGACGGCACCGATCACACCGACCGTTTCTCGGGCAGGAGGGCCTGAGCTTCTTTGATCAGCCGGCTCTTGAGCACCCCCCGTGCATTTGCCGGCAGCAGAGCGGGGTCCAACTGGCCGGGGCCGGCTTCGTAAGGGTGCAGGGCATTGCGGATGTGGGCGTAGGCGCGGGGGTGCTGCACAGCCAGCAGTCGGCCGGCCTGCTCGATCGCTTCGGGACGTGCGTGGGTTTCCGGTGCGTGGTCTTTGCGGGTGGCGACGGTCTGCATGAGGTGGCGCACGACGCGGTCGCATTCGAGAGCGGATGGCCTGGCGGGTGTCCTTGCGAGACTTGAAACCAGGTGCACCCATGCGCGGGCGCTTGCCCTTGAGACCGTCGAAGAAGTTCCGGTACGCGGTGTCCAGGTCCCGAAGGGACTGCTGCAACACAACCGACGACACCTCGGCGAGCCAAGCCCGCTCGGGAGTCTTCTTCGCAGCGGTCAGCTGCCTGGACAGCTCACCGGACGCAACAAACGGCAGCCCCGCGCAACGAGCGGCCTCACGAACACGAAGCGCGTCGTTGAAGACAACCCGAGCACACCCGAACGCCCGCCCCAACGCCAGACGCTGACTGGCACTCGGGTACACGCGGAACGAATACCGAAGCTGCACGAAGATCACATTACCCTTCGGTCTATGTCACCACGATGAAACCCCAACCCCGATATACGCACCGGGCGTCACGTCGTCTCCTCCTGGTGCGCTACCCGCCCAAGGTCCAGCTCTCCAAGCTGGTCAACTCGCTCAAGGGGGCCAGCTCCCGCAGGCTCCGTCAGGAGTACGACAACCACGTCCGCCGGTACCTGTGGGCCCACACTTCTGGCCCGGCTCCCACTTCGCCGGCTCACGCGCCGGGGCGCCACTGACCCTGGTCAAGCAGTACATCGACAACCAGAAGCGGCCCATCTCACCGACACCCCAAAGGCCCAGAGAACCCCGGCGCTCCGCACCGCCGGGTCAACAATGCGCTTCACCCCCCACCCTGAAGGGTGAAGCACTCCGCAAGATCAAGGTAAAACCGTCGGGCGTTGATGATCTGCATGGCGTCGTCGCGGGGCAGCTGGCTGAGATCGGTGTTCAGGGGTCCCAGTTTTTGGTCAGCTCGGTCAGGTCTGTTTTCCACCGGCGTACGGCCATCGGGTGGCGTAGCAGGACGTTGCGCTCGTTGTGTTCCCGGGCGTCGTCTGCGACGGTGTCGCGGAAGGAGACATGGCCTTGTTGCAGCAGGTGGGCGACGGGCGGGGTCATGGTGACCTTCAGCTAGCCGGTGTCGCAGGCTTCTTCGATGGAATCGAAGACGTCTTGGGCGGGTGGTTGCGGCGGCGGTTCGACGATGCCCCGCTCCCGCTTGGCCTGTTCCACCAGGCGGCTGTAGTCGGCGGGGAATGCCTTGGACAGCCACGACAGCGCGGTGTGCTGCGCGTTGAGTGCGTTGAGGTGTTCTCGGGTGAGCGTTCGAATGCCTCGCGGCGGTACTGGGCGCTGACGCGTCGTGCTTCGTGCAGATTCGCGCGTACCCGGCGGAGCTTGGTCTCCGCCCCTTCCGCTCGGCCGTCGCCGGTCAGGCGCATGCGCTCAGCCGATACCTGCAACTCCCCCTCGTCCCACAGCAGCGCGTCCTGCCAGTCCAGGTGCCATTCCGGCCCGCGCAGCAGTCGGCGTACGGGGCGCGTCAGGCGCCGGGTGGCATCGGCGATAGAGACCGTGACCAGGTTGCGGAGGTCGTCGTCGAAGCACCTGACCAGTTCCTCCGCTGTAAGGTGGGGTACGTCCGCCAGCAGGACCCTGCGCTCACTCGCAGCTTCTGTCATCAGCCCCTCCTCGTCCCGCCGTGATCACCCACCGTAGCTCCAAGAGCCCATACCTGTAGGCGACTTGGGCAGCGTCCCGCTGGTCTACCGGAAGCCGGCGGGGCGTGGCGGTGCGCCGAAGCCGCGACCTGGGGTTGTTGTGAGCGGGCCTCGACGAATGGGCCCCGTACCTGCGGCGGGACCTCAAGGGACGTGGCTCTTCCCCCGTGGCGGGTGAGGCGAGGGGCGCGTACGCCGGTTGCAATGAAATGCGGCGGAAGGGCGCGCATCGGCCGCTGCCGGGCCGGCTCGGCGAGGTGGCCACCGTGAAGCACCGGCGGTCGCCCGCACGACACCTGCCGACCGCCTCGGGAGGCCGTTCGCGGAGCCTGACGCCGACGCTCCGGGCGGGGTGACGCGCTGAGCCGAAGGGAGTCACAGGTGTCCAGTACCACGAGCGGACCGACCACGCCGCGCCGGAAGGGCCGCGCCCAGCGACGCGCCGAGCTCCGCTCCCAAGCGGACTACACGGGCGGCGTCTACGGGTCCATGCTCGCCGCCTCCGTGGTCATCGGCGCTGGCTCCCTGGGCCAGTTCCCCCGCACCGAGCTGGTGCTGCTGCTGTTGCTCACCGGCCTCGTCTTCTGGGTCGCGCACGTGCACGCCCAGCTGTTCGGGGCGCGCCTGGCACGGCAGGCGCCGGACCGCCGGGGCGTGCTGCGCGTGTGCCGCGAAGAGTGGCCGATCGTCAAAGCTGCCGTCCCGCCGGCCGCCGCGGTGGCCGTCAGCCCACTGCTGGGCCTGGACGTGCGCGGCGCGCTCTGGCTGGCGCTTTCCATCGCCGTGGCCGGCCAGGTGGGCTGGTCTGTGGCGGCGGCCCGCCGCGCCGGCGCCTCCCGGCGGCTGATGGCCGTCACCGCCTCGGTCAATCTCCTGCTCGGCCTGCTGATCATCTTCTTCAAGATCGTGCTCACACATTGAGAAGCCTCAGCCCCACGGCTTGCGCCGCCGGACGACGGGTCACCTGCACCGGGTGATGCCCAGCGAAGCCTCCGGGCGGACCATCACAGAGACAGGGCGTCTCCACCCGTCCCAGGCATGTCCATAGGAGGACAGCTCGTGCGCTACGAGATCCGCGTCGAGGGACATCTGTCGGAAACACTGGCCAAAGCCTTCCCGGAGCTGGGCCACGTGGTGATGTCCGGCCAGACCGTCCTGTTCGGCCCTGTCGTGGACGAGGCACACCTGTACGGACTCCTGGCACGCTGCCAGTCGCTGGGACTGCGCGTCATGGAGATGCGGCAGCTGCCGGAGTGACGGGACCGGGCCCGGCCGGGGCACGGGCTGGGGTCGCTCGTGCGGTGTCTCCTCTTCCGTGCGGCCGGCGCACCGAAGGGCCGGGCGCGGCGACGGCCCACCTCACCGCCACGCCGAGGTCAGCGGATCACCCGTGGTGGGTGACCCGGCACCCGGTGGATGGCGTCACCCTGGAACGGCCAGGTGCTCGCACCACCGCACACCACCCACTCGCCCCGTCGGCGGTCCGCAAGCGACCGATCGCTCACGCGAGGAGGAGCCATGACCATGCCACACGGTTCGGCGTCCGGTCCGGCATCGCGCGCCGGGCAGCAACACGAGCCCGACGGCGCCGCACCAGAACCGGCGGGCGATTCCGTCGCACCAGGGCCGACGGGCGATATCGCGTACGTGCTCGCCCGGCTCGGCCGTTCATGGACCTGGATCATGGGGTCGGCCGTCGCGACGCTGGTGCCGGGCGTCCTCCTCCTGGTCTGGCCGGAAGCCACCCTGCACGTCCTGGCCGTCCTCATCGGCCTGTACCTGCTGGTGGACGGAGCGTTCCGGTTCGTGGCCGTCTTCGCGCGCAGGGCACACGAACGGCTGCCGGGGCTGCTCCTGGCCGTGCTGTACGTCCTGGCCGGAGTGCTGTGCCTGCGGAACCCGCTTCAGACCATCGCCGCCCTCTCCCTGATCGTCGGGGTCCTGTGGCTCGTGTCCGGCATCCTCACCCTCTATACGGCCCTCGCGACTCAGGACCTGCCGCACCGGGGCGTCGTCGTCGGCGTCGCGGTGCTCGGCATCGTCGCGGGCATCGTGGTGCTCGCGCTGCCGGCCGAGTCGGCCCGCGCCCTGACCCGGCTGCTCGGCCTGTGGCTCGTGCTGCTCGGTCTGAGCGAGGCGTGGGTGGCCCTCGCGTGGCGGGCCGCGCTCCGCAAGGCACAGGCCACGGGGCCACACGCCCCCGCCGCGGCGGCCTGACCCGTATCCGACGTTTCCGGCGCACACACGGAGGGACCACCCATGAACCCGGCCGCGACCCCGGATTCGCCGGACACCGGCGGAACCGCGAACCCGGAGCACGTCATGACCGCCGAGGAACGGGCCGAGTACGAGCGACTGCGCCGCGACGCGGCGGTGCGCCACCGGGGCGTACGCCGGGCCGGTGCCTCGGTTCTCGTCCTGCTGGCGCTGCTGCTCGCGCCGGTCGCCGTTGTCGCGGCCTGGGTCCAGGAGACGGTCTCCGACACCGACCGGTACGTGGAGACCGTCGCGCCGCTGGCGTCCGAGCCGGCCGTGCAGGAGGCCGTGATCAACCGGCTGACGGACCGCGTGGTGGACAACGTGGACGTCGCTGCGGTGACGGACTCGCTCACCAGGGCCCTTCAGGACGCCGGCGCGCCGCCCCGCGTCGTGGAGGGGGCCGAAGCCCTCGAAGGTCCGCTGCGCAGCGCTGTGAGGTCCGTCGTGGACCGTACCGTCAGTCGTGTGATCACGAGTGACGTGTTCCAGCAGGTGTGGGAGGGCGCCAACAGGCGGTCGCACGCCGCGGTGGTGAACATGCTCACCGGTGACGGCGACAGCGCGCTGCGCGCCGAGGACGGCGCCGTCAAACTGGACGTGGGCGAGGTCGTAGACGAGGTACGGGAGCGGCTCGTCGGCGCGGGGTTCGACAAGGCGGCCGCCATTCCGGACACCGACCGGACGATCACGTTGTTCGAGACCGAGGAACTGGGCAAGGCGCAGGACGCGATGCGGCTGCTGGACATCCTCGGCACCTGGCTGCCCGTCCTGACCGTCGTACTCGCCGCGCTCGCCGTGTGGACCGCTCCGGCCCACCGCATGATGCTGATCGTCACCGCGGCGGGCGTCGCCCTGATGATGGTGGTGCTGCTCGTGGCGCTGGCCGTGGTCAGACGGGTGTACCTGGACTCGGTCCCGTCAACGGCGCTGCCCACCGACGCGGCCGCGACGATCTTCGACACGTTCGTCCGGTTCCTGCGCGACAGCACGCGCACCCTGCTGGTCCTCTCGTTGGTCACGGCACTGATCGCGTACCTGTACGGTCGCGGGCGTCTCGCGCGTGCCGTCCGTACCACGGCGGGGCGGGGCACGACAGCCGCCGGCCGGGCGCTGCACCGGGCCGGAATGAGCACCGGGTCCACCGGACACCGGCTGGCGGAGTACCGGGCGTGGACCACCGGCGGCGTCATCGCGGCCGGGGCGCTGGCGCTGCTGCTGTGGAACCACCCCACGGTCGGGGCGATCGCGCTCGTCCTCGGCGTCGGCGTGGCCGTACTGATCGTCCTGGCGATCCTCGCGGCCGCCGGGGAGCCGGCCGACCGGCCGGCGGAGCGGGTGCCCGGCTAGCCATGGCCTAGGGACCCCTCGCCGCGTTCCCTGTGTGGGAGAGCGCCTCGTCCCCCGGCGGGGCGCCTGCCCTGTCGCGCCAGGGGCGCCCGGCAACTCACCCGCACCGGGTGAGGCCGCCCGGTGACCGCTGTGCGCACTCTGAAGTCGGCGCAGAACAGCTGCCGGGCGAAGCCCGGGACGGAGGACGGACATGAGCGAGCAGACCTATCTGGCATACGACTACCCGCTGCTGGGCGCCTTTTGGACCATGTTCCTGTTCTTCCTGTGGATCATGTGGTTCATCCTGCTGTTCCGGATCATCACCGACATCTTCCGTGACGACTCGATGAACGGCTGGGCCAAGACGGGCTGGCTGGTGTTCTGCATCCTCCTGCCCTTCCTGGGAGTGTTCGTCTACGTGATCGCGCGAGGCAGGAACATGGGCCGCCGGGAGGTGGCACAGGCGCGTGCGCAGCAGGAGGAGTTCAAGGACTACATCAGGCAGACCGCGGCCGGCGGACGGCCCAGCAATGTCGATGAACTCGCCCGGCTGGCCGAGATCCGTGACCGGGGCGCCATCACTGAGGAGGAGTTCCGCAGGGCGAAGGAACTCGTACTGAGCGGTCAGGGTACGCAGTCGCACCCGGGCTCTCCCACGCCCGGTGCCTGAGCGCCCATCCCCCACCACGGAACGAGGCGCGAAGTCCTTCGGCGGGCCGGTCCTGACAGCCCGTCAGTGCGATTCGGTCAGTCGGGCGGAGGGACGAGATCACCGCGCAGCCGCCGGGTGCGGAGCACCAGCTCCATTTCGAAGCGGCGGTCCGGGTCGTCCAGGTCTTCGCCCCACAGCTCACGGAGCTGTCTCAGCCGGTAGCGCACGGTCTGCGGGTGGACTCCGAGCCGGTCGGCCACCTCCGGCGCGCCGCCCCGCGTTTCCAGCCAGGCCAGCAGGGTCTCGGCGAGACGGTGGGCGTGCGCGGGGCCGCCGGTCTCGCCCAGATGGGCCAGCCGCCGTCGCGCCAGATCGTCGATCAACTCACCTGAGGGCAGGAGCACCAGGGCTTCGACGTGCTCGCCGCAGTGCAGGAGCCGGCCTTGCGGCAGCAGGCCCTGCTCGATCATCCCGACGGCGGCCTCGGCCCAGCGCAGCGACGTGGCGGCCTCCGTCAGGGGCACCGACGGGCCGATCGCGCCGGACCAATTGGCCGTCGCCCGGTGCAGCAACTCCGCGCGCCCGGGCGCGTCCGGCTCCGGCACCACCATGCGCGGCCGGTCACCCTCCATGTCGAGCAGCAC
Source organism: Streptomyces agglomeratus (assembly GCF_001746415.1). Taxonomy (NCBI): domain Bacteria; kingdom Bacillati; phylum Actinomycetota; class Actinomycetes; order Kitasatosporales; family Streptomycetaceae; genus Streptomyces; species Streptomyces agglomeratus. The sequence continues at coordinate 586,610 of NZ_MEHJ01000001.1, forward strand.
CTCGTCGCCCACGGCGGGGGCGACGGCCTCTTGGGCGGGGCGGAGCAGCACGGCCACCGCCACCCTTTCGGGCAGCTTCCAGCCGACACCGGCCGCGCGGTCGGCGAGGAGGGCGGAGGGATCCGTGCGGTGCTCGGCGAGCAGGAGCTCGACGAGTTGTCGTTGCAGGCGCAGCCTCTCCCCGGCCTGGCGGGCGACGGCTTCGGCGTAGCCGCGTACCGACTGGGCCACCATGACGTCGAGGTACTCGAACGCGGACTCGGCGAGTTCGTACATGGCAGCGGGCGGGATGTCGACCTGCTGGCCGATCTCCGCCATACGCCGCCAGGAAAGGCGCACGCCCAGCCGGTAGATTCCCTGCAAGGAGTCCAGGCTGCGCCCCTGCGTGACTTCGCCGCGCCCGAAGTCCTGGAACATCTCGGGAAGGGCACGGGGCCGGTCCGACCCCGTGGTCATCTGCTCCACGAAGAGCTCCAGCGCGTGCCGGATCGCGATCAGGGCCTTCGGCTCCCCTGACTCGTCGACGATGAACGCCAGCCCCGGATACTCCCGCCGGATCGCGGCGAGGATGTCCCGTGCGAGTTCCGGGACCTGTTTCAGGGCGCGGTCGGCGAAACGCTGAATCCGTTCTCGTGGCACGTCGTGCCACGCTGACGACGCTTCCACAGCACGACTCCTGGGTGTCCGTCGCATGCCGCTCGACCAGCCGGCCTGGATCTTTTCAACCTAGCCCGCGCTCGGGCTCGGCGTGCTGGACGTCCCGCCGGCGGGCGGGTTGGAGAAGGTGACGAGCGGCACATTCTGCTGCTCGGGTGTGGCGTCGAGAGCGGCGACGATTCCGAAGGCGGCGCCTGTGGCCAGGACGGCGGAGGCAACGCAGGTCAGGAAGACGGCGAGCAGTCTGGGCATGAGGATGATCGGCCTCTCTGTCGATGAGGTGGTCACCCAGCGCGCCGGCCCGGTCCGGCGCGGTCAGTATGCGAGTCGCATTGACAGGTGGTCAAGCGCCGCCTAATTTCGCCGGTCACAGCGCTGTTACTCCCGGGTACGCCACTCCTTGGCCCGGACAGGCTGGAAACCGTGCGTGCGACCCCGACCCGCACAGTCACGAATGCTCCGCACATTCCGCCCGCATTGGAGTACCCGTATGCGCCATCCAACGTCGCGTTTGTCCCTGATTCTTCTGGGTTCCGGTGTGTTTCTGCTGGTACTTACTCAGCTGCTCGCCTGGTACGTGGAGCCGCGCGCCAAGCGCACACCGACCGACGTGAACTCCACGACGGTCTTCAGCGGCAAGGGCAGCTATTTCGACACCGGGTCCGTCTCCACGGTCGACGGACAGACCATAACGATCACCCGCCGCGTACTGGGCGACGTCGCCGGCAGTGAGCGCAGCGGAAAAGCGATCTGGGACGTTTCCACACAGATCGACACCCCGAAGACGCTGCCGCTGGCCGACCCGCGCAGATCCCTGCAATGGACCACGGAACGCTGGGTCACCGACCGCCGGACGAACCTGCCGGTGCGCTGCTGCGAGGAGAAGCCCAGGTTCGAGGGCGAGGCCTACCTGAAGTTCCCGTTCGACGTCGAGAAGCGCGGATACACCTGGTGGGACAGCACCCTGGGGGCCGCCGTGCCGCTGAAGTTCAAGGGCACCACCACGATCCGCGGCCACCAGGGCTACCTCTTCGCCGGCACCGTCGCGCCCACTGCCACCGGCACCCGTCAGGTGCCCGGCGCGCTGGTGGACCGCCCGCAGAGTCAGGTGCTCGCCGAGGAGTGGTACTCCAACGCGGGGATCGAACTGACGGTGGACCAGCGCACGGGCCGGATCATGAACGCGGTGATCGCGCCGACCAAGACGCTCCGGGCCCCGGGTTCGAAGAAGGACGCGGTCACCCTGCTGTCCAGCAAGCGGCTGGAGTTCACCGAGGCGACCCGGCGCGAGCAGGTGACGCTGGCCGCCGACGACGGCAGTCGGCTGAAGCTGCTCGGCGAGACCGCGCCCGTCGTGGGCGGGATCGCAGGCGGCCTGCTTGCCGCCGCCGGCGTAGTGATGGTGATCCGTGGCCGACGACAGGCAGCGGAACACTCAGAAGAGTGACAAAAACGGGTCGCCGATCGGACCAAACTTGTCACCCGCGTGCGTAGTGGAACGAATCACTCGAACGAACACTTGGGTTACCCCGCAGTAGCAACATCGAGTCCGGTCTGAGCCGACTCCCACTCCCAGGAGCCCGCCACCGGCCCGGTGCTCACCATCGAACGCACCCGGCCGGCACCGTCGCCGCGATACCGGCAGTACGGCAGTACCAGCACTCCGAACCAGCCCAGCGCTTCACCCCCGGAAGCCCGGCAATCCCTCACCCGTCTGTCCCCGCAGTCGCCGAGTCGGAGCACCTCTATGCCCCAGCACGCGTCCGCTCTGGCCTCCGGCCAGGAGGACTCCCCCGCTCAAGCACGCCCCGGCGGCCGAGTCACCGACTCGCTCGCCGTCGCCCCTCACATCGCACCCGTCGCGGAACCTTCGCCGCGCCGGATCACCTTCCTCGCCCGACGCGACCTGGGCAACCAGGCCGCCGGCGGCTCGGAACTGCTCATCGACCGGATAGCCGGCGGTCTGACCGCCGACGGCCACGAGGTCACGCTCGTATGTGGCGGCCCTGCCACAGAACGCGACTACCGAGTGGTCTCCGCAGGCGGCGACGCAGGACACTTCCTGCGCGCCAGGAAGACCTTCGCCCGCGAGGTCGGCGACTGCGACCTGCTGGTCGAGGTGTGCAACGGCATGCCGTACCTGGCCCCGCTGTGGCACCGCGGACCGACGTTGTGCCTGGTCAACCATGTGCACACCGACCTTTGGCAGATGCGTTATCCGGGCCCGGCGGCCCGGCTCGGCCGCAGGCTGGAGCACTGGGCGCTGGCAGGCACTCACCGCGACAACCTGATGGTGGCCGTCTCCGAGTCGACCGCCTCCGAGCTGCGCGGCATCGGCGTGGCCGCCGACCGCATCCGGATCGTCAACAACGGCGTCGAAGAACCCGGCCCGCTGCTGCCCGAAGCGAAGGAACCGCTGTTCCTGGCAGTCGGCCGTCTGGTGGAGTACAAGCGCATCGATCTGCTCCTGCGGCTGTGGGAGCGGGTCCGTCCGGTCACCGGCGGCCGACTCGTCATCGTCGGTGACGGCCCCGAACGGGAGCGGCTGGAAGCCATGGCCGGCCCCGGTGTGACGTTCGCCGGCCGGGTGTCGGAGGCCGAGAAGCACCGGCTGATGTGCGAAGCGTGGCTGCTGCTGCACCCCTCCCTCGTCGAGGGCTGGGGGCTGGTCGTCACCGAAGCCGCTGCCCGGGCCACGCCCGCGGTCGGCTTCGACATACCGGGCCTGTGCGACTCCATCGAGGACGGGGAGACCGGGGTACTGGCCCGTGGCGAGAGTTCCTTCGCCGCCGCGTGGTGCACGCTGTCCCTCAGTGCCCACCGGCGCGCAGCCATGGGACGTGCCGCCGCGCGTCGCGCCAAGCGCTTCCGCTGGAGATCCACGGTCCGTCAGTTCCAGGCTGTCGCCGCCGAGGCCGCGGCCCTCGCCTCCGCCCCGGGACGCGGGAGGTGAACGGCCATTCTTGAGGTCACCGAAAGCGCGTACAAGGATCCGTCGCTGCGGCGATCGGCCACCCTCTTCCGGGCGTTCATGCGCGAGCAGATCGACCCCGAACGCTGCTACACCCTGCTGGCCCGTGACTCGGTCGCGCAGGTGGCACGTCACATCGACCTGCCCGGCAAGATCGTCGTCGACATCGGCGGCGGCAGCGGCCACTTCACCGAGGAGTTCCGCCGCCGCGGCGCGCGGAGTTACCTCTTCGAGCCCGACCCGCGGGAGCTGAGCGCCCGCGGCACGGTGACCGAGGACGCGGTGCTCGCCGACGGCTATCTGCTGCCGCTCGCCGACGGCGCGGCGGACGTGTGCTTCTCGTCCAATGTGCTGGAGCACGTGGCGGACCCGCAGACCTTCATCAGCGAGATGGTGCGGGTCACCCGCCCCGGCGGGCTGATCTACCTGTCGTTCACCAACTGGCTCTCCCCCTGGGGAGGCCACGAGACAGCGCCGTGGCACTACCTCGGAGCCGACCGGGCCCGCGATCGCTACGAGCGGCGCACCGGCCGCGAGGCCAAGCACACGCTCGGCGAGAACCTGTTTCCCGTCCACATCGGTCCCACCCTGCGGCACGTCCGCGGCCGTGACGACGTGCAGGTCGTCACGGCGCGGTCCCGTTACTGGCCGTTCTTCGCGAGCACGATCACCCGGGTGCCGGGACTCCGCGAGATCGCCACCTGGAATCTGCTGCTGATTCTCAGGCGAAGCCCATGAGCAAGCGAAGCGAGGAACGGTCATGACCACTACGGTCCAGGCGCCCACCCGGGCGCCTCAGCCCGGCCCGACGCCGTCCGAGGCGTCCGGGGCGCCGCGGGGACGACGCCTGCTGTTCGGCTTCTGGGCCGTTGTGCTGGTGTGCTTCCTAGCGGTGTCACCGGGGAAGATGACGTTCGAGACCAAGCTCGGCGTCGCCCTCGACCCCTGGCGCTTCCTCGGCGACCTCGGTTCGCTGTGGAACGGCAACATGGGCCTCGGCGGCATAGCCAACCAGTACATCGGCTACGCCTTCCCCGCCCTCCCCTACTACGCGTTCACGGACCTGCTCCAGGTGCCGGTGTGGCTGGCCGAGCGGCTCTGGCTGTCGATCATCGTGACAGCCGCCTTCTGGGGTGCGCTCAGGCTCGCCGAACGTCTGCGCGTCGGCACGCCCGCGACCCGGTTGCTCGGTGCGGTGGTATACGCGCTGTGGCCCACCTTCACCATCGTCATCGGCTCGACCTCCGCCGCCGCACTGCCCGGTGCCCTGCTGCCCTGGGTGCTGCTGCCGCTGACCTCCGCGGCGCTGAGCCCGCGTACGGCCGCCGCACGTTCGGCCATGCTGATCCCCTTCATGGGTGGTGTGAACGCCGCCTCGACGCTGGCCTCGCTGCTGCCCGTGGGTCTGTACCTGCTCAGCCGCCCGGCCGGCCGGCGTCGGCGCGCCCTGCTGGGCTGGTGGATACCGGGCGTCGTGCTGGCCACCGTGTGGTGGGTGGTGCCGCTGCTCCTGTTCGCCGTCCACGGCGAGAACTTCATGCCGTACGTCGAGCAGGCCGACACGACCACCGCCACTATGTCCGCGACCGAGCTGCTGCGCGGCGCCGGCAACTGGGTGGCGTATCTCAACTTCGGTGAGGCGTGGCTCCCCGCCGGCTGGACCGTCGCGGCCTCCGTCATCACCGTCCTTGGTTCGGCGTTCGCCGCGGCCCTCGGGCTGGCGGGCCTGGCCCGCCGGGACCTGCCGGAGCGCCGCTGGCTGCTGCTGACCGTCCTGACCGTCGTCCTGATCACGTTGGCCGGGTACGGCGGCGCCTTCGGCGGTCCGTTCCACGGTGTCGTGCAGGACTGGTTGAACGGGTCGCTGAAGCCCTTCCGCAACATCTACAAGTTCCAGCCGGGGCTGGCCCTCGCACTCGCCCTCGGACTGGCCCACCTGACGGCTGTGCTCTCCGTGAGCAGAAGTCCTCGCGCGCTTCCCGGCCGCCGCTGGGCGCCCGCGGTGGCGGCGGTGCTGGTGCTGCCCGGCCTGGCCCTGCCGTACCTCAACGGCTCGATCCTGCAACCCGGCGCCTTCACCAAGCTGCCCACCCACTGGGAGAAGGCTGCCGGCTGGCTCAAGGACAACGCCCCCAACAGCCGGGCCATGGTCGTACCGGCGACGGCACACGGCATCTACACCTGGGGTTCCCCCATCGACCAGCCATTTGACGTGCTGGCCGAAACGCCCTGGGGACAGCGTGACTTCGTCCCCTTCGGTACACCCGGCTCACGCCGTGCGACTGACGCCGTGGAGCAGGCGCTGCTGTCCGGCACCGAGGTCCCTGGCCTTCAGGCGTACCTGGCACGAGCCGGCATGCACGAAGTGGTCGTACGCAATGACCTCGACCCCGACCAGATCGGTTATGTCCCGCCGCAGACGGTGAAACGGACCTTGGAATCGTCCGGCTACCGGAAGGCCGCCGGGTTCGGCCCGCTCGTGACCGGCGGGCGCATCGCCGCCGACACCCCGCTCCAGGTGCAGGGGCTGTATCCGCGGCTCCAGTCCGTGGAGATCTATCAGCCCCAGGACCGCGACAGGCGTCCCGGCAGGGTCGGTGTGTCGGCCGCGGCCGACACGGCCGTGGTCAGTGGCGGACCCGAGTCGCTGCTCCAGCTGTCGGCCGATCCCTCGATGGCCGACCGGCCGGCCGTGCTGGCCGGGGACGGTCTTCCCAAGGGCGTCACCGCACCGGTGAAGGCCGTCGCGGACGGGCTGCGCCGAGCCGACACCCGGTTCGGTCTGGTCAACAACAACACCTCATACACGTACACCGCGGACGAGCGCAATCACTCCGGCAGCCTCCAGGACCCGGGCGAGAAGCCCAGGCAGATCCTGCCGTCGCAGGGAACCGATCACCAGACGACGGCCGACCTGCGCGGCGCGACGTCCGTGACGGCCTCCAGCAGTGGCAACTGGCTGTTCCACCTGCCGCAGTACGACCCGGTGAACGCCTTCGACGGCAACCCGGACACCGCGTGGGCCGAGGGCAGCCCGGGCAAGCCGGCCGGTCAGTGGCTCAAGGTGGACTTCTCCGGGCCGACCGACGTCCCGGCCTCCATCCAGCTGACGCCACTGCCGGGCGACAGCCTGCGCGCCGCGCCCACGCGGGTGCGGATCGAGACCGACCGCGGTTCGGCCGAAAGCCCGCTCCAGACCAACGGCCAGCCGCAGACCGTCAAGGCGCCCGCCGGCGAGGCCTCCTGGATGAAGATCACCGTCCTTGCCGCGCAGCAGGCGCGGCCGGGCCTGACCGGGGCCGGCTTCTCCGAGGTGTCGATCCCGGACGTGCAGGTGACACGCATGCTGGCGCTGCCCGCCGACGCGAAGCGCACCGACGCGGCGGCGACCGTGTACTCCCTGCACCGCGGCACCGACGCGGGCGGCTTGTCGCCCGTATCGGCCGAGGTGGGACTGCACCGCCAGTTCAGCACCCAGGAAGCGGACGAGTACAAGGTGTCGGCGCGAGCCGTCGCCGTGCCCGGCGGCCCGTTGGACGAACTGCTGGACCGTTCGGCTCCGGGATCGAAGAACCGGCTGACGGCCTCCGCCGACTCCACCAGCCGCAACGGCATGTCACTCAGCGCCCGCAACCTGGTCGACGGTGATCTGACGACCGCCTGGATCGCGGGAGACCGGCCGGTCGTCCACTTGAGCTGGCCCAAGAAGGAGAAGGTCGACGAGATCATCCTGGCGCCGGCGGGCGGCGTGTCCACGCGGCCCGAGCAGGTGCTGATCAGCTCGCCGGACGGCGCCGCGACGGCTGATGTGGACGAGAACGGGCGGGTGCGCTTCCCGGAGATCGAGACGAACCGGCTCGACATCACCGTCAGCAGGGTCGCTCCGCTCACCGTCCACAACCCAGTGGCGGACGCGCAGTTGCAGCTGCCGGTCGGGCTCAGTGAGGTCCACGTTCCCGCGCTGGCCGACCTGCGGGTAGCGCCTCCGAAGTCGTCCGCGCGTTTCTCGCTGCCATGCGGAAAGGGTCCGGACCTTGCCGTCGGCGGTGTCCTGCACAAGACGAAGGCCGCCGGATCCGTCCGGGACCTCACCGAACGGCGTCCCGTCACCGTCGCGCTCTGCGCAGGAGAGGAAAAGGACGGCACCCTGAACCTTCCGGCCGGCAAGCACGAGGTAGAGGCGGGTGACGCGGGTCCGCTGGCGATTACCGACGTCACGCTGACCCGGGGCACCCCGCAGAAGATCGCGGGAGCGGCGGGACGCGAGGCCACCGTCACCCGGTGGACCGACGACAGGCGGACCGTGTCGGTGTCGGCCGGCTCCGGCGAGGCCACGTACCTGCGGACGTACGAAAACGCCAACGACGGCTGGAAGGCCACCCTGAACGGCACGGAGCTGGAGTCGGTCCGGCTCGACGGCTGGCAGCAGGCCTGGGTGGTCCCGGCCGGGGCATCCGGCGCGGTGAACCTGGAGTTCGAGCCCTCCAAGCCGTACCGGGCCGCCCTGATCGGCGGTGTGATCGCGCTCGCCGCGCTGGCCGCACTCGCCTTCGTGGGCCGCAGGCGCGACGCCGTTGCGGCCGACGAGGAACTGCCCGAACCGGCGGCACCCGGAATGCTGCTCGGGACGCTGGTGCTGACCGCCGTCGTCGCGGTGGCGGCGGGTCCGCTGGCCCTGGTGGTGCCCGTACTCGCCGTGGCGGCCCGGTTCCGGCCAGCCGTCCTGGTGCCGACCGCCGCGGTGGCGATGGCCGCAGCGGGCATCGCCGCGGCCGCCGGCGCCGGGGAGCCGGCCGCCGACGGACGAGGCGCGTTCAGCGCCCTCGCCCAGGTACTGGCACTGGTGGCTCTGTCGGCCGCCCTGGTGACGGCGGTAAGCCCGGCGTCCGCGGCGGCCGGTCGGGAGAGCGACGGCGGCGGCGACGCGCCGGAAAGCGACGGCGACGACGACGGCGCGCCCGCAGCCGGACCGGTGGTCACGGCCCGGCACGGAAGCACGAGCGCCGGGGACCGGACCGAGCCGCTCTCTCGGCATCCAGGAGGCGGTGGCCCGTCATGACCTCGTCGTGGACTGCCGCCGGGAGGGGGACCTCCACCCCTTCCGGCGGGGTCCGGATTCCGTTTCCGACCACCGACGAGGTGTCGCGGCACTGCGTCAGTGACGACGAGCCGGAGACCGTACACATCGAGGTCCATCTGCCCGGACGGCTGGACCCGGCACGGTTGCGGACCGCGTTCCGGCGGGCGCTGCTGACGCACCCCCGGGTGCTGATACGTGAAGTGCCCGGCCGCCGGCACCGGCAGTCCTTCGCGTGGGAGCTGACCGGCGAACCGGACAGCGACCCGGTACGTTTCGCGCGGCCGGGGCCCGACGCGCTGGGCCGCGCCCGCGCGCGGGCCCTGACGGAATGCCCGTCACTGGCCCTGTCGCCGCCGATGCGCCTGGAAGTCATCGAGGTGGACGGGGGAACGGCCGCCGGTGAGCCGCCGGAGGCGGGCAAGCCGGCGACGGGCTTGGCGGGGACGGGCTTGGCGGGCACGACCCGGACCGTGCTGCTGCTGACGATGCATCACACGGCCCTCGACGCAGGGTCCGGGCTGCGGGTGCTCGCCACGACCGCGGAACAGTACGGCGGCTCGGCCGCTCTCCCCGTCCCCGGGCCGGTCCGGCCGGCCCCCTGGGGGCCGGCCGGGACCGGCGGCACGGGCCGCGCAGGGTGCGCGCGGCCCGTGCGCATAGCGCCGGACTCCCGCCCCGGGCCGGTGCGGGCCCGCGCCGCCGGCAACGGCATGCTCCAGGCGGAACTGCCTGTTCCGCCGCGTGTGGGCCGGAGCGGCGGGCTCGCGCCGTGGACCGTCAACGACCAACTGCTGGTTGCCGCGACACTGATGGTGGGCCGCTGGAACGTCTCGCGGGGCCGGCCCGCCGGTCCGGTGCGGATCACCATGCCCGTCGACGACCGTCCCCGTGGCAGAGAGATGCCGATGGGCAACGGAACCCGGCTCGTCGAGGTGGTCATGACCTCCGAGGACCCGCGCGACCCGGACCTGCTGCTCGGTGAGCGGCCGGACCTGGCGGCCGTGACCCGTTTGCTGCGTACCACCGCTCGGCGCACCCGCGCGCTCAAGTCTGCCCACGGCGCGCCGCTGGGGCCCGGCACGGGCCTGTTGACCGCGCCGCTTCTGCCGGTCGGGCTCCGGGGCACGCTCACCCGTGGTGCGCGGCGGGCGGCGGCGCCCTGGACATCGACGGTGCTGGTGACCAATCTGGGGCGCGTTCCGTACGCGCTGGACTTCGGTGATGCCGGCCGGGCGACCGCCGTGTGGTTCTCCGCACCCGCGCGGATGCCGCGCGGGCTGAGCGTGGCGGCGGCTTCCACCGGCGGGCGACTGCACGTGACGCTGCGCTGGTCGCGGGCACTGCTCGGTGACGCCTCGGGCGCGTACTTGACCAGCCTGTTCGAGCAGGCTTTCTCGGCAACGTCACAGGTCACGCGGTCCGGATCGAACACCTGGGGTGCTGGACCGGAAGCCGACGTACTGGAGGCCGGCGTACCGGAGGCGGACGCACTGGAGGCCGGCGCACCCGAAGCCGACGTACCGGAGGCGGATGCCAGCACTCCGGATCTCACCACTGCGAACGCGGAGGCACCCGGAGACCGGAGGAAGGCCCGCCGACCCGGCGGGCCGCACAACCGCGACGCCCTGTGTCCGGACCCGACACCAAGTGGAGCCCGCTCCGCCCGGCAGAACCATGCGAGGCCGTCATGACCCGCTCACCCCACCGCTCCGCCGCCGCGAGATCGCCCGAGGCGGCGGTACCTTCGCCGGTCAGGCCCGTTCCCGGACTCCGGGACTTCTACGAAGACCCCAGCGTCCCCGTCGCCTCCGGGGATGCCCGTACTCTGCGCCAGGCCCGGATGTTGGCCGACGCACTCGGGCCCGCCGGGCCCGGCCACCCACCGGCGACCGTGCTCGACGTGGGCTGCGGCGACGGCTCGGCGGCCGCGACCGCCGCCCGCGTACTGAACGGGCACCGCATCGTGGGAGTCGACTGGTCGCAGGGCGCGCTGCGCCGGGCGGCGCCGCGCCTGAGCCATGTCGTCCGCGGCGAGTTGACCGGCGGTGGGCTGCCGTTCGCCTCCGGCAGCGCCGACGCCGTGCTCTTCAGCGAGGTCGTCGAGCACCTCGTCGACCCCGACAGCGCCCTCGACGAACTCCACCGGGTGCTGCGCCCCGGAGGACATCTGATGCTCTCCACGCCCAACCTCGCCGCCTGGTACAACCGCGGGCTGCTGCTCGCCGGAGTCCAGCCGGTGTTCTCCGAAGTGAGTCTGCGTCACATCCACGGCAGGCCGGGCAGCCAGGTGGTCGGCCATCTGCGCCTGTACACGGCACGCGCGCTGCGCGAGTTCGTGGCGGCGTGCGGGTTCGAGGTGGTGACGGTCGCCGGTGCGCCGTTCCACGGAGTGCCGCGCCCGCTCCGTCCGCTGGACCGCCTGGCCTGCCGGCTGCCGTCCCTCTCCTCCATCCTCCTGGTGCACGCGAGGAAGGTGTAGCGCGTGGTGTGGGGAGTGGCCGCCGCACTGCTGGCGAACGTGCTGTACAGCACCGGCTTCGTGCTGGAGAAGCGTGCTCTGGCGGGCATGCCGCCGCTGAGTGCCGCACAGCCGGGCCGGGCCCTGCTCCTGCTGGCCGGCAGACCTCTGTGGATCTGCGGGGCCACGGCGCTCGCCCTGGGGTTCGCCGCCCAACTGGCCGTCTACCGCACACTGCCGATCGCCGCGGCCCAGGGTCTGTTCCTGTCCGGGCTGGTCCTCCTGCTGGTGCTCTCGTCGGTGGTGCTCGGTGAGCGCCCGTCCGGCCGTGAGCGGCGCGCGGTGGCCGTCATCGGGCTGGCCCTGGTCATGGTGGTGTCCTCGCTGTACGGGAGCAGTGAGGAGATCAGCCACAGCGCGCCCGCGGGCATCCTGCTGGCACTGTGCCTGCCGACACTCGCGGCCGGACTGCTCCTGTACGCAGCCGCGGAACGGCGAGCCCGCCGGCGTCACCGGCAGCCGACCACCGGAGTGGCTTACGCGGTGGCGGTCGGTCTGCTGTACGGGGTCAGCTCGCTCGCCATCAAGGGCGTCTCCGGGCACCTGGACACCTCGGACCTCCCCGGCTCCGTACCGGCCCTGCTCGCCTCCCCCTACCCGTACCTTCTGCTGGTGACGGGGAGCAGCGGACTGGTGCTCTCGCAGACCGCCCTACAGCGCTGCCGGGCATCACTGATCGTCCCGGTGTGCTCGACGGTGACCTGCGTGTTCACCATTGTCAGCGGCACGATCGCGTTCAGCGAGCCGCTGCCCGAGGACCCGCTGCGGCTGTTACTGCGCATCGGCGGCACCGCGTTGGCCCTTACGGTCCTGCTCACCCTGCCGCGACACGACGCGGCCTCCCCCACATCCGAAGGAACCCTGCCATGAAGCCCGACAGCCCGCTGCTGAAGATCCTCGCCTGCCCGCTCGACAAGGGCCCGCTGATCCTCGACGAGACCGGGGACGCTCTCTACAACCCGCGTCTGCACCGCCGCTACCCGATCATCGACGGCATTCCGCAACTGCTCCCCTCCTCCGGCGAGCCCGTCGTCGAGCCCGCAGTCGACGCCGCCGTCGAGCAGCAACGCGACGCACTGCCGACCGGGCTGCCCGACTCCGCCTGAACGCAGCCGTCATGGGCAATTTCCGCATCATCCGGACCGATCGGGAAGGCCGGGCCCGGATCGGGAAGGCCCGGACCCGGCCCGACCGCGTCGTCGCTGACAAGGGCTACTCGGCGCGCAAGATCTGCGGGCACCTCCGCAGACGCTCGATCGCCGCGGCGCTCCCGGAACGGATCGACCGGATCAAGGGCCGCACTGCCCAGGCGAGTCCCGAGCCGGCCCGACCGGGTCGCCGTCGGGCGCCGCGACACGCTCAAACGCTGCTTCAGACCTACTGGCGGGCGTCGAGGCGGTGCTGAAGCGTGCCGTCCGGGCCAAAGACGTCCATCAAATAGCCCCGCCTCAGCGAAAGCCCTTCCCGCTCCAAATACCCCGTGATCGACCCCTTGAGGTCATCGAAGATCTCGGCGTCTTCGTCCGGATCGTGCGTCCACACAATCAGCAGGGGCACGCCGTCCGGACCGGAGCTCCGCTGTATCCCGTACACATCCTTCTCACCGCCGGACTGGCGGTAGCGCTCGGCCACCTGGACTGCGGCATCGGGCGCGACGGTAGAGGTGATCGTGGGACCAGGTGCGACAGATGAGCGACCTGGGCTCGGAGCGCCGGCCGTGGTGCAGCCGGCCAGGAACGCGGCACTTCCGAGGCAGGCCAGTGCAGTCCAGCGGGTTGTCGGATTCATGACGCCATTCTCTCGGTAGCGTCAGCGTCAGGAGTCGGTGGACTCGACCGACTCCTGTTTCGCCAACCCGTCCCGCAGCCTCTTCGCAGCAGGTTTCACCTTGTTGTTCCAGAAGGGCTTGACATGAGGAGCGACAAGAAGAGCACCAACTATGGCTCCGCCGATTGCCAACCCTTTCCAACTGGGCTGAGGGTCGTCGTCATCGCCGCCGCCACTGCCACTGCCGTCCATGAAAGGTTCGTACCCGAGATCGTCGTCTTCTTCGGTGGGAGAGTTTCCCGCGCCGAAGCCTTCGGGGTTGGCTTCCATGTCAGCCTTGAGCGCCGCTGCCGTCTCGTCGCTCCAGGTACGAGTCTCCCAGCTTCTGTTGTACTGCGCGTAACCGCCCGTGCCGCGCGAGTGGTACTGCTCCTCCGCGTACTGCTGCCCCTTCTCGGTGAGCCCATAAGCGCCGGGGCTTCCGTACAGGTAGCCGTGGTCCTTGAGGAGTTCATTCATTTCGCGAGCTGTTCGGCCAAACTCCGAGCCCAGCACCCGTGCTGACTTTCCCATGGACCAACGTCCCTTCGCTCACTCACCAGTAGCCGCGCGAGGCTTGCATCGTATCCGTGCGACACGCGGCGGCGTCAGCCTTACGATCGACGCCCGAGCAAGGGCAGCGGGCTGCCGCAGTAAGTCCCGGTCGCGCGGCGATCACCGGCTAGGGGCGAGGTCTGAGGTCTTCCACCCACCCCACTCGTGCCACCATCGCGCTCCTCCCCTTCGTCATCGCCTGAGCAGGGGAGAAACGCCATCCCTCCGATTCCTCGGCCGCCGCCCGAATCGCCTCCGGCCTCCGGCCTCCGCTACGAGGATGAGGCCGAACCAGCGCTCGCCCGCGGCCGGTAGCTTGCCGAGCTCCGTACGGACGCGGAACAGGGCGTCACGGCCGGGCTTGTTGAGCGCGGTTTATCGGCAACCTTTCGAGTACTCAGATGGGTTACTCCTTCAGGCAGCGCCGATTCCGGCCAGCACCGCCACTGGCAACAGCAGCATCCATTGCGGCAGGCGCACGAGCGGCTTCGACCAGCTCGCCGCCAGTGACACCACCAGGAACACGCCTGAATAGGCGACAAAGTGGGCGACCAGGAGCCAGGCGATGGTGCCACCACCAGGACGGTTGTCCCAGGCCAGCCACATCAGGGCGGCAGCGGCCAGGATCAGATCGGCGGTGACCATGTGCCAGACCGCATGCAAGACGCGGCGAGGTTCGTCCGCGAGATCGGCAGCCAGGAGAGGCCGGACCACCTCCCGACCGCCCGCGATGGCATGGATGGCGGCAACCACGGCGGCGGTTGTGCCGGCAGCGAGGAACCAGGCGTTCATCGGGTCTCGATTCCGCGGCCCACGATGGCCGCCAGTTGAGCGGCCAGTTGTTGGCTGGGCTGCACGCCCACTAGGCCGATATGGAAGAAGACGGCCCCAGCCAGCGTGTCCAGAACCAAGTCGACCTGCACGTTGGGGTCGGTTTCCCCGCGCTGGACCGCTCGCTCGAACACCGTCACCAGACCGTCCTTGGCCGGGGCCAGGAATTCGGACCGGATGCGGGCCTGCAACTCCGGATTGGCGGCGAAGTCGGCCAGTAGGCCCGGCAGGGCCGCGGCGGCGGCCGGAGCGGAGAATTCCTGGATGAGGGCCTCCAGCAGCGCCGTCAGGTCACCGGTCAGGCTGCCGGTATCCGGCACCGGGCACGCCTCGGCCTCGGTGAAGACCGCCTCGTACACCAACTCGGCCTTGCCCGACCAACGGCGGTAGACGGTGTCCTTGCCGACACCGGCACGAGCCGCCACCGCCCCGATCGAGGCGGCAGCGTAGCCGACATCGGTCACCAACTCGGTTGCGGCGGCCAGGATCGCCCGATGGGCACGACTGTCTCTAGGGCGCCCACGCGGGGCGCTGGGTGGCATCACAAGATAACCATACGGGGCGACCCGTTTGGTAATGCGTCCGCCCCACTGACCCTTTGGCCAGAGCGGCCTGGCATCGCGGTTCAGGCGGGTGACCCGTGATCGAGCGGGGGCTCCGGTCCGATCAGGCGGCCGGCTGTAGTCGGACGCAGCATTGTCCGGGGCGGGGCGCCAGGCACGCTTCCAGTCCTGCCTCGCCGACGCCGTCGAGAACACCGCGCATCAGGTGGAGGTTCATGCCGCACACCGTCTGGGTGTGCGCCTGGGCCAGTGCGTGGAAGGGGCAGTTGGCGAGCACGATGGCGTCGCCCTCGCGTCGCGGTTCGAAGCCGTACCGCTCCAGCAGGTCGTAGACGTCCGTCTGATTCTGCTCGCCCAGTTGCATGCCGAGTTCTTCGGCCTTGCGGTGCAGCACCTCGCGCACCGGCTCGCCGGTCGCGTCGGATTCCTCCACGGCTTGGGCGAGCAGTCGTCCGGCCAGTTCGTATCGGCGGTCCGGCAGGGTGACGGCGACCTGCTTCGCCGAGCGGCGGTACAGCTTAGCCGGCCTTCCCGCGCCCGGTCCGGAGCGTCCGCTGCGGCGCTCGTAGACGACGTCGAGGAGCGATTCGTCGGCGAGCCGGTCCAGATGGAACGCGGCGGTCTGGCGGGCCAGCCCGAGGGCGGCGGCCGCCTCGTCGCGGCTGACGGGCGCCGGCTGGCGCACCACGAGGTCGTACAGCCTCCTGCGGGTCGGCTCATCGAGAGCGGCGATGGCCGAGACGTCGGGGTCGCGTACTTCCTTCGAGGTGTCCACGAACACCAGTGTAAAAGCCACGGCCATTGACTAAAGAACTGAGCGGGGTTTCTATTGTTAATGAACCTTGTCGATAGAAGGAGGGGGCCATGTCCTCCGTAACCACAAGCACCACCTCCGCCACCCCGCGGCGGGCGGTGCTCACCGACCCCGGCTACCAGGCGTTCGTGATCCTGCGTACCGGCTTCACGGTGGCGCCGATCCTGTTCGGGCTGGACAAGTTCACCAACCTGCTCGTGGACTGGCCCACCTACCTCGCGCCGTGGATCGACGACCTCGTTCCCGGCAGCGCGCAGGCAGCCATGTACGCGGTGGGTGTGATCGAGATCGTGGCCGGCCTCGCCGTGGCGCTGGCTCCCCGCTTCGGGGGCTGGCTGGTGGCCGGCTGGCTGGCCGGCATCATCGTCAACCTGCTGACGATCCCGGGCCACTACGACGTCGCCCTGCGCGACTTCGGGCTGCTCCTCGGCGCCGTCGCCCTCGCCCGGCTCGGGCAGCGATACCACACCAGGCGGCGGCTGTGACCAGGCGCGGAGCGCACTGACTTCTCCAGGCGGGTGGACTCTCACGGCACCACCCGCCGTGCGCACCTACTCGGATGCCTGAAACGCATGATCAGCCGCGTGCAAGGGCGGTAGTGCGCGCCTGGTGAGATGGTGAAGCAGTGAGAGCTGTTCACGAAACCGGTCGCCGGCGCCCGGTGGTGGCGCGCACTGGTGGCTATGTTCCGCTGCGGGAGTACGCGGTGATCGGCGACGGCCGGACCGCGGCACTGGTTGCCCGCGACGGGTCGGTGGACTGGCTCGGGCTGCCGGACATGGACTCGCCTGCGGTGTTCGGTGCCGTGCTCGATGCCGACCGCGGCGGCCGGTTCAGCCTGGAGCCGGCGGTGGCCTACCGCAGTGACCGCCGCTACCTGCCCGGTACGAACGTCCTGGAGACCACGTTCGTCACCTCCCAGGGCACCGCGCGGGTCACCGACGCGCTGACCCTGCACGACGAGGTCGCACTCGCTCCGATGCGCGAACTGCAACGGCGCGTCGACGGTGTGTCCGGAGCCGTGCCGATGCGGTGGAGTGTGCGGCCTCGCTTCGGCTACGGCACCCGCACCACGCGGCTGCTCCGACGGGCCGGAGTCCCGATGGCGACAACCGGCAGCGACGCGCTCGCCATCTGCTCCTGGGGCGCCGGCGAACCCCAATGCGGCGTGGATGCGATCAGCGGCAGCTTCCTCGTGACGGCGGGCGGGAGCGCCCTGATCGCCATGCCGTTCGCTCACCAGGAGCCGCTGGTCCTACCGGCCCGCGCCGAATGCGACGCGCGACGGGAGCGTACGTGCGCGGCCTGGCGTCACTGGGCGGACGACCGGATCTACACCGGCAGGTGGAGCCAGGCGGTGATGCGGAGCCTGCTGATCCTGAAGCTGCTGGTCTTCGCCCCGTCGGGCGCGGTCGCGGCCGCGGTGACGACCTCGCTGCCCGAACACGTCGGCGGCGAGCGCAACTGGGACTACCGCTTCTCCTGGGTCCGCGACTCCGCCTTCACCCTGGCCGCCTTCCTCCAGCTCGGCTGCCCTACGGAAGCGCATGCGTACTTCTGGTGGCTGATGCACGCATCCCAGCTCACCCACCCCCGCCTACAGGTCCTTTACCGGCTGGACGGCCGCGCGGCCACCACGGAAAAGGACCTCCCCTGGGAGGGCTACTGCGGCTCGTCGCCGGTCCGCATCGGCAACGCGGCCGCCGGCCAGCTCCAGCTCGACACGTACGGCGAGCTGATGCAGACGGCCTGGCTGTACGCGCGGGCCACCGGACGGCTGGACGCGGACATCGGCCGCCGCCTGGCGGAACTGGCCGATCTGGTCTGCGCCACGTGGCGGGAGCCCGACTCGGGCATCTGGGAAGTACGCAGCGCACCCCGCCACTTCACCCAGTCGAAAATGATGTGCTGGGTGGCGCTCGACCGCGCGGCACATCTCGCCGAGCGCAGCTTGATTCCCGACCGGCACCTGGCCCGCTGGCAGTCCACCCGCCGAGAGATCGCCACGTTCATCGAGACCCGATGCGTCTCACCACGCCGTAACTGTTACGCGCGTGCCGCCGGTAGCGAGGATTTGGACGCCGCCGTCCTCCTCGGCCACCTGTACGGCTACGACGGCGACGTTCAGCGGATGCGGGCCACCATCACGGCTCTGGGGCAAGAGCTGCGGCACGGGCCGTTCGTCGACCGATACTCGGGTGAAGACGGCCTGAGCGGAGCCGAGGGCGCTTTCCTGACCTGCTCCTTCTGGCTCGCTGAATCCCTTGCCCGCACGGGACAACTCGCCCAGGCAGCGGCGTTGATGGACGACCTGGTGCATCTGGCCAACGACGTCGGCCTTTACAGCGAGGAGATCGACCCGGCCACCGGCGACTTCCTGGGAAATCTGCCTCAGGGGCTGAGCCATCTGGCAGTGATCAGCGCCGCCTGTGCCATCAACGGCGCCTACAAGGAGGCGGGCGGGTGAGTGCCTGGGGGACGGCCGCCGGAGCGTTCGTCGGAACGCTCGTGCTGACCACCGCGTTGCGCGCCGCCGGCGAGATGCGCCTGACGCGCATGGACCTGCCCTTCCTCCTCGGTACGACGGTGACCGCCAACCGCACGCGCGCCAAGGCCGTCGGCTACCTGATGCACTTCCTCAACGGCGAGATCTTCGCCTTCATGTACTACGCCGTGTTCCTCGCGATCGGCATGGCCGGCTGGTGGCTGGGCGCTCTGTTCGGTCTCCTGCACGGCCTGTTTGCCGGCACCGCGCTCGTCGGCGTTCTCCTGCCACTCGTCCACCCCCGGATGGGCAGCCCGCTCACCAGCGCACCCGAAGCGGCCCTGTTGGAACCCCCCGGCTTCCTGATGCTGAACTACGGACCGACCACACCAGTGGTCACCGTCCTCGCCCACATCGGCTACGGAGCCATCGTCGGAGGCTTCACCCAGCTCGGCGCGTGACATGGTCCGGGGTGCCGCCACACCTCCGCATCCGCGTCGTGCTCCTGGTCGCGCGTGTCCAGGAGACGCTCAGGCGCGGCGGACCCGCCAGAGCCATGCTGTCGTGCCCGCCAGCAGGGCCAATGTGGCCAGGTTGGCAAAGTGGGCCGGGGTGTCGCCCGACGAATCGACGCCGGACGAGATCCAGATGCTGATGGCGACGGTCGGCAGGACGGCGGCGAGCAGAACGCCAGTGGTCTTCTGGACAGAGGTCCAGTGCACGGAAGTGCAGAGCAGCACCGCGCCGATGACGCGGAACAAGGTGCTACAGAACTGCGCGGCGGGGACGTGGGGAAGGATCGCCGCGCAGAGGAAGGGAAGAGTGAGCATCAGGAGCGGGACCAGGGGGTGCACCTTGCCGCGCCGGACAGTCGCACCGCCCGGGGCCGGCGCCCCGCCAGCTCCGTTCCCCGCCTCGGCCAGCGCCGTTGCCGCGATCGTGCGGGGGTCCCCCAGCTCCGCGAGGATCTCGCCGATCGCGGCGTCGGGGCGTTCGGCGCGCGCCACCTCGATGTGTTCGGTGAGGTCGGCGAGGAGTTCCTGGCGGCGGTCGGCGGGGAGCACGGCTGCCTCGCGTTCGACGGCGTCGAGGTACTCGCGTATGGGGTCGGCAGAAATCTTCATTCGAAGTCTCCGGTGGAGGGGGGCGGGGTGGTCAGGAAGCCGTCGACGGCGTTGCGGAAGCCGGGCCAGACGCGGGTGAACTCCTCGAGAGCGGCCCTGCCGCTGTCGGTGAGCGCGTAATAGCGACGGGGCGGCCCGGAGGCGGATTCCTGCCAGGTGGTGGTGACCAGGTCGTCGCGCCGGAGCCGGGAGAGCAGTGGGTAGACCGTGCCCTGGCTGGTGGCCAGGGCCCCGGATTCCTCCAGGGCATGGAGGAGTTCCACGCCGTAGCGGGGTCGGTCCCGCATGAGGGCGAGTACGCAGTACTCCAGGACGCCCTTGCGCAGCTGAGTGGCTGATCGAACCTGCCTGGCCGAATCACCTGGTTCCATGCCATGCAAGATACCTGGTGGGGCAAGCAAACGGGAAAGGGGCACCAGCGCGGCCGGCCGAGGTGAGACCGACCTCGGCACACGCGGACTGCAGCCGTTAGGTCCGCTGACCGTGACGACGGGTCAGGCCGCGACCTGTTACCCCCGAGGACCGCGACCGCCGGGTCGACATCAATGTGCGGGGCCCGTCGGCGGAGTGGCTGGAAGACGTCGTACGGGGAGACGACGAAGGCGTGATCAGTCCTTACGCGCAAGCCGTCGCGCGGGCATTGTTAGGCCCTCAGGTGCGCGGTTGACCGGCCCTCGCCATGGCCCATGCCTCCGCGTACCGAGCTGACCGTTTCGTCACCTGGGGGAAGGGCACGGCAGTGCACCAGCAGCAGGACGGCGCCCGTTCGGCGCCAAGTGATGCTCCGATCTACGCGCGCCTCGTCATGGAACGAGGAGACGTGCCGACCGAGGTACGCCGGGTGGCCGAGGCGGTCCTCCGGGAGGCGGACCGGGCCGTCGACTTCGGGTCGGTACGCCCCGCCGTGGCCTGAGCAGCCGCGCGCCAGGCCCGAAACCGTGTGGTGGTCTGCCGCCAGTGACAGCTGTGGGGCAGCTCAAGGTCCGAAATTCGTGGCAGGCCGCTGTCAGTGCGGTGCGCTTCACTGTCCGCCGTGGAACTCACGCAATCGACGCTCAACGACCTGCTGGCCCGGCTCGCCGCCCCGGGCGGGTCTGTCTACCTGTCGATGGACGTCGATCCGCTTACGCTCGTCGAGTCGCTGACCGACCGTCACGGGGCCCCGCGCACCCTTGCCCTGGACGGTTTCGCGGACCCGACCGTGGACGAGTCCTGCGGCGCGGCGCTCCTCGCCCTCCTCGAAGGCGGGGGTGTGACGATACGGGCATGGGCCTACGGGGATCAGTGGATCGGTGCCGGGACCGCGCGGGACGCGGAAGGCGACGTCCGTCCGGTGCTGGCGACCGCGCCGCGGCGCACGCAGGCGCCGCAGGCGGGGGAACCCGTGGGGATGTCCGGCCAGGACGGGGACTGGGTCGAGCGGCTCCTCAGCATCACCGGCTGGACCCCGCCCCCGCGACGGCCGGACGTCGACTGGGCGCAGACCGAGGCACGCCTGGGCACGCGCCTTCCCACCGACTACAAACGCATGGTGGAGACGTTCGGGGAAGGCGCCTTCGACGCCTACCTCACCCTGAACCAGGAGCCGTGGACCCACCTCAGGGAGGACGGCCTGCTCATCTGGGCCGGCACCGAGCACGAGGACCTGTACTGCTGGCGCACGGACGACGGCGACCCCGACGGCTGGCCCGTCGCGGTCCAGACCTTCGACGGCCGGGTCGTGCCCTTCGACTGCCCGGCCGCGGAGTTCGTCTGTCGCATCCTCCTCGACCCGCACCACCGGTTCACGATGGCCCACTACTTCAACACCCACTGGTTCATGCCCTACCGGGAGAGCCAGAGACGAAGCCGGCGGTCAACGGCATCCACGGCCCGGTTGGCGGTGCCATGACCAGTCCCGCGCCATGTCGCCTTGCAGTCAGGACGCAGGGAGACACTGGGAGCTCTACCCCCTAGGGGTATAGAATCAGGGTGTGCAGGGATCGAAGTCTCCGATGAACGATTGGGGATGACAGGCCATGGACCACACCGCTCACCACACCGGCCCCAGGCACGACCACACAGCGCATGAGCTGCACGGCTGGCACGAGCACGGCGGCCATGGGCGCGGCGGGGCGTCCTGGAGCACGGCGGCCAAGGCGACGCTGCACTGCCTGACCGGATGTGCGATCGGCGAGATCCTCGGCATGGTCATCGGCACCGCTCTGCTCTGGGGGAACGTGCCGACGATGGCCCTGGCGATCGCGCTCGCGTTCGTCTTCGGTTACTCCTTCACCCTCTTCGCCGTCCGGCGGGCCGGGCTGGACTTCAAGTCTGCGGTGAAGGTGGCGCTGGCCGCGGACACCGTCTCGATCGCGGTGATGGAGTTCGTCGACAACGCCATCATCGCCCTGACCCCCGGGGCCATGGACGCGCACCTCTCCGACGCGCTGTTCTGGACCGCGCTGCTGGGCGGGTTCGCCGTCGCCTTCCTGATCACGACCCCGGTGAACAAGTGGATGATCGGCCGCGGCAGGGGCCACGCCGTCGTCCACGCGTACCACTGACGCAGGAACCCACTACGGCCCGAAGCGTTCCAGCGGAGTGGGGCGCTCCGGGCGCATTCGCGGCCTCCCCCGCCCCGGCTGGGGGCTGCCCCGGGGACTGCACAGACCGCTCAGCGCCTTCCGCCGGCACGACCCGGTCAGCATCGCTCCGAAGCCTGGCGCGGTGCGTACGGGGGGATGTCCAGTTCCGCCCACACCGTGTGACCTCCGCGGGACGGCTTGTCTCCCCAGGAGCGGGCCAGTGCGTCGACGAGGTACAGGCCGCGCCCTCCGCCGTCCAAAGTGAACGACGGGTGACGCCAGTGCGCGCGTACCCGCTCCACATCGATGGCCGGTCCGGCGTCCTCCACCTCCAGACGGACGAGACACCGCCCGTCCCGGCCGCCGACGAACCGGATGCCGGCGCGCCACGGCGGCTCGCCATGACGCACGGCGTTGGACAGCAGTTCCGTCACGACGAGCAGGGCGTCCTCTCCGACCCCTTCGAGGTGCCGAACTGCCAGCTGCCTGCTGACCTCGGCGCGTACGGCCGCCACTGTCGGCGACCACCGGCGACGGCTGCCGCAACCGAGGAGCGAAGCAACCGGCATATCGACCTTCATACCCATGATTCGTTGCCGGTTCCGTGGCGGATGGGACCCACCACGCACAAGTCCCCGGATGCGGCCTTCGACGAGGCCCCGGCGCCCCCGCGCCACCGCTCGCGGAGGCCGGAGACCGTGCAGGCCGGCGGAGGGTGAGGCGGCCGTCGCCGTCGCTGTCGTTGCCGCTCCTGCCGTACCCGTGATGCTCTTCACCGCCCCCTCGGCCGGTCAGAGCCTCGCGTCGCGGTGGGTCGGTTCGCCGTCGAGAAGCGTGAGCAGCACCGGGAGGTTCGGCAGATCGGTGGCCGCGGTGGTGAGCGGGTTCGCCGCGAAAACCGTCAGGTCCGCGCGGCGGCCGACCGTGATGCGGCCGGCTTCGTGCTCCTCGCCCGCCGCGTACGCGGCGTTCACGGTCATGCCCCGCAGTGCCTCCAGGGCCGTGAGCGCCTGCTCCGGGCCGTGCGGCGGCCGGGTGAGGTCGCGGGACGGCCGGCGGTGGCGGGCTCCCGCCATGACGCCCAGCGGCGGGTAGGGGGCGATGGGCCAGTCGGAGCCGAGGACGACGACGGCGCCGGAGTCGAGGAGGTCGCGGCAGCGCCAGGCCCGCGAGGCGCGCTCCTCGCCGAGGCGCCGCGACCAGTTGTCGGTGTGGTCGGCCCGGGTGAAGTCGCAGCAGTGGGTCGGCTGCATGGAGGCGATGACGCCCAGCTCGGCGAACCGGCGCAGCGTGTCGTCGGGGACGGTCTCGATGTGCTCGACGCGGTGCCGCACCTCCCGCCCGCCGCCGGCCCGGGCCTTTTCGACGGCGTCGAGGACGTGGCGTACGGCCGCGTCACCGATGGCGTGCGTGGCGATGGGCACGCCCGCCCGGTGGAGGTCACCGACGATACGGGTGTACTCCTCGGGGTCCGGCCAGAAGGCGTGCCGGGACTCACCGTGGCAGTCCGGGTGTTCCAGCCAGGCGGTGCCGTTGTCGATGGTGCCGTCCATGAATATCTTCACGCCGTCGGTCCGCCACAGCCGGCCGCCCGCGCCCTGCTGTCCGATGAGAGCGCGCACGCCCTCGGCGTCGGTCCCGGGCTGGCACCACGGCGCGACCCGCAGTCGCAGCGGCAGTTCGCCGGCCTCGTCGAGCTCGGCGTAGAACGCCAGGCTGTCGCCGTTCGCGTCCATGGCGTGGCCGCCGGTGAGTCCCGCGGCGGCCATGGCGCGCAGGGCGGCGGCGAGCAGTTCGCGGCGCTCCTGACGGGTGGGCCGGGGGGCGACACGCTCCACGAGCTCGCAGGCGGCGTCCTCCAGGAGGAGGCCGGTGGGCCGGCCGGCCGCGTCGCACACCACCTCGGCGGTGGCCTGGCCGAAGGTCTGCGGCCCGTTGACGCCGGCGAGCTCCAGCGCGCGCCGGCTGGCGAGCATGGAGTGCGCGTCGAAGAGCAGCAGCAGGGCGGGCACGCCGTCCAGCACGGCGTCGAAGGGTGCCGTCTCGACCGGTCGGCCGGCGAAGACATTGGGGTCGAGGCCGAAGCCGTGCAGCCATGCACCGGGGGCGAGACCCCGCACGCCGCGGGCGAGGGCCTCCCGCACCTGCTCCACGTCGGTACAGCCCGACAGGTCGAGGCCGTGAGTCAGTTCGGCGCCCGAGACGGGATGCAGGTGCCCGTCGATCAGTCCGGGGGTCACCACCGCGCCGTCGAGGTCGATCACCGTGGTCGAGGCGTCCGCGAGCGCGCGGATCTCCGGGCCGTCGCCGAGGGCGGTGATGCGTCCGCCGGCCGCGGCGAGCGCCGTCTGCGGCAGGAACTCGCCGGTGACCGGATCGAGCAGGCGGGCGGACAGCAGGGTGAGGGAGGTACGCAAGGGGCTCGGAACTCCTTGGAGACGGGTCGGTCCGTCGTGGGCGGTGTCGGTCAGTCGTGGGCGGTGTCGGTCCACGCACCCTCGGACAACGTGCCCTCGGGCAGGCCGAGTTCGCGTTCCGCGGTGGTGGCGGGCAGGCGCCGGATCGCCGGCGGGTCGTCGCCGGTGTCGCCGCTGTTGACGAGCATTCCGAGGCCGTCGAGGACGACCAGAATGTGCACGGCGGTCATCATGGAGTCGTCGGTGCGGAACTCGCCCTGCTCGACACCCTCACGGATGAGCGTTTCCAGCCGGTCGCGCCAGGCGGCCTCCTGGACGGCGACCCGGTCACGCAGCGTGGGACGGTAACGGCTGAGGTGGCGGGCGTTGAGCCAGAGCCGGCTGATGTCGTCGTACGTCTCTCCGTTCGCCCGGGCGAAGAACCGCGCCAGGCACCCGGTGGGAGTGGCGCCGGCCCGGTCCGCCGGGAGGAGTCGCTCGAGTTCGGAGGCGGCGGCGTCTCCGTAGGCCTCGGCCACCAGATCCTCCACCGCCGGGAAGTAGTGGCTGATCAGCCCCGGCCGGACGTCGAGCTGCTCGGCGATGCGTCGGAGGGTGACGCACTCCAGCCCCTCGGTCAGGGCCACCGCGGCAGCGGCGGCAACGATTTCCGCACGTCGGGCGGCTGGAGACTTGCGGATTCGTTTGTTCGGGACGCTTGACGGCATGTATTCGATGCTATTGAGTATGCGACCAACAAGCAAGCAGGTGGGTAACCAGCATCCGGAGGAGCCGCATGGCGTCCACGATCCCCGACCCGCACAACGACACCTGCGCCGGCCGGCAAGGCGCGACGCGACCCCCCTCCGACGGAACCGGCCGCGTCGAGGCACACGGCATCGACCACATCCCCGACGGGCAACGCCACGGCAACCCGCAGCAGTTGTTTTCCGTCTGGGCGGCGGCGAACGTCAACTACCTGAGCCTCGTGATCGGCGGCGCACTGATCCTCATGGGCCTGACCCTGTGGCAGTCCCTCGCGGTGATCGTGGCGGGCAACTCGCTCTGGCTGCTCACCGGACTGCTCTCCATATCCGGCCCGGCCGCCGGCGCGGCGAGCGAAGTGATCACACGGGCGATGTACGGCATCCGGGGAAACCGGGTGAACAACGCGGTCATCGGCTGGACGATCTCCGTCTGTTACTTCGCCCTGAACCTGGCCGCCGCCGCGACCGCCGCCTTCGCCCTGGTCGAGATGGCCGGCGTCACCCCGAGTACCGGCGTCAAGATCGTCGTCGTACTGGTCGTCGCCGCGCTCACCCTGGCCATCGGCGTCTACGGCCACGGCACGATCATGAAGCTGTACCTCCCGATCACCCTGACCCTCACCGCCGTCTTCGCCGTCGTCGCGGTCAGCGTGTTCCGGCACACCGACTTCTCGTACGCACCGGACCGACCGCTCACCGGCACGGCACTGTGGACGGTCCTCGTCGCCGGGGTCACCCTGATCGGCTCCGGCCCGCTGTCGTACACCACCAGCGCGGACTTCTCCCGCTACCTGCCCCGTACGACGTCCGCGAAGGCGATCCTGGGGTGGACCGCCCTGGGCGGCTTCCTGCCCAGCGTCGTCGTCTGCTCGCTGGGGGCGCTCGCCGCGACCGCGGTGGACATGACGGACCCGCAGTCGGGGCTCCAGAAGATCCTGCCCGGCTGGTTCGAACCGGTCTTCCTGCTCGCCCTGGTCCTCGGCACGATCGCCATCAACGCCCTGACCGCCTACAGCGCGGGACTCGCCCTCCAGGCCATCGGCATCCGCATCCGCCGCTCCCTCAGCGTGATCGCCGACGGAATCGCCGCCGTCTCCCTCACTCTGTACGGGCTCCTCGTCTCCGACTTCCTCGACACCGTCAGCAACGTCCTCCAGCTCACGGTCGTCCTGCTCGGTCCCGCCATGGCCGTCTACGCCACCGACATCCTGCTGCGCCGCAACCGTTACGACGGCCCCACACTGATGGACGAGACCCCCGCCGGCCCCTTCTGGTACCGCGCCGGCGTCAACACGGCGGGGGCGCTGGCCCTCGGCGGTGGCGTCACCGTGGGGGCCTTGTGCGTCAACACGGCGTACACCGGGGCCATTCGCACAGGCCCTGGGCGGTCTGGACCTCGCTCTCCCGGCGGGCATCGTCGTCTCGTCGGCGCTGTACGCGATCCTCATGCGGGGCACGGCCGGCGCTCGTCCCCCGGGCGTCCCGGCCTGACCGGCAGGTGTCCGGCCTCGCCCCCGGTCCGTACGAACCTGCCTGCTCCGGAGGGGCCTGCGTCCCCGCCGCGACCCGAGCCGGTCAACCGTCGGCTCCTCGGGAGGGATAGGGGGATCGGGGGCATCGCGGGGAGGCGGGTTCGGGTCGCAGATGTCGCAGAGACCGCACCTGTCACCCCCCACATGAGTGTCGAGGTGGACGACGTGGATGCGGCTCATGCGGCCGTGCGGGACAGCGGTGCGGAGATCGTGTACCCCTTGCAGGATGAGGAGTGGGGTGTGCGGCGGTTCTTCGTCCGCGACCCCAGCGGACGGGTGGTCAACGTGCTGGGCCACCGCTGATGGATTTTTCCGCACCCTTGGCGAAAGTGCTGGCCAGCCACTCGTTGATGGCTGAGACAAGGACGGTGGCCTCGTAGCGGACCGGGAGTGCGTCGAATCTCGTGGCCACGGCCCGGTGGCGGTCGGGTAGCCGGGTCATGTTGCCATGACCCGGCCCCCTCAGAACCGGGCATGCCTGTTTCCAGGCACCACGGCTCAAGCAAGCCCAAACGCTTCACAGAATCTGCTATTTGTTGCTTCCATCTCGCGCATGAAGCTGCTGATGGCATTCGGAGTGAACGAGTCGAAGATTCTTGACTTCATCAGATCCGCCGTCTCTTCGGTAGGCGAAGTGGGGTTTATGTAACCGCTTCTTCATCGCGTCGAACCAGTCGATCCACTCGCGTGGACTTTCCGGCTCATATTCCGCTCCAACGATGAGCGCCTGACCGCAGAGCGGACAAAGTCCCTTCTGACGGGCTGCCAGAGTAAGGCTGTTCTTGTCCATTGGCGGAGGTGTGCGCGTCCTACGACGCTGACTCCAGTAGTCACCGAGCGCGGGATCGTCAGGCGACGACTTTCCCTTGACTAGCTGATGCCTTCTGATGTTGGTCCAGGCGAACTTGGGAAGATGTGCACCTGTGGTGCGGTCACCGAAGACCCAGTTATTGTTCTTGGACCGATTGAGTCGGCCGAAGTACTTATTAACGATCCAGTACCTCGACTTCTTCGGGTGGGTACGCTTGGCCCACTTGTAGGTGAGGGTCCACACGTAGCTGTCCAGCGCTGAGAAGGTTTTGCTGGACACCACCGTCCGGTAGTACGCAGACCAGCCCCTGACGATCGGGGAGAGTCTGCGGAGTACGACTGTGATGCTCTGCCCGAGAAGAGCCTGCATCTCGGACCGCAGTCGATTCCGGATTCTCTTCACCGCATCCCTGCTTGGCGTAATGATCAGGCTGTCGCCATGGCGTCGGACATTGAAACCCAGAAAATCGAACCCTTCGGAAAGG
This sequence comes from Streptomyces agglomeratus, assembly GCF_001746415.1. Classification (NCBI taxonomy): domain Bacteria; kingdom Bacillati; phylum Actinomycetota; class Actinomycetes; order Kitasatosporales; family Streptomycetaceae; genus Streptomyces; species Streptomyces agglomeratus. The sequence continues at coordinate 614,571 of NZ_MEHJ01000001.1, forward strand.
TGAAGGATCCTTGTCTTCTCTTCGTTGAATCGAAGCCCTCGGGGTTCAAGCCAGTCGCCAAGTCTCGACTTGACCGTCTCAGCTTCCTCCCTGCTCGTGCAGAACACGGCAAAGTCGTCGGCGTAACGCACCAGGATCGGCGTCCCCTTCGCGGCCCACATCACTGTTCCTTTGCGGGTTGCGAACCGAACGCCTGCGGCTTCCTCCATTCCGTGAAGTGCAATGTTGAGCAACAGGGGGCTGATCACTCCGCCTTGAGGCGTTCCCTCGTCGGTGCGAGTGAAGCGTCCGTTGTCGACCACGCCCGCCTTCAGCCACTGCCGGACGAGTTCCCTGGCGGGGAAGCCGCCGACGCCGCCGAGCAGGTGGTCGTGGTCGATGCGGTCGAACGCCGCGGCCAGGTCGGCGCCGAGTACCCACTGACGCTTGGCCGCCTTGCCTTTCGCGGTGCTGAAGATCGCCTGGATGGCGTCGTGGCATCCGCGGCCAGGTCGGAACCCGTAGGAGCGTGATTCGAACCGGGCTTCCCACTCAGGTTCCAGCACATTCTTCACGCGTGCCTGAATTACTCGGTCGCGCATGACTGGAATGCCGAGCGGGCGTTGCTTTCCATTACTCTTCGGGATGTAGACCCGCTTGACGGGCCTGGCTCTCCAGGGCTGGGTTTGCTGGTCGATGTCGACCGCCATGCGAGCTCGCGCCTGGGGGGTGAGTGCTCGTTCCCTGTCGATGCCTGCCGTCTTGCGACCCTTGCTCTGCTGCGTCACCCGCTTCACGCTCACGAGCGTGTTACTGCGACTCCGCAGCATAAGCTTTTGCAGATTGCGGACCTTCTTGAGGTCCCCTTCCTGTGTCGCTTTGAAGATACGTTGTCTCAGGCGCCGTACGTTTCCCTCAGCGCTGGCCCAGTGGATGCAGTGCCAGTCCAGAGGTTCGCCCTGCGGTCCGTTCACTTTGGAGGTGCGGCCGGCAGTAGGGACTGTCTTTCGCATGTTCCTCCTTCGTGTCTAACTTGTCCGGCAGGTTCTGGCGTCATTACTCGGGATGCTTCAAAGGCTCACCCGGCCCACGTGGGCACCCTTTCGGGCCAGGTCATCCAGACCTGTATCCGGCGAGTTATGGCCTGGGTTGAAGGATTTTAGGGTTTCCTCTGACCTTTCGATCCACCGGCGTTCGCTTCTTGGGCCATCCTGTTCCCGCTGGAGAGTTGGGCCTTCCTTGCGGTCGGCTTACCGGGCCGAGGCCCGGACTCCAACGGGGTTTCCACGTTCCACACACGTAAGTTGCGGCTGGGGTGGGTGCCCAGGGCTTATTCAAAGTCAGATTGATCATTTCGTGTTGCAGGTCAGGACAGTCCGAGCAGGTCCAGTGGGCGGGTGAACGGTGTGTAGGAGACCTCCCGCAGTCCTGCGGCGATGCTGCGGCAGCCGGCGTCCCGAAGGGTGTTGATCGCGAGGTTGCGCAGTGTGGCCATGTTCTCCGGCCCGTGCCCGGTGCGGATCTTGGAGGCGTCCTCGGCGAACGTCGTGTCCCTCACGTGGTGCACCGCCTCGATGCCCCACTGGGATCTGGCGAGACGGCCGATCCGCTGCGGCGATGCCTCACGTGCCGTCATATCCGTGATCGCGTAGAGGGTCTGCCGGGTGACGCGGCCGGTCCGTATCTCGGTGCGATGCCGGAGGATCTTCACTGCCTGGACCACGTGCGGGAAGTCCAGGTGGAGGCCGGTGACGGTGAGCGTGCGCACCGAGCGGGTCTCGCGCCGCCCGTGCCCGCGCTCGCGGTCGTAGCGGCGGGCGGTCACTTCCTTCCAGGGCAGGGCTTTGATCGCCGCGTGCAGTTTCGGCTGGTTGCCCTTGACCACCAGCAGGTAGTGCGCCTTCTTCACCTCTACCAGCCACTTCGCGTGCTCGCGCTGGGTGTGCAGGGCATCGGCTGTCACCACGGTGCCGGCCAGGTCGAACGGGGCCAGCAGGGCGGTGAACGCGGAGATCTCGTTGGTTTTGTCCGGCACCCGCAACTGGCTGACGACACGACCGGCGGCTGTGACGGCGGCCAGCAGGTGGGCGGCGGGCGCGGCATCGGTGCGCGAGCTACGGGCGCTCTTGCCGTCCACCGCGACTGCCTGCGTGCCGGCCGGGCAGTGGCCGAGCAGGTCGGCGAGCCCGCCGGGACACACCAGGACCAGCACCCGGCGCAGGGTGGAAGGCGAGGCCGGCCGGCGCACGCCGAGCGGCCCGCGCGCTAGAAACCCCAGGCGGGCGAGGGTGTCTTGGGGTGCGTGGCGGGCCCACTGCCCGATGGCCAGATAGGAGCGGGCGCCGGCCAGGACCGCGCAGGCGGCGGTCAGCAGGACCGAGGCCAGGGTGTGCCGCCGTCCGCGCCGGTGACGCGGATCGGGCAGAGCACTCAACCGGGCAGCCCTGTCCGACAGCTCACGCTGCTGACGCGAGGGCGGCTTGATCAGGCAGACGGTGGCAGACTGGCGGCACATCGGAGCTCCGGTGGTCGGGCGACTTGGTAGGTCCCCTTGATCATCGGAGCTTCGTTGCATGCCTGGCTGCCGTGGTGAAGGTTCGTCACATGCCTGTGACCTGCTGGTTCTTGAAGCCGCCCGGACTATGAATCAGCCCTGGGTGGGTGCCCCCTCTATCCCGGAACCGGCGGTGTCCTCCTCCCGGTCTCAAATCTCCGAGAGTCGCCTGGCGTATTCCAACGCCGGGTTCTGTAGCTGCCGATTGCGAACCATCAGGCGGCTTCAACCTTACGAGACATCAACGGGGGTTCACGCGGGTCGGGTAGGCCGCCGGCGAGGTGCCTGCTGGGCAGGTCCTTTTCCTACGGCCCCCCGCCGAACGGTACGTGCGACTTTCATCGCATACCGCTCTCCAGTGACTATTTCGGGGGAACAACTGCCAGCCGCCCGGCATGAGTGCTCTCATGGCAGGGACGACAGACCACCAGGGTTTTCCGTCGACGTTTCGCCATGAGTTGTACCCACGCGGGCTTTTCTCTACGTCCTGGCTTGTTCAAGTCTGCAAGCTTGCGGATGTGGTGGACCTCCAATCTCCTGGCACATCCGCACAGTTCACAGCTCCCGGCAAGGAGCCTGTGGATCAACTCGTTTCCTTGCGTCGTTGCCAAGACGGGGGCCCGGTCAATGGGCTTTGCCTCTACTTTCCGCTTCAACGGGATTCCCCCGAACCACGCGACCAGCGGCTCCTTCCCCTCACCGCGTTCAACCACTGTGCGAAAGCACACTCTCGGCCCTTCGTCGGTTTGCATAACGGCCTTGTATTTGCGGGCCGTTGCGGAAACCGTGGCACGGTGCTTGGAAGCCAGGGTCTTCAGCATTGAGGTTTCTATGACCCACCTCAGCCTGCCGAGACGGTAGACGTTGGAGGCCAGAAGGTAGTACTGGACCACGCCTCGATACTCGGCTTGGTACTTGCTGATGATCGTGAAGTCCTGATCGTTCAGCATCTGGGGCCGATGCGCGGGTTCACCCCGACGCATGTACAAGGCGCATCTGCGCGTGATCGCTTCCTCGGGGACGCGCAGTCCGATCACACCGTTGACCGATCTCCGACCGCGAGTAATTCGGTCATTGCTGTGCTGGACCACGATCTCGTAACCGAGGAACCGGGCCTTCTCTGTTCGAGCGTGGGTGATCAGTGTCTTTTCCTTGGAGAGTTCCAGTTTTAGTTCCGCATGCAGAAACTCACCAAGAGACTGTTTGATCTCCGCAGCCTCGGACTTGGGACCGCTGAACCCGAGGAGAATATCGTCTGCGTACCGGACGTAACGCAGCCTGCGGTAGTCAGGATCACCAGGGTCCTGACTGGGTAAAGCGCGGCGTACCTGTGACAGTGCACGGACTGACTTTCGGTCCCCGCGCTTCCGCGCCCGCAAGAGTGCATTCTCAACCCTCTTATACTCAGGGTTGGTCCTCCGCAGCCGACCTCGGTTGTATTGCGGCAGTAGCTGAGTTTCGACGAACTGATCGAGTCGGTCGAGGTAGATGTTGGAGAGCATCGGGCTTGCCACCCCGCCTTGCGGCGCACCGCTCAGCGTGGCGTTCCACCTCCAGTCCTCCAGATATCCGGCGGTAAGCATGTTGCCCACCAGCCGGAGGAACCGGCCATCGTGGATCTTCTGGCCCAATGTTTCAACCATGACTTGATGATCAAGTTGGTCAAAGCATTGGGTGATATCGCCCTCGATGAACCAGCTCACACCTTGCCAGGTATCCGCAATTTCTCGCAGTGCGGTATGGCATCCCCGGCCGGGACGGAATCCATGGGAACGATCGGAGAATTGGACGTCATAGTACGCATTCAGCAGCATACGAACCACTTCGGCCAGCAACTTATCCGACCAGGTCGGCAGTCCCAGCGGCCTTCGTTTCCCATTTTTCTTGGGAATATAGGTCCGCCGGACCGGAGTCCATCTATACCGTTCAGATCGAACGGAATTGATGATGCTCTCGACCTTTTCCAAGGACATTCCGTCCACGGTCTCTTCCGTGGCTCCCAAGGTCATCGCACCCGCGTTTGAGTACAACTTCCGATAGGCCAGCAGATAGAGTTCCGCATTGAATAGTTGTCGATACAGTCGCTCCAGCGGCAAACCGTTCTTGCCGCGTTCACGAATGACCTCTAAGACGGTTTCGGCGTTCTGCATTACGCATACCTCGCACGTCCGGAAGATCTTGTCACCTGCGCCACTTTGCCCTGTGTCCGGCTTTCCCGGACTCCCCGGCAGGTCGTTACTCCTGCGACTACTATTGGCGCTCCGTCACCGTGGGGCTCGCGCCCTTTAGGTGATCCCGCGGTACGTCTCTGTTGTACGTCCGAGCACGACTTAGGCAACCCACTCATCTCCTTGACTACCCTCACTGGGCATCACCCGCTCCACGGAAGTTGCATCAGCAGGCGAACAATGCTGAAGCATGGGGCGGCACCGGTTACAGACGTCTTTCCGGTGGGCGCGGACATTCACCGATCGGAGATTAGGTTTCAAGCAGTCTAGCTTTTGCCATATCGCACGGGTCCCACAGCGCCCCGCTTCGACGTCTTCACGCGGTCGCTGCTTTCCTGACATGCTGCTGTCCCCTTCGTCTTTCGATTCCAGGTTAGTCATTGGACCCAGGAACACTTCCAAGTTCTTCCCGATTGAATCGGGGATACAACAGAGCGCCTCACGGCGCACTTCACCCGTCCAGCCTTTCCCTCGCCTGTCGTTCCCCGATGGCCAGGGAACCCTTGGGCTTGAACGCTCAGCTTCACCCCCCGCCGTTACCGGCAACGCATGTGAGAGCGGGAACGGATTACGGACACTAATCCGGGGTCAGCACATGTCTCCTTCCTTCGTGGCTTTCCCACTTAACGTGTGCGACTTCGTGTCGCACCTTGAGGTGGTTGATGCCGCACTCGACCGCCCACCGGGGCGGGTGGGTGGTGGTGGCCATAGCGGCGCGTTGACCGGTGTGACCGACCGGGACGGGCGGGGCCGCACGTCCGCGCCGGTCAGGACACGGGCGGCGTAGGATGGCCGGACTGCCCCGCGGTTGATCACCGTGCGCGGGCGCGGCACCCACGTGTCCGCCGCCCTTCTGCCGTGGATGGTACGAATCCCGGTCACCGCGGCTCGGATCATGACGGAGGCGAATGTGCTGATCACTGTCGCGGACGTGGAAGCGGCGGCCGAGCGGATCACCGGGCATGTCATACGGACCCCAACCGTGCCGAGCCCCGGACTGTCCGCGCTCCTGGGCGCGCATGTCACCGCAAAACTGGAACTTCTCCAGCGCACCGGCTCCTTCAAGGCGCGCGGCGCGACAGCGAAGCTGCTCACGCTCAGCGAGGCTGAACGCGCCGCCGGGGTCGTAGCGGTAAGCGGCGGCAACCACGGCATCGGGACCGCGGTCATGGCCGGCGCGCTGGACATCAAGGCGACCGTCGTCATGCCACGGTCCGCCCCCGGCCGCGCCGTGGACATCGCCGAGGCCGCCGGAGCGAGCGTCATCCTCGCCGACACCATGGACGGCGCGTTTGCCCTCGTGGAGGAACTCCGGACCAAGGGGCTCACCCTGGTGCATCCCTTCGACGACCCCGTCGTCATCGCTGCCCAGGGCACAGTCGGCCTGGAGTTGGCGGAGGATGCCGGGGAGCTCACCGACGTACTCGTCAGCATCGGCGGCGGGGCGCTCATCTCCGGGGTCGCCACCGCGCTGCACGCACGCCGTCCCGGTGTACGGATCTGGGGCGTGGAGACCGAAGGCGCGCGAGCCATGTCGGCGGCCCTGGCCTTCGGCGGGCCGGTGCCGGTCGAACTCTCCTCGATCGTCTCGACATTGAGCGCCCCCAGCGCCTCACAGCTCACCTACGAGCATGTCTCGGCGCTGGTCACGGATGTCCTCGCAGTGACCGACGCCGAGGCCGTGCAGGGCACCCTCGAACTGGCCGACCACGCGAAGGTCTGGGCCGAGCCCGCCGCCGGATGTCTGCTGCCCGCGGCACGCCGGGTGCTGGAGCGCGTTGGTGAGGGTGCCAGGCTCGGCCTGGTGGTCTGCGGCGGAAATGCGACGACCTCCGATGTGACCGCCTGGGCCGAGCGCTTCGGGCTGCGCTGAAGTGCCCCTTCCTGACTCGCCGTTGTGCTCGGCGGGTCTGATTCGTCATCCTGACCGCTGCACTACTGTGTCGAGCCATGAACGCGGACCGCTGGCTGGCAGACACCCGGATCTCTTACGACACAGTCGCGGTCAGCTATGCCGACCACATACGCGAGGCTCTGGCCGGGGAACCGTATCTTCGGGCGGCTCTGGCAGTGTTCGCCGACTTGGTGCACTCCGCCGGCGGTGGACCGGTGGCGGACGTGGGCTGCGGACCTGGACACGTCACTGCCCACCTGCATGAACTGGGTGTGGACGCTTTCGGCATCGACCTTTCGTCCAAGATGATCGACGTGGCCAGGCGTGACCACCCCCGCCTGCGGTTCGAGGTGGGCTCGATGACGGACCTCGACCTCGCCGACGCCTCAGTCGTCGGCCTGCTCGCCTTTTGGTCGTTGATTCACGTGCCCGACGAAGCGGTCCCCACCGTCTTCCGCCACTTCCGGCGCGTGTTGCGTCCCGGCGGACCACTGCTTCTCGGCTTTCACGTCGGCGATGAGTCGAGGCTGAAGACGCAGGGCTACGGCGGTCACCCGATGAACGTCCACGTTCACCGCCGCCGGCCCGACCAGGTGGCGCTCTGGCTACGCGATGCCGGATTCACTGTCGAGGCCCAGATGCTGCTCGACCTCGACGAGAGCGTTCCAGGGGCGGTCCTCTTCGCTCGCCGCCCGTCCTAGCGTCGGCAGTCCGGTTACAGGCAACCCTACTGAGTGAGCCAGAGTGTCCACGGGCTCCTCGGTGAGCTCTTCGACGCGAGATATCTGCGGCGGTGCAGAATTTCGCCGCTTCCAGCCCTCACTTACCGCGACACGCGCGCGCCGCAGCGGACCTCTCACCTCTGGTTGAGGACGGAGCAGCCGGCAGTCGGGGTCTCGGCGTTTCGGCCATCCGTCCCGTAGACGTCACCCGTGCGCGGCATGGGTCCGTGCATCGCCCACGCTCCACATCTCCCGTACCCATGCGGATTCCATCGCGTCCGAAACACTTGTGTTCGATATCGCGCCCCTGTCGTTGAGTTCGCGACAGCGTCCAACCGACTGCCCAGGGGGCCCAGTTGACTTCAGCCGACGCCGACAGCAAGCAGAACGCCACTGCGCCTCCACCGCCGCCGCCCGCCGAGATCACGTACAGCGGGCCGTACTCGGTAAACCCACTCAGACGGGTGTCCTTGCGGACGCTGGCCGCTCAGATCCCCTCGGTACTACGGCGGATCGCCCGCATGTCCTGGGAGACCGACCGCCAGGCGGTCCAGCTCCTGGTTGCCTGCCAGGTAGTGACGGGCGTGGCCGCGGCGGTCCTGCTGGCCGCGACCGCCCGGGCGATGCAACCGATTCTCGGCACCGGCGCCGTGGGCGAACGGCTGCACGAAGCACTCCCGGCGCTCGTGGCCGTGGCCGTTGCCGCCGCCTTCGCCCGCGGTGCAGCGGCCGTGGCCACCTACGCCGAGCGGCGGATCACTCCGAAACTCACCACCGAGACGGACGCCGCACTTGTCGAGGCGGTCTGCCGGGTCGAGGCGTCGGCGTACGCGGTGGACGGGTTCGCGGACCGTCAGGAAGCCGCGGAAATGGGCGTGATCCGCACCCATGTGATGGTCACGGACGCCCAGCGCTTCATGTCGGCCCTGATCCGCATGATCACCGCCGGCAGCGTCCTGTCCGTACTCAACATCCTCATGCTGCCCCTGCTGCTCCTCGCCGTCCTCCCGGCCGGAATCGGGGCCATCCTCACTGCGCGCGTCGACTACGAGATCCACTACGCCAACATCTCCGACCGCAATGTCCGCGGCATGATGCGCTGGTGGTCGACCTCCCCCAAGTACGGTGACGAGGTCCGCGCCAACGGCATGACGGACTACCTCCTGTTCTGGTACCGATCCCTGTCCGAACGGTGCGACCGCCGCACCCTCGCCGCTGCCCCACGGACCCTGCGCATCGCGCTGCTCTCCTCCCTGGTGGGCGGGGTGTTCCTGGTTGCCACCTGGGCGGTACTTGCCTGGCTGGCCGTGACGGGCCGGGTCGCGCTCGCCATCGCCGCCACCGCCGTCGTCGCCGTACAGACGACGCTGGCCGCACTGTCGCAAGTCGTCATCAACGGCGCCGCCGTCTTCCACACCAGCCTCTACCTCACCGACATGCAGACGTTTCTCGATGACGCCGCCGAACGAGCGCCCAAACGCGGCAGCCTTACGATCACCGCGCCCGTGGAGGAGATCCGCCTCGATGAGGTCGTCTACCGGTACCCGGGCAAGGACCAGCCGGCCGTCGACGGTGTCTCCCTGACACTGAGGCGCGGGCAGATCCTCGCGATCGTCGGAGTGAACGGCTCCGGCAAGTCGACCCTGACCCGTTTGCTCACCGGCATCTACCTGGCCGACAAAGGTCACGTCACTTGGAACGGCGCCGACCTCGCCGACGTCGACCCGGCCACCGTCTGGAGCTCCACCGGCCTGGTCCCGCAGATCTTCGCGCAGTGGCCGCTGCGAGTACGCGAGAACATCACCCTCGGCCAGCCCCGCACCGACGACGACGGGCCCGTGTGGGAAGCGGTCGACTCGGTCGGCATGCGGGAGGCGATCGACGAACTCCCGGCCGGCCTGGACACCCTCCTCGCCCGCGAGATCTTCGGAGGCGCGGAGCTTTCCGGCGGGCAGTGGCAGAGACTGGCGTGCTCCAGGGCTCTCTACCGCCGACCGCCACTGCTGATCCTGGACGAGCCGACCTCACAGATGGACCCTCGCGGCGAACACCAGATCTTCGAGGAGATCAAGGCGATCTCCGGCGACCGCATCACGATCGTGGTCACCCACAGGCTGGAGAACACCAAGGTCGCCGACCACATCGTGGTCATGGAGCAGGGACGCATCACCGAACAGGGCTGCTACGACGCCCTCGTCCACGCGGGCGGGATCTTCGCAGAGCTCCTGGAACTCTCGCAGGACCGCTAGTCACAGCAGAGAAGGCCCCGCGAACGGGGGCACGCGGGGCCTCGTCAGACGAATGACGCGCGGTCGAGACAACAGGCAGGTGAAACCCCCTCAGCCGCGTGCGGCCGTACGGCTGCGCCTGTCCGCCCGCATGTCCCAACCACCCGCATGCGGCGGGACGCGCCGGCCACCACGCGCCCGCCACATGGTATGGACCTGACAACGCTGGGCGGCTACGCTGACCGGACTCGCACCTGAGAGCGCTCTCAAGCATGTCGCCGAACCCGCGACCACCAGCCACCGCCTCTTCTCCGGAGGAACCATGAGACGCCTTCCCATCCTGCGTGCCGCCGTGGCGGCGTTACTGCTCACCGCCGCACTGAACGCAACTGGCGGCGGGGCGGCAGCAGTTGAGCCCACTGAAGCACGCCCGTCAGCGTCCACCGAGCTCCTCGACGCCATGCGCGAAGACCTAGGACTGACGCGGCATCAGACCGAGCAGCGCCTCGCGGCGGAGCGTACGGCCGTGAAGACCGAGCGCCGGGCCAAGCGCGTGGCCGGGTCCGCCTACGGCGGTTCCTGGTTCGAGCCGGCCAGAGGCCGGCTCGTCGTCGCCGTAACGGACGAGAAGCAGGCCGCTGAGGTACGGGCGCTGGGCGCCGACACCCGACTCGTCCTCACAGCGCGGCGCTCCTCGACCGCGTCAAGAGCCGTATCGACGCCCTGAGCGCGCCCGCCGGGGTGGCGGGTTGGCATGTCGATCCGCGGGCGAACCGCGTGGTGGTCACGGTGGTGCGCGCGGACCGACACAGCCAGGACGTACGGGCCTTCGTGGACCGCGCCCGCCGCGCCGGGCCGATCGTCGTCTCCGAGACGGAACGGGCCCCGCTCACGTACGCGGCGGGCACCGTCGGCGGCGACCCCTACTACACCGGAAACGTCCGCTGCTCCATCGGCTTCTCCGTACACGGCGGGTTCGTCACCGCTGGACACTGCGGCCGTGCCGGAGCAGCCGTGCGCGGCTGGGACGGGAGCGCCATGGGGACGTTCCAGGGTTCCTCCTTCCCCGGTGACGACTACGCGTACGTCAGCATCCACAGCGGTTGGTGGACAGTCCCGGTGGTGCTCGGCTGGGGCACCGTGCCGGACCGGCTGGTGCGGGGCTCCGCGGAGGCACCCATCGGCGCCTCCATCTGCCGCTCCGGCTCCACGACGCGGTGGCACTGCGGCACCGTCCTGGCGAAGAACGAGACCGTCAACTACAGCCAGGGCGCCGTCCACCAGATGACGAAGACCAGCGTGTGCGCCGAGGGCGGTGACTCCGGTGGCTCTTTCATCAGCGGAGACCAGGCCCAAGGCGTCACCTCCGGCGGATGGGGCAACTGCTCCGCAGGTGGCGAGACGTGGTTCCAACCCGTCAACGAGATCCTCGGACGCTACGGCCTCACCCTCCACACCGCCTGACGCGCACCCCGCGGCCCCCGATGCCGCCGGCCGGTGTCACCTCCCCGGCGGCGGCATCGGCATCTCCGGAGAAGGGTGGGTCCGGCTGTGCCCGGGGATCAGGGGCACGAGGGCAGTCGGGCAGGCTGTCTGCGGCCCGTGGCTCTGCGCCCGCCTGGTTGAGCCTGATCAGGGACGGGAGTGCCTCCAGCGCAACACGGAACGCCGATGATCAGGCTTCCATCCGGGCTCGGGCCGCCTTGGCCGCCCGGCGCTTGACAGCACGCCGCTCATCTTCGGTCAGGCCGCCGCATACGCCCATGTCCTGGCCCCTTCAAGGGCCCATTCCAGGCACTCGTCCAGAACCGGGCAACGGCGGCATACGGCCTTCGCCTGCTCGATCTGAAGCAGCGCAGGGCCACCCGTGCCGATGGGGAAGAACAGATCCGGATCCTCCCGCCGACAGGCGGCCTCGTGACGCCAGTCCATCGTCGTGCCTCCATTCGCGTCGCCGGATACTTCTCGTACGCGTCACCGGTATGGGCCGCTGTATGCAGCAGAGCGGGTAATCGCCTGCCAAATTGTGAACCGGCCGGGCGCGGATTCCGTTCAGCGCACGCGTAAGAGATGGGTGCGGGCCGCACGTCCAGGTCGACTCCAGCCACCGCGCCAGGATTCCGCTACGTCAGCACCGCCTGCGACGCCGCCACGACGAGGGCGCGCCCCTGCCCCGAGGAAGCACGGCGTTAATCGTCCTGGGGCTGGGGCTGGGGCTGGGCGACGATTCTGCCGCCGGGCTCGTATGCGGCCAGTTCGCGCCGCAGTGAGCCCAGCCCGTCGGTGGGTTCCTCGCGCAGGAGGGCGAGGAAGCTGCTGAGGGGATGGTGTTGGGGGCGGGCGTCGTAGTCGATGCCCTCGGGGTCCTGGTACTCGTGCAGGTGTGTGAAGGGCACGATGACGTAGGGGCGTTTGGACCAGGGGTGGCTGTCAGCGGGATCAGGGTCTGTACGCCACTGGGTGCCGCGGGTGCGGTTGTGGACCTCGCCGACGTACCAGCAAGCGACCTGCATCATCGGCGTGTGCTCGTCCGTGAACAGGTCGTCCACGGATGCCACGCGTTCGCGGACGAGGGCTTCTATGCGGTCGAGGGAGTGTTCACTGAAGTCCCATCCACCGCCATGGCGGCTGTTCCAATCGTCGAAGCGGCCTTGCTGCTCGGCCAGCCACGCCGCGAGGCGGGGATTGTCGGCGTGGGCCTTGTCCATACGCTCGGCGACAACGTGCTCGTCTTCGGGGTCCCAGGTCCTGTCGCTCGCACCAGCCAAGTGAACAGGACGGGGCGGCAGTCCGGTCACAGCCGGCACGACAACGGGCAAGCACAAAGCGAGCGTCCAGCAGTATTGCCTCGGGCCAGCTGAACCGGAAAGTGGACAGTCGGTACGTCGGTGAAGTGATCGCCCATCCAGAGGAACTCCTACCTGATTCAGAGCCCCGTCGAATGGCGGAAACGGGCGGACTGAGGCCCGCAGGAGCAGGCCACACCCTCCCGAGGCCACGAGGGCGCGACGAGGTCAGCCCGCCGCCTTTCACCCGACACGGTCCGGTGGCGTGGCAGAGTGGCGGTATGTGCGGTCGCTACGCCTCAACCCGCAGTCCCCAGGACCTGACCCGGCTTTTCAGTGTCACTGACTGGCTTCCCGACGAGAAGCTGGCGCCCAGCTGGAACGTGGCCCCCACCGACGACGTCTACGCCATCCTCGAGCGCGCCGGACGCGAGGGAGACGACGAGGTGCGGCGGGAGCTGCGGTCGCTGCCGTGGGGACTCGTCCCTTCGTGGGCGAAGGACCCGAAGGCCGGGGCCCGGATGATCAACGCCAGGTTGGAGACGGTGCACGAGAAGCCCGCCTACCGCCGTGCCTTCGTCAAGCGGCGCTGCCTGCTGCCGGCCGACGGGTTCTACGAATGGGAGCCGCTCAAGGACGAAAGAACGGGCAAGACGCGCAAGCAGCCGTACTTCATCCACCCCACCGACGGGCAGGTGATGGCCCTGGCGGGTCTGTACGAGTACTGGCGCGATCCTGCCGTCGAGAACGGCGACGACCCGGCCGCCTGGCTGACCACCTGCACGATCATCACGACCGAGGCCACCGACGCGGCCGGCCGGGTACACCCCCGCATGCCGCTCGCCCTCACCCCGGACCACTACGACACCTGGCTCGACCCGCACCACCAAAACACCGACGATCTCCGTGCCCTGCTCACACAGCCCGCAGGCGGCCGGCTCAACGCCCGGCCCGTCTCCATGGCCGTGAACAACGTCCGCAACAACGGCCCCCACCTGCTGGACGAGATCGCCTGATCACGCCGCCTGCCGGCCCGGTCGGTGATCGCCCCGACCCGGTGGCGGAACATCTGCACCGACGCTACGAACGCAAAGCCAAGCACTTCGCGGTCCGGATTCGTTCGGGTGGCCGACGGGATGGACCAGTGCCGTGTCGCTCGCTGACGAAGCATGTACGTGCCCGTCCCGGGCACGAGAACTCCCGGGGCGTGGTGGAGATTTCCCCGGACCCCCACGACGCTCCAGGCGTTCCACCGTTCAGAGGAGGCATCATGACAACTGCTCCGCCCCGGACGAAGATTGTGACCGGTTGCCGTGACTGCGCCGGCCGACCGGTGGAGACCGTCTCCATCATCTCCGTCTCCAATCACAACGCCGGGCGCATCGGCCAGCACATCGCCGACCAACACGCGGCAGGCGCGCACACCCACTTCAACGCGGACGGCGATTGCATCGTCGTACGTCCGCTGCCGCAGCGGCACATCGCCTGACCATCGTGGCTGAGCCCTGTCCCGTACGGGCGACCGCTTACGCCATGTGCTGAAGCACCGAGAAGTGGCCGGACCGCTGTGCACCCGCACACGGATCCCGAGGACCACCTACCTCTGCTCCGCTATGTCCCGGGCCTGTCGGGCAATGTCCTTCAGCACCACCTCCGGGTCGGCGGACGGCGCGACGGCCTTGCCGATGTTCCGCTTGATGGTGTTGCTGACCTGTAGCCAGGACGGTTCGTTGACCGGGTAGAGCTCGGCACCGTGCAGTGCGTTCAGGAACTGCTCGCCGCTGGGGTCCGCCGCCGCGTCCTTGGATGCCTCGGTCGCGGACACCGTCGAGGGCAACAGGTGGTAGCGCCCGGCGAACTCGCTGAGGTTCTTGTCCTCGTAGACGAACTCCAGGAACGAGCCGACCAGTTCGCGGTTGTCTTCATGCTTGAAAGCCATCATCCAGTCGGCGACGCCCGCCGACGGCGGGACCTTCCCGTCGTCCAGCGTGTCCGACACCGGCATGCTGAGGGTGCCGACCTTCATGCCCTTCGCCCTCGCCTCGTGGAGGAGCGAGGGGTAGCCGTTGACCATGCCGACCTCGCCGCGCAGGAAGGCGTCGAAGGCGTCCTGCCGGTCGAGCTCGGCCGGCGAAACCGGGCCGGTCAGGCCGGGCGCGACCAGATTGTTCTTGATCCAGCGGAACGTCTGCGTGTTCTGCTCGGACGCGATGCTGTACCCGCCGCTGCTGTCTGCGTACCCGCCACCGTTGCTCAGTTCCCAGATCAGGGCTTCTGCGTGCGCCTCCTCGGGACCGAGCGGCAGGGCGTACGGGTAGAGCACGCCCACCTCCTCCAGCGCCTCGGCCGCATTCTTCAGGTCCGACCACGTCTTCGGCGGCTCCGCTGCGGCCTTGTCGAACAGCTCCTCGTTGTAGAAGAGCAGCCGGCTGCTGGCCACGAAGGGCAAGCCGTACAGGGTGTTGTCCACCGTACCCGCCTCCACGAGCGGCGGCAGGAAGTTCGCCGCCGTCCTGATCGACAGGAGCTCGTTTGCGGCGTAGAGGCGGCCCTGCGCGGCGAAGTCGGAGTACGCGCCCATCAGGGCCACGTCCGGGGCGTTGCCCTCCTTGACCATGCGGGTGACCTCGCGGTCGACGCTCGCCCACGGGTAGAGCGTCACCTCGACCTTCTTGCCGGGGTGGGCGGCGGTGAACGCGACGGTCAGTTTGTCCCAGTACGCCTGGGAGCTTGTCGCGGGGCTGGTGCCGTACTCGGCGGCCACCAGGCGCAGCGTCGTCTTGCCGCCGCCGCTCCCGGACAAGCCGCAGGCGGTGACGAGGGAGCCCAGCAGTCCGAGTGCGGCCACGGAGGCGGTCGCGCCGAAGAGTCTTGGTCGCACGATGTTCCTCTTGATTCTTTTTGGACAGTACGGCCGGAATTCTCTCCTGACGCAGGGCGTATTGCGCCCCCTGTTCAATGGTTGTGGCCATTGCTCCAACTACGTTGGTTGCGACTGGTGTCTTCCGATATGCCGACGCCGATTCCGACGCGCGTAGAACCGTCCACGGTGTCCGACGCGACTCCCGTTCGGCGCATGGGCGACCCATGACCAGGAGCGTCGCGGGGGCCCCGGCGTCCCGGGCGCGCGCCGTCAGGTCGGTCGGCGTAAGCGTGCCGAACCCGGTCCTGGCAGCATGGACGCGGAGCAGAGCACCGGTCTGGGACCGGTGTATGCAGTCGGGACGCTGAAAATCGCCGAGTCGGCCAGCGGCTTCCTCAGCCGGCTCGGAGCTTTGCGCAATCTCGGGTGGACCTCATCGGACCGTGCCCTCAACTACGGCATCACCTCGCTGATGAGCGGCGGTGTGCCGGAACGCCTGTCTCGGTGGCGGGATCTCCGTGTCAAGGACGCAGTGGAGAAGAACACCTCAAAGAGTGACCGCGACCTTCAGCAGCGGAAGCAACCGGGCGCCTGGGCGCAGCGGTCCCGCTCAACCGGCCGGTGCCGGTGCGGTGCGTTGACCTTGGAGTTCGTCCGACCACCCGATCACGGCTCACCGCGTTCATCCGGTCGGCTGAGGCCACGGTACTCCCTGACCTGTCGCTCGACATCGTCGAGCGTGGCCCTGGCGTCTTTCAGGACTTCCTCCAACGGAGCGAGTACCAGATGTCGCGCGGTGAGGATCAGGCCGGACACGTCGCCGGCTTCCGTCTCGGCGGGCGGCCACCACTGCCCCCCGCTGGTACGACGGAGTACGACGTCCGCCGCCTCCCGCAGGACTGCGTTCATCGCACGCTGGATACGGAGCCGGTTGTCCGGCGACCACGGCGGTGCCACGACCGGGTCCGCGGCAGGGGTTTCGACGTGCGTCGCGACGGCGGGGGCGGACAGGTCTTGCTTCATGGCTCACCTCGAGATGCTGGCGAAGGACAGGAACTCGCTGCGCGTGCGACCGTTGTCACGGATCTCCCCGAGCAGGGCGGAGGTGACGGTGCTGCTCCCGGCCGACTGCACGCCGCGCAGCGTCATACAGGTGTGCTCGGCCTCGATGACCACACCGACGCCCTTCGGCTGCAACTGTTCCTGCAACCATTGAGCGATCTGCATGGTGAGTCGCTCCTGTACCTGGGGCCGGCAGGCGAAGTGCTCGACCACTCGGGCCAGTTTGGAAATACCCAAGATGCGGGCGCCTGGCAGGTAGCCCACATGGGCGTACCCAACTAAGGGCAGCACGTGGTGCTCGCACACGGAGCGCAGTGTGATGGACCGGGCGAGTACCAGTTGGTCGTATCCCTCGTCGTTCGGAAAAGTCGTCAGGTGGAACGGCCTCGGGCTGAACAGCTCCGCGTACGCACGGGTCATACGCCCCGGCGTGTCACTCAGTGCTTCGGTGTCGGTTCGCATGCCGAGCGCGGTGAGGAACTGGTTGGCCGCCTTCTCCGCTCCGGCAAGGTCGATCTCCTCGAACTCGAGGTCAGTGTCAAGGTCTTCGTCGCTCACCGGCTGCTCGGACTGAGGACTTCGGTCCATCTCTGCCTCCATTGGGGCCCCCGTCCATGGAGCCACAGCGTCGGACGATCCGCACGCGGACCGCTGTCCCACCTGCACTTACGGTGACGAAGAGCCCGGCGAGTTGCGCAGGCTCCCGGGCTGTGGGCACATAGGCAGGAGGCCGGGCCTGGCTGTGCAGGGGGCCGATGGGGTCATCTGCGCGAACTTCTCGCATCAGCGTCAGGTGGGCGGCTGCCGATCGGAAGGGGAGCCAAAGATCCTGCGCGCCGCACACCGCTCAACTGCCGACCGAGGAACCGGGCGGACTGAACAGCGCGTGCCTGGATGCCTTCGCCGTGCTGATGTCCGACGTCGGCGCCCCAGGTTCATCGACCGCCGCCCGTACTACGCCGGCGTCCGAATCCCGATGAGTAAGCGAGCGAGCCGATGCCGTTCACAGATCCCGAACGCGAATACCTGCTGAACCAGCCGCTGGGCCGGTTGGCCACACTCGGCCCGGACGGTGGCCCACAGGTCCGCCCGGTGCTGTTCGAGTTGAACCTCACGACGGGCACCATCGACATCGGCAGCTGGGACATGGCGGCCACCCAGAAGTTCCGCAACGTCCGGACTCGCCGCCAGGTCTCCTTCATCGTGGACGACGTCGTCTCGACCGATCCGTACCTGGAGCGCGGAGTCGAGATCCGGGGCCGGGCCCAGCCGGTCCCCTGGTCATGGCCCGTTGTACGACGGCTGCTCGGCGGACATCATCCGGGTGCATCCGTGCCGCATCGTCGCCTGGGGCCTGGACGGCACCACCCCGGTCACGCTCACCGCACGCGATGTCCTCCGGACCCGGTGAAGACCCGTCGTACGGGCAGTCGTCTGACCTTGAGCATGTCCTGTACGAGCCCGTCCTCCACGTGGAAGCCCGCGGCCGCCAGCTCCTCGTCCAGGGTCGGTCGGGTCATCGGCCACAGGTGGAAGGCCTCCTGGGCCCGGCGCACGACCCGGTCTTCACGGCGCACCAGGTAGGTGTAGACGTATCGGATGCGATCGTCCTCGGGCCACTCGGTGAGGTGGCCGACATAGGTGTCGGCTCCGACGCGTGCCTCCCCCAGCACATGATGCCGGGGCGCGGCCGGGAGCCGTGCCGGCGGCCGGTCGAAGAACAGCAGGCCCTCCGGAACCAGCAGACCGGCCAGCGTCCGCCACACCGTACGGCGCTCGGCCGGTGGCAAACAGGCGATCACTCGGAGACAGACAACGAGATCCACCTGCCCCGCGAGATCAAGGTCCTGCGCCGCACAGGCATGGACCGTCACCCGGCCGGCCAACCCGTCGGCGGCCGCCAGCCGGGAGAGCAGGACCGACCGCATCGCGGTCGCGGGTTCCACTGCGTGCACCGGCACCGACGACGCGCCGGCAAGGGTCTCCGTGACCAGACCGGTGCCGGCGCCCAGCTCAAGGATTCCGACTCTGGCGGCGGCAGCCGGGCCAGCCAGTACGGCCGCGTGTGTCCGGTAGCTCGCGGCGTGCAGGATGTCGTAGAACTCCGCCGACAGCGCGTACGCCCCACCAGGGACTCCGCACGTCTGGCATCGGCTCGCCGGTCCGGCTGGCTCAGTCACCCCTGGGTCCACTGATCCATCATCCTCGAACCGGGCCCCGCCCACGAGCCGGCCGATTCCAGGGGCAGCGACCGGCTGCGCTCGCGTGCAGCGCTGCCGGAGCCCTTTGATCGCGAGTCCTTCCACGCGCAGGACATACGTCCAGGAGGTCGGCCACTCCTGGGCGACGGCCACGTCGGTCGTCGCTGTCTCCCCTCCTGGGTTCTGCTGCTGCCGGTTCAGCCGGCCCCGACCGCAAGTGGTCCGACCCGGGACTCAAGCCATGCCGGTAGCTCAAGGATCCGGACGCCCTCCTGTTCGTCGGGATCGGTCCGCGCGACCAGGCACACCATGTCCTCGGCGCCAGTGTTCACCGGCATGTGGGGCGTATTGGCGGGGATGTGGATGTAGTCGCCCGCGCGCAGGACCACGTGCTCGGCCAGGTCCTGCCCGTGCCAGACCTCGACCTGGCCGCACTGGATGAAGATGGCCGACTCGTGCCCCTCGTGCAGGTGAGGACGCCCCCTGGTGCCAGCGGGCATCACCAAACGGTGCAGACAAAGCCGCTCCGCGCCCGCCGACTGGGCGCTGATCCCCGCGCCGAACGTGCCGCCCTGAACACCCTCGTACTGACCGGTCCGCACCACCGTGCACTGTCTGTTATCCGTCATGTGCGCAGTACAACAGCCCGTTGGCAGCGTTCGATCAGTTCGCGCCAGGTCCAGCCACGCGCCACGGGCCACTCGCCTGCCCTGAACCGCCAGACCTGTCTCTCCTGGAGACGCCTGCGGCTTCCGCCGCCGTGAAGAGACCCTCGGTCTCTTCGTAGACGCCGGGCTCCGCGCATTGCCTGTGCTGGTGAACCGCGACCCCGGTGTGCCATGCGCCACGAGTACCCCACGGCCGGCGATCACACGCCCGCATTCATCCGGTAGGACACGGACCGCCCCCTTTTGTCCCAACGCGTCACGCCGCCGCTGCCCCAACGCATGGCGCCGCGCTGTCCTGCGGGGTGGCGCCGACCTCGTCGCCCGCGCCGTGTTCAGGCTGCCGCGGTTCGACATTCCGATCCCTGCGTTCCGAACCGAGACGCGCGTACGCAGTGAACGTCATCCAGCAGCGAAACCGCCCGGACGAGACCTAACCCGCGCTGATGGCCGTCACGTGCGTGCTGCCGTCACGCAGCGCTGTGATGCGGACCTGCCCCGCGGCGAAGGCGTCGCTGCCGTTCGGGCCGGGGATCTGTGAGAACGGCGTCCAGGAGCCGTCCGGTCTCCTGACGTTGTGCCAGACCCGTCCGTCGAGTCCGACCGCCACGACCTGGGCGGAGCCGTCGGCCGTTCCCGCGATGCCGACGGCGCTGGCCCCCATGGTGGCGCTGGTGACGCCGCGCGGGGGCCGGAATCCGGTCCAGGAGCCGTCGGGCCGCCGCTGCTGGTGGTACACGATCCCATCGAGCCCGATTGCGAGGACCTGGGAGGATCCGTCGGGCATGCCGGTGATTGCCAGTGCGGGGCCGGAGAACGTCGGGGCACCGTTGTAACCGGCCAGGCGTCCCCAGGGCGTCCACGTACCGTCCCGCCCGCGGGCGCAGTGGTACATGGCACCGTCGGTGCCGAAACTGAGCAGCTGGGCGGAGCCGTCGGGCATGGCCGTGATCGACACCTTCGTCGCACCCCAGCGGCTCTTCGCGGTGAGGCCGGGCAGGGCCCGGAACCCCGGCAGGGTGCCGTCGGCGCGACGCTGCTGGTGGAAGGTAGTCCCGTCCATCGCGGTGACCACGATCTGGCAGGTGCCGTCGGGGAAGGCCGCGATGTCCGCCTCCCGGACGGTGAAGTCGGACCGGCCGTCCGGTCCGGCCACACGCTTCCAGGGCTGGAGCGTGACCGCGCCTCGTACGACGGTCAGCCACAGGGCGTTGTCGGGCGCGATGCCGAGCACCACGACGGAGCCGTCCGCCATGCCGGCCGCGGCGCTCTGGACCCCCGTGAACGAGGCGGCGCCGGACGCGGCACCCGGCAGCGGACGCATGCTGCTCCACGAGCCGTCCGGGCGGCGCTCGGTGTGGAAGAGCGCCCGCCGCTCGACGTCGTACGGGGGCAGTTTCGCGGAGTAGAACCACACCGGGTTGGTGATGGCCACCAGTTGGTCCAATGTGGTGGAGGCGGGTTTCAACCGGCGCACCTCGGCCCGGGCGAACAGGGACGCCTTGCCCCAGCCGCGCCAGCGCAGCTGCCCCTTGCCGCTGCCGTCGATACACGTGGCGGCCATGATGCCCCACTCGGTGTAGAGCGTGGCGACGCTGTCGGGGGCGCCCGTCACGTTCAGGGTCATGTCGACGGCGTCGAAGAACGAGAGGGGCAGTTCCTCCCCTGGTCCCGCGACCGCCCCGCCGGCGCGGGCGGTGAAGTCCACGGTCACGGCCGCGGATTCGACGGCGTACGAGCGGCCCTTGCGCAGTGCGTCCAGCACGGCGGGCGTCGACAGGTTGGCGGCGCGCACCACGTTGTGGGGCCGTCCGACGGCGTCCGAAGGGCTGTGGGCGTCGCTGTTGCCGACGGCGGCGACCCGCTTGCCGAGGCAGAGCATGACGTGCCAGGCGGCGATGTTGGCCGCGTCGTCGAGGGTCCACGGTCCGTTCCACACCTCCAGCGCGTCCACGCGGTCGAGACCGAACTCCCAGAAGGATCCCGCTGCCGGGGTGAGCGGATGGGCGGCGATCGTGAGTCCGCCCAGGCTGTGCACGCGTCGGGCGTGGCCGTCGAACACACCCTTGTCGGCGGGGCCGTAGCGCCAGTCCACCCACTCGCCCTGAGGCAGGCCGACGGCCAGCCAGTGGCCGTGGCGGGTGGTGACCTCCTCGGCGTTGATGACCAGCAGGTCGGCCGGGATGTTGCCGTGCCACGTCACCCCGGTGGAACTGGTGTTGTGGTCGGACGTCGCGATGAAGTGCAGCCCCTCCTGGCGGGCGGCCGCGACGATCTCGTCCACCGTGCGCTTGCCGTCGGAGTGCACGCTGTGCAGGTGCAGGTCGCCCCGGTACCAACCGGGTCCGCGCCCCGCCACCGCGGTCGGCAGGATGTCGTACGGGGTCCGGGGCAGCGGGTCTCCGAAGTGCAGGGTGACGTCGACCTGCCAGGCCATGCCGCCGGTGGCGCCGACCATCGGCCCCAGGATGACGGACCAGCCGCCGGGCTCGACCGGAGCGGGTACGTAGCCGGGAGTGGCGTCGGCCGCGGAGAGGGTGAAGCCGGACCGTTCGCCGCCCGACCAGCCGCGGAAGCCGGACGGGCCGAAGATGCCGAGGTCCAGGATGCCGGCGGAGGCGTCGTGGGAGGTGGACACGGAGATCCGTTGCACTCCGGTGGGGACGTCGAAGGCGACGTACGCCCACTGGTCGTTGCCCTGCGGGGCGCGGCCACGGTAGGTGGTGGTCACCGTGTCGGTGCCCTGGCCCCTTGTGGCGGCATGCGTGACGGGCGCGGGGACCAGCGCGGCGGTTCCGGCCGCGGCCATGAGGGCGCCTAATCGGAGCAGGGATCTGCGCTCGACAGCCGGGCCGGGGTCGGACTCGGCGTTCGGGAGCTGTTCACTCGGCACGGCGGGTTCTCCGTTCACGGGGTGGGTGACAGGGAAGGCGTGCGGGGCGTGCAGGGGCGTGCTGGGTGCGGGCGGATCCGTACGAGGACGACGCGGGGTGAAGAGGGACGAGCGGGTGCTCCCGGTGAAGGGCACGGGGCCGCCGGTGTCTAACGGCGTGCGCGCTGGGCTTCGACGATCTGTCGTACGGAACCGTCGACGTCCGCCCGGGCCTGGATCCGCTCGGCGAACCCGGGGAACTGCCCGGCGATGGCGCTCAGGAGCCGCAGCTCCACCGGCGCCACGTTCACCTCGCACCGGTCGCGGCGGACGGCTCGTACCACACCGTCGGCGACCTGGCCGGGCGTAACGGTCCGGATGCCGTTCGGCGTGGCGGCACCGGTGTCCGCGAACATCCCCGCGTCGCGGACGAAGCCGGGCTGTACCAGGGACACCCCCACCCCCGTGCCCCTGAGCTCTTGCCGCAGGGCGAGGGCGAATCCGCGCAGCCCGAACTTGGTCGCGTTGTACAGGGACGTCGACTTGGTCGCCGCCTTGCCGGAAATGGAGCCGACCATCACGATGTGGCCGCGTCCGCGGGCCACCATGTGCTCCGTGAGCAGCCGGGACAGCAGGACGGGTGCGCGCAGGTTGACGTCGAGGGCGCGGTCGAGCTGCTCCTCGGTGTAGTCCACGAGGTCGCCGCTGGCCGGCAGGGCGGCGTTCGCGACGAGGATGTCCGCCTCGGCGCAGGTCTCGGCGAGGCGGACGACGTCGGACCGGAAAGCCAGGTCGGCGACCACGGTGCGCGCGCCGCAGGCTTCCGCGGTGGCCTTGAGGACGTCCTCGCGCCGCCCGCTGACGGTGAGGCGGGCCCCCTGGGCCGTCAGGCGGGCGGCCAGAGCGGAGCCGATGCCTCCGGTGGCCCCGGTGAGCAGAACACGCGATCCGGATATGTCCACGACGACTCCCGAGCGGCGACGGCGACCCTTTGCTGTTCGTTCGAACGAACAGTAGGGATCGCTCCGCTCCATGTCCACACCTCTGCCGCCCCAACTCCCCCGGCACAGACAGTGAATGACCCGGCCCCGGCCGGGCGGCCGCGTCGGCCGATGGGGCAGAATGCCGACATGCCCCGCGCTTCCGACACCCGCCAGAGCATCGTCGACGCCGTCTTGCGGATCATCGGGCAGGACGGCATCGCCGCCGTCACCAATCGGCGGATCGCCAAGGAGGCCGGCCTCTCCCTCGGTTCCGTCACGTACCACTTCGCCACCCAGCACGAGCTGCTGCGCGAGAGCCTGCTGCACTTCGTGGCCGAGGAGACCCGGCACTTCACGGAGCTGGCCGACGCGTGCACCGACGAGCGCTTCGACATCGGACAGGCGGCCGAGGCGGTGGCACAGGTGGCGGGCGGCAACGCCTTCGACAGTCGCCACATCGCGCCCTTCGAGCTGTACGTCCAGGCCGGCCGCGACGAACGGCTGCGTGCCGCCGCGGCCGAGTGCTTCGCCGCCTACGACCTGCTGGCCACCCGGATCCTGACCCAGCTCGGCGTGCCGGACCCCGAACGCCTGGCCGGCGCGGCCGTCGCCCTGGTCTTCGGGCAGCAGCTGCGCCGCCTGGCCACCGGCGCCCCAGCCGAGGAACTCGTCGACACCCTGCTCATCCTGACGCGGTTCAGCGAGGCGGAGACCCCTTGACATCCTCTCCGCCTTAAGGGGCGGAGTTTCCCGTCTGCCTGCCGGTGGTCACCGGTTGGGGCTTCGGGTGGGTTCCTGTTTCTTCGCGCTGTGCCGTGACGGGTCCCGGTCTTACCCGCGCTCCGGTCGATGCCGACCGCGCTGCCGGTATCCGGCAGTGTCCCGGGTTCGGTCTCGACCACGAACGATGCGAAGTACCGGCCCGCGCTGTCCTTGATCACGGTCACCGTGGAGGGAGACGAGGGCAAGGACCTAGACCACTTCACGGCCAGATCACCGACCTTGGGAAGCCGCAGCTTCCCACCGGCCGTCACCTTCCATCCGGCGTTCGCAGTGAAACGGATAGCCTGGCGGGTGTCCTTGCGAGACTTGAAACCAGGTGCACCCATGCGCGGGCGCTTGCCCTTCAGACCGTCGAAGAAATTCCGGTACGCGATGTCCAGATCCCGAAGAGACTGCTGCAACACAACCGACGACACCTCGGCGAGCCAAGCCCGCTCGGGAGTCTTCTTCGCAACGGTCAGCTGCCTGGACAGCTCACCGAACGCAACAAACGGCAGCCCCGCGCAACGAGCGGCCTCACGGACACGAAGCGCGTCATTGAAGACAACCCGAACACACCCGAACGCCCGCCCCAACGCCAGACGCTGACCGGCACTCGGGTACACCCGAAACGAATACCGAAGCTGCACGATGACCACATTACCCTTCGGTTTATGTCACCACATGGAACCCCAACCCCGGTATACGCACCGGCAGTCACGTCTTCTCCTCCTGGTGACTACCCGCCCAAAGCCCAGCTCTCCAAACTGCTCAACTCCCTCAAGGGGGTCAGCTCCCGCAGACTCCGTCAGGAGTGCGACAGCCACGTCCGCCGGTACCTGTGGGGCGGACACTTCTGGTCCGGCTCCCACTTCGCCGGCTCATGCGGCGGGGCGCCACTGACCGTGGTCAAGCAGTACATCGAGAACCAGAAGCGGCCCATCTGACCGACATGCCGAAGGCGCAGGGAACTCCGGCGCTCCGCACCTCCGGGTCAACAATGCGCTTCACCCCCACCCTGAAGGGTGAAGCACTTGGCAAGATCAGAGGCAGACGCCGGTGCGTTAGTTACTGCGGACCGGCAATCATGCGGTGCGGTCAGGAGGGAGTCAACTCTGTCGGCGCACAGCGGCGTTGGGTCGCGCCCCTCATGCCCGGAGGATGTCGTGGAACCGGTCACCTAGCATCCGGTTATGGCGATGTTCGTACACGTGACCTCGGCGGCGAACGCGCCGCGCATCCGACGGTCCGGGATCCGCGCAGCCGGCTCCGGGCAGGGCGGCCTGCGTGGGGTGTACTGCTTTCCCGTACTGCCGTCGTACACCCTCACCCACCAGTGGCTACGTGAACTGGCCCGTTTCGGCAGCAGGGGAGGGATTGTGGCCGTCCACGTGCGACTGGACGACGACCAGCTCGTACTGGTCGGACGCTACACGGACCGGACGCGCGATGCCCAGGCCACCGTTCCCGCTGCCGAGGCGGTGCGGCGGATCGCCGCTCTGGACGATCCGCGGGGGTGGGAGGTGTTCGTGCCCCGGGCGATCGGGCCGCGCGAAGTGCACCGCATCCGCACCGCGCCACAGGGGGTGGGCTGGCGTTACCAGCCGGACGCGCACGGCGTCCGCCCCTGCACCTGCTTCGGGTGCCGGATCCGCGGAGGGTACGGGGCGCGGCGCCTGCGCGAGCGGATGCCGCACCCGCTGGACGGTCCGCCGCCACCGGCCAGGGTGCTGCTCGCCCGGGTGGCAGCAGCCGGTGAGCCCGGCGACCCTGCCGTGCTGCGGGAGGTGCTGCACTGGTTCGGAACGCGTCGACGGGGCCCGCTCTCCCAGCTGACCGGGCTTGCTGCCCATCCCGACCCCAGTGTGCGGGAGGAGCTCGTGTGGGCGGTCGTCCGCTGGTCCACCCCTGGGGTCGCCGAGTTGCTGGACGGTCTCGCCGAGGACCCGCACGCGGACGTCCGGGAGGCGGTGGAGGCGGTCCGCGAGTCACCGTGATCGCCGGCCGAAGGCGGCACGGCGGGGTGACCGGCCGCATCGTGGGCACAGGGAGTCCACGCTGTGGTCGGCCGGATGGCGGATCGCGTCCACGTTGTGGTCGGCCGGGTGGCGGATCTCGTTGCTCTGCCGCTGAAACCGCAGGTCAGACGGATGTGTACGGGCCGTCAGGTGGCGCAATACTGCGGCAACACCATCGGAGTGCTTCTCCTTGTACGTTCCCTGCCATGCCAGCCGAACCCACCCCCGCCGCCCTCCCCGTCGCCGCCGCGCGCCGTCGGCGGCTGCGTGCGGACCGGGCCCGGCAGCTCGCCGACCTGCTGCGGCACCAGATCCTGGCGGGCGGCTTCCCCAGCGGTGTCCTGCCCTTGGAGGACGCCATTGCCGCCGACTACCGGGCCAGCCGCAACACCGTCCGGCAGGCTCTGGACCTGCTGCGCGGCGAGCGACTCGTCGACCGGCAACCCGGCGTCGGCACCGTGGTGGTCTGCGTGAAGTACCCGCACGGGCTCGACCGCCTCCAGGGCCTGGCCGAGACCCTGCACGAACACGGCCGGGTCACCAACGAGGTCCGCACGGTCGGGCCGGTCACCGCGCCAGGCCCGGTGGCCCATCGGCTGGGCCTGCCCGAGCACACCGACGTGCTGTGTATCGAGAGGCTGCGCCGCCTGAACGGACTTCCGCTCTCCCTGGACCTGTCCTATCTGCCCATGGACGTGGGCGGTGAACTGCTGGGCTGCGACCTGGAGAACACGGACGTGTTCCGGCTCCTGGAGTCGCTGACCGGCGCTCCGCTGGGCCATGCCGAGATCACCCTGGAGGCCGTCAACGCCGACGCGCACTCCGCCGCGGTGCTCCAGGCCCCCCGCGGGGCCGCCGTACTGATGCTGGAACGACTGACCTGTCTGTCCGACGGGCGGCCGGTGGACCTGGAGTTCATCCGGTTCCGCGGCGACCGCATCACCATGAGCGGCCTGTTGCACCGCTCCGTCTGATCCCTGAGCTTCCCGCCCTTCCGTTCCCTGTTGTTCCCGGCCCTGCCGGGGCCCCTTAGGAGACCACCATGCCTCTCGTTCCGCAGCGCGCCGACGTGCCCGTGACCATCGACGAGTCTCAGTGCATCGACGGCTGCACGCTCTGCGTCGACATGTGTCCTCTCGACTCGCTCGCGATCCGCGAGGACAACGGCAAGGCGTACATGCACGTGGACGAGTGCTGGTACTGCGGCCCGTGCGCGGCCCGCTGCCCCACCGGCGCGGTCACCGTCAACATGCCCTACTTGCTCCGGTGAAAGGTCGAACTCCCATGCCCCGCGAAAGAAACCCCCTCCTCCCGCTGCTGCCGGTCGCCCTGCTGCTCCCCCTGGCCACCGCCTGCGGCGGTTCGGCCGACGCCGACGGCAACGCCGAAGCGAAGACGGTCACCGTGACCGTCGGCTACCAGTCCAAGACCATCAACACCGTCACCGCCGGCACCCTGCTGCGTTCCCTCGGCTACTTCGAGGAGGAACTCGCGGCCCGCGGGAAGAAGGACGGCACCACCTACAAGGTCGAGTGGCAGGACTACGCGACCGGCGCCCCGATCACCGCCCAGATGACGGCCGGGAAGATCGACATCGGTTCGATGGGAGACTTCCCACTGCTGATCAACGCGGCCCGCGGCAAGCAGCTGGGGCAGCCGACCCGGTTGGTCTCGGTCACCGGCTACAACCTGCGCGGCGGCCTGAACACCGTCGTCAGCGCGCCCGGTTCGCCTCTGCGCTCACTGGCCGGCCTTCGCGGCAAGAAGGTGTCCACCAGCGTCGGCTCAGCCGCCGACGGCACCCTGGTCCGGGCCCTCCGGCAGGCCGGCATCGACCCGGACAAGGGCATCCAGAAGCTCAACCAGCAGCCCAGTGTGGGCGCTTCGGCCCTGACCGCGGGCAGTGTCGACGCGCTCTCCCAGTTCGTCGCCTGGCCCGGCAAGCAGGCCTTCGAGGGCAAGGCCACCGCTCTGTACGACGGGGCCGAACTGAACCTGCCGACCTTCCACGGTGTCACGGTCCGGGAGAAGTTCGCCAAGCAACGGACCGGGATTCTCGACGACTTCCTCAGGGCGCAGCGGCGGGCCACCGACCACCTGCGCGCCCATCCGGTCACCGCGGCCGAGTCGGTGGCGAAGGTGACCGGGCTGCCGGCCGAGGTGGTCTACCTCTACAACGGCGCCCAGGGCATAGCCACCTTCGATCCCGAGCTCCGCCCGGAGCTGATCGCCGCGCTGAAGGAGGACGTACCGGTGCTGAAGGCGGCCGGTCTGGTGGGCGACGTCGACGTAGACGCCTTCGTCGACCCGGCGCCGCTGAGGCGGGCCGTACGGTCCGCGGCCTACCCGAAGGCGGGCACCGCCAAGCCCGAACTGTGGCTGAAGGGCGCGAGCACCACCCGCTCCTTCGACAGCCCCAAGGAGCTGTTGAAAGCCGCGAATGGCGCCGACGTCCGGGCCGCGTACGTGCCGGACGCGCTGACCGGCACCCTGTGGTTCGCCGACAAGGCGGTGTGGGTAGCGGACGGCAGCGAGCTGCGCGCCTTCGTCACCCCGGCGAGTGCGAAGAGGTACGTGGACGCTCACGCGGGGGCGCGGGTCATCCGTTACGCGGACGCCGTGAGGCTGGCGTCATGAGCGTGGGCCGCCGGCTGCTCCGCCTGGCCTCGCTGGCCGCGGCCCTCGGGGTGTGGCAGCTGCTGACCTCGCTGGACGTCAACCTGTGGCTGCGGTTCGAGCAGTTCCCCACGGTCGGCGAGGTGGCCTCCGCCTTCGCCGACCGGGTCGGCACCGCCCCGTACTGGCAGGACTTGGGCCACAGCCTGCGCCGGATCGTGGTGGGTTTTGTGCTGGCCGCGTTGGCGGGGGTGGCGGTCGGAACGGCCGTCGCCCGGTCGCGGTGGGCCGCCGACCTGCTGGGCCCACTGGTGGAGGTGGTGCGGCCGGTGCCGGCCATCGCGCTGGTTCCGGTCGCCATCCTGCTGCTGCCCACCAACGAGCAGGGCATCGTGTTCATCACTTTCACGGCCGCCTTCTTCCCGGTGGTGGTGTCGACCCGGCACGCGGTCCGGGCGCTCACCCCGGTGTGGGAAGAGGCCGTACTCACCATGGGCGGCGGCCGGCTCCGGGTGCTGTTCTCGGTGGTGCTGCCGGGAGCGCTGCCGGGCATCTTCGGCGGCCTGTCGGTGGGCATCGGCGTTTCGTGGATCTGCGTGATCTCCGCGGAGATGATCTCCGGCGAGTACGGGGTGGGCTACCGCACCTGGCAGGACTACACGATCGTCGACTATCCGGGGGTGTTCGTCGGCATGGCCACCATCGGCGCCCTCGGGTGGCTCACGTCGACCGCGGTGGAACTGCTGGGCCGTCGCGCCACCTCCTGGCTGCCCCGCCCGGCCGCGCGGGGAGCCGCCGGCGCACCGCGTCCGGCGTTCCGCAGGGCCGCCCGCACCCGGGCGGACGCCGCCGAACCCGCCGCCACCATCCGCACCGCTGTTCCCCGGAAGGAGCCGGTCCCATGAGCACCACGACCCTGCTCGCCCTACCCGCGCCGCCGGGCGCCGAACTCGTCCTGCACGACGTACGCCTCGGCCACGGGGACGGCGCTGCCGTCCCCGGCACGGTGGCGCTGCGGATCGCGCCGGGGGAACTGCTTGCCGTGGTGGGGCCCTCCGGCTGTGGCAAGTCCACCCTGCTGCGCACCGTCGCCGGGCTGCTGCCCCCTCTCGACGGGCAGGTCACCCAGGACGGTGAGCGGATCGGACAGCCCGCCGCCGACCGCGCGCTCGTCTTCCAGCACGACGCCCTGCTGCCCTGGCGTACCGTCCGCGCCAACGTGGAACTGCCGCTGGCGATCCGCCGGGTCCCCCGGGCCGAGCGGCGGCGGGCAGCGGCCGACTGGCTGGACCGGGTCGGTCTGGCAGGGCACGCCGACAAGCTGCCGCACCAGTTGTCCGGCGGGCAGCGGCAGCGCGTCCAGCTGGCCCGCGCCCTGGCCGGCCGGCCCCGCGCGGTCCTGATGGACGAACCCTTCGGCGCGCTCGACGCGCACACGCGCGCCGAGATGCAGGACCTGCTGGTCGACATCCTGCGGGACACCGGCGCCACCGTCGTCTTCGTCACCCACGACGTGGACGAGGCTGTGCACCTCGGCGACCGGGTCCTGCTGCTCGGCTCCGGACAGGTGCTGGACGTACCGCACCCGCGTGCGCGCGACGCCCGGCACGCGCCCGGCACCACCGAACTGCACCGCCGCATCCTCGAATCCCTCTGAAAGCCAAGCCAAGCCACCCGAAAGGCACCTCCGTGGACACCCTGGTGGACACCCCGCCGGCCATCCCCGCCCTCGCCGACGCGACCGAACTGTCCTGCGACGTCCTGGTCATCGGCGGCGGCACCGCCGGCACCATGGCCGCGCTGACCGCCGCCGGACGCGGCGCGCGGGTGCTGTTGCTGGAGAAGGCGCACGTCCGGCACTCCGGCGCCCTCGCCATGGGCATGGACGGCGTCAACAACGCGATCATCCCGGGCCGGGCCGAACCCGACGACTACGTCGCCGAGATCACCCGCGCCAACGACGGCGTCGTCGACCAGTCCACCGTCCGGCAGACCGCGACCCGCGGCTTCGCGATGGTGCAGCGCCTGGAGTCGTACGGGGTGAAGTTCGAGAAGGACGAGCACGGCGAGTACGCGGTGCGCCAGGTGCACCGGTCCGGTTCGTACGTGCTGCCCATGCCGGAGGGCAAGGACGTCAAGAAGGTCCTCTACCGGCAGCTGCGGCGTCGCGAGATGCGGGAGCGGATCCGCATCGAGAACCGGGTCATGCCGGTCAGGGTGCTGACCCACCCGGACGACGGCCGGGCCATCGGCGCCGCCGGGTTCGACACCCGCACCGGGCGGTTCGTCACCGTCCGGGCGGGCGCGGTTATCCTGGCCACCGGGGCATGCGGCCGGCTCGGTCTGCCCGCCTCCGGCTATCTGTACGGGACGTATGAGAACCCCACGAACGCGGGCGACGGGTACGCGATGGCGTACCACGCGGGGGCCGCGCTGACCGGGATCGAGTGCTTCCAGATCAACCCGCTGATCAAGGACTACAACGGGCCGGCGTGCGCGTACGTCGCGAACCCGTTCGGCGGGTACCAGGTCAACCGGCACGGCGAGCGGTTCGTAGAGTCGGACTACTGGTCGGGACAGATGATGGCCGAGTTCTCGGCCGAACTCGCCTCCGACCGGGGTCCGGTGTACCTCAAGCTCAGTCATCTGCCGGACGAGACCATCGCCTCCGTCGAATCGATCCTGCACACGACCGAGCGGCCCACCCGCGGCACGTTCCACGAGGGCCGCGGCCATGACTACCGCACCCACGACATCGAGATGCACATCTCGGAGATCGGGCTCTGCGGCGGGCACTCCGCCTCCGGTGTACGGGTGGACGCGCACGCCCGCACCACCGTGCCCCGGCTGTACGCGGCCGGCGACCTGGCCTGCGTACCGCACAACTACATGATCGGCGCGTTCGTCTACGGCGATCTGGCCGGCGAGGACGCCGCACGCCACCGGGCGTACGAGGGCGAGCTGCCCCAGGACCAGCTGGCCGCCGCCCACGACCTCGTCTACCGGCCGCTGCGCAACCCCGGCGGGCCGCCGCAGCCGCAGGTGGAGTACAAACTGCGGCGGTTCGTCAACGACTACGTGGCACCGCCGAAGACCGGCGCGAAGCTGTCCCTGGCGGTGGAGGCGTTCACCAGGATGTCGGGGGAGATCGACGGGATGGGCGCGCGCACGCCGCACGAACTGATGCGGTGCGCGGAGGTCACCTTCATCCGGGACTGCGCGGAGATGGCCGCCCGCGCCTCACTGGCCCGGACCGAGTCGCGGTGGGGCCTGTACCACGAGCGGCTGGACCACCCGGGGCGGGACGACGCGGGCTGGCTGCACCATCTCGACCTGCGCAAGTCCGCTTCGGGGGCGATGGAGTTCACGGCGCGGCCGGTCGAGCCGTACGTGGTCCCGGTGCCGGAGTTCGCTCCGGCACCCGGACCGGAGAGGTGGCTGGGCGAGGTCGCGCTGGTGCCGGTGGCCACGGCGGGGCCGCGGGACGCCGCCCCGGCCGCCCGCCCGGCCACGCCTCCGGCCGCGCCCTCGGCCGCGCGGGACGTGGCAGCGCCGGCCACGGTCGAGGCCCTCGATGTCTCCGCGCCCAGCCCCGCCCTCCTGCGCCTGCTCTCCCTCGCCGAGGAGTCCCCCGACCTGGACGCGCTGCGCCCCTACCTGGACGACGCCGACCCGGCGGTGCGGGCGGCCGCCGTGGCCGCCCTCGGTGAGACGGTGCCGGCCGGCGCCGGGCCCGCGCTCGCCGAGCGCCTGCGGGACGCCGCGCCGCAGGTCCGGGCCGCCGCCGCGGCCGCGCTGCGCGAGCTGGTCGAAGTACTGCCCGCCGAGGCGCGGTTGGGGGCGGGGCTGCGGGAGGCGCTGGACGTCCCCGACCCGGCCGTGCGGGCCGCCGCGCTCGACGTGCTGCGCGCCCTGCGACTGGGCGACGCCGGGGTGTACGCCGCCGCGCTCGCCGACACGGACATCGACGTACGCATCACCGCCGTACGGGCCCTGGTCTCGGTGGACGCGGTCGCGGAACTGGCGGTCGCCGCCGCCGACCCGGCCCGCGAGGTCCGGGTCGCCGTGGCCCGCGGCCTCGCGGCCGTGCACTCCCCGGCACCCGCGCCGCTCGACCCGCTGCTGGCCGACGCGGACCCGCTCGTCCGCGCCGCCGCGCTCGCCGCACTGGCCGCCACCGGCTGCCCGCCCCCGTACGCCGCGCGGGCCGCCGCGGCGCTCGAGGACCTGGCCTGGCAGGTCCGGGCGGGTGCTGCGACCGCGCTCCGTGCGGCGCCGCCCGCCCTGGCGGTCCCTGCCCTCTCCGGTGCCCTCGCCGACCCGAACGCGGATGTCCGCAAAGCCGCCGTCCTCTCGCTCCTCCCCCACCGCACCGAACCCGGGGCTCGGGCGGCCCTCGCCACGGCCGCCTCCGACCCGGACGCCGATGTCCGCGCCTACGCGTCCCGCGCGGCCTCGTGAACGTAGTCGACCGGCGGCTCTCCAAGCGGAGTTCGACGCTTCCCATGCCGTACGAAGACCTGCCGCGCCGGGCCCGCCGAGGGTGCCGGGCGCGTCGCCCGGACAGGTCCCGGACAAGGGTGTGACCAGCCCGGACAGCCGGCGGCTGTCCGGGACACGCGATCGCCGTTGCTCCGGCTGTCGCCGGCCACCAGGCTCTGCGGTGCCCGGCTGACCAAACCCTCGCCACGTGGCCTTCCGTGTCTTCGATGACGAACAGACCGCGAAGCCCGCACGAAGGAGAGACATGAAAACCCGTCGTACCTTGTTAGCGGCCGTGATGCTCACCGCGTCAGCGGTGGCCGGCCCCACCGCCGGAATGGCCACCGCCGCTTCCGCGGCACCTGCTGCGGCCTCCGGAACAGCAGCCGTCAACTGCAATTGGGACATCCCAGGGCGTGAGGGCATCTCGCACATGCACTACAAGGCGGGTGCCACCTTCCGCGGGGGCCCTTACTCGGAGTGCGACGGATACAAGCAACCGAACCAGGGTTGGGCTCACGCGACCTGTTACTACTACAACCCCGACCGCGGCACGAAGTGGTTCTGGTCCCCCGACTGGACTTCCTGGGTGTTCAGCGGAAACGTCTCCTTCCCCTACGGTGACGAGCCCACCAGGCGCTGCTGAACCCACCGCTGCCCGACACACCGGCAGCCGATGCCGCACCCGCGCTCCGCGGACCGCGCGGTGCAGTGCGCAGGCCCTCGGGACTCGGTCCCGAGGGCCTGGTTTTTGAGGCCCACGGCCACTGGCGTTGTACCGGTGGCCGCAGGGCAGGGCTGAGGTCAGTCGAGGAAGGCGCCGCCCGATTCGGGCAGTTCGTACGAGCCGGTGACCGTCGGTCCGGTGGACGAGCCGGGCAGGACGCGACCGCTGGAGGCCGCGGCAACGGCGAGGTCCGCCTTGCCGTCGGCGTTGAAGTCGCGCAGGCGCAGGCCGTGACCGAAGGACTCGTACGCCGCGGAGCTGCCGGTGACGGACTGCGGGATCCAGGAGGAGCGGGACCCGGACAGACCGCCGGAGCCACCGCGGAAGAGGTGGACGCCGCCCTGGTCCTCCGGCCGTTCACGTCCTCGTTGGGGACGCCGACCGCGAGATCGCGTAGCCGTCGCCGTTGGAGTCGGCGGCCGAGACGTCGTAGGCGAAGTCGTCGTAGTTCTCGGGCGTGCCCGAGACTCCGGCGGTGTCCTGTGTGAGCTTCGCCGAGCGGGTGCTGCTGGGGCCGGAGGATGCGCCGTACCAGAGGTTGACCGCGCCCTTGCCGTTGCTCTCATCGGGCTCGCCGACGGCGATGTCGCCGTAACCGTCCTTGTCGAAGTCTGCGACGGCGGCGTTCAGGCCGTCTTCGTCCTGTCCGGCGGCGAGGGTCTTGGAGGCGCCCGAGGACAGGCCGGTGAAGGTGCCCTTGAGGAACCAGGCGCGGACGTTGTAGTCGGTGCCGGACGCCTGCACTCCGAGGACCACCAGGTCCGCCTTGCCGTCGCCGTCGACCTTGCCGGCGGCCAGGCCGGACGAGGACCAGCCCACACCCGCCTTGTCGATCTCGCTGACGCTGCCCGTGGTGCCGGACTTGGTGAAACCGCCCCGGTACAGCCAGGCGTCACCGCCGCCGATGACTGCCACGTCCGGGGAGCCGTCCCCCGTGAAGTCGCCCGTCGCCAGGTCCCTGCCGAAGTGGCCCTTGGCGTTGCTCTTGGGTGTGATGGCGGTGCCGCCGGCCAGGCCGGACGCGGAGCCCCAGACGACAGTCACCGAGCCCTGGTACTGGACATCGCCCACGTGCTCCATGGGGTTGCCGACGACGAGGTCCGCGTAGCCGTCCTTGTTCAGGTCGGCGCCGGCCAGGCTTTCGCCGAACATGTCGTCTTCCTCGCCCGCGCCGGGGACACCCGGGCTGTCCTGGTGGATCACCTGGGTGCGCGAGGTGTTCAGGCCGCGGGCGCTCCCGTAGGTGATCGTGACGGCGCCGCCGGACCAGCCGTCCGGTCCGGAGATGCCGGTGTAGGTGTTGCGGTACGCGATGTCCCGGTATCCGTCGCCATTGAAGTCGTCGTAGTGCTTGGCCGCCGCGGCGGCGGCCGGGGCCGGGTTGATGGCGAGCAGACCGGTGGTCAGGGTGGCCACGGTGCCGATCGCCAGGGCGAGACGGCCGCGTTGATGCATGCGGGAGACTCCTGCTGCTTGCTTGTGGTGGGGCGCGCCGGGGCGCCCGTTCTCGATGGGAACCGCCGCGTTGGCCCCATATGGCGGGGCTCTGCCTAGGGGTGGCTGGGCGTGCGGCGTACGGAAGACCACCGGAGGGGCCTGAGGGTTGTACGGAGCCGGTGAGCCATCTCAACAATTCTGGGCAGCGGACCGCCCAACGACGAGGCATCACCTGAGCCATCGGCCGGATCGCGGCTGTCCCCGCGTACGCCAGCACCGCGGCGTGTCGGCACGCGACCTTGGCAGCCGTGCGGCCACGGTCGTCGCGGCCGGTCACAACGCGACACAGCGCCGCGCGGGACCATTGGACCGCCACGGGGCGACCACCACTGGCGGATGGCCGCCGAAGTCCACGCCGAGGAGACCGCTGCCTTATGGCCGGTGGAACCGCACCTCCGGCTGAGCCGCGGTCGGTCCGTCCAGTACGGGCCGGTCCATGCCCCGCAAATGGACGTCGAGGAAGGCGGCGACGTAGGTGCGGGTGATGGCGACGGCCCTGTCGGCAGGGAGGGGTGGTTGTGGCAGACCGAAGTGCCGTGAGATGACGGGGCTGTCGGAGAAGGTGAAGTGCTCCGAGCCGGCCACGGTCAGCCAGCGCTTCCACCCGTCGAGCGCCGGCCACACGGTGTTCCAGCTCGTGTCGGACCCACCGGGCCGGTGTACTGCGTCGTCCGTCCCGAGCATCATGAACGGGCGGCCCCCGAGGCCCCCGGACGGCAGTTCCTCCTGGAAGCCGCCGTCCATGTTGAT
Source organism: Streptomyces agglomeratus (assembly GCF_001746415.1). Lineage (NCBI taxonomy): Bacteria > Bacillati > Actinomycetota > Actinomycetes > Kitasatosporales > Streptomycetaceae > Streptomyces > Streptomyces agglomeratus. Next base: position 650,460 of record NZ_MEHJ01000001.1, read on the forward strand.
GCCCGCCCCGATCCTGCGATCCGCCACCATCGCGGTAGCCGCGGCGGCGCCGCCGATGGAGTGACCGGCCATGCCGATCCGCCGCTTGTCGATCATCGCCGCGTACTTGGTGACGGCATGGCAGCCCGTCAGGCGGTCGATGACGAACGACATGTCGTCGGCGCGCGTCGCGGCGACGAGGCTCTCGTCCACGCCGCCCTCCTCGACCGCCGTACAGGCCTCGCAGGTCAGCACGCGCCCGCCCGGCATCGCCGTACCGAGGGACTCGTAGGCGTGGTCGACGGACGCGACCACGTACCCGCGGCCGGCGAGGTCCTCGGCGAGGTGGGTGAGTGTGTAGCGGGAGACGCCGAAGCCGGGCGAGAGGAGAACGAGAGGGTGTCGGCCACGTGCGGGGCGGGCGTCGCGTCGGCTGTGCGTACGCATCTCAGCCAACCGCGCCGCCGGCACGGCCTGTTCGAGGTTGAGGCCACGCAGCAGCAGCCGCGCCTCCTCGGTCGTGGCGTACGGCGCGGGCGCGGGTCTGGGACCCGGCGGGCCGGAGTGCCGGGCAGCCGGGTAGTGCAGCGTCACCATCAGCTCCCGCGCGCCGGCCTCGCGCACCCAGGGGTCGGGGCGCGAACGGTCGACGAGGTGGAGGACCGAGCTGCCGACCGCGTACGGCCCCGTCGGAGCGGGAAGTTCGGCGCGGGCGGCGGATACGAAGGCGGCCGGGACCGAAGAAGCCACCGATGACCGGGGAGCCGCCGGAGCAGGCACGGAGGGACTGGAAGGAGCGGACAACCGAGGTGCGACGGCGGAGGCCGATGCGGTGGCCGCTGTGGAGACGGGTAAGGCGAGGGCGCAGAGAAGCGCGACGGCCGTGGCCGTACGAGTACGTGTGACCATGACCCGACGCTAGACCGGCCGGTCCTCGGGGCGCGTCGGACCAGAGGCGCAATCGGGCGCTCGTCTCTCAGCCGAAAGTCGTATACGCGGCCGGCCGTTCCTACGTGGCGGGCGGCCGGCCCGGCAGGTCACCCAACCGCCCTGGCGGAGGAAGACCAAGCCGGCCTGAAGGACGTTCCGGCCCGCCGTCGCGAACCGGACCCGGCCGCCGGGCATGTCAGCGACCTCGGCAAGATACTCGGCAGCCGCCCAGCCACGTTCCCTGACGGGACCGACACAGTTGACGCCTGGGCTCACACAGCTGCGCACACCACCGGCAGAGAAGGACTACACAGAACCGCGAGCACTCCGACACCGGTCCAGCCCTTCGGTCACGGTATGGACCGTAGGGGCGGATGCTGCGTGGTTATCCCTGAAGGCTGGAGCAGTGGCGGGGGTTCGGGGCCGGGGTCCTCGGTGACCACGACGCCGGCGGTAGCGTAGTCAAAACCGGTCGGCCAGCGAGTGTGCTCGCTGGCCAGCGCGCCGGTCAGACGTGCGTGGAGAAGATCGGCCGTGCGCAGGTCGGAGCCGCGCAAATCGGCCAGGCGCAAGTCAGCTCGGCGAAAGACAGCGCCGCCTGCGTCGGCCTTGCGCAGATTCGCTTCGCGCAAGTCGGCTTCGGTGAAGTCCGCATCGCGCAAGTCAGTTTCGACCAACCGGGCGCCCCGCAGATCGGCCAGCACGCAGCGGGTTCGGCGCAGGATGGCCGTTTTGAGGTCGGCGTGCCGCAGGTTGGCCGAGACGAGTGATGCCTGCGTCAGATTGGCGCGGTAGAGGCCCGCCGCTTCCATACAGGATTGGTCGAGGTTGACCTCGTGCAGCCACAACCCGTCGCAGTCGGCCCGGCGCAGGTCTGTGACGCCGAGGTTGACCCAGGACTGCTCCCGGGGTTGTTGCAGCAGGACGCCGAGCCCGGTCAGTGCCACCTGGGCGTCGGCAGCGCGGACCTCCAGCGGCACGACGTCGTTGATGGGCACGGCCGCCGCTGGAGCTTGCGGTCCGGCGGGCGGCCAGGGCAGGTGAGTACGCAGGTATGCGGCCTGGATCGAGATGACGGCCTCGCGGTCGCGGGCGGAGTGCTCCGCGATTCGCCACAGCGCGTGGAGCCCGCCGATGCGTGTTTCCAGTTTGTCGCTGCCGAGCTGATCGACGGCTGTGCTGAACCGGTCCGTGACGTGCCCCTCCTGGGTGGCGCGCAAGCTGTCCTGGCTGACTCGTAGTTGCCGCCAGGTGGCGTACGCGCCGAACGCCACGACCATGCCGCCGACCGTCTGCAGAAGTGTCGTACGGACGTCGTTCACCGCTTTCAGCCGGTCCTGCGCAGCGACGCTCGCCCCGGCGAGATCGTGGTCGACCACCATGCCCGGCAGGACGACGAGCACCGTGCCCAGAACCGCCGGCACAGCTGTCCCGGCCAGCAGGCCGACGATCGCACGATGCCTGACCAGCCGACCGCGCCGCGGCCTGCGTCCGCGGTCCGGCTCCCCCGTCTCCATGGGCATGGGAGCCTAGGCGCCGCCCAAGGAACGATCAAGAGCGGCTTGGAGCGCTGGAGCAGCTGGAGCAGCTGGACAATATGATCACTGCTGCCGACCGCAGCATCTGTGGGCGGGAACCGCCGAAAGAGATCAAGACTTGCGGGCCGACGCCGACGGGCAGGGCCTGCCCTCAACATGCGTCCGAGTGATTCTCAGCCATCAGAAGCAGCCGACGAGGGTGTCGTAGTGCTGGGTTACCGAACCACGCGATGTGCTGCTCGGCATGAAGCGGCAGCGATTGCGACAAGTCTTGGTGACGTTTGCGGCCCTGGTCGCGCTTGTGCTGTTCGTAGTGGCGGTGTGGCTGGTCCCGTGGTGGCTCGATGGGTTTCGCCCTGCGACGGTTACGTCCGAGCAGGCGACCATCGTTTCGGGAATGCGTACGGCGCTGGTGGCAACGGGTGCCGGTGCGCTGGCAGTTGCGGGCCTGTTCTACACGCACCACACATTGAGGCTGACCCGAGAGGGCCACATCACCGACCGCTTCACCAAGGCTGTCGAGCAACTGGGCTCCGCCGTGATCGAGGTTCGCCTGGGGGGCATCTACGCCCTGGAGCGGATCATGCACGACTCGGTCAGGGACCACTACGCCGTCGTGCAGGTGCTGGCCGCTTTCGTGCGGGAACACGCACGGGACCAGTCGGCTGCCTCAACACCTGACCCTCCGCTGGTGTCTGCCGTCGCCCGCCTCGTCGAGCGAGCACGCCGACGGCGCTCACACCCTGCGGCACGGGTGAAGCCGACCGAAGACGTACAAGCCGCCTTGACCGTACTCGGCAAACGTCCGGAGGGGCGCCGTGAGCCCAAGAACATCAATCTGAGCGGTGCCCGCCTGGAAGGCGCGGACTTGAGGGGCGCGCGCCTGGACTTCGCAGAACTCTACGACACGCACTTGGAGCACGCGCTTCTGAACCGGGCCGGGCTGTGGGGTACGAACCTGTCTCATGCTCATCTGGAGCACGCGGACCTGGCCAATACCCGCCTGCCCGACGCCAATCTGTCGGGAGCTTTCCTGACGGGCACGAACCTGTGGGGAGCAGACCTCAGTAAGACCAAGGAATTGACTGTGGAGCAGGTCGTGGCAGCCCGGCCCGCGCGCACCACGGTGCTACGTCCGGACCTGGAAGCGAGTGGACGGGTTCAGGAGCGGATCGCGCAGTACGACTGAGGGTTTCCGCCTGGCGGCGGAGAGGACCCCGGCCGCCGGCAGGGCGAACGCGGGGGAACGCGGCGGAGGGGCCGTAACGGTCGAAGAGCAGCCCTGTGATTGCCTGGCCGGTGGGCTCAAGTGCCCGCAGCGGGCGCCACTGCGCTCGAACAGGCAGCGGCGGCCCGTCGGGGAGGTGCGGGCTGGATGCGGACGGCTCTCGTACAAGACGTCAGGGCGTGCGCGCGGTGAAGCACCGCCCCTCAGAACCGGTACGCCCCCGTTGGGTCGGCTCAGGCGTGCGCGACCCAGTCCCGGTCCAGCCGATCGGCCAGGCCGGCAGCGGTGAAGGCTGCGTGGAGCTCGTCGCGGCCCTCGGTGAAGTGGGCCCAGCTGTCGTGGTGGACGGGCACGACACGGCGGACGCCGAGAATCTGGGTCGCCTGGGCGGCCTGCGCGCTGTCCAGGACGAGCGGTGCGCCGTCGAAGAGGACGGGGAAGCGAGGGGCTCCGGCGAAGAGGATGGCTGTGTCCACCGGAGCGAAGCGCTCCGCGATCTCTTTGACCGCATCGAGTGAGGCGTTGTCGCCGCTGACGTAGACGGTGGGCAGGCCGTCCGCGGTCAGGACGAACCCGACGACCTGACCGGTTATCGGCTCGATCTCCTCGCGTTGCCCTGGGCCGTGGATGGCGGGAACGCCGGTCACGGTGATCGTGCCGCCATCGGGCCGGTTCAGCTCGATGTGCTCCCAGTCAGCCAGCCCCGTGGCCTTCTCCCCCAGGCGCTTACCGCCCCCGGGCGTGGTGAGGGTGAGCGGGACGTCGGCGAGCAGGGCGCGGCCGGAGTTGTCGAGGTTGTCGGCGTGCTCATCGTGCGAGAGCAGGACCACGTCGATGGGACCGAGATCGGCGGGAGTGACAGTGCCGGGCGCGGTCTTGGTCAGCGTCGCTCCCGGCGAAGGGTAGTCGCCAGGACCGTCGAAGGTCGGGTCGGTCAGGAAGCGCAGGCCGCCGTACTCGAAGAAGGCGGTCGGGCCGCCGAGAGCGCGGACCGGGAACTCGTTGGCGTCGTGCCGAGACATGCCCATCATTCCTCACGGTTGGAACTGTCATTTTCCGTGAGGTCAGGCTAGCCGGGCATCACGAAAAAACGCAAGCGATACCATGAGGGAATGGAAAAGCCCGCGGTGGCGAACCACCCACACGCCGCCCTGCCCCCCGCTCCCGGCGCCGACCGGCACCACTGCCTGGACTTCGCCGACACTGCCGCGACCCTGCCCGCCGGCCAGAGTTACGACATGCTCGCCGCCCCCGACTCCGCCATGCGCTGGCTCGCCACCCATGACCTGACCACCCCGGACGTGCAGCTGTACGAGGTCTGCGCGCAGCGGATGCGCACACTGCGCGGCCACGTGCGGGCCCTGTTCGCCGCCCGTGTGGAGGGCGTCGCCCCGCCCGAAGAATCCTTGCGAGCGGTCAACCAGGCGCTCACTGCCGTACCCAGCGCTCCCCTGCTGGCCTGGGACGGCGCGCAGGGGCTGCGCCGCGTCCAGGCCCACCCCACCGATCAGGCCGTCAACCACGCACTGGCGACGATCGCAGCCGACGCGGCCGACCTGCTCACGGGCCCGGACGCCGACCTCCTCGCCGCCTGCGGCTCCGCGCCCTGCGACCGGTTCCTCCTGCGCACCCACGGCAGGCGCCATTGGTGCTCCACCCGCTGCGGCGACCGCGCCCGCGCGGCCCGCGCCTATGCCCGGCGCAACGACACCTCGGAGTGACGCGCCTCGCCCCTGCGCGACCCGACCGCCCGCCCGCATCGGCGCTACACCAGGCGAAGTCGCTCTTGCCGCGCGGGCGGGTCTGGTCGAGTCGCCGTAGCGGGACGCGCTCCAGGAAACCGAGCACTCCACCCGCGACGGTTCATGGGACACACCTTTGGTGGTTCCCACGGCTCAGGCGGTCGCGCGGCAGCCTCCTCAATGGAGAACGGGACCGTGCCAGTCCAGGCACAGGACGGTGGCGTCGTCTCTCACGTGGCCGTTGCAGGCGTCGGTGACCGCGGCGACCAGGGTGCGCACGACCTCGCGCGGGTGTTCGGTGGCGGTATCCCGGATGAGGCCGGGCAGGTCGGCTGTCTTCGCCTGGCGTTCTTGCATGCCGTCGGTGTAGAGCACGAGGCGGTCACCGGGCCGCAGTTCGATGTCCTGCACCTGGTACGAGCCCTGCCCAGCGACGCCGAAAGGCAGGTCCGCGGCCAGGCGCAGCTCTTCGCATGTGCCGTTGCGCAGCCGTAGCGGCCAGGGGTGGCCGGCGTTGACGAGCTGCGCGCTGGACCCGTCCAGGGCGATGCGCAGCAGCTGGCCGGTGGCGAAGGTCCGTCGGCCGTGGTCGAGGAGGGCCTGGTGGGCCTGCCGGGCCTGCTCGGCAAGCTCCGCGCCTGCGCGGCGGGCCCCTCGGGAGGCGTTGACCAGGAGGGTGGCAATGAGCGAGGCCTCGACGTCGTGGCCCATGGCGTCGGTGACGGACAGGTGCAAAGTGTCGTGGTCGAGGGTGTAGTCGTAGGTGTCACCGGCGATGTCGGAGGCCGGGACCAGTGCACCGGCGAGGGCGAACTCGGCGGCTTCGCAGGACGGGGCCGAGGGCAGGAGCTGGCGCTGGATCTCCGCCGCCAGGCTGACCGAGGTGGTGCGGTTGCCCCAGTGGTACAGGTCTGTGAACCGGCGGTCGGTGACGATGATGTACGCCAGCGCGTGCGCGGCCTCCTCGACCTGATCCAGCACGTCCTGTGGTGCCTGGGTCAGGAACAGTTCCAGGACGCCGATGGTGTCGCCGCGGTTCGTGACAGGGGCGAGGACCCGCTGCCCCTGTTCGCCCTCCGGCGCCTGCACCAGCTTCTGGGTGCGCAGGACCTCGTCGTAGATGCTGCCGGCGAGAGGGACCTGATCCGCGTGGCGGCCCTGTTGCGCAGCCGCCTTCTCGCTGACGCGCAGCAGGCGTCGACCGACGACGTCGACGAACAGGAACGACACGTATCGCGCGCCGAACCGGTCACGCAGATTGCGCGCCACGACATCGAGGGAGCCCACCGGCGCGGCATCCTCCGCCGCCGCCAACACCTCCGCCAGTCCGATCCGATCACGCGCCACATCAGCCTCCCTAAGTTGGGGACTCTCCTTCCCGCCTATACGGCAATGCATCACAGCCGACTTTCAGAGGCGTTCGGGTCGCTTGGGGCATGTCGCCCAATACCACCTGGGATACCCGTAATGCCGGCCCCGGCCGACTCGGCATCACGGCCTGCTCCCTGCCGGCGCGTCGACCGCGAACCACTGCGGCGCGGACCGAACAGGCCCCCTACCTGGGGTTTCCCACGGTCGGGGGCCTTTCCCGACCCTGGGGCCATCTGTGGGTCCGGTACCGGTCAAGGGGCCGGTGACGGTCATGGGGCCGGTACCAGTCAGGGGCCGGTACTGGTCAGGGGCCGGTGACGGACTTGATCGTGTACGGGTGGGAGGCCTGCTGCCAGATCACCGTGAACCTGGCGGTCGGGCGGGCATCGACCTGGGCCACCCGGCCGTCCGACGTCAGCGTCTTCGTGGTGCCGAAGGTGCCGGAACGGCTGATCAGGCGGGCGCTGCTCTTCGTGTAGCTGTACGGGATCGTCGCAGTGGGGACGACCGTGTGGAAGACCAGCATGCCGTCGCCGTCGTCATCGAGGGCGAGGTCGGGCCGGTCGCCGAGACCGAGCGTGGTAGTGGTGCTGCGGGTGCCGCCGGCGGACAGCCGGCGGCCGACCAACTCGAGCTTTTTGCTGCTGTTGTAGCGGGTCCACGCGACCACCGAGTCGCCGTCGAGGTCGGTCCCGAGGGTGTGGTGGAAACCCACGTTGTCAGTGGAGGCCGAGATCCGCAGGGGGGAGGCCAGTGTTCCGGTGCGGCTCCAGCGCGAGGTCCAGACCTGCGGGCGGGTACCGCCGCCGGAGCGGTAGCTGACGACCGCGTCGCCGTCCCGGTCGACGCCGACACGCACCATGCCGAAACCGCCGTACGACGCGATCGGTGAGGTGAGCACCTTCGTCGCGGAGACGGTGTCCTTGATCCGCTTGGCCACGACCTCCGAACCGCGCACCCAGGCGACGACGAACTGGCCGTTGCGGTCGACACCTATGGCCGGCTTCTCGGCCGAGCCCGAGCCGAGGGTTATGGGCCCGCCGAGCGTTCCGTCGACCTTGAGGCGGCGGGCGACCGCGTACCAACTGCCGTCGCGGATCTCCGTCCATGCCGCCATCGCGGTACCGCCCGGCGTCACGGCGACCACGGGGCCGGTCGCGGGCCCCGACGTGGAAAGCCGCTGCACCGTACCGACGAGGCTGCCGGAGGCCGCGACCCGCCGGCCGACGACGTGCCCGTCCTGCTCCCAGACCACCGCCGAGTCACCGGTGTCGTCGGAGTCGGCCTCCGGCCACGTCACCGAGGCGCCCTCCGGCGAGAGGGTGCGGATGGCTCCCGTCGTGCCGCTCGCGCTTTTCACCCTGGTCTGGATCCGGTAGTGGCAGTACGTCGTCGACAGGTCGCAGGCCCGCCAGGTCAGCAGGGCGTCGCCCTGCCGGTCGACCGAGACCCTGGGCGAGTCGTCGGCCGTCCAGCCGGAAGGCGACACGTTCCACGCCGAAGTCCACGCGGCCTGGGCGTTCATGGTCACCGTCGCGGTGACCGCGATCCCGGCCGCCGTGGCGACAGAAACCCCGGCAAGGACCCGACGCTTCACCGAACGCCGGTGTCGTGCTGTTCGCAGAGCCACCCTCATCCTCTTCTCATAGCCGCCATGGCTTGGGCACAGCCGTCACACAGGCGGCCCAGAACATCCAGCGCAGCCACGTGCTCAAACGTCACAGTGCGGCTGCGGTCCCAGGGGAAACCCAGCCGGGACGTGGCCAGCCGGTACTGCACAGAGTTCGCCTTCGGCGGCATGGTCAGCTCAGCTTGAGCTGGAAGTAAGCCGTTTCCCGGTAGCCGGCGTTGGGCGGGTCGACCTCGACGGTGACCGGGATCCCCGCCCGAGTCGGCTTGATCCGGACCGGGACCGTACGCTTGTCGTCCTCGGCGAGGGGCGGCATGAGCGTGGCCGCGGACTTCTCCCGGTTGAGCCAAGACAGGCTGTAGTCGGTGCCGTAGTCGTCGAGGGACGTGCCGGGACGGACGACGAGCGGCGCGGAGCCTATGCCCGAGACACTGCCCTCGAACGATTCCCCACCGAGGTGCTGCTCTTCGTCGGTGTCGTTCTCGTAGGTGACGGTAAGGCTGTACGTGCCGTCGGCTTCACGGCGCGCCGGGCTGACGGTGACCCTCAGGCCGTCCTCGTACCGGGCGGTCGATCCGGGGCCGAGGGGGTCGGCCACACTCCCGGAAGCACCGGCTTGTTCCAGCTGCCCGTACCCGTCCAGGCCCTTCTCGAACTCGGCCAGCGCCCACGCCCCGGCGACGACCAGGACCGCGAGGACCAGTACCGCGATCGCGCAGCCGTTGAACCACCGTGTGCTGCCTGTGGTCGGAGTGTCGGGGGTGGTGATCTCGGTGTCCATGCAGGTCACGTTAGGAAACAGCAGCCAGACGATCATGAGCAGGCGTACTCAATGCCCAGCTGAGTAGCTGTACGACCCGTCTTGCGTGACGTGCATGAGGTGCTCCCGGGCTTCGCGCACAGTGAGGGGACTTGTCCGGCGGCCAGGGCCCCGTCAGGTGGCGGGCAGCGGTTGGTTCGCGTGCGGGTGCAGGCGGTTGGTGAGGAAGGCGAGGATCTCGTCGCGGGCCCGGACCGTGGGGTGGCCGGCCTCGTCGACGAGATGGGCGGTGACGACGCTGTGCGGGGTGCCGACCAAATCGGCGAAGAAAGGCGGCGGGGCCGGATGGGCGGCGCTGTCCGGGAGTACGCGCCCGTCGAAGGCGTCGCCGAGCAGCGATCTGTAGGCGGCGAAGCGCTGCCCCGTGCACCAGCGGTCGCCCGCGAAGCGGTAGGCGAGGACGGTGAGTCCGTCGCGGTGGAGCCGGTCGCGCACCGCGCGCGCGTCCGCCGCGTCGAGTTCGAGTCCGCCGGGGTCGTCGAGCGGCAGCGACGGGTGGTTGACCACCGGGGCGATCACCGCGGGCTCCAGGGCCATGGTGAGCGCGAAGTTGCCGGTGAAACAAAGGCCGATCGCCCCCACCCCCGGCCCACCGCACGCGGTGTGGGCCTGGCGCGCCAGGCCGCGCAGCCAGACCGTCACCGGGCTGGTACCGCCCCCGGCGAAGGCGCGGAACTCGGCGCTGACACAGGCGCGGCGGACGACTTCCCGGCCGCCCTCGACCGTGGGGAAGGCGCCGTCCGTCCCGAACAGCGAGGGCACATGGACGGTGAAGCCCGCGTCCCGCACCCAGCGCGCGAGCCGCAGGACGTCGGGACTGATGCCCGGCATCTCCGGCAGCACCACGACCGCGGGCCCGGCCCCGGCCACGTACACCGTCTTCTCCACCCCCTCCACGGCCACGCTCCGGCGGGTGAAGTCAGTGATCGGATCGTCGTCGCTCATGGGGGCCAGCCTGCTCCCGGAGCCGGCCGCCGGGTGAGGGGCGGGATCGCCAAGGCCAGGGGTAATCTCGCCACCAGCGAGAGGGGCGATCGGTACGCGGCAAAGGCCCCGTCCTCGCCCGCCGCCCTCGCCCCCGGCGGGCCGCGGCCGGGACACCAAGGGGGTACGGGAGCAATGACGGAGGCGACGCGGCAGGCAGCAGAAGGTGCGTGTCCGGGCGCCGGACCGGGTGCGCTGCGGGTGGGAGTCCTGGCATACCCGGACTGCTTCGCGTCCGAAGTGTTCGGCGTCCCGGATCTGTTGACGATGGCCGGCCATGTCGCCGGACCGGACGCGCCCGGCTACCGGGTGTCGGTCGTCTCGCCGCGCCGCCGGGTCACCGCCTCGGGCGGTGCGAGCCTGGACGTGCGTCCCCTGCGCGAGGTGGATGTCCTCGTGGTCCCCGGCTTCGAACTGCGCCCGGACACGGACCTCGACGCGCGGCTCGCCCGGCTCGCCCCCGAGATCGCGGCGATCCGCGCGCAGGCCGCCGTCGGCACCGCCGTCGTCTCCCTCTGCGTCGGCGCGTTCCTGCTCGCCGAGGCCGGACTCCTCGACCGGCGCCGGGCCACCACCTCCTGGCTGTACGCCGGCGAACTGGCCAGACGCTGCCCGAACGCCGACGTGCGGCCCGATCACCTGGTCGTCACCGACGCGGGTGTGACGACCACGGCCGCCTTCAGCGCCATGTACGACTTCGCGCTGGACCTGATACGCCGGCACAACGGCGCCCGGGTGGCCCGTACCACCGCACGGTTGGCACTCGTCGACGACGCCCGGATCTCCCAGACCCCGTACGTCGACACCCGGCTCCTCCCGCAGCCCGGCCGGGAGTTCTCCCAGCGCGTCATGCGGCGGCTCGACCAGAACCTCGCCGAGCGGTACGACCTGGCCGCACTCGCGGACGCCTTCCGGGTCAGCACCCGCACGCTGCTGCGCCGCTTCGCCGACGAGACCGGACGCAGCCCGCTGGCCCATCTACAGGCTTCCCGGGTCCGCCGCGCCCGCCATCTGCTGGAGACCACCGACAGCACCGTCGCCTCCGTCGCCACGGCCGTCGGCTACCAGGACCCCGGTACCTTCGCCGCCCTCTTCGCCCGCCACACCGGCCACCGCCCGAGCGCCTACCGGGCCGCCTTCCACCGTTCGGCCCGGACATCCGCCCCGGACAGCGGCGTCTAGTCCCGTACTTCGCGGGTCGTTGATTCGTATGGTGTGACCGGTCCGGGAGTGTCCCGGGCCGGTCGCATGGCGTTGGTCCGGATGTGTCGATGACTTCCCGGTCCCCGCGGCCACGATCTGAGCGTCAGCGCCTTGAAGTGGTGGTGACGTCCGTGGTGGAAAAGCGTCTGGGCGCTCGCCTGTCGCTGCCGAGTTTCTGCGCCGGCTGGACGTGGCCGGGATCGTCGACGAGGTGTGTCCAGGCGGCGCGAGCGCGCATCTGACGCACGGGCAGGTCATCGAGGCGCTGGTGGCCAACCGGCTGACCTCGCCCGCACCGCTGGTGCGCGTCGGGGACTGGGCCCGCACCTGGGCGGTGGAGGAGGTCTTCGGCATCACACCAGACCTCCTCAACGACGATCGCCTGGCCCGTGCGCTGGACGCGATCGCCCCGAAGCTGGAAGTCGTCGCCGGCACCGTCGGCGCGCGGGCGATCACCGAGTTCGGGATCGACGTCTCGCGGCTGCACTGGGACATGACCAGCATGTCCGTCCACGGCGCCTTCCCCGCCCAGGACCAGGACGAGCAGTACCCGCTGATCGCCTGCAACGGGCATCCCAAGGACCGGCGGCTGGACCTGAAGCAGATCCAGACCGGGCTCGCGGTGACGGCCGACGGCGGGATCCCCGTGCACTCCCGGGTCTTCGACGGCGCCGCCGCCGAGGTCCGTCAGGTCGTCGGCGCGATGAACGACCTCAAAGCGATGGCCGGCACCCGCGAGTTCTTGATGGTCGCCGACTCCAAGCTGGTGTCCTACTCCAACATCACCGCCCTGCTTGAGGCCGGGGTGGAGTTCGTCGCGCCCGTCCCAGCCGCGCAGATCAAGGACGAGGTCTACGCGGTCCTGGATCCTCAGCGGGGCGAGCCCGTCGACCGGGTGCCTGAGCGGGACGAGAGGAAACCCGAGGCGGAACGGGAGACCTACCGGGTCCTGGAGGACACCCACACGCTGACCGGCCGCCGCAAAAGCGATCCGCCGCTGACCGTGCGCCGGATCCTGGTCCACTCCACCGCCGTCGCGGCCGGCCAGCAGGCTGCCCGGGCCAAACGACTGGCCAAAGCCGCCGAAGACCTCGACAGGCTCACCGCCGCGGCGGGCGGACGGCACTACAAGACCAGAGAGAAGATCGTTGCCCGGATCGGCGTCATCGCGACCAAGCGCCGCGTCACCTCCTGCCTGCGCTGGCACATCACCGCCGACGAGCACGGCACCCCCAGCCTCACCTGGCACTTCGACCAGGACGTACTGGGAGCCGAAACAGCCGTCGACGGCTGGTGGGCGCTGATCACCAGCGTCCCGGCCGAGAAAGCCGGCCCGGCCCACGTCCTGATCCATTACAAGGGCCAGGGCACCGTCGAACGGCGTTACCACGACTTCAAGGGCCCCCTCGCGGTGGCACCGGTCTTCGTGCAGCACAACCGGCGCGTCGCCGCGCTGATCCAGGTCATCTGCCTGGCCCTGCTCGTCTTCTGCCTGATTGAGCGGCAGGTTAGACGCGCGCTCGGCCCCGACGAGACCATGCCCGGCCTCTACCCGGACAACCGCCGCGTCCGCCCCACCGGCCGGATGATCCTCTACCAGCTCGGCGAACTCACCCTGCGGATCGGCAACGTCACCGACCCGCCAACCGTCCAGATCAACCGTGGCGTCCAACTCCACCTCCTCGACCTACTCGACACCGACATCACGCAAACCCGCTGGCCACAGACCTGAAACGGTCACCCGCGAAGTACGGGTCTAGTGGCCCGTCTCGGAGCCTTGGCCGGGTGAACGGCTGGGCGTCCGGGGCGGACGAGGCGGTAGGCACTCGGTATCAAGCCCGGCGGCAGTCTTTGCCAAACGGTCGATCACTTGGTTTTTCTGGTCGGGTAGTTTCCGAGGCATCCATTGATCTTGATGCGCGGGCTCGTTCGGCATGACCGGCCGGGGCCGTCAGGAGGCGTGCGCCATGAGTGTGGTCAATCTGCTGGAGACTGCGGCCGGTCTGCCGGAGGCATGGCGCTCCCACCAACTGGGCCAGGTGGGGGCGGCTTGCGTGAAGGTACTGCGCATGGACGAAATGCCGGTGCGGGAGGAGAGCCACGATGCCGCCGAGGCTCTCCTCGTGCTCGATGGCCAACTGGAACTCATGGTGGATGACACCCTGGTGTCGGTGCGGCCGGGCGAGTTGTTCATGGTGGCGGCGGGAACCGCACACACCGTCCGTCCCGGAAGCAGGGGCACGCTGGTGATCGTGGACCTGCCGGAAGAATGATGGTTCGTCAGGCCGCTGTGGTGAGCGCCCAATCCAACTGCGGATGGGCGAGTCGGGAGGTGAAGTTCGCGCGCAGGACACCGGCTCCGGCCGCCCAGGCATCGCCGAGCTCCTGGCGATGGGGGTTCAGGCCTGACGGGAAGCGACTACGCCTCGCGGTGCAGCGTGATGCGCCAGCCTGTCATGTGTTGCCGCCTGGAGCCGCCGCAGCCACAGGGAGGCCGTGCACAGCAATCCCACGAAAACTGCCAGGAGAAGTACGGAAACCCACATCTGCCGACTCCCTGGAAGCGTCCATCCCATCCAGGCCGCCGCGGCCGCCCACAACAGGACACCTGCCACGTAGAAAGTGCGGACCCGGCGCAGCTGCCGCGCGGCCCGCAAGGACATGAGGTGATCGGTCTTCGGTGCCATGCCGGGCCGTGTACCCCGATCCGCGCGATCCACCAGGCGAATTTCGCCGCCCACCCCGTGCGGGCCGGCGGCGCGAAACGGGCATCCCGAGCGTCCGATCCCCATAACCAGCGGGTGCTGGGCGGCGACGCTCCCGAGGCCACGATCACCACAGTGCTGCACCGACCAGCAAGCGGAAGCCTCCTTGAAGCCCGCATACTGCCCTCAATCCAGGCAGAACTCGTTTCCCTCCGGGTCGGCCATCACGATGATCCCCTCGTCCAGGCCATTGGGTTCGAGCCGGTACAGCCGCTTCGCTCCCAGCCCCTCCAGCCTGGTGGCCTCCTCCTCCAGCGCGACCATCCGCTCGTCGCCGGTCAGGCCGGGTGCTGCTCGCAAGTCCAGGTGCAAGCGGTTCTTCGCCGTCTTCCCCTCCGGGACCTTCTGGAAGTACACCCGCGGCCCTTTGCCTTCCGGGTCCGTGATGGCCGACCGGTCGTTGTGGTGCTCAGGCGGTACGCCCCACGCAGTCAGCGCGGCCGTCCAGTGGGGGAAGCCCTCGGGCGGCGACTGAATGCGATAGCCCAGCGCCTGAGCCCAGAACGCCGCCTGCGCGCCCGGATCGGCGCAGTCGTAAGTCACCTGGAATTCCTTGGCCATGCCGCCTCCGACCGCTCGAAACCTGCCCACGTCCTCGCTCCGGTTCGCCTCCCGGAACACACGGCCATCCTCGCACCGGCCTCGGACAAACCGCTCGCCAACCCCGGGATCGGTCACCCCGGCCACCTCCACAAGCACGACGCAGCCGTCGAACGCCCCCATCTCTCCCACGCCGGACAGAGTCATGCCCACGCAACCCGAACCAATGATCACCTTCGGAAACAGGCTGACCGAAGTCTCGTCGTCTCCCCGAGTGCGGCAGACGGCGTCACGCCACGCCCTGAAGCCGGGGCGGAGGAACGACATCGTCGCGCTCTACGTGTTCGGGTCCCGGAAGCGGCCGAATGCCTTCGTGAGGGCGGTCAACGGTGAGCTGCCCGCCTTGACGGGCCCGGGCGCGGGCGGACGGGGCAGCGCACCGTCGCCGCCGCGCACCTCGGCGAGCGCGGCGTGCGCCGCCTCGGCCGCCACCCGGTAGAGGTCACAGGACTTCGTCATGGCATCGAGCGCCTCGGCGTACTTGACGGCCATACTCCGGGCGTGGACCAGTTCCTCGTCCGGGGTCAGCAGGTGCCAGCCCTGGCGCAGCCGCGTCAGAGCTCGCTCGGCGTCGTCGGGCAGCGGCCGCGGCAGCACGGCGTACTTCCGGATGATGTCCAGGAGTTCCGTCGGTTCGGAGCCGTCCAGGAAGACGTTGCGCACTGTGAAAAGCTCCGCGTCGTAATCCGGACTCCGCGGCTCCGCGGGCAGGACGACGGCGCCGCCGCGCGGCAGCCGCACGTTCGACTCCCGTTTCAACGCGAAGTCGGCGATCTGCGCCTGCTCCGGCGTGGCCCGGTGCTCGACCACGCGGTGCCGCAGGCTCGGCGGCAGGAACGTGGAGACCGGCCGCTGCCCCCGCGCGTCCGGCGTCATCGCCTCGTGCACCACGACATGGATGTACCAGCTCTTCCGGGAGCAGTCCCGCAGCCGGTGCCGCAGCTCGTCGTCGTCCTTCGGCAGGTAGTTCGCCGCCCGCAGGCGCACGCCCGGCACCGTGTCGTCGTCCCAGGCGACCCGGTCGCTGTCGGGCCAGAACATGGTGGCCGGCGAGGGCCACCGGTCGTCCCACGTCCGCTCTGCCTCGGCGGCGAGGACCCAGGTGACGCCCCCGCCCTCCTTGCGGCAGTCCTCGGAGTCGTACATGGTCAACTGCGCACGCACCGTGACGTCGTCGGCCACGCGCCAACGGGCCTCGAAGAGGCGACGGGCCGACGGGCCGGGGTCGGCGGACTCGTCACGCGGGTGCAGGACGGTGGAACGGGCCGCCTCGACAGGGTCGAGGTCCAGGAAGTCGTCGAGCACCCCGGCCGCCTTGAGGGCGGTCAAGTTGCGCCGGACGTCCTGCTCGGGCTCGGGCCCGAGGTGGCGCCCACGTCCCAGCCACGCGGTGTCGGGGACGAGGGGTGAAGAGCTGCTGTACTTGGCCATGGAACCGTTCTGTGGTGATCAGGGGCCCGACCAGTATGAAGCCAAGGCCCTGGTTTGGAACTGAGAGCTCCCGAAGCTGCTGGATCAGCACCTTCCCACTGATGCCGGTGACCAGTCGCCCGGTCTCCCAGCAACCCCGCGGACCGCCGACGAGCGTCCGCATGACAACCCTCGCGGAACTCCTCCGCGGCTGAACCGGCCTCCCGGCCGGGACGGGCGGGCGCAGCCGTTGGATCACGCGACGGGCCTCACCTCTTCGCCCGCGCCAGGCGCACGACGCCAGCCGTGCCCACAGCCGGGGTGAGTGGTTCGGGCACCAGCGGTGATCACACACGAGGCCCCGGGCGACCCGACCACGGCATATGACAGCCTCCAACATTTCCTCGTTCCGACGATCTACTGTGCGGTCACCACGCCCGATCACCGGGTGTGGTCATCACAGCCGCACCGACAACGACCTGGAGGAGAGATGGCCAGTCCGCAGCAGCCATTCGGCACTGTCGTCAGCAGCATCGGCGTCAATCTGCGCAAGTACCCCAGCACTGATTCTGTGGTCACCGGAACACTCGAACACGGCACCAAGATCGGTCTGCGGAGCAAGGTCCGTGCCCAGGTCATCGACGGCAACGGAATCTGGTACCTGCTGCGGGACAAGCCCGTCTGGGTTGCGGCGCGGCACGTCGAGAACACCGGACAGGTTCCCCTGTCCAAGGATGTGGAGCCTGCCCACCCAGTGGGCTGACACATCCGAGGGGGCTTCGAGCCTCATGAGAACACCGAGCGCAGGACTCCTTCGGCTGTCGCAGGTGTCATCGCTGGCGACAAGCGCCCACGCGCCGTCACCTTCACGCCGGCGCAGGAGGTGTACGGCGACGACCGGGCAAGCACGCACTCGACAGGCACCGGTTGTGGTGCTGTGCGACCGGCGGGTGCGGGTGGTGGCGGGCTGGCCGTGGCCGAGGCCGGGCGTGCCGTCCTCGGCCGTCAGGATCCTGACAGTACGCCGCAGAGGCAACAACGGGACATCCCTGCCGATCGCTCGCCTACAGCCACACTGGAGCCATGAGCAAGCACAGCTTCAGCATCGACCAGACCGGCACGGGCTGTACGCCGAGCCCTGCCCCCGGGTTCCAGTACCGCCACAACCTCCGCTACGAGAACCCGGCCGGTGGCGCCTGGACCAGCCCTGAGGGGCACACGCTGCGCACCACGTGCGGCCTCACCGTCGTGACCTGTGCCTGCGGCCTTGCCACCGAAGCACTGCCGAGTAACGATGCGCGGCTCGTCTACGAGGAACACCGCAACGCGATCCGCGACGAGATGACATGAGCAACGGGCCCTGTCGCCGGCGTTGCCATGTCAGCGCAGGCCAGGCGGCAAGTGCTGCGGCACGGGGCCGCGGCGGTGATGTCGCCGCGACCCCGTGCCGGTGATCCTCCCTCAGTCAAGGCATGTCTGGCGTACGGTCAGTGGTGCAGTCGTCGGGCCCGCCGACTGTCGGGCGGGCGGTGCCCGGCTCACTCGACAGCCCTGCTCCGAGGGCAGCTGTAGCCGGCTGGTTGCCCCGTTGAACGCACTCACGCCGGCGCGCGGGACACAGCGGGAGGCACGCCGTCGGGACAGCCCGCGCAATGTCCGCTACATGGTGGCACCGGGCCGCTACTCGTGACGTCGTACAGGTGTCGCCGACGATGACGGTGTCAGGTTCGTATGCCGCCGACATTCACCGGACAAGAGCGCTCGACGAGCTCTCCCACGCGGCGAGCCGCCTGATCGAACCGTTCCTCGTCCGCCGGGTGGGGATGCGCATACCAGTCCAGCACTGTGTCGAACGAAGGACGAAGCTCCTCAGGTGCGTCACGCGCAAGTTCGCTGATCACTTCCTGGCGGCCCGCAGGGGTGAGGGTTCGACTGTTTTGCAAGTCCATGGCGGTGGCCGTGGTGCAAAATTTCCTCTGCACTTCGGCGCTCTCGAACTGCGGATCCGAAGAATCGAACACGTAGAAAACAGCCGTGGCGGATATTGCGGAAACAGCACAGGACGCGGCAAGCACGAATCGATTATTCATGACGTCAGACAGACTCATTAATGGCGCTTATGTCATGTGAGTCGTAGTTCAGATACCACTTGTCCGAACGCATACACGAATTGCCGTCCGTGTCGTTGGAAGAGTTACGGTGACCGATGTCCCCAGTGTGGCCGAACTCATGGCAGCCCAGACTTTTCCACTGACTCGCCGTCTTGGAATAGCTTTGATTCAAGCGCACTCGAATGATGTCACAGGACGTTCGAAAGGCGTTCCAGTCGGTGCAGTCCGTCTTCCCGTGCCAGCCGTTACGTTCGTATTCACCATCGTAGACTTCAATGTCGCCACCGCCCCACGAGGTGGTAATTACAGTCTTCTCCAGCTGAGCCTTTCCATGGTTCATCGCCAGAGTCCCATTACCGGTCAATGAGAATCCCTTAACTGCTTGATTCCGGTTGTCAGGATCTATTCCACTGTCGTCGTGGTCAGCGTAACCAGGCGTGGACAAGATCATGACCAACGCCATCGAAGCGAAGACGACAGTGGCCGGCCTGCTGGGAGAGCCATGCATGGAAGACTTCTTTCTGTGGGAGACAGGCAATAACGCGGTCGCACCCGCTTCATTCCTTGGCATCGTCCGCAAGGGCGGCCGGCTCCTCGACACCCTTCAAGTCACCCGCTTCCACGGCTCTTGCGGCTTTCTGCACCTGCTTTTCCAGTTGCTGCGGCGTCAGCGACTCGATCCGCTCGCCGAGCTGATCGCCTTCGTTGGCAGCGGAATCGAGTTGTTGACCGTCGACGAGTGCGCGCCCCTGGGAATTCACCAGCCTCCAATGGCCACGCTCCTCGGACTGCGTCAAGAAATATATGCCCTCATCACCTTTTGCTGTCCAGGTCACCCCCTCAAGCTGGTACCCACGCCCTTCCTCGTCCCAACCCCACTCGTCGACGAGCACCGTTTGCGGCTTTGTGGCTCTCGCACTGTGCAGGACTTCTTCTACGTGCAAGGTCACCTCGCGCACTTGCTCGCGGCCGCCATCTTCCTTCGATCCCACCCATCGCCCTGGCTGGACGTCCGTCACCTGCGCCTTGACGACAAGGTCGGATGTAGCAGCCATCTTCTCCACATCGTCGAAGTGATGAACCTCCCGCCCCTCCACGATGCGCTCGGGCTGGGAATCGCGGGTATTTCCTCCCTCACCGCACGAGGCCGTCGAAAGACACAAGCCGACAGCGACCACAGCCACCCCGTACTTCCGCGGAAAAGCGGAACTGAAAATCTTCATATGTCCCCCATAATTCAAACTGAAAGGAGAGTCGCGCGCCCCCTGCTTCATTGGACGCGCGACATGGTGTGCGACTCGAACGAACCGGACGCCCGCGTAGTGGAGGTGCCGCGCTCGCCACTGGGTCGGCACCTCGCCCACCGTCGGTCGTCAGCGCCGTCTTGTAAGCGGCGGTGTCCAGCCGGCCCGCACCGCCGCACCACCGGCCCCGCTCCGGCTGCCCGAGCGGCTGGGGGCTGGGTCATTGACGAGGTGTCCGGCCCACCCCCGGGCCGGACCCGTACCGCGCGTCATGGGCGGGGCGCATCGCCCTCGCGGCACGCCGAAGCCGATGCCGTCTGCCTGGCCCTGCCCGCGAACCAACCCTGCACGCGAGGAGGGCTCCGCGGTCAGCGGCGTTTACGCCGTCCCCAAATCAGGTACGCTCCAACCGCAGCCAGCGCAGCGGAAAGCGCAGCCGTTCCGACCGATCCGTCGGCCTGCGATGTCCCGAATCCGTGGATCACCGTAAGGAAGGCGGCAAAGAGGCAGCTGCCTCCGAGGAACCGTTCCCAGGTTCGGACCGACATATTTGCGCACCCCTCGTGCCGAGAACTCACGGTTCTACCCCTTCAGCTTTTCTTTGAGGCCTTCGGAGCACGGAACGGTCGCTGTCTCCTCGGCGCGCAGGGCCGCGTACGTACCTAGACCGAGGCCCTCACCGGGGTCGCTGTCCGCGGCGAACGTGTCCAGCGCGACACCACGGGTTGCTTCCGCCTTTGTGTTCTTGGAACACGACAGCTCTGCGATGCTCCATGCTTTCACAGCCCGTGCCGTGGGATTGCTAGCCGTCTTCTCCCCTGCCAACTGCTCCAGGAAAGCTTGGGATTCCAGGGCTGTTTCCTTCTGGAATCCTTCACATTCCGTGGTGGTGGTCCACAGCAGTGTCATCCAGGCCTTCACTGCGTCGCTGCCTTGCGCATACCGCCCTGTGGCCCGCGCCAACGCGTCTTTGAGCTGGGGCAGGTCGTGGTCAAGTACTGCACATGGCTGGTCTGTCCGCAGCAGTGCCAGCGTCGCAGATGTCGTCACCGTGATCCGGTCGAGGGGGTCCTTCGTCCGCTTCAAGGCAGCCTCTGCGCTGCTCCGCACATCCTGCGGCCCCAGCGGTTCGCCGGCTCTGAGGGACGCCTGCAGATAGAAGCGCACCTGCTCTCGCAGTGGCGCCTTGGACGCTGGTTTCCGGACGTCACCGAGGGCGGCGGACGCTCCGGTCAGTTGCGCCTGCGCGACGGTCGCGAGGTAACCGTCGATGGCCGAGTTCTGGTCCGGTTGATCCGGGATCCGGCCACGGAGCAGGGCAATGTTCTGCATCGCGCGGACAGTCGCGTCCGCCACATCGATGGATGACCGGCCAGGCAGTGACGCGAGAGTCGTGGACGCGGCGGACAACTCGGTCACGGAAGCCGATATGTTCCGGTAGTACGGACCGTCGCCGGCAAGTGCGTCCCGCAGCGCGTCCTGGGCTCGCTGCCTCACAGCCCGGATGTCGGCGCTGTTCTGACGCTTGTCCGATTGTGCCGCGATCGATACTTGCAGGAGGAGGACGGATTCCGGCACGGACCATGCTTCGTCGCTTCCTGCCAGCCTTGAGATTTCCCCTCTGACGACGTCGCCCGTCTTGGCACTCACAGTGCACGCGTATCCCTGCGCCGACAATGTGCGTGCAGCGACGTAGTCCGACAGCGCATCACTTGTACTCGTCGCCCGGCATGGCTGGGTCCGCGTGTCCAGATGCTGCTTCACCAGGTTCCGCACCTGCTCGGCCGTCTGTCCCAACTGTGCGTTGCCGGAGTCGCCTCGGTGCACCTCTTCGGCCATCCGCGCTACGGCCTCCACCTCCGGAAGGGGCTGGGGGCGCCGGAACAGGGCTCGCACAGCAGTGGTCGCCGCGGTGTGGACGCGGCCCGGCGGAAGCTGACCGGGGAACGCCCGCACACCGGTCCGCAGGTGCTGGATGCGCAGGGCGGCGTCGCCTTCGTGCGTGGTGAGAACCCGGTCCGACCACCAGCCGGCGTGCTCGGCGAGGTGGGCGTCCGCGGCGGACTCGCCGGTGTCGCGAAGTACCGCCAACGCTGCCGCTGTCCGGTGCGGGTCTTCGCCGGTCAGCGGAACAGTGGTCATGCCGGACGGGCTGTCGGTGAAAGTCGCTGCCAGCCGGGCCTCCACCGCTGCGGGAGCCCGCACACGGGGCCCGATGCGCAGACCTTCGTCCTCTGAAGAGGGTGGTGCCTGACAGCCCACCAGGCCGAGGGCTGTGGCCAGCAAAGCGACGTAGATGCGGCGCCGGGGGGCGGAGGCGGACCTCCGCCCCCCGGTGGTCGAAGACGACATGCGTCAGACAGTCCCGCCTACTGGGCTGGAGCGCCGGAAGGCACTCACGTCGTAGTGAGTGTTGCCGTACTTCATGCTGGCGGTGACCGTGTGGGACACCCAGATCCATCGCCCGTAGGGGTTGCCTCGGCCGATGACCCTCCCATGGTCCGCGACCACGCTGGAGTTTCTGTCGCCTGCGTAGACCCCGCCGCCGCAGTCGTCCTCGCCGCCGATGCCGCCCGGCGACAAGCCGCCGCCACCGACGCTCACGCTGCCTATGCCGTACTTGTTGAAGCAGATACCGTCGCTGAGCTTGATGGTGTAATTGGACACCGGCCCGGCGGCGTTCCTCTTCCACGAGGCGGAGATCTTGGACGAGTCAAGCGTCCACGTCCTCTGCCCCGCGCCACGCCAGGTGTCCTTGAAGCCCACCTTCAGCGTGCCGATACTCACCCGGCGGGTGTTCGACTTGCTGTTCTCGATGGCTGCCGCCGGCAACACACTCGCCGCGAACACCGCCGAGGCAACGGCCCCGAGCACGACAGCGCGTGCAGCGGTCCGTCCCTGATTATTCCTCACGGAAATTCCCCCATTTATTTTTCGTCGCCCGGGCGCAGGCATGCGAAGGCCGCTCCACCCGTAACGAAAGTCGACAGATCGGTCAGGAAGGTGTGGAGATTCCCCTGACGGCGTCTGCCGCTGGCGGTCACCCAACAATCGCCCCTGGTCAGGGGGCAGTTCGCGGTGGGCGACCTTGGATCCGAGTATGTCCGTCGTGATCTGGTCACCGCAACGTTATTGAGCAACACATGAGGTTGTTCAACTGCGTGAGATTTCAACGACCCGAAGCCGGTTCCTTAATCAGTCCCTACCCGTTCGTGGCCGGACACCGTCGACGACACATCGGGGGTCCATGCCCATGGCGAGGCGCTGACGCAACGGGGGCCATAGCGGGCGGAAGGAGTAGTTCCGACCACAGATGGCCTCGGATGGCACTTTCGGACAGAACACAAGGTGAGTGTTCGCACACGTGATCGGCCGGTCCCGTTCAGTGACCGGCGCCTGGATCCCTGCCCCGGCTTGCAGCACAACACCCGCGATTCATGCGCCGGCCAGCCGAACCTGTCGAAAAATTTCCTGATCCGATGCCGGAACACCGAAGGAAATGACCGAAAGCGCTCATCTGCTTTTGACTCATGAGCGGATGTCCGGTGAAGGTCCTTCACATGCCCGCCACATCCCGAGCCGTGAACAGCGGCCCCCTGCGTATGCGCGACTTCCGCCTGCTGCTCGCCGGAGCGGCGGCCGGACAGTTCGGCGCCCACGTCACCCTGGTCGCCCTGCCCCTTGTGGCCGTGCTCGAACTGGAAGCGACCGCCTTCCAGGTGGGGCTGCTCACGGCTGCAGAGACCGCCGCGTTCCTGGTCATCGGCCTGCCGGCCGGAGCATGGGTCGACCGCATGCGGAAGTTGCCGCTGATGATCCGGGCCGATGTCGTACGAGCCGTGGCCATGGCAAGCGTCCCGGCAGCGGGCGTGGCCGGTGTCCTGACGATGGTGCAGCTGTACGTTGTCGCTCTGGTCACCGGCGTCGCCACCGTCTTCTTCGACGTGGCCCACCAGAGCTTTCTGCCCCAGTTGCTGCCCCGGGACCAACTGGTCAAGGGGAACGGGGCGCTGGAGACCGTACGCTCGTCCGCGCAGGTGACCGGCCCCGGGCTCGGTGGCGGTCTGGTGCAGCTCCTCGGTGCCCATCTCGCCGTGGTCGCCGACGCCATCGGTTACGTCCTCTCCGCGCTCTTCCTCTGGCGCATCAAGCGGCCGGAGCCCCGCCCCGAGGCTGTCCCCGGCGCGTCGCTGCGCGCGGACATCGCGGAAGGGCTGCGCTTCGTTCTGGGTCAGCCGCTGCTGCGGGTGATCGCCGCCGCCACAGCCCTCGGCAACTTCTTCACCGCGCTGTTGCTGGCCACTCAGACGGTTTTCCTCGTCCGTGACCTGGGCCTGCAACCGGGGGCGGTCGGCCTCGTCCTGTCGGCCGCGGCCGTCGGCGGGCTCTTGGGCGCACTGGTCGCGGGCACCCTGGCCGCACAACTGGGCCACGCCCGGATCATCTGGCTCTCCGCACTGGTGACAGGCCCGTTCGCCCTGCTGTGGCCGCTGTCCGAGCAGGCGGGAGGAGCAGTGGTGTTCGCGCTCGGCTCGGGCATCGTCTTCTTCGGTGCCGTGGTCTACAACGTCGCCCAGGTGAGCTTCCGCCAGTCCCTGTGTCCGCCCGGCCTGCTCGGCCGCATGAACGCCACCTTGCGCTTCCTGATGTGGGGCACGCTCCCGCTCGGGGCACTGGCCGGCGGGGCGCTCGCCGACGGCTTCGGCGCCCGCACCGCGCTGGTGTGCTGCGCGGCCGGTTTCCTCGCCGTACCTCTGCCGCTGCTGCTCTCCCCACTGCGCGGGATGCGGGACCTGCCCAATGTGCCCGTGCACCCCGAGTCCACCGCCGCGGGCACTGACGAACGGGCTCCGGCCACCCCTCTCGCCTGACCCCGGCCCGCGTCCGCCGCCGTAGACACCCGACAGGAAGGACCCCGTGCTCAGCATCACGAGCCAGTACCTGGCTCGCTACCGGAATCTCGTCACCGGGGCCGGAGCCTCTGCCCCGCTGCCCGTCACCGGAGCCCAGCGCCGCTTCATCCTGGTGCGGTCCCTCGACCCCACCGGGCGGCCGGACCTCGTGCCGATGTTCTTCGCCTTCCCGCGCGGCACGGTGGACGTCGTACGCCTCGCCGCTGCGGCGAATCGCCTGGCGGCACTGCACCCGGTGCTCCGTGGCCGGCCCGGCGTGGTGCGCGGCACCCCTGTGCTGTGCCTGGAGCAGCCGGAGGTGCCGGTCGTGCGCGTACCCCGAGCGCCCGACGAGGACGCCGGCGCGGCCCTGCGCCGCGCCCTGGGAGCCTGGGCCCCCGACGGGCCGCCCCTGCGGCTGTTCCTCACCGATGACGCGTCGGAGCGCGGGCCCGCCCGGTACGGGGAGTCCGCCCCGCACGGTCGCGGCGACGCCCGGGAGGTGCTCGCGATCGTCCTCGACCACACCGCGTGCGACGGCGGGTCACTGGCCCGGATCGTCGGGGAACTGGGCGCCGCTTACGCGGAGGGGCACCGGGCGGAGTTACCCGCGCCCGCCGACACAGCCGCCGAACTGGCCGCCTACCGCGACGCCGTGCTGCTCCAGCTCGATGCCGAGGAACGGGCTGCCTCACCCGAGGCACTGGCGTACTGGGGCGCCCGGCTGCGAGCCGTCCGCGACCGGGCCCCCGCGCCGCGGCCGGGTGCCCCGGTGGCCGGAACGCTGCCGAGCGGTTCGGCTTCCGCGATCCTGCCCTCCCCCGCCGCCGGCGTGCCCTTCCCGGAACTGCTCGACGCCTGCCGCGCGGCCGCGCGCGTCCTGTACGGACCCGGTCACGTGGTGCCGCTCGGCTACCCGTGGGGCGGCCGTCCGCCCGGCGCGGAGCGGGTGCTGGGCTGCTTCCTCAACACGGTGGTCTTCCCGGCCGCCACCGGGCCCGCCCCTTTGGGCGCGGAGGTTACCGCCGATGCCTGGTGGGACGACCTGGACCGGGCCGACGTCCCCTTCGACGCCGTCGCGCACGCGGCCCGGGAGGCCGGGTCCGGCTGGTCCGGCCGACTCGACGGGCTTTTGACCGTCGACGACAGCAGGCTGCGGCCCGTGCTCCGCCTGGCCGGTGTCGAGGGCCTGGAGGTGTACGTCGACGGCAGACCCGTGCGCGGACCCTTCGCGGTCTCCGTCACCCAGGGACGCGAACTGCACGTGCGCATGGGGTGGGACCGCGCCGTGCTGGACGACCACACCGCCCGGGACGCCTTCGACGCGCTCGCCGGCGCACTCGGGGCCGCGGCCCGGACGGCGCCGGCTGCCGACCGGTGCCCCTCCGCCTGACCGTCCCGCACCACCCCAACGGCCCGGACCGTCCGTGCCACCCATCGGCCTTGCCCGTCCGTGCCACCCATCGGCCCGGCTCGTCCGCACCACCCCAACGACCGGCCCGTCCCCACCAACCCATCGGCCCGGCCCGTCCGCGCGATCCGCGGCCGGACCGCACCACGCCCGGGCACGACCGTGCCCGGCACACCATCACCCGACCCGACAACCCCAGGGATCATCATGCTTCCGCTCTCCTCCTCGCAGGAGATCGTCTGGCTGCACGAACAAGTGCAACCCGGCAGCCGTGCCTACAACTTCACCGCGGCGCTCGACCTGTGGGGCCCGCTGGACATCGACGCCCTCGGCCACGGCCTCGCGGCCACGCTCGACCGGCACGCGGGCCTCCGCCTGGAACTGGTCGCCGTCAGCGGCGCGATGCCCGGCCAGCAGGTGGCCGAGGGCTGCGCGCCCCGGCTGCGCACGGTCGACCTCACCACGGAGCCGCACCCCGAGGCCGCTTTCCAGGAGCTGCTGCGTACGGAGGCGGAGACCCCGCTCGACACGTACGAAGCACCGTTGCTGCGCTGGACACTGGTGCGGCTCGCGGACCAGCACCACCGGCTCGTCCACGTCGAGCACCACCTGATCCACGACGGCCACTCGTTCGCGATCCTGCTCAACGACGTGTTCACCGTCTACCGGGGTCACGTCCTGGGCGAGCCGGCCGTACTGCCGCCGGCGTCCTCCTACGCCGACCACGTCGACGCGCAGGCGCGCGGCGGGGACGACGGGGCGCGGCGTTCCGGCCTGGACTTCTGGACCGCCGAACTGGCCGGGCTGTCCTACGACATGCCACTGCCGGGCCTGTCCCGGCCCGGTGCCCGGCGCCGCCACCACGGCGGCCAGATGCGGCAGACGGTCGGCGCGGATCTGGCGGAACGCCTGCGCGAACACGCACGCCTGCGCGGCCTGACGCCGTTCTCCACCCTCCTCGGCCTCTTCGCCGAACTGCTGCGCCGCCACGGCGGCCGCTCGCAGCTGGTCGTCGGCACCGCGGTCGGCAACCGGCCCCGCGGGCACGAGGAGACCGTCGGCATGTTCGTCAACACCATCCCTCTGCCGCTGCGGCTGGACCCGGCCGCCCCGGCCGAGGAGACGATGGACGAGGTGACCGACGTCCTCATCCGCGCGCTGCCGCATCAGGACGTGCCGGTCCAGGAGCTGACCCGCGCCCTCGGGCTGCACACGTCGGGGGCCGACAACCCGCTGTTCGACGTGATGTTCAGCGCTCATGACGCCGCGCTGCCCGAGATCGACGTACCCGGTCTGGACATCACCCTGTTCGAGGGGTTCAACACCGGTACCACCAGGTTCGATCTGGACGTCGTGTTGCTGCCCGACGACCGTCGCGGCGTCGGCCCGCGGCACGGCGCCGCCGGCATGACCCTGGTCTGGGACTACGACGCCGACATGTTCGGCGAGGAAGTGGTGCGGCTGCTCGCCGGCCGGTTCCTGGACCTCCTGCGGGCCTACCTCGACGCCCCGGGCACCACCCTGGCCGACCTGGCGCTCCCCGGGCCAGTCGCACAGCGGTCCCCCGAGCCCGTCGCCGGGCAGACCCCCGGCGCGCCCGCCGCCGAACCGGCCCTTCTCACCCACGCCCCCGGGGCCGGCCCGCTCGACTCGCTCACCGCGCACGACGCGTCCCTCCCGGCGATGCTCATCGGCGCCCGGCGCCTCACGTACGGCGATCTGGAGGCCAGGGTCACCGCCCTCGCCGAGCGACTGCTCGCGGCCGGGGTGACCGCCGGTCAGCCCGTGGCGGCCGTCCTGCCGCGCGGCGCCGACGCGGTCGTCACACTGCTCGCCTGCCTCCGCACCGGGGCGGTCCACTGCCCGCTGTCGCCATCGGATCCGCCGGCCCGGCTTGACCTGCTGCTGCGCCGTCTGGAACCGGCCCTCGTCCTCACCTCGGCCGAGCACCCCGTGGCGGTCCCCGACGGTATGCCGACCGCCACGGTGGACGCACCGGAGCTGCCGAAGGCGCACGCCGCCCACGCGGTCCCGGGCGCCGCGTACATCATCCACACCTCCGGATCGACCGGCACGCCCAAGCCCGTCGCCGTCGGCCGCACGGCACTGGCGAACCATCTGACCGGGGTGGCCGACCGGTTCGGCTTGCGTCACGGCGACCGGGTGCTGCTGTTCGCCCAGCCGTCGTTCGACGTGGCCCTGGAAGAGGTGCTGCCCTCCCTGTACGCGGGGGCGTGCCTCGTCGTACCCGAGCGCGAGGTCCTCACCGGCAGCGAACTGACCGAGCTGCTGACCGAAGCCCGTGTCACCGTGGTCAACCTCCCGACCAGCTACTTCCTCGCCACCCGGGAGGAGTTGCGGCCCGCCCTCCGGGACGGCCGGTGGGCGCCGCGGCTGGTGGTGCTCGGTGGTGAGCGCCTCCCGGCCGACGTGCTGCGCGCCTTCCTGGTGGACACCGGCGCCGTGGTGCTCAACGCCTACGGCGTCACCGAAGCCGCCATCAGCTCCACCGTCCACCGCATCACCGCCGGCGACCTGGCCGACGGGGCGGAGGTCCCGCTCGGGACCGAACTGCCCGGTGAGCGAGTCCACATCCTCGACGAGCACCGCCGCCCCCTGCCGGACGGCGCGGTGGGTGAGCTCGCGATCGCCGGGGCGGGGCTTGCCGAGGGTTACGTCGGCAACCCGGAGGCCACGGCCGCGCGGTTCGTGCACCTTGACGCGCTCGGCGGTGAACGGGTCTACCTGACCGGCGACGTGGGCTACCGGGGCCTGGACGGGCTGCTGTACTTCCTCGGCCGCCGGGACAACCAGGTCAAGCTGCGCGGTTACCGGATCGAGCTGGAGGAGGTCGAGGCGGCCGCCTCGGCCGCGCTCGGCGGCCGTTCCTGTGCCGTCGTCCTGAACACCGACGCCACGGGCGGACCCCGGCTGGTCGGGTTCCTGGAGTGTCCCGACGAGGGCGGGGCGTGGGACGAACGGGCGTTGCACGCGGAGCTCGGCCGACGGTTGCCGGCCGCCCTCGTACCGGGGCGTTGGGTGCGCCTCGACGCGATGCCCACGCTGGCGGGCGGTAAGCCGGACCGCACGGCACTCGCACGCAGGGCGGCGGAGCCCGGCCCGGCAGGCGCCGCGCACCCGTCGGGCCATGAGGACGCGGGCGGCTGCGCGCGTCTGCCCGGCTCGGGCGACAGGGTGGCGCGAAGCGGCGAGGACCGCACAGTTGGGACGCCGGCCGACCCGATGACCGTGCTGCTGGCCGACGGCTGGCGTGAAGTCCTGGGGCACGACCGCTTCGACGGGACCACCGACTTCTTCGGGGCCGGCGGCCACTCCCTGCTCGCCGCGCAGTTGGCGGCCTGGCTGGAGCCCCGGCTCGGACACCGTCCGCCGATGCGGCTCTTCTTCCGTAACCCCGTTCTCGCCGACCAGGCCGGAGCACTCGCCGCCACCGCCAATGCCACCGCCACCGCCACTTCGACGGAGTCGTGACCATGCAGCCGACAACCTTCCCGTCCGACACGCCGACCACCGGTCCCGCCCGAAGGGTTCCGGACGGCCTTCCGGACGGCGCTCCGCTGAGTGTCGTCCAGGGCGCCGCGACCCCCGGTGACGGGACGGCCGGGGTGCTCGCCCTGTTCGAGACCTGGGTACGCCGCACCCCGGCCGCACCCGCCGTGATCGACGGCGATCACACCTGCACGTACCGGCAGCTCGATGCCGCCGCCGACCAGGTCGTGACCGTCCTGCGCGACCGGGTGGGGGCGGGCGACCTGGTCGGTGTCTGCCTGGACCGCTCCGCCGCGCTCGTCGTGACGGCCGTGGCGATCGCCAGGATCGGCGCGGTGTACCTGCCGCTGGGGCCGCGCCCCGGTGAGCGCCGCCTCGGCGCCGTCACGGAGGACCTGGACGTCGTCTGCCTGATCGGTGACGCCGCTGTGCTCCCTCCCCGGCACCGGGCCGCCGAGCACATCCGCCTGCCACTGCCGGGCGAAGGCGCCAACGCGGCCGACGCCGTGGTGGCGGCCTTCGCCCCACCGCCCCCCGGCGCTCTGCGCGCACCTCGCGAAGCGTTCTACGCCGTGCTGACGTCCGGCTCCACGGGCCGGCCCAAGGCGGTCGTCGTCGCCGAGCCGGCCCTCGGCACGGTGCTCGACTGGTACCGCGCGGAAACGGGACTCGCGCCCGGTGACCGACAGTCCCTGCTCATCGGCGTCGCTTTCGACCCGCACTTGCTGGAGCTGTGGGCCGGGCTGACCTCGGGCGCTGCCCTCGTGCCCGCGCCGGACGACGTCCGCTGGGACACCGGACTGCTCACCTCGTGGTGGCGCGAGGCCGCCATATCCGTGGCGGTCGCCGCCACTCCCACGGTCGAGCCGATGCTGGAGCAGCCCTGGCCGCAGGACCTGGTTCTGCGCCATCTCGTCGTCGGCGGCGACCGCATGCGCCGCCGTCCGGGCGCCGACGTGACCGCGACCGTCCACAACGCCTACGGCCCCGCGGAAGCCACCGTCGTCACCACCACCCACGCCATGCGCGCTGCGGACGCCGACGCGGAGGGCCCCGGCGCTCCGCCGATCGGAGTCCCCCTGCCGGGGGTGACCGTGGTCGTCACCGGCGCCGACGGCCGGCCCGTGGCACGGGGCGAGGAGGGCGAACTCCGTATCGGCGGCAGCGCCCTGGCGCTCGGGTACCTGGACCCGGAGCTGACCGCTTCCCGCTTCACCGACCCCGCGCCCGGCGTCGTACTTCCAGGAGTGGGCCGGCTGTACCGCACCGGCGACCGGGTACGGATGCGGCAGGACGGGCCGCTGGAGTTCCTCGGCCGTCTCGACGACCAGGTGAAGATCAGTGGCGTACGGATCGAGCCCGCCGAGGTCGAGGCCGCACTGGAGCGGGACCCGGCCGTCCGCGGCGCCGTCGTCACCGCGCC